>CAYIBP010000001.1:0-113130 GCA_964361705.1 uncultured Candidatus Saccharibacteria bacterium
ATGCTAAAGTATCATATATCCACACCGATCATCTAGGTTCAACGACTCATATCACCGATACAGCAGGACAAATCACAGAAACCAATGAATATTATCCTTATGGAAGTCCAATCAATCAGACTGGTCTTGAACAAAGGAAATATATTGGGGAGGAGTATGACAGAGATACGGGATTGAATTACTTGAATGCACGATATTACAATTCACAGACTGGGATGTTTCTTTCGCAGGATCCACTATTTTGGAATCTTTCAGAATCTTATCTTTTAGATCCGCAACAACAGAATTCGTATCTTTATGCACGAGGGAATCCTGTTAGTATGAGTGATCCGAGTGGGTTACTGACGGTGGTAGTGCCAGGAACATTTTATAATGAAAATACTTGGTCTACTCAAGGTGGTGCCAAAAATTTCATTTCTTCAGTTGGAAAGACTTTTGGGGAAACGCCAGTAGTTATGAATGATAAAACTACTTGGTCAGGAAAAAATACTCAAGAAGCAAGACAAAGCGCTGCTACTTCTTTGGCAAAAATGATAAACGATCATAAGTTTGCTGATGGTGAGAAATTAAATATTGTTGGTCACAGTCATGGAGGGAATGTGGGAATTTTAGCGAGCGAAATGACTGATAAGCAAGTTGATAATCTCGTTACTCTTGGAACACCAAATAGATTGATGTACCAACCTAATAAAAATAAAATTGAAAACCACATAAATGTTTACAGTAGATTCGATCTTGCGCAGAAAGCTGCTGAAATTGGAGATCCTGTTGGAATTGTGGGGAACAATGATTCTCGTAAATTTAGTGGAGCAGAGAATATAGGAGTCGGATTGAGAGCCGGAATATTTCCTAGAGGTTCACATACAAACTTGTGGCAGAATAGTTCTGTATGGTCTCTCGTAAACACAAAGGCAGATTCTTTAAAGAAATAATTATTATGGACAACAAAATTCAAAAACGATACATATTTCTATTGGTACTAATAATAATTAGTCTTCTCATGATAGCTGACTCCGTGGACGCTTTTAAGTACGACAGATTCGCTCTTTTAACAGGAATGCTAATCGATTTTCCCTTAAGTGTGATTTTAATCGTCACCGCTATTTTTATCAAAAAGAGGGAGGTGAGAGGTTCTAAATTAAAAGATGCTATTGTTTTTTTAGGTATTAGCATTGCTATATTATTACCTAGCCTTTCTGTAGTTTTATTTTTTATAAATTAATCAATTAATTACATCATTAAACATGAAATATAAATATATTCCAAGTATCGTATTTTTAATTTTACTAGCGGTTATTTCGTTCATTGTTATAAATTCGAAAGAACAATCAAAAAGAGTAAATATAGATGCGACAGAATATTTGAAGGGTAAAGATCCAGAAGACATAAATTCTTGGAGTGATCCATTATTATGGGAGGAAATAGAAAAGAATATAGAAAAACAAAATTAATTTGTTTGGATAAATTAGAAGTTAAAAAGTTAAAGAAGTTAAAGGGGACAGCCACCATTGTTTTCTCCAAAGAAAACCGTCTATAACAATAGAAGCCTGAACCCACGAGGCAAGACCTCGTGGGTATCACTACAAAGAATTTTCTGATATACTCTTGCTATGGAAAAATCAAAAATAAAATACGCTCTCTTGAGTGTCGCATTACTATTAGTATTGTGGTTTGCTTATAAATCTTTTTATTCGGACCGTGCGACTGTAAATCTTGAAAATACCAGCGGAGAATTAGCTCTCACTGTGAGCAAAGATATTTTAGGTAAATGGCAAAGTGTGACCGATACAAAATTTACAAGAGAATTCAAAAGTGACGGCATAGTGGAAGATGATTACGGCGGAGAATTCAAGCTCACAGACAAATGGAGAGTATTTTCGGAAAAAGAAAATATAAAAGTGGCTTTTCCTCTTGAACCAAATATTTCTTATTTGGAATTCTCAAATGGCAAAGAGCAACTTTATTTCAAAATAATAAAAATTACCTCTGAAGATTTAGAGCTGGTATATATGGACCGCGGAGGAGTGTTGCAATTCAAAAAAATAAAATAAAAACACATCATTGGAATATATGCTATAATCCAGTTCGATATGCATAAAATACACAAATTCAAAGAAAGGTGGCGTTCTTGGTCTGTAAAAAAGAAGATTTTTTACTTATCTTTATTGGTTATTTTGGTATTGATAGGAGTAATGATTTTCAAGCCAAAAAACAACAGCGCAAATATCACCACTGACATCGCAAAAATACAGAATTTAAAACAAACAGTCCTAGCCACAGGTCAGGCGACTTCAAATACGGATCTGAATTTGTCTTTTTTCTCAAGCGGGATAGTGCGTTCTATCAGAGTTTCAGTCGGAGATAAAGTATCAAGAGGGCAAATACTTGCAACTCTGGATCAAGGCAACGAACTCGCGGCTTTGACATCTGCGAGGGGCGCAGTAGCAGGTGGAGAGGCAAAACTGCAAAAGATTTTAGATGGCGCCTCAAATGAAGAAATACAACTGGCAAAAATTGCGCTGGAAAATGCAAAGAGAGATTACGACAGATCCAAACTTCAACAAGAAATCCTCGTCAAAAATACATACAGAAATCTTTTGAATTCGACACCTGAGGCTTTGCCGGGAGGAGGTATGAGCGACTACACCGCACCCACCATAAGTGGTAATTATAATAAAGATATCGAGGGGCAAATCAAAATCACAATATACGGCACAGGAACCGGTCCCGTGTTTAGCGCAAGTGGCATAGTGATTGGTAGCAGTCCTGTGACTACCATTACACCTCAACCCATCGGCGACTCTGGCCTTTACATAAAATTTCCAAATACTACCGCCAATATCACTGAATGGACAATAGATATTCCAAATAAAAAAGCAAGCGATTATATAACAAACCAAAACGCATATGAATCTGCTTTAAAGACACAAGAAAGCGCGCTCGGCACAGCGCAGGCGCTCATAAGCCAAAAGGAAGCAGAGTTATCAATAAAACAATCCTCTGCGCGTCCCGCTGAGATAGCTCTAGCAAAGGCAGACATTTTATCAGCTCAAGGTCAGCTAGAACTCGCCACTTCCAACTTGGAACATACGATAATCCGCGCGCCAGCAAATGGCACTATCACAAAAATAGACACCAAAATAGGAGAACTCGTGCAGTCGCTAAAGAATGTGATGGTACTTCAAGATATAAACAATTTGTATTTAGAAGCAAATATAAACGAAGCTAATATCGCAAGTATTAGAGTAGGGTCACCGATCGAAATAACTTTCGACGCTTTTAGCGCAGAACAAAAATGGAATGGAAATATTTTAAAAATAGATCCATCCTCTACCATCATATCTGGAGTGGTAAATTATAAAATCACCGCCGATATTTTAGAAGGTCCAACACTTCGCCCCGGCATGACCGCAAACATGACTATACTGGTAGGAGAAAAATCAGGCGCGCTAGTCGTGCCTTCACGCGCAATCATTAAAGACAAGACCGGCAAAAAGACGATTCGTGTGATCACAAATACAAAAACAAAAAAATACGAGGAAGTAGAGGTCACGACAGGCATGGAAGCTGATCTAGGATTGACAGAGATTTTGACAGGACTCGAAGAAGGAGATGAAATAGTAATCCTGATAAAAAAATAAATGCTAATACAACTTAAAAATATAACAAAGGACTACGAAAACGGCGGGGTCGTCACAAAAGTATTGCACGGAATCAGTTTAGAAGTAGACAGTGGGGAATTTTTGGCGATAATGGGTCCGTCGGGAAGCGGAAAATCCACGCTCATGCATATCATAGGATTTTTGGATCGAGCTACGGGAGGCAGTTATTTTTTTGACGGCGAAAATATAGAAAAATTCAATGACAATGAACTCGCTCATATCAGAAACGAAAGGATAGGATTCGTTTTCCAATCCTTCAATCTCTTACCTCGTACCACCGTGCTTGATAATGTAAGGCTTCCGCTTACCTATAGCCAAGACAAAAATAAAAACCAAAACCAAATACAACTCGCCACAGAAGCCCTCAAGGCAGTGGGTTTGGAAAATAGATTACATTTTCTTTCCAATCAAATATCCGGTGGACAAAAACAGAGAGTAGCAATAGCTCGCGCACTTGTATGCGACCCAAAGGTTATTTTTGCAGATGAACCTACAGGAAACTTGGATTCAAAAAGCGGAGCAACCGTGATGAATATTTTGGCTCGTTTAAATAAAGAAGGACGCACTATCATATTAGTCACTCACGACCGCAATATAGCCGAGCACGCGAGCAGAATCATCACTATCAAAGATGGAAGCATATTGAGTGATGAAAGAAATCATAATCAAAAAACAAGTGAAATAACAGAGGAAGAACTCTAAAAGGGTATGTCTTACTTTCATAAAAACATAAAAGCTGTTGTGAAAAATCTGCTTTCTCGTAAAGGCAGGAGCTTCCTCACTATTTTGGGTATTATTATCGGAGTCGCTGGAGTCATAATCATAATATCACTAGGAGCTGGAGCGCAGACTTTGGTATTGGGACAAATCACTAAACTCGGCACAAATATAATAGGAATACTGCCCGGCAAAAGCGATGAGAGTGGTCCGCCTGCATCTGTCTTTGGAGTACAAATCAAAACACTCATAGAAAACGATTTAGAATTCATAAAAAATAAAACCCGCGTACCGCACGCTACAGACGTATCTGCATTTGTGCGTGGTAATATCACCCTTACTTCCGGCAGAGAATCCGTAGACACAGCGTTCACCGCGACAGAAGGATCATACCCCCGAGTACAAAACATAGAAATGGAAAGTGGAGAATTTTTCACTGACGAAGAAGGCAGAGCAGGCGCGAATGTGATAGTGCTAGGATACGATGTCGCGGAACAACTCTTTCCAAATGGCGGAGAGCTCGGGGCGATAGTAAAGATAAACAACAACGTATTGGGCAGTACCCCATTTCGAGTAATCGGAGTACAAAAAAAGCTCGGCACTGTGGCTTTTCAAAATCAAGATGATCAGGTTTTCATTCCTTTTAAAATAGGGCAGAGGCAAATATTGGGTATTGATTATATTCAATTCATCAGGGTTCGCACCGACAGCGCGGAAAATGTAAAAAAAACTATCGCGGATATCGAACAAGTTCTGAGAGAAAACCACCACATCTCAAATATAAACAATGACGACTTTTCAGTTCGAGATCTAGCAGATGCGATAAAAATCTTGACGAGTATTACTGATGGATTGCGCATGTTCTTGGGGCTTATGGCTGGTATTTCACTCGTCGTAGGAGGTATAGGTATCATGAATATAATGCTGGTCACAGTGTCAGAGCGTACGCGCGAAATAGGACTGAGAAAAGCAATCGGGGCCACAAAATCACAAATACGCAATCAATTTTTAATAGAAGCCGTCTTGCTTACTAGTGTTGGTGGAATACTCGGCATACTCTCCGGCATTTTTGTATCTTATATGATAGCTGTGGGCGCGCGTTACGCTGGATATGATTGGAGTTTTGTTATATCTGTCGGAGCGATACTTATCGCAACGACAGTGTCCACTTTGACCGGCATAATCTTCGGACTTTTTCCAGCAATCAAAGCCGCAAAACTCGATCCGATAAATGCTTTGAGGTACGAATAATTTATGAAATCATATTTATTACAAGCAATAAGAGGCATCACTCACAACAAAAGTCGCACTATCTTGACGATGCTAGGCATAGTGATAGGCATAGGCACAGTGGTCTTGGTACTCGGAACGGGCGAAGGATTTAAAAGTTATATCAATGCGCAAGTAGAACTCTTTGGCTCAAATACTCTTTCCATAGAGACAGTAATCCCAGCCTCTACAAAAACAAGAAATGCGAATCAAAATGCGGACACCAGCCCAAACCTAGAAAATAACGCAGGCAACAATGCCGTACCTATAACAACTTTAAAAAATAGAGATATAGAGGACATAAAAAATATTCAAAATGTAAAAAACGCTTATGGCGCGGCAATCGGACAAGATATTGTGAGTTATAGAGGTACATCAAAGAATTTATTTATTTTTGGGGCAGATGCTTCTAGATTTGATATAGACAAAGGAACTCTCCTATCCGGCAGACCATACACACAAGAAGAAAATCGCGCACTGGCTCAAGTGGCAATACTAGGCCACAATGTGGCAGTAGATCTTTTTGGTGAAAATGATCCATTGGGCAGATTGATCAGGGTAGGAAACTATAATCTTGAAGTGATTGGAGTATATGAACCACGCGGAGGACTCGGAGCTAATGACGATAATCAAATATTCATACCTCTTACAACTTTGCAGAAAAAATTTCTAGGGATAGATTATTTGTTCTACGGCATAGTAGAGCTTTACGATGGAAACAAAGCAGATGAAACAGCTCTTGATGTGGAAGATATCTTGAGGAGAAACCACGATATCACCGACCCATCAAAAGATGATTTTAGTGTAAATACTCAGGCGCAAAACCTTAGTACTTTCAATACAATTTTGAATGCAGTCACATTTCTTTTAATTGCTATCGCACTAATCTCACTCGTCGTCGGAGGAGTGGGAGTGATGAATATCATGTATGTAGTCGTGACAGAGAGGATAGGGGAGATAGGATTAAAAAAAGCATTGGGGGCGCGAAATAATGATATACTGTTTGAATTTTTGATAGAAGCAGTGATTCTGACCTTGCTCGGAGGAATAGTGGGAATCATAGCAGGGTCAGGCCTGACTTATTTGGTCGCAAAATTAGCTCAAAGTTTTAATTTCGAATGGAGCTTTGTCGTACCTTTGTATGGAATAATTTTATCTGTATCAGTATCTATGCTGACTGGAATTATCTTTGGAGTCTTTCCCGCAATAAACGCATCAAAATTGAATCCTATAGAGGCATTGAATAAAGAATAATCTTGCTATAATATGATTATATATTTATGGCAACTCAATCTAGTGAAAAAAAGAATTGTCAGAATTGTAAAAATGATTTTGTCATAGAGCCAGAAGATTTTTCTTTTTATGAAAAGATGCAAGTTCCTCCGCCCACTTTTTGTCCGCAGTGCAGACTAGTGCGCAGACTGATCTGGAGAAATGAACGATCTTTGTACAAACGCGCTTGTGATATGTGCAAGAAGAAAATCATATCTATGTATGATGACAATAAAGTTATTTTTCCTGTGTATTGCAAAGAATGTTGGAAGAGCGATGCCTGGGATCCTATCTCATACGGACGCGAATATGATTTCTCCAGATCTTTTTTTGTTCAATGGAAGGAGCTTTTTGATACAGTTCCCAGACAAGCTGTATTTCAGAGTGGTAATAATTTAAATACTGAATACACTAACATGGTAAAAGATGTCAAAAATGTGTATTTGGCATATTCTATAGTTTATGATTCGGAAAACGTATATTATTCAAAAAATGTTGATTATTCAAAAAACATTATAGATTCAGAAAATATTACTCAATGTGAATGGATTTTTGAAAGTATTGGCGGTAAAAAAAATTATAATTGCATATATTCATTCTGGTCTTCTTCATGTATAGACTCTACTTTTATTATGGATTGCGTAAATTGCTCAAACTGTTTTGGTTGTGTAAATCTGCGAAATAAAAGTTATTTTATTTGGAATGAACAATATGAAAAAGAAAAGTATTTTGAAAAACTAAAAGAGTTGAATATCAGCAGCTTCAAGTCATGCGAAGAGAATTGGCAAAGATTCCAAGAATTTTCTTTAAACTTTCCTAAAAAGTATGCGCGCCTGACTAATACGGTCAATTCTACGGGTGATGAATTAAGAGATTGTAATAATGCGCACTATATCTTTAATGGGACTGAGTTAGAAAATGTAAAATATGGTTTCAGACTTTTACAATTAGAAGATTGTATGGATATTTGTTACTGTGGTAAAAATGCTTCTTTGATGTATGAACATGCTATTGGTGGTTCTGAAAATAGCTCAAGCACGAAATTTACAATAATTGGTTTACCGGCATTAAACGAGGTAGAGTACATAGATACCTGTACTTCGAGTGATAATCTTTTTGGCTGTATAGGTTTAAAAAATAAAAGTTATTGTATTTTTAATAAGCAATACGAAAAAGAAGAATATTTTGAAATGGTTGAAAAAATAAAAAAACACATGGATGAAATGCCTTATATAGATAGCAAAAGCAGAATGTATAAATACGGGGAATTTTTTCCTTTTGAATTTTCACCTTTTGGATACAACGAGACAGTGATCAACGATCATTTTCCTATCACCAAGGATGAAGCGCAAAAAATGGGTTATCCTTGGAAAGAAAAAAATGACAATCAATATACCATCACTATAAAAGCATCTGATTTGCCTGACGATATAAAAGATGTGGATGATTCTATTCTGAATGAAACGATAGAATGCGAAGTAACAAAAAAGCCATACAAGATTACAAATTACGAATTAGAATTTTACAGGCGCATGAATATACCTTTACCTAGACTGCATCAAGACGAGAGGTATAGACATCGTTTGATGTTAAAAAATCCAATGCGACTCTGGCATAGATCTTGTATGAACAAAGATTGCAAAAATGAATTTGAAACAACTTATGCGCCTGCCCGCAATGCTTCGCATAGCGATGCGGGCGGGCCAGAAAGACCAGAGATAGTGTTTTGTGAAAAGTGCTATCAGCAGGAGGTGTATTAAGATTACCCACGAGGTCTTGCCTAGTGGGTAATCTTTGCTAAAAAGCCCTTTATAGTTATAATGTCTTTATGTTGCTACGTATTTTATCTTCGGTCGCGATACTTTTATCTTTGCTTTTTATGCCTTTTTGGGTCTCTATTTTGCTTGCTTTGGCGGGAATGGTTTACTTTGCTTTTTACTGGGAAGCCGTGGCTTTGTTCTTCATATCTGATTTATTATATGGAGTAAGAGAAGAACGTTTTTTTAATTTTTTAATAATTTCTACGATTGTTTCTTTCTTTACCTTGTTGATTATAGAATATTTAAAAAAGAAATTACATATAAGAGTCTAGTGAGATCTGTGTCAGTAAAAAATAAATTTGATTGAAATAATTATGAAACAAAAAAAGAAAAGAAAAAACAATAATTTTTTTGTAGAACCTGATGAGATATTTCTTGATTCAAAGAATATTCAAAATTTTGATGTTCAACAATTTGAAGGGCGCATAGAAAAACCAATCTCAAAAAAAAGCATATTGTTAGTGGGTATTTTTTTATCGTTGTTTATGTCTATCTTTTCATTCAGATTGGGATATTTACAAATAGAAAAAGGGGAGGCGTATTTAGAAAGAGGTAAAAACAACACACTTGAAAAACAAATTATTTTCAACGAAAGGGGTATTATCTACGACAAAAACAAAGTAGAGCTTGCTTGGAATGAAAAAGACAAAGATACTTCTGATACTATCAGGTCTTTTATATCACCTGGTTTTTCGCATGTTTTAGGATATATAAGCTATCCCATGCAAGACAAAGATGGAAATTATTGGCAAAATGAATTTATAGGTAAAGATGGTCTTGAAAAAGAGTACAATACTCTGCTCAAAGGGAAAAATGGTTCAAAGATAGTAGAAATAGATGCACGCAAGAAAGTACATTCTGAAAATATTGTAAATCCTCCACTACGTGGATCCGATCTTATAACAACTCTAGATTCAAAAATACAAAAAGAATTATACACTGCGATTAAAGACCTTGCTCAAAGTAGCTCTTTCTCTGGAGGCGCCGGAATATTGATGGATGTTAGAAATGGTGAGATATTGGCTTCTACTAGTTTTCCAGAATATGATTCAACGGTTTTATCTTTAGGTAAAGATAAAACAAAAATCACAAGTTATTTAAATGATAAACGCAAGGTATTCTTGGATAGGACTATTTCAGGACTTTATACTCCCGGATCTATTGTTAAACCATTTTTCGCTATCGGAGCGCTTGCAGAAAAAATAATAGACCCATACAAGAAGATTCTATCGACTGGCTCTATTTCAATACAAAATCCTTATTTCCCAGACCAAAAAACCACATTTAAAGATTGGAAAGCGCATGGATGGGTAGATATGACAGATGCATTGGCGGTATCAAGTGATGTATATTTTTACGCGATAGGAGGAGGTTATGAGGACCAAAAAGGACTCGGTATTACAAACTTGGAAAAATACGCGCAGATTTTCGGTATAGGACAACAAACAGGAATAGATTTACCAGATGAAAAAGGTGGAGTAATACCAAATCCATTTTGGAAAGCGAAAAATTTCAAAGGAGAATCTTGGAGCCTTGGTAATACTTACCACACATCTATCGGCCAATATGGATTCCAGGTGACCCCAATGGAAATGGTCCGCGCAATATCATCCATAGCAAACTACGGCACGCTTGTAACACCTCACTACATTTTAGGAGATATAGAAAAAGAAAAAACAAATTCTAAAATAAATTTAGATAAAAAATACTTTGATATAGCACACGAAGGCATGAGACAAGGCGTTCTGGAAGGAACTTCATTACCACTAAATGTACCTTCTGTAAAAGTTGCCGCGAAAACGGGAACGGCAGAGCTTGGTGTTAAAAAAGATAAAATAAATTCTTGGATAATTGGATTTTTCCCTTATGAAAATCCCAAATACGCTTTTACCATAATGATGGAAGCTGGACCCGAATCAGGAACGGTAGGAGCTTCTTCCATTATGCGTCATATGCTAGATTATATGTCTATATATACTCCTGAATATTTAAAATAAACGAGAATTAT
The DNA here is from genome assembly GCA_964361705.1 of uncultured Candidatus Saccharibacteria bacterium. Classification (GTDB taxonomy): domain Bacteria; phylum Patescibacteriota; class Minisyncoccia; order Phycocordibacterales; family UBA9973; genus UBA9973. Next base: position 10,749 of record CAYIBP010000001.1, read on the forward strand.
TCCTAATTGTCAAATTTGCCTTTTTTGCTGGTCATAAAGTATAATGATACTTAATGGTAAACAAAATAAAAATCATCTTAGGACTTGGTGTATGGACGGCAGTATTGCCTTATTTGGGCTTTCCTCGTTCTTTAAAGAACTTACTTGTTTCTGTTTCGGCTTTAGGACTTGTGTACTTGAGTTATTTGATATACAAAGAATTGAAAGGGGACACAAAAGAGACAAAGACTTTTGATAACTTTTCCGAAAACACAGATAAGGCAACGGAAGCGTCTTAATTTTTTAATTTATGATTGAATATTTCAAAACAAAAAGTGCTGCTGTCACGGTATTGTTACTGGTGATTTTTTTTGGTTTAGGAATCTTTGTAGGAGTTAATAGTGAACCAGAAATCAATAAAGTTAAAAACATTTCTGGAAAAGAAACAGATCTTGTAAAAGAATCTGATTTTTCGATATTTTGGAAAGCTTGGAATACTATAAATGAAAAATATCCTACAAAAAGTACAACCAATCAAGCAAAAATATATGGTGCTGTTTCTGGACTTGTGGATTCACTTGATGATCCTTATAGCGTATTTTTTAGTCCAGATGAAGCGGAAATATTTGAGAACGATATCATTGGTAATTTCGGTGGCATAGGTATTGAAATAGGACTTAAAGATAAAGTATTAACTGTCATCGCTCCACTAAAAAACACACCTGCTTATAGGGCAGATATGCGATCTGGAGACAAAATAATAAAAATTAATGATGTTACTACTTCGGGTATGAGTATAGAAAAAGCCACCAAACTCATCAGAGGCGATGCTGGTACAACAGTCGAATTAAGTATCGTAAGGGATGGGGATAATAAGCCCAGAGAGTTAAAGATTGTACGCGATACGATAAACATCCCCACCCTAGACACAGAATTACGCGAAGACGGCGTATTTATCATAAAGCTTTATAGTTTCTCAGGAAATTCAGTTGAACTTTTCAGAAATGCATTACAAGAATTTTCAACAACAAAAACAGACAAGCTCTTGCTAGATCTTCGTGGTAATCCCGGAGGATATTTAGACGCAGCAGTTGATATGGCAAGTTTCTTCTTAGAAGGAGGCAAGACTGTACTGATAGAAGATTTTGGCGACAAAGCAAAAGAAAAAGTGTATCGAAGTCATGGGTACAATATATTTAATAACAATTTAAGATTTGTTATCTTGATAGATGAAGGCTCCGCTTCAGCCTCTGAAATACTCGCTGGAGCAATGCAAGACCACAAAAAAGCATTGCTGATAGGGGAGAAAAGCTATGGCAAAGGCTCTGTGCAAGAAGTATTAAAAATAACTCCGGATACGATCTTAAAGATCACAGTGGCAAAATGGCTTACTCCAAATGGTAATTCAATATCAGAAAAGGGACTTGTCCCAGATTATCAAATAAACCCAACGGAAAAAGATATAATTAACAAAAAAGACAAGGCTCTAGACAAAGCTCTAGAACTTTTGAAAAATTGGCCAGGAATAAAATAATTTAATAAAAATATGAAAGTAATATTCTTACAAGATGTGCCTCGAGTTGGTAAAAGACACGACATTAAAGAAGTAAACGACGGCTATGCTGTAAATTTTCTTTTTCCGAGAAAACTCGCAACTCTCGCCACAGCAAAAGCCATCAAAGAACTCGAATTTCGCCAAAAAGAAATTATTATAGAAAGGGAAGTCCAAGATGATCTTTTGATGAAAAACCTCAAAGACATCGCAGAAAAAAAAACAACCATAAAAACTAAAGCCGATGAGAAAGGGCACTTATTTTCCGCAATAAATGCAAAAATAATTTCTGAAGCAATGCAAAAAGAACATCACGCAAAAATCGACGACAAGTTCATCGCCCTCGAAAAACCAATAAAAGAGCTAGGGGAGTTTGACATCCCTATCGTCATAAAAAACAAAAAAGCTTCATTTAAACTTATTGTAGAGAAAATTTAAAATCAAACTAGACAACGCTCACGGTTTTCCTAACGACGGATTTGCCGTTAAAAGAGGTCTTGCGTCGAGATCCAAATTTCACTGTACCGGATTTAAGTGCAAAGATAGTGTGGTCTTTACCAGTGGAGACATTAATACCAGCCACAATAGGCGTGCCTCTTTGTCTGACAATTACGGATCCTGCTTGAGCTTTTTGTCCATCAGCAAGCTTGATACCGAGGTATTTTGGGTTTGAATCTCTTAAGTTTTTGGCGGTTCCGCCGGCCTTTCTATGTGCCATATATTTTTATTATTTTAATATTAAATTCAGTTCTAACTTTCTTCTAATTTACCTTGCAAATCATTTGCGAATCCTCATGAAATCAAGTAGTGTCAGTATATACGATTATATGGAGAAAATCAAGCATTTTTTAGAAAGTGACGGGGGAAGAGATATTTTAACAATCATCATAATAATCTTGGTGGGCTTGAGTTCATTTGGGCTAGGTAGACTATCAAAAAGGTCCACAAATGGCCTTAAAATCGAATATAGAGGCAAGGAAGCTAGTGTTTTAGGGTCTATAAATGAATACGAGCAAATTAGCCCAAACAGCCTTAATAATACAAATCTGGCAAATCCCAAAAATTTCTTTGCATCGAGTAGAGGAAGTAAATATTATTCTCTAGGATGCTCTGGAGGTAAAACAATCAAAGAAGAAAATAAAATATTTTTTACCACAAAAGAAGAAGCAGAGGGTGCTGGATACGCGCTTTCTGACTCCTGCAAATAGCCCCTTTCTTTATATAGGCCTATGTACCAAATATATCTTGTGCGACACGAGGGGCATTTTAAATAACCCCTTCCCTAGAGCTAATACTTATACAACTATCAATACAAAACTTCTCTATTATAAAAACATCCCAACAAAGAAAATTAAATCTTGCTGTACATTTTATTTTTTATTTCTTCCAGTTGGGCGAGAATCTGTGGATCGGTTATTTTAGAAAATCTTGAGAAAGTTTTCCCCTCTTTCGTTACACTCCCCATAAACATTTCAAATGGTCGCAAATCAAAAAGCTTGCCAGCCTTTAAACTATTTTAAAAATGTCAATATCTTATCCAAGAAGTTTTTTATCCAATCAATCACCTCACTCAATGACAAACCAAAATACTTGAGCGCTATCAAAGCCACAATAACAAGTATTATTAATTGAACAATCCCCTTTTGGTTATTTTTAATATTTTTACTCATGAATATATTTTAACATTCTACTCCCCTATTTTGCAACAATCTATATCTATCTTTATACCCTTTTACCTTATTTATTTATGAGATGTGGAAAAAATATTAAAACAAAAAGTGTTGTAAATATGAGAATTTTTTGTTTTTTATGATTTGCTTGCATTGTGTATATAGTTTATGTTACAATGAATTTACTTTTGGGGATACCCACTGAGCCCCGCTTTGCGGGGTGACGATTTTGGAGAAAGCTTGAGCAAAAACTCGAGCTTTTCTTTTACACTTTCAAAGTCCCCATCATCTAATGTAGCAAGTCTGCTTTCAAACCTATTTGAACTAAACATTCGGATTTGATAAAGTAACACATATCTCTTCTGTTCTTCTAAAGTAATTTCAGCGAACCAAGAACCTGTCTTTTCTCTTGAAGTCAGAGGAAGTCCAATAAATGAATCGCCTGAAAGTTTCCTTAAAACTAATACGGGTCTTCTGAATATTTTTCCCTTACCATTCCAAAGAATAATCCACAACCAAAATGATCATTGTTTATACGCTGGCAGGTAGTACATCGGGTCAAGATAGCCATTGGTAGCTGATACGGGTTGTCTCAAGATTCGTCCTGGACAGGTTATGCTTGGAATAGTCTGCACATTGGCCGCCCCTGGCGCGTAAAGAGACACATGTAAATGCGGACCTGTCACCCTGCCTGTACCTCCGCTATAAGCCACCACTTCTCCTCGCGCAACTTTTTGTCCTTCTTTAACTTTCACTAAAGACAAGTGTCCAAAAGTGCTTGAAAGTCCGTTGTCATATTCTATAAACATCCAGCGTCCCAAAGACACTCCTTGGCAAACAAGATCAGTATCGCCAACCCCAAGCACAGTACCGTTTGCCATGGATTTCACAGGTGCAGGAGTACGCGCGCGAAAATCCACCCCGCCATGCCCTTTTACATAAGTCCTGTGTGGACCAGTCTTCGCGCCAAATTCTTGGGTAACATAAATGTCATCGAGTGGCCAGCTCAACACTCCTGCCGATGGAAGTTTAGACGGATCAAATATGAATTTGAGTTGTGACTCATAATCTCGGAGCTCCTTTTCAAAGGCAAGCTTTTTTGCTATTTGTTCCTTCAAGAGTTTTTGATAATTCGCTTCGCTGTTTTTAGTTTGAGTTAAAAGTTTATTTTTCTCTGATTTATTTTGATCCACTACTTTTCTTTGATCAACAAGTTTGTTTTTTAAAGAAACAAGATCATCTTTAGCCTCTATAGTTTCTTCTCTGGTATCTTCAAGTTCTACTTTTACCTCTCTCAAGTCTAAGGTATTTTCTCTGATTTCTTCATTCACTGTGGCAATGTTGTCTATGTCATTCCATATAGCAGAGAAATCATTTTCTGAAAGTATGGTAGCCAAAGTGTCGTTATTTTCAAGCTCATACATCCTCCTCATTTCTAGCGATATCGCTTTTATATTGTTTAATATAACATCTTGTTTGTCATTTATTTCCAAACTTAATTCTTTTATTTTTAAATTTGTCTTGTCTATCTTATTTTGAGTTACCGAAGTGTCTGCGACAAGCTTCTTCCTAGTTAATTCCAGTTGTTTCAAAGAAACACTCAAAGAATCTTTCTGCTTGCCTAAATCCTCGATCTCGCCTTGGTATTGTTTTATTTCTTGTTCCAGTTTAGCGATTTCCGCATTTTTTTCACTTATCTTTGCGTTTAAGTCCCCTATCGTTTGAGCGCCGGACAAAAAAGGAACGGCAAAAAGAACACATATCAATAAAATCAATAGAAAATCACTGGCTTTCGTTTTTTTATAAAATTTTCTGCAAAATAAAATCATACGGATTTTTATATTTTCTGACTTTCTTGAATTTTAACATAAAAAAGGTAGATAAAAAGATTCTGACTTTCTTAAAACTTTCAATAATCCACAAAAATAGTTGTAACAAAATTCGTATGTGATATAATTAAGTATTATACATCCGTATTGGGTGTGTTCATATGTTCAAAGAATTATTAAAAACTTCACTTTTTTTTATTGCGATAACTTTAATCTCTTTTTATTCATTCGCACTGCCAAATCATTCTTCTGCACAAGAAGGATCAACGCCCATACCTGAAATTTTCACAATCGAAGAAATAGAGACGAATAATATTACTGAAGAGATAAAAACAGATGAGACTAATAATACTCTTACAACAGGAGAACTCGAAAACAAATCTGCTGATAATGCTACTGAGATCATTGAGGTAAATTCAGAATCAGTCGTGGAAGATAAAAAGGAAGACAAATCCGAAAACACAACAGAAAACCCTGAACTTGAAAAGAAAGATGAAATTCCTGAAGGAAATCAAGAATCCGCGGTCGCTTCTGAAGAAATCAAGGTGGAAGAAATTAATAAAGAGGAAAGTAAAAAAGAAGACAATACAGAGGATGAAGAGGATGATGAAGATGAAGAAAGACCCACCGCAGGCACCCCTGCTGTGTTGGGCGCATCCACTCAAGTTTGGACTACTGAGAATGAAACAAATCCTCCAGCCAAACCTTTAACGACTAGAAAATTTTCCAAGAATATTTTCATCAATGAAAATTCAACGCACAGCTGTAAAGCAGAGACATTCGTCATAGACGTTTCAGAGAAAAATTCAGCCAAAGCAAACATACTTTTTGAAAGAGATCTGGAAATGCCTACTGCCTCTTATGAGGCAGAGATAGGTAGTTTACCCAATGGAGTAAATATAACTTTTTCAAAAAACAATGATTATTACCACAACATCGGCACAAGCGAATCCGTTTTAGAGCTAAGCATAGTCAATGAAAAAAATTCACAAAAAGGCAACTTTAACATACCCATTATTTACACTCAAAGAGGCATTTTGGATTCTTCTGTTATCTGTCAAATAAATGTGATTAATCAATGATACTAATAAAAGTCAGAAAATTCTTTCTTATACTTATGGTATGTACAGGACTCATCTTTTCTGGATGGCTGCAATTTTTTGAGTTTTCGACGCGGGTAAAAATAGCAGAAGCCGCCGAAGTAACCATCGATGGTGCCGTGAGTATAACTGAAATTTCCCATGTGCATTTTGGACCACAAGCTGTTTTTACTTCTGATCAAAATGGTTATAAATTTTATAGGGATGCAAGCGGAGAATGTGTTTATAGTAAAACGACAGATGGTGGAGCAACTTGGGGGGGGGCAGTCATTGTCGATGATAGAGGAGCAGATACAGATTGTCTTAGTATTGCTGTATGGTATGACAAATGGACACCTGGAGATACAGGTACTAACATACATATAGCTACTATGGATACGGCTTCTGATACTATTTGGTATAACGCTCTTGATACTTCATCGGACACTCGTCTCACAGGATCTACTGCAATTGATGCTGGTACAAATGCTGGGTACACTGCTGGTTCAGCTACCCTTTCCGCTGGTGCAAATTATCCAACAATTACAAAAGGCACAGACGGTACAATTTATATTGCGATTGCTGATGGAGGCCAATCAATCGTGGTTGAATGTTCTACAACTTGTGGCACTACAACAAATTGGACAGAAACAGGTACTAATCCATTAGACAATGCTAACGATCAGAATATTCTGATGCCACTTGCTAGTGGTAGCATCCTTCTTATTGATCACGATATCAGTGGCGATGTCAATCGTTCTAAAGTGTGGAACAATACTAGCTGGGATGCAAGCTGGACATCGATAGGCGGTACTGTTACTGACAATCTATTGTATGATCAGGTAATAAGCGCAACGATTGACCCGACAACCAATGACATTTATCTGGCTTACTTAGCTGATGTTGTTACTCTTGGTACTGATGATGATATCGGTACAGCTATTTATTCAGGTGGATCATGGACGACAAAAACTAATGCAGTGACAAATAGTGCTTGCGCTGCTACTGCTAGTTGTGGTATTAGCTCTGTCAGCATAGCCTTCAATACTAATAATAAAGATGTCTATGTGGCCTATTCAGCTATAGGTAGTGGAGGAGGAGTAACTAATCAAAATGTCTACTGGAAAAAATCAACAGATGGAATGGCTACCTGGGGATCAGAATCAAGTGCCGTGAGTGCCTCTAATGAAGATATTTATAATGTCGATTTAAATATGGTGAGCGCTGATCGAATTTTCGTATTTTATGGAAAAATTGGGACAGATGTTTTGAATGGTGATACTATCGCGAATTTAGTACCACCGACATATGAACAGGCATCCTTTCGTCTTTTTGCTAATGCGAATTCTACAGATGTTGGTTCAGCTCTTGCAGCATTAAATACTGCCGCTACTTTGAGCTCGGCCGGAGATGCTTTTAGATTAAGAGCGCTCCTGCATGTCGGAGGCGATGGTACTAGGACAAGTCTGAATACTTTCAAACTTCAATTCGCGCAACAATCTGGTACTTGTGATACTTCTTTTTCAGGAGAAACTTATGCCGATGTTACAGGCGCTACGGTAATAGCTTACAATGACAACGCCACACCCACTGATGGAGCGACACTCACAGCAAATGGTTCAGATCCGACACATAGCACTGATACCATTGTCAATCAAACTTATGAAGAAGCAAATAATTTTACAAATTCCGTAGCAGCTATTCCTACAGCACAAGATGGTAAATGGGATTTCTCTTTGAAAGACAACGGTGCTACTGCGGGCACTGCGTATTGTTTGCGTATAATAAAATCAGATGCTACAAACATAGACACATACACAGTCATACCACAGATCACTACAGCTTCCGGTTCTCAAACCCTCACCTTTAGTCTAAGTGCAAATTCTGTCGCTTTGGGAACATTATCTTCGAGTGCTGTAACCAGTGGCTCGCATACAGTAACGCTTGCGACTAATGCCTCTAATGGATTGGTTTTAACCTATTCCGGAACAACACTGACTTCCGGCGCAAACACTATCACTGCCATATCTTCTGCTACTACAAGTTCTGTTGGGACTGAACAATTCGGCATTAATGCCAAAGATAACGCAACACCAAATGTTGGTGCGGAGTGTTCAGGTTCGGTGCCGATTGCTGCTGCCGCGACGGGATATGCCACAGCAGATAATTTCAAATTCGTAACGGGCGAGACATTAATAAGTTCTAATGTAGCTATCAATAGTACCACCTGCACGATTTCCTATATTTCCAACATCGCTGCACCCACAGAATCTGGAAGTTATACGACAACACTAACATACACAGTAACCGCTTCTTTTTAATAACATCATTAATAAAAAAAACTATTTAGAGCAAAGTTATCCACAGTCATTAATAATAATCACTTACATAAGTAAGTTAACTAAGATATAATTAACGGATATGAAATATATTATTAAAAACAATATGAGTACAAAAAGATTGAAAAATTTTTTGGGTGCAGTTTTAGTTTTCTTGTTGGTCGTATCTATGAGCGGAATAAATACGCGCTCCGCGCAAGCTGCGGCTCTCACTGCACTGTCGGACACGATGTCAAGTCAAAAAGCAGCCACCGTTTCAAGTCATGTTATTAAATTCACCACACCCACCGGCGCGGAAGAATCCACTGATACTATCATCATAACCTTTCCTTCCACTGGTACGACACCCTTCAATTTTTCCAGTAAGACCATAGGAACAGTTACTTTTACTCATGGCTCCTCGACCGGTGCAGAAACTACCGAGACCTTGGCTGCCTCCCCTAGTGCTACCGAATGGGGAGCTGCTTTTTCCGGTACACAGAATCGTGTTCTTACTCTCACAGCACCGACTGATGGAGTTGGCGCAGGTACTTTTGCTGCTACTCAGAAAGCAATTATTACTTACAACAGCACCAACTCTACAAATCCATCCGCTAATGCCAGCCCGTATGCCATAGCTATTTCAGGTACTTTTGGCGACACTGGAAGCATTACTGTTCCTATTCTTTCTGACGATCAAGTCGCGGTTTCTTCCACTGTGGATCAGAGTTTGACTTTTAGTTTGGGTTCAACTACTGCCGCTTTGGGAACATTATCTTCTTCGGCAGTGACCAGCACCTCACACACCTTAACTGTATCCACAAATGCTACTAGCGGTATGGTGGTTACAGTCGCCGGAGCAACTCTTACTTCAGGAGCAAATACTATCACTGCCATGTCTTCTGCTACCACGAGTTCTGTCGGAACTGAACAATTTGGCATAAACCTCAAAAACAACGCTACTCCAGATGTCGGGGCGGAAGTTTCAGGTTCAGCGCCATTAGCCTCCGCCGCGACGGGATATGCCACAGCAGATAATTTCAAATTTGTGACCGGAGAAACTATTGCTAGTTCTGCTGGTGGCATAAACAGCTCAGTCTTCACCGTTTCTTATATCGCTAATATCCTAGGATCAACCGAAGCAGGAAGCTACACAGCAACATTGACTTATACGGCCACGGCAACTTTTTAGATTGTAATCGTGAGATAAAAAGATATGAGATTTCTCTTTGGCTTTACCTTGATTTTTATTTTAGGACTCGCTTCCAAGCCAGTTTCAGCTTTGACTATTTCACCTGTAAGGATAGAAATGTCCGGTGATGCAGATCAGGTTTTGCATGGTGAACTCACACTTTTTAATGAACAGGGAGAAGCAAAAACTTTTTATTCTTCTGCTGAGAATTTTGAATCCAGAGGAGAATCAGGTGCACCTTTTTTCCTTCCTGATAGAATCGGGTTAGCAACTTGGATAAACATACAAGAACAAGTAACCTTGGCACCACAAGAGCAAAAGATTATTCCTTTTAATATTTCGATTCCAAAAGACGCTGAACCAGGAGGATACTTTTCAGCTATTTTGTGGGGTCAAACTCCATCTCGAGCCACAGAATCTGGTCAGGTTGTTGTTGGAGGAAAACTTGGTATACTCGTATTATTAAAAGTCTCTGGTGAGATAGAAGAAGGTGGCGGACTTGTTAGTTTTAGTACAAAAAATAAACAAAGGTTCCTTACTGCCGCGCCCGTCATATTTGCTTATAGTATAAATAATTCGGGTGGAGATAGAATAGTGCCTAAAGGTGAATTAAAAATAAAAAATACATTCAGATTAACTTCTTCTACTCTTTTAGCAAATAAAAATGAAGGAAGCGTCTTGCCCAATAGCACAAGGAGATTTGAAATACTTTGGGGACAAGATAACCCAAAAAACACAGATCTCAAGAAAGATTCTTTCTATTCCTTTTTCACTAACGCTGTAAAAAAGCAATGGGGTGATTTTCATCTTGGCTGGTACACCGCAGAACTTAATACTTATTGGGGAGAGACAGTCCAAACCGCCAATGTGAGTTATAATTTCTTTGTTTTGCCATGGCAACTTCTAAGTGTTATTTTAATTATTTTATTTGTATTAGGTTTCGTTGGTAAAATTGTTATCAAAAAATACAACAGGTGGATCATTGCTCAAGCAATGCAACAAAAATGAATGCGATTAAATTACTTTTTATTTTCAATAATATTACTATTGTTCTTCATAACTCAAACACCGCTGAAGGTGTTGGCTATTACCGTTGAAGTATCAGCTACAGTGGCTGGATGTGGAGATGGTTCTATAGCAAACAGTGAACAATGTGATGGGGTTAATCTAGGAGGAGCTTCTTGTACTTCACGAGGTTTTTCTAGCGGGTCTCTTTCTTGTTCATCTACTTGCACTTTTAACACTTCATCTTGCGCCAATGCCAGTGGTGGTGGAGGAGGTGGTGGAGGAGGAGGCATTTCTTATACAAACCCAAAAATTCCCGAAACAAATGTGGTATTTACGGGAAAAGCGTATCCAAAAAGTTCGGTGACTATATTGAAAGATGCCCAAATAGTGGCGACAACGATAGCAGACACAAATGCCGACTTTCAAACAACGATATCGGGACTCTCCAATGGTAATTATATATTTAGCGTCTATTCAGAAGACAGAAATGGTTATCGCTCTTCCCTGCTGACTTTCCCAATGAGTATAGCTACCGGAGTTACCACAAAAATAGGTAATATTTTTGTTGCTCCAACAATAAGCGTTGATAAAAATGAAGTAAGAAGAGGAGATAATATTGCCATATTCGGTCAAACAGTTGGTCAGGCAGATGTTATTATCTCAGTTAATTCAGAAGAAGAGTTTTTTGGGAAAACTATATCTGACAAAAACGGTGTTTATTTATATAATTTTGATACTTCTATATTAGAATATGGCTCTCATAGTACAAAATCAAAAGCATCTATTGGAAATCAGTTAATTAGCGGTTTTAGCCATCTTGTTAATTTTAAAGTTGGTACAAAAAATATCAAAAATGAGGAAAAAAATATTGATAAATCAGTGAGGGCAGACTTAAATACTGATAAGCGTGTAAACTTGGTGGATTTTTCTATTGCCGCGTATTGGTATAAAAGACCAATTTCTAAAAACATTCCAGGATCTCAGAATTCGGATTTAAACAATGATGGTAAAATAGACCTTGTGGATTTTAGTATTATGGCATTTTATTGGACCGGATAAAACAAAATGATAAAAAATAGATCAAAGAGAGTAATATTTTTTTTAATCTTAAATTCAATATTCTTTGGATACTTTAGTAGTGTGTTTGCTACAGAAATAAGTATCAACTCAAACAAATCAGAGACAAGTCTAAACGAAGAATTTCTAGTCGATATCGTCGTTGATTCGGACACATCTATAAACGCAATAGAAGGCAGGTTGGTTTTCGATGAAAAAAAAATTTTTCTAAAAGAAATACGAGACGGTGCTTCGGTTATTAATCTTTGGGTAGAAAAACCTCACATTGACCAATCTGGAGATGTTTTTTTCTCCGGCATAACACCAGGAGGACTCACTGGAATTGAAAATCTGCTTTTTTCAGTAGTATTTCAAGCAAAAGATACGGGTATCACCGCTATAGAAATGGCTGATATGAGAATACTCGCAAATGATGGTCAGGCCACAGAAATATCGGCCTCAATCAAAAACACTAAAATAATAATAAAATATGGTGACAACGATACAAGCAAAGAAGTATTGGAAGACAAAGAATTACCAGAGAACTTTAATCCAACAATAGAAAAAAATGAACTTATTTTTGATGGAAAATATTTCTTGGTCTTTGCCACAGAAGATAAAATATCAGGCATTGATCATTATGAGATACGCGAAGGAGAATGGGGCATATTTCATCGCGCCGAAAGTCCATATGCATTGAGAAGTCAGTCTCTCACAAAAGATATTCACATCAAGGCCATAGATAAAGCCAAGAATGAAAGACTCATCATCTTGAATGCTCAATATGAACCAGTTTGGTATCAACAATATATAAACTATGTTATAATAATCATTGTAGTGTTATTTGTTGTAGTATTGTCATTTAAAAAAAAGTGGTAAAAATTTTAAAAATAAAAATATTTTTCTTTGCTTTTCTTTTTATACTCTTCCCCTTCTTTGCAAACGCCGCGAATCTGTCATTCTCAAAAACATCAGGCTCCTATAATGCAGGAGATACTTTTACCGTGAATGTTTATATCAATAGCACAGATCAATCAATGAACGCCGCTTCTGGCGTAGTTTTATTCCCCACAGATCTGATATCAGTTTCATCTATATCAAAGAATGGCTCTATTTTTTCTTTATGGGTTCAAGAACCTCTTTTTTCAAATAATGGGGGTACAGTAAATTTTGAAGGTATCGTGTTAAATCCAGGATTTATAGGTTCAAACGGTAAAATTCTTTCTATAACATTCAAGACAAAAAAAGTAGGTAACGCCGAAATAACGTTTTCTACTGGGTCTGTATTGGCAAATGACGGAAAAGGAACAAATATATTAACAAATACAGGAAAGATGTCTGTAAATATAGGAGAAAAACCTGCGCCAAAAGAAACACCAGTGCCAGAAAAGAAAATCGAAGATGTTCCTACTCCTATTACAAAAGATGCCAACACTGATGATGTTCTTATTGTTGAAGAAACAAGAATTGATCCTCCCGTTATAACCTCTTATACAAAAAAGATAAAACAAGGAGTGCCCATAGAGATCAGCGGTAAGGCGCACCCTAATTCAAGTGTTATTTTTGTTTTAACACAGAAAGAAGACATAATATTAGAGAAAGTTTCTCAAAGCATAGATTCAGGTCAGTTTTCTTTCATAATTACAGATGAGCTGAATCTTGGAATATACGACTTTATTCTTTATTCAAAAACAAATCAAAATATTAGCTCCATCACAACCAATCCACTGCCTATAACCATACGCGAGAATTTTATTTCAAAATATCTTAATCTTATATCAAACAAAGTAAATATTATCTTGAGTGTAACGGTAATATTGCTGATAATCGCTGTAGCTTATTTGTTGTATCAATCGTTAAAAATTATACACAGTATTCGACAAAAAACACATGAGGCAGAGAACATTGTAAAAATGTCTTTTGATCTACTAAAGAAAGATGTGGGAGGACATATCTCAAAACTAAAAAAAGCAAAATTAAAACGAGCATTATCCAAAGAAGAAATATCTTTTCTAAAGAATTTTGAAAAAGATTTGGAAGATGCCAAAAATATAACGACTGAGAAAATGGAAAAGATTCTTAATAAGAATAAAGTTTAATGGGATCTTTAATCTAGAACAAAGCAGGGGTGCAAATAAATCCCAATCTCAAACTATTTTTCGTGTGAGAGAGCTATATCCACAAGCTCATGAGCTATCTTGTACGCCGCATCGGGTTTGTTGTAAGACCGTGTGTTTTGTGTCATTTTATCCCAAATGTTTTTATTATTTAATATCCTTTCTATTTCAGAACTTAAAATATTTGCTGTCATATTTGCCTCCTCTATTACATTACAAGCTCCTAAATATGCGTATGTAAAAGCATTCTTCCTTTGATGATCCCCATGTGAACTAGTAATAGGTATTATAATTGAAGGAATCCCCCAAGAAGCGATTTCAAATAATGCCGAACCAGCGCGAGAAACAATAAGTGAAGCTGCGCCCGCAGCCATCGTCATATTGAGTGGGTTTAAGAAAGGAAACGGCAAGTAGCGCACTTTTTCCTGACTTGAAGTAAGTATAACCTGTGATCTGCTTGTAACATTTTGAAAATTCTTTATGCCGGTCTGATGTATAATTTGAAAATTCTTTACAAGTCTAGGCAAAGAATCCAGCACGGCATTATTTATAAGTTCAGATCCTTGAGATCCACCTAAAACTAATATTACAGGAAGCTGTGATTCGAGTTTAAAATGTTCCAAGGCAATGGCTTGCGGGGATTTGTGTTCTATTTCAGCTCTTATAGGGTGTCCCGTCCAAGCAACTTTTTTGGCTGGAAAATATTCAGCAGCTTCTTTAAAAGATACTGCTATTTTTTTAGCAAATTTTCCAGCCCATTCATTTACCCTGCCGGGGACAGAATCAGATTCATGTATTATAACTGGTATGCGTAAAACTCTTGCCGCAAGCACTGTTGGGAAAGAGGCATATCCTCCTTTGCCAAATATGACATCTGGGTATATTGAAAATAGTTTATACAAAGCATTCAAAAATCCAAAAAACATTTTAAAAATATCTGTGAAATTCTTAAGAGAAAATCCGACGCGGATCTTACCAGATTTAACTTCTTCAAAAATCAAGCCGTTTTCTTGGAGAACTTCCTTGTCATATGGATCGTCTGAAATATAGTATAGTTTGGCATCAGCTATCTTTTCATCGTCGATTATTTTATTTACTTTCTCTGCAACCGCTATTATGGGATAGAAGTGCCCACCCGTTCCACCACCTGTAAAAACAATTTTCATAAAAAAGAATTTTAAATTTATTTACAATTATTTACCCTATTTTTAACTCTGCCCATCTTGTTGGGAAAACTTTGAAACATTGAGTACTATACCTATGGCAATCAAATACACCATAAGTGATGTCCCTCCGTGGCTCACGAACACAAGCGGCACGCCAGTCAAAGGAAAAACTCCAGTAACTGAAGCTATGTTCATAAAAGATTGAGCCACTATCAGTATAACAATTCCAGAAACTAAAAGTCTACTAAACAAATCAGGGGAATTATTAGCTATACGAATCCCTTGCAACAGAAATAGCAAATAAAGGATAATAATAATACTTCCTCCTACAAAACCTAGCTCTTCACCTAAAACAGCAAATATAGAGTCTCCTTGGGGTTCTGGTAAGTAATTAAATTTCTGGATACTTTGACCATATCCTCTGCCGAAAACTCCCCCCGAGCCGATAGCTATAAGGGATTGTTGTATTTGATAAGAAGAACCTTGTGGATCAGAAGATGGATCAAGAAAAGTTTTTACCCTTTGTTGAAGATACGGCGTAAAGAAGACAAGAGAACCTAAAACAAAAATACTACTAACTCCTATCAAGGTTATGTACTTCAGAGATACCCCGGAAATAAAAAGCATACATATCCCAGTAATTGTAATCAAGATAAAACTTTTGGTATCAGGCTGATTAAACAAAATACCAGCAATAACAGCAAGCATAACGAAAAGAGGTAATATTCGATATCTGAAATCTTGTACCTTATTTTTTACCAAAGAAAGCCAAGCCGCAAAGTAAATCACAAAACCAAATTTCAATATCTCCACTGGCTGAAAACTCACTGGACCGATTTTAAGCCATCTTTCTGCGCCGAGGTGTTCCCATCCCAAATTGGGAACAAAAACAGCTGCAGTAGCCAAAATACCAACCAGAAAGACATACAGGGAATATTTACGCCAAAATTTGTAATCTATCTTTAAAGCAACATAAAGACCCAAGGAACCTAAACCCAAACCTAAAACAAGCTGACTGAAAAGAACCGCGTAGAAAGTATTAGCATTTTTTGCCAGAATTCCTAAAGAAGCAGAAATAAAAACAGCAACACCAATAAAAACCAAAAGAGAAACTATAATCAAGAAAAATTTATTTACTTTTTTTCTTTTCATTTATTATTTATTCATTTATCTACTTATTATAGCCAAAATCACGCCCAGGATAGCAAAAGCAAAAGAAAAAATCCAAAAACGCATAGTCACTTTATAAGAAGGCCAACCGATGGCTTCAAAGTGATGATGTATAGGTGAAATTCTAAAAAGTTTTTTACCATTACGCAGTTTCCTTGAAAGAGTTTGCAAGATCACTGAACCAGAAGTTATCACGAGTGCCATAGCCACTACAGGTAAAATAAGCACCGAATCAGTAAGGAATGCTAAGGTCGCCAGCGTAACCGTAAGCCCCATTATACCCGTCTCTCCCATATAAAATCTGGCGGGAGGAATATTAAACCAGAGAAATGCCAAAATGCCTCCGGTGATTACGCCTGAAAAAGCCGCAATGTCTATTTGATTGTTGGTGTAGGCTATGACCGCATAAGCGCCAAATATTGAAGCTAGTACTCCACCAGAGAGTCCGTCTATACCATCTATGATTCCCCCTGAAAATGTGGCAAGAGTTACGAAGATAAAGAAAGGTATGAAAAGAAAACCTAATTCAAGTTCTCCTCCGAAAGGTATATGTATTGAATGCACACCAAGTTTATTAAAAAACCAAAAGGCAACCAATAAAGACATAAATGAAATCAGAAGTGCTTTCCACTTACGCCAAGACGAGTGATCATGAGCAACTTTGCCATGACCATATATTTGTATCAGATCGTCCCAAAGACCAAGCAAAGAGCCAAAAAGTAAAGTAAAAAATAAAATGATTGTCTGATTGCGACTCAGAAAATTTAGCTTTTCCGTGAATGGTGAAGGAAAAAGAACAGAAAGCAGATAAAATAAAAGTGTAGTAACTAGTATGGAAACCCAAATGATAATGCCTCCTACCCTAGGGGTACGCAACTCTTCTTTTTCATTATGAATCTTCTGAAAATCAGAACCAGGGGTGACGACACTACTTCTCGAATACTTCTTCCACATTTTGTGTTTGTAAAAAAAATGTGTCGCAAAAGGCGTAATAAAAAGACCTATGAATAAGGCCACTATGGTCGGCAAGAAAATTTTGATCAAATCTATATACATTTAAACATTATAATACCCTCTTGGAGGGATATATCTTATATTATATCACATTATATTTATACCATTTTTTGATTAAAAAATATCCTTATGTTATCCTGTTATGATGAATGGAAACACTTTCAAAAAAACCCTTATTATTTGCGTCTTTTTCTTGATGAGCGTCATCATAATCCAATTTTCATTTTATTACTTTAATGAACTTAAAAAGGAGAAAAAGGCCGAAGCAGCTTATCAAGAAATACTCATTGAAGAGCTTGCACAAGAGGAAGAAAAAGCAAGACAAGAAAAATTCTTATATATCACGGGCAAATTTAATCCAGCAGAAAGAGAAGACTTTATACTCATACCCTCAAAATACGCTTTGTATGGAAGCAAAATATATACACATAAAGAAACTTATGCGGCATTTTTGACGATGGAAAGCGCGGCACGTAGAGATGATATAAAACTTATAGTGGCTTCAGCTACAAGAAATTTTGATTATCAAAAAGATATATGGAGTAGCAAATGGTCTGGCGCAACTCTCGTAGATGGCAAGAATTTGTCAAAGAGTATTCCCGACGAGCTCGCAAGATTTAAGAAAATTTTAGAATACAGCGCAGCTCCGACCACATCGCGACATCACTGGGGCACGGATATAGATATAAATGACGCTGATCCGGAATACTTTGAAACAGAACAAGGTAAGAAAGAGTATGAGTGGTTAAAAGCCAACGCTCCAGAATTTGGATTCTGTCAGGTATATAATACAAAAGACGAAGGCAGAATGTCCGGTTATAACGAAGAAAAATGGCACTGGTCTTATTTGCCTCTAGCTATCACGCTGACACAAGAATACAAAGAAATTGTAAAAGAAAAAGATATTTTTGGATTTCCCGGAGACGAGTTTGTGGCAGAACAAAATCTGATAGAGGATTATGTGCTTAGCATTAATCCTGCATGCCTTTAATTTCTTTTTCTAAATTCTCTGCGTTGATATCTATAGAATTTTTTATCTCTTTATATTCTGGCAACTCTTCTATTGATTTTATACCTAAAAACGAAAGTGTTCCAAAGGTTGTCCTGTAAATATACTTGCGGTTATCTGAAGGATCAATAATCTTCTCGACAAGACCCCTTATCGAAAGCGCCCGCAAAGTAAAACTTGAGTTTACTCCTCGTATATAATCTATCTCCGCTCTGTTTGCGCCATTTTTGTAAAGTATAATGGAAAGAGTCTCCAATGACGCTTTGGATAAATCTTTGTTCAGTTCTTCTTTCCATAGACTTTCTATTAAATCAGAAAATTCTCCAGGTGTGCCAAGAGTGACCTCGTTATCTTTTTCTTGAAGTACTATTCCCCTACTACGCAAACTTTCTTTCAATTTTTCTATACTTTCAGATATCTCACTTTCTGAAACTTTCAAAAAATCAGAAAGTCTTTTCTTTGACATTGGTTCTCCCTTGAAAAAAAGTATTGCTTCTATTTTTTGTTCTAGCATATTATCAAAATTTTAAGAATAAATTATTTCTTTCTGTTCTTCGCTCGTGTTTTTATTTATAAGAATATCTCCAAAACTTCCCTCTTGCGCCACATGAAGTATCCCCTGTCTCACAAGCTCTAGCATAGCAAGAAAACTTATAATTACAATGACTTTTTCTTCTTTTGTCTTTGCCTTACCTGAAAAATCGCTAAAACTCATCTGAAGGGTTTTTTCTATCCTCTCAGTGAGCTTGGAAATCATCTCCTCAATACTTATAACCTTTTTAACTTCAACCTCTGGTAATGAGATTTTCTTTGGTATTTTGCCCAATACTTCATGAGCAAGCATCATCATCTTTTCCTTTGTGATTTGATTATCCGGTAAAAAAACAAGAAGCTCGTTCTTTTTTTCTAGTGGCGCAAAGATAATCTGTCCGCCAAATAAATCTTTGATATGAGTTGATAGTTTTGTATAAAATTCGTATTGCTTTAATCTATCTTCAAGAATTGAGATATCACCTTTCTCCTCATCAGTCAGAGCGAGATTCGGCAGAAGTGATTTTGATTTTATAAGTATTAGAGTAGCGGCTACAACTATGAAACTAGAAACTTCATGTGTTTTTTTATCTGTAGACATATCTGAATTTTCCTTTATGGAATTCAGATAATTAATATAATCTTCTGTAACCTGCGCAAGAGATAAATCATTGATGAAAAATTTCTTTTCTTCTATGAGCGAAAGAAGCAAATGGAAAGGTCCTTCAAAAACACCTGTCTTGACCGTGTACGTATTCTTTTGTATAGCATCAGCTTCCACTTGTGATTACAAAATCATGTTTTACTTCAAAGTAATTTTTTCCAAGACTACTGGTTTGAGAGGCCTGTCATTATCATCTACACTAACTGTATTTATAGACGTAACGACATTCATGCCAGATGTGACTTTGCCAAAGACTGTGTGTTTTGTATCTAGAAAATTATTTGGAGCGACGTTTATAAAAAACTGACTGCCATTTGTATTTGGCCCTGCATTCGCCATAGAGATAGTGCCTACGTCGTTTTTATTTGATGCTGTTATCTCGTCTTCAAATTTATAACCCGGACCTCCTGTACCCCAAAAATCTTTCTTAGAATCATCTTTTGACAGAGGGTCACCACCTTGATTCATAAAACCTTTTATAACTCGATGAAATTTTGTACCATCATAAAAACCGCTCTTTGCCAATTTTACAAAATTCTCTGTCGTCTTTGGAGTATTAGCATTTAATTCAATAGTAATGTCGCCTTTGTTTGTGTGTAATATAGCTATCATAACTTTTTTATTATCTTGTGTATTATTTGTAATTTGTCCATCAACTTGACCAATAGCAATAGATTGCCCTGATCCGTCGACTGTAGCGTCATCGCTGTATTGATTATCCAAGGAAGCATCTGAAGTCATTTTGAGTGAATCCTCCACAGTATCCCCTTTCAAAAAATAATAACCAATACCTAACACGCATATAATCAAAAGAATCGTTAACGTTGTTTTCATAATTGCAAATTATTATATACTTTTTTAAAATTTTAGCGAACTATTAATTTTATTTTCCCGAAACAAATTTCATTGATATAGAATTCACACAGTGTCGGATGTTTTTGTCTGTCAGACCTTCGCCCTCAAACACATGTCCGAGATGACCTCCACATCTAGCGCAGGTAATCTCTGTGCGTGCTCCGTCTTTATCCACAGTTTTTTTAACAGCGCCTTTTATTTCATCATCAAAACTCGGCCATCCACAAGTGGATTCAAATTTATCTTTGGAATCATACAGCGGAGCATCGCATTGTCGGCATACATAAACGCCAGTTTCTTTGTTGTTCACATATTCGCCAGTAAAAGGCATCTCTGTGCCTTTGTCCACGATCACTCTCTTTTCTTCTTCTGTTAATTCATTTAGTTGCATAATCATGTCTATACTTAATAAATAATATCATTTATACCCCTATACTACAAAACAATTACATTTTTAATGGCTTATTTTATCTAAGATAACGGATTGAAAGCTATAGCTACTATAATGTTATTATAACATTATTATAATAAACATTCATTTTTTACCTTTTTAAAATTTACAAATTAAATGTCTTTTCTAACAAATCTCTATTTGTAATATCTTTCGCTAAAATAAAATGAACATATTTCGCTACTCCCCAATAATTTGCTATGAAATCAATTTCTTTTTGACACGGATACGGGTAAACCCAAACACTATCGTTGAATCGAATACAACCTAATTCTTTCATTTTTTCTCTTAAAGAATCTCTTGCTGGTTTCTTTTTTTCTGGAATATCAAAAACAATCACACGAAAAAACCTATCCCAAATCTTTGGGAATTTGAACTCCATGTTTTCATAGTTAAAACGCAAAAATATTTCTCTGCCATTTTCTGTAAGAACAACTTTATGAAAGTCTCCTTCTTCCTTAAAACTTATAAAATTTAATTTTCTTAATTTTAAAAAATAATGTGGAATATTTTTTGGTTTTTTATTTAATCCGAAAATTTCTTTCACCAATATTTTAGTGATTTTGTAACTTGTTCTCCTATTAGACAAAGCAACAGCAATACCTATCCCCATTCCTAAAGCGCGAATTATCTTACCCGTATTTGATTCTTGATCTATTATTTTCATAAAATGATGATAACATATTGATAGCGGTAGCGTCCAATCCGTTAGGATGGTTTATTTGAAATTATATGATTATATGGAAGAAATTGTATTTATTAAGCATCTTATTTTATTTATTCAATATCTATAGACAAAAGTTTGGTCGGAGTGTGATGTCCGTTTATAATACGCGCTTTGTTTTTAGAAATTTTAAAATGGAGAGATACTAAATCAAGTACGCGATCATTTGCCATATTATTTTTGGCTTTTTCTTTTACAGAAATTAAAAAATGATTTTGGTCTTTTTGTTCAAATTTTTCTGTTCGAGCGGAAGTTATGACTTTGATATGTATGTACATAACCTTATTTCTCCAAATCCAAAATCTCATCAATGCGAATCTTGGCGACGAATTCTGGCACGTGAGACACTAAAATCAGAGCTCCCTTGTATTGATTCACAGCTTCGGCAATGATCGGAATATGGCGAAAATTTATATGGTTTGTCGGTTCATCTAAGATAAGCAATCCAGGACGCTCCAAAACTAAACGCGCAAAAGCCAGCAATCCTTTCTGCCCTTCTGACAAACTCCCAACTTTTGTATTCATTAATTCCGCGGTAATCAAAAAACTCGCTGCAGTCGCGCGCATTTTTTCTTCATAAAGAGGCACACCACCTGCGATCATCGCGCTAGCCAAGGATTGATACACGGTATGTTCAAAATTTAAAGTGGAAAAATCTTGTCTATAATATCCTACACGAATACCAGATAGTATCTGCGATCCTTCAGCTGTGTCGTTTGCCAAATGTTCGAGCAGAGTGCTCTTGCCTATGCCGTTTGGACCTTTCAAAAGTAAGTGTTGATTCTTTTTTAATTTTATATTTGCTTTGTGTTTTACGAGTTTACCGGTCTTTGCATTCATCGTGGAAAAAGATGTGATGGTAATGATATCTCCATTTATGTCCTCTTGTACTGGAATAGTAAAATCTCTGATTGTTTTATCTTCTTTTCTGACATCCACCATTTCTTCTTCGAGTTCTTCGGCTTTTTCACGCATTCTTTTTGCTACGAGACGAAGTTGTCCGCCTTTGTGAGCAAAGACATTTGACTGATCTTTTTTTGCTTGAATCTCTTTTGCCAGCTGAGCATTCTTCATGTTTTCTTTCTCCACTCGCGCGGTTATTTCTTTTAACACATTTTTATAGTTACCGACATATTGCTCTACTTTGCGAGTATGCACATCGAGATATAAAACACCGTCCGAAAAAGCATTTAAGAATTCTGCATCATGAGATATCACCACCATGGTCTTTTTATAATCAACCAAGAATTTTGTCAGGTGTAAAATACCGGCATGATCTAGATTATTTGTCGGCTCATCTAGTAAAAGTAAATCTGGATCCAAAATCAAAGCCGAGGCGAGTAGTATTCTAGCGAGCTGTCCGCCCGAAAAAGTGCCCAGTGTTTTATCGTGGAGTTTCGTATGACCTTTCAGATTTACCACTTCGAGAACCTCATCTATACGCGGATCTATGTCATAAATTTTCGTAGTAAAACCATTCTCAAGAAAAGATTTCTCAAAAAATTCTCGCACCGTCAACACTAGATCTTCTCTTGGTATCACTTGCTTTGCTGTAGCGATACTCAATTTATTATTCATAATAACCAGACCGGATTCGGGCTTCAATACTCCACGCATAAGACCAAAGATTGTCGTCTTGCCTGCGCCGTTTTGCCCCATAATCGTGATTTTTGAACCTCTTCGCAAGGGGAAATAAACCTCTTCTAAAATAGGTTTATTGGGCCCATGTTCAAATGAAACCTTGTCGAATCGCAAGATTACTTCTTCTTTTGCCATATTTTATGAGAATACAGTATTTTATAATAAATAGAAAGTATGTTAAATTATACCCATGCAAGATAAAGCTAAAGAGAGGAATTGGAAACTACCAAAGATCATCATCCTCTTCACTATATTCCTAGACGCGCTCGGTATTGGCTTTATCACTCCAGTCCTCCCCTACTTTGTCGAATCCTTTGATGTGCCAAAAATAGTCGTCACCTCGCTCTTTGCCACATTTTCTATTTTTGCTTTTTTCAGCGCGCCGATACTCGGAATGATTTCCGACAGAAAAGGCAGGAGACCGATTTTGATGTTGAGTCTTTTTTCTTCTGCTGTTGGCTGGGCAGTTTTTGCATTCTCACACTCTATACTAGGACTTTTCATCGGTAGAATCATAGACGGAGCTGCTGCAGGAAATATTTCCACCGCACAAAATTACTTGGTGGATATATCAAAAGATCAAAAAGACTTAAACAAAAATCTCGGCTGGATTGGGGCGGTGTTTGGTGTGGGATTTGTCATAGGCCCTCTGGCAAGCGGAATACTTTTTGATTTTGACAAAAGACTGCCTTTTATCATAGTGGGAATAATGGCATTACTCAATACCATTCTCGCCTATTTTTTCTTACCTGAAACCAACGGACATAAAAGTGAGAAAAAAATATCTATCAACCCCTTTGCTCCTATAATAAATGGATTTAAGAATAAAAGACTTTTACCTCTGTATCTGGCATGGCTCTTCTTTGGAATATCCATCGCCCTCTCGCAAGCTATCTTGGGTCTATATGTGGATGCGCTGTTCTCTTGGCGAGCACTGACGGCCGGCCTGGTGATGACGATGATCGGAGTAATAATATTTTTAAACCAAACTGTCCTGACTCATAAAGTGTGGCTCCGATATTTCAAAGAAGCTAAATTGATGGTGTATATGATCGTCCCTTTTGCGTTAGGTTTCTTTATAATGACATTGCCCTACAAATTCGCTTTTATTTTTGGTATTATCATAGCAAGCCTTGCGTACTCTACTCTTCGCATAATAACAAATAGTCAAGTATTGAATTTATGCCACAAAGAAGAACAGGGTGAAGTGATGGGAATATTGGCCTCTTTAATTTCTTTTTCCCTTGTTCTAGGCCCTATGATAGGTGGTTCAGCCTATGAAATATCTACAGGACTACCATTTATACTCACGGGTACATTGCTTCTGGTTACTTTCATTTTCATATTTAATACTTACAAGCATATAAAGCCACATAGCCACACGCACGATCCAGAAGAATCCACAAATATCGTTTGATACTTATTAATATGATTGATACAAAACAGAAAAAATAATAGAAAATAAAAAATCACATGAAATCAGATAACAAAAAATCAGTCAGATTGCCTGATCACATAGTCCCAAAAGAATACGACATCACTCTAAAGCCAGACCTCAAGAATTTCACTTTTGAAGGCTCTGAATATATTTACATAGATATAGAAAAACCCACGAAAACTATCACATTGCACAGTAAGGAGATAGATATAGAAACAGTGCACATAGATATAAATAAAGAAAAAGTTTTCACTAATAAAATCTCTTACGATCAAAAAAATGATACAGCGACTTTTTATTTTCCTAAAACTATAAATAAAGGCAAACACAAACTGCACATCGTATTCAAAGGCATACTCAACGACAAAATGCGCGGATTTTATAGCAGTAAATATTTATTACACGAAAAAGAACATCATTTAGCCACAACTCAATTTGAATCTACCGATGCGCGTAGAGCCTTCCCTTGTTTTGATGAACCAGCCAAAAAAGCAATCTTTACGGTTTCACTGGTAGTTCCAAAAGGAAAAACTGCTATTTCAAACACATTGCCTGTCAGCGTAGAAGAGCACGAAAGTGGTTTTGAAGTTATCCGCTTTGCGCCGACACCCTTGATGTCCACATATCTCCTCGCCTTCATTGTAGGTGATTTTGAATTTATAGAATCAAAAAGCAAAAGAAATGTAAAAGTTCGTATCTTTACAACTCCCGGAAAATTACATCAAGCAAAGTTTGCTCTTGAATGCGCCATAAAAACTTTAGAATTTTACGAAGAATATTTCGACATCCACTATCCTTTAAATACACTAGATATGATAGCCATACCAGATTTCCAAGCCGGCGCAATGGAAAACTGGGGCGCAATAACATATAGAGAAAATGCCATATTGGTAGACGAAACTCATTCTTCCACCATGAACAAACAATGGGTAGCGCTGGTCATAGCACACGAGATAGCGCATCAATGGTTTGGTAACTTGGTAACAATGGAATGGTGGACCCATCTATGGCTCAACGAAGGTTTTGCTGAATACATAGAATTCATGGCAGTAGATAAAATGTTTCCTCACTGGGATATTTGGACTCAATTTTCTACTCACGACTTTGGTGTAGCGCTACAACTAGATGGATTGACTAACACGCATCCTGTCGAGATCACAGTACATCATCCAGATGAGATAGGAGAAATATTCGATGAAGTTTCTTATTCAAAAGGCGCGTCTATCATAAAAATGCTTGCAAGTTATCTGGGAGAAAAAGATTTTAGAGATGGCTTGCGATATTATCTAAAAAAACACAGTTATAAAAATACAGAAACAATCCACCTATGGGACGCGTTTGAAAAAATATCCAAAAAACCTGTAGCGAAAGTAATGCGCAATTGGACCAGTCTCCCCGGTTACCCAATAATAAAAGCAAAGGAAGAAAAAGGTTATTTGTCTTTGACTCAAAACAGGTTCTTCTCAAGTCCTATATCGCGCAAGAAAAATAAAAAGAAAACACTCTGGCAAGTGCCAGTAGTTTTGGGCAATGAAAAAGATAAAAATGTACTGTTACTGACAAAAGAAAATGAAAAGATAGAAAGCAAAGATGGTTGGCTAAAAATAAACCTGGGTGAAAGCGGATTTTTCCGTGTTGCATACTCAAAAGAACTTTTGGATCAATTGATAGAGCCGGTACTAAACAAGACTTTGTCAGCCCGTGACAGATTGGGTATAGCGCGTGATTTGTTTGCTTTGTCTGAATCAGGAGATATTCAAACAAGCGAGGCATTGTCATTCTTGAAAGCTTTTAGAAATGAAGAAGATTATACGGTCTGGCTTGAAATATCTACTGGCCTATCAAAATTGGAGCAAATATTTCATAACACAAAAATATCAAAGTCTTTAGACTCACTCAATATCGAATTGTTTTCTGCGCCATTTAAAAGACTTGGTTGGGATAAAAAAGAAAACGAATCCCACACTGATCCAATGCTCCGATCTCTATGTATATCTAGATTAGGCAAAGCTGGAGATAAAAAAGTAATTAGCGAAGCCAAAAAAAGATTTAATAGTCTAAAAAAAGGTAAATATCTAGAACCAGATTTGAGAAGCGCTGTATACAAAATAATAGCCAGCGTGGGAAGTATGAAAGAATACAATTATTTCATAGAAAGATACAAGCAAGAAACTTTGCACGAAGAAAAGTACAGAATAGGCGCTGGATTGGCAGATTTCAAGCAAGATAAAATCTTGTCTCTAGTTGCCCATTTTGCAATATCTACAGATGTCCGCACACAAGACACAGTCTATTTATTGTCTGCTCTGGCACACAACCCTCTCGGTAGAAATGTCTGGTTCAAGTGTTTAAAACTAAACTGGAAAATGTTTGTATCAAAATATGGCGACGGAGGACATACTTTAGCTAGACTAGTGAAATCAATATCAAATAGCGCAGAAGCAAAACACCTAAAATCTTTTAAAACATTTTTCAAAACTCACGAAGCCCCCGGAGCAACCCGCGCCATCGAACAAGTGATCGAAAAAATTGAATCAAATATCTTGTGGCTGGAAAGAGACAAAAAGAGTATAAAGAGGTATTTTAATTAGTATCTGTAGTTATCGCCTTCTTTAAAAATAGGTTTTTTCATTTCTTTCTGTGCAGAGTGACCCATACAAGCGCGAGTTAAACCATACATTTCTAGTGAAGTCGGAGAAACTCCTGATCTAATTTTTTCTAACATATTTCTTGCAAATTCTAAATTCAATGAATCTTCTTTAGATATTGCACGGCTTATAACAACATAAGAGATGTCGAGGTCTTTTTCGCCAGAAAAATTATTTATTTGATAAATGGTATCTATCGATACATAGCTAGATTTTAAATTGGTACCAGTCACATTGGAAATATACCAGGCAAACTGCTGTCCCTTCATTTGAATAAATTTACCATTCTCATTTTTTTCCGTGAATTTCTCTTTTTGTATTTCCCACTGGGGCTTCGCTTCATAATTGAAACCAATGAGAGCTATCCCTTTTGAATCCCTAACTATCAAACCTCTTTCAAAAGGAAATTTTTGATCACGAATAAATACTGAATCTTTTTCTGGACTCAAAAAACCAGCGAAATTAAACTCATTCATCAACAATTCACCAAAGACACGCCCTGTCACATTTATACGTTTTGTCTTATCAAGATAATCAACATCGTTGTCTTTTTTCACACACGCAGAAAAAAATAAAAGTATAGCACATAGGTATGCTTTATGAAAAAATGAATGGTGTTCCTTCTTTAAATCTTTCCATCTTCTAGATATCAGTAATTCTATCCCATTGATAGTTGACCCCAACTTTTTATTTTCAAATCGAGACATCTTGTGAATAACTTTTGAAATATCTTCCGCTCCGCCAATTCTTTTTACCAAACTTTCAATTTGACTTAAAATATCATTAAATCTCTTGCGTTCGTGGTTTAGTATTGTTTCTTTGTCTTTATTGTTTCTGCTTGTTTCCATTTGCTTTATTTTTATCCTTGAACACTTCTATTTCAGTTAAAAACGATTTGATTAACTCCAAGTAATCATTGAGCACAAATAGTGCTTCTGCGTTCTCTTTAATTTTTTCTTTATTCTTTAACATCTTGTTTGTATTATTTATTACAAAGATGAATATGTCATAACATCACATCAATCTTCTTCGCTAAAATAAAATCGTTCTCGGAAAGGCCGTTTATGGCATGAGTAGAGAGGTCTAAGGTGACTTTGTTGTAATGAATATGTATATCCGGATGGTGAACTTCTTCTTCGGCTATATCTGCCACACGATCCACAAAATCCATTGATTCCAAAAAATTCTTGAATTTAAATTCTTTACTTATATCTTTTGCATCAGTAGACAATACCCAAGTATGCACTTCATCTAAATAATCTTGTAAATCAGAACCAGAGAGAGGTATCACTCCCCCTTCGCATGGCACGCATTTTTTGTTTAATAAATCTTTCATCTTAATTTATATTCTTTAGAATTTTAAGCCGTAGCAACAATTTGATTTTCTTTTTGCAACTCTGTAATTTTATAAATACTAAATACTAATGCCAATGCCGCTATCCATTGCGTAAAAGAAAGACTTTGTTTGAAAATTATCATATCCAAGAATACTGCTATAAATGGAAATGTAAGTTCTAGAATAGTAGAGATATGTACTGGGGTTTTTGAGAGCCCTTTATAATAGATAAGTAGGGCCACCATACCAGTGGAGACAGCAATCAATGCCAAGTAGCCAAACTGGGCAGTAGTCGGCGCGGACAAACTTGAACCGTATCCAAACAAAAGTATCACTGGCAAGGCTACAATAGTGGCAAACAAGAATCTATAAAAAGTGCTGACTTGCGCGCTCACCTTTCCTAAAAGCATTTTGGAAAATGTAGTGGAAGACCCCCAAGCAAAGGCTGCACCGAGCGCATATAAAGCCGCTATCACTGTGCCTGCGCCAGTTGATAGATTAATGTAACCATTTTTAAATGTAATAAAGTACGCCGACACTATAGCGAGCACCGCCCAGACGGCGTACCTCTTGTCCATCTTTTCTTTCAAAAATATTCTGGCTGAAACTATCGCAAAGAGAGGCTGCAACTTTTGCAAGAGAAATACGACAGAAAGAGTGATGAAATTCACTTTGAGCAACGCTGTAGTGAACCACATAGTACCCAAGACTCCACTAAATGCTGATATCCAAATGATAAGCCAAAATTCTTTTTTTGTGAATCTAGTCGTAAAAACTTTTTTGTAAATAAAAGGAAAGAGAATCACAAGACCTATCAAATGCTCAAAGAATATGATCGTGATCGGTGGCAAGCTATACAAATGCCGGCGAATTATCCCATCAAACGCCCACAAAAACGCGGCGACTAATATAAGCACGGGACCCTGAACTTTTAAATTTTTTATAGTTTCTAACATTTTTTTAAATCTTTTTTAATTTGAATAATCAATTCTTTTTCAGTTTCGAAATTCATAAACTTTCTGATGAATTTTTCAAGCCTGAGCTCTATCTTTTCTCCGTAAATATCTTTTTTGAAACCAATCAAATGCGCCTCTATCTTTGGCAGATTATTTTTATCTACTGGGCCAATGATTATTCCCGCTTTGTATATTTTATCACTAATTTCGACATTCCCAGCATATATTCCAAGTTTAGGCTTTGTTTTTAAGTTAGCAAAACCGCGCCTTTCGATATTAGCCGTAGGAAAACCTATTTTTCTGCCATAGCCATCGCCTTTTATTACCTTGCCAGATATTGTATAAATTTTCATTTTCTAGTACCCTTCATTGTTTAATCTCTCATCTATTCTGTTCATATCACGAGGAAACATACAAGCCTCGCGGATATTTTTCAATCCCAATAATTGCATTGTAATGCGCTCAGCTCCAAAAGCAAAACCGCCTTCGGGCGGAACCCCGTATTTAAAAGCATCAAGAAACATTTTTATTTTTTGCGGATCCATTTTCCATATTTCGACATGCTTCATCAATTGATCATAATCATTTATTCTTCTACCTCCAGAGAGCCATTCGACACCTCGGCAGATCAAGTCCATACCTTCATTGAATTCAGGATTTTCAGGATTCGGATAAACATAAAAAGGTTTTTTCCTCGTAGGGTAACCATAAATAAAAACGAAATCAGAACCAGTTTCTTCTTTGATTATTTCACAAATTTCCCTCTCGTCCTGAGGATTTGTATCTTTCTCGCCTCGTACATCTCGTCCATTTTTCTCAAATATCTTCTGTTGAACTTCCGTCAAAGACAAAGTGGGTGTTTTTTCCAACATCACAGGAAGTGTGGCATTCAAGACTTTCAAATGTTCGGCATTTTTTGATGCAACTTGTTTCAATATAAATCTCACAGTTTCTTCTGCCATATCGCGTACATCTTTCCAGGATTCAATAAAACTCATTTCAGCATCGAGAGAAACTATTTCCGTCAGATGTCTAGTGGTAGATGAAGGTTCAGCGCGAAAAACTTTATTCACAGAAAAACATCTTTCAAAAGCGGACATCACTATTTGCTTGTAAAGTTGCGGAGATTGTGTCAGGTATGCTTTTTTGTCAAAATAATCAACTTGAAAAACTTCTGCTCCACCTTCGGCTGTCGCTGGGGCGATAGAAGGCGCTTGAAATTCAAAAAAATTATTCTGCTTCATGAATTCTCGGAAAGAATCGATGATAGTTTCTTGCACTTTAAAAATAGCCTGCACTTTCGGCTGTCTCAAAACGAGAGATCTATTGTCTAACTCAGTTGTCAAATCAAGATTGTAACCATCCATTGACATGTCAAAAGGAAGAGGTGCCGCTTTTGCCAATACTACAATACCAAGCACCTCGAGCTCGAGATCACCGTTTGCCACACCAGCTTTTATATTTTTTTCTGGACGCTTGTTGACAATACCAGTCATTTTCAAAACCCATTCTGGTCTCACCTCTTTAGCTTTTTCAATTGCTTCAACATGACTAGGCAGGACCACGCACTGCACGCGACCTGTCATATCGCGCATATCAAAAAACACCATCTTGCCTTGATCGCGCCTCACATCCACCCAACCCGAAATACTTATCTCCTCGCCTATATGATCTTTGAGATCTTTGATGTATGTTCTTTGCATAAAAATTAAATTCTTGGAGAAATAAAAAATCGCCTCTCCAAACTTAACCAACTTAAACGCACAGTTGATAAATTTGCAGGGGCGATTTTTCAAACCGCGGTGCCACCCTACTTTATGCTTGATTCTAAATCTTTTCGCGATTTCTTCGGAGGATTCTACTCGCCAAACAATGGCTTTCCTTCCCCACCTCCCCAGTGTCAACTGGTTCAAAGGCTATGTATATATGTTAATACATTTAAAATAAATAGCAATGCCATTTAGACATTGCTATTTTTGATAATGGGCAGAATCCCCACCCTGGGACTCGCCCGCCTCTCAGCATAGTAGTCATATATATCAACAAGACCATTTCTGGTCTTACCAACACATACGACAAACCTTGCTCTCCCCAGCAGAAAAAAGGTTTGTGTCCTGGTCCATTCTCCTAAAAGACACGAATTCTCCGAAGGTCCGAGGATCAAATCAACAACTTCCTCGGCTGAAGGAACAACTGATCCCTTGGGCAAAAAGATCATTTGTTCCTTCATGACTTTATATCTGGTAACATTCAGCATGTTACCTTCATCAGGCACAGTAAAAGATCCTTGTGTTCTAGTTTTCGAGAATCTTTTATTGTGCCACCAAGGCTTGGGACCAGGGTCAATCACAAACCTTTCTGGATTAGCGTCATACCAATCCAGAATGCTTTTACCTGTACAAACGTGAAGGATTTCCATGCATCCTCCTTTGTTTATTAAGAACATAGGGTCTTATAGCAAAACCCCTTCCCAAACTTGGGAAGGGGTTAAATTGCTTTTTAAGTATTTATACAAAAAGAAACACAACCCTCTCTCAAGTTTGAAAGTTTGAAAGGGTTTCTTATAAATATTTCTTGTATCTATAAAAAATTTCATAAAATTAGTGAGTTAAAATAATAAAAGCCCCTTTCGAGGGCTCATCTTTGGTATCGTTTTTTGTTGGGCTTTACTTTTTAACAATAGCAAATATGGGCTCTCGAGAGAGTTTTAAAATAAAAGAAAGCCCCAAATTTATTTACCATATTTAACATCACGAATATATTGTAATCCTATTAAAAAATATGTCAATATGTCCAGAAAAATCACTATTTTTGTTTACCAATACCTTTTTCTAATCCTTCATTTAATATTTGCTCCAACAATTCTCCGTTCTCGTAATTATGTAAAGCGTTTTCATCAGAATGCATCACATAACGATCAACATACTCAAAAAGTTCTCCAGCTAAATGTTCTTTTCCTTGCCTCTTAGCAAAACCACCCAAATTATCTTCAACTATTTTGGTTGGAAATGTAGCATCTTTATTTGATGTAACAAGAGAGACTTGGGTTTTACCATGAGTATGAATATCGTACAATAATAGCAATAGATTCATTTTTACTAATCCAGGTATTTCTTTCAAAAGTCTAAAGAGTTTATATTTTCTGCCTTCATAATATTTATTATGAGTCTGAGCATGATTTTGCATCTTTTGTTTTTTATCTTTATCTAGTTCATTACTAATAGCTAATTTGAGTTCTTCTTTCTCTTTTAAAGATCTTTTTATCAATCCTATCGTAGAATCTTTTCCGTATAAACCCGCAGGGTTTAAAAGAATCAATTTATCAACCAAATTCGGCAGAGCTGTCGCCAACACTGTCCCCAGCACACCACCTTGTGAATGCCCTACAACATCAGCATTCTCTATGTTTAAGTGTTGAACCACAGCCAAAAGTTCATTTGTTTTATTTTTAATCACCTCAGGCAGATCTTTCATATTACCCCTTTCTTCAAACAAAGAGCTCTTGTTTTTTATTTTTATTCCATACAAAGGATTCACAAAAATAACCTTGCGCCCAGAAATTACTAATTTCAATATCTCTTTTTGATACGCACCAGCATCTTTGCCAAAACCACCTATGAATATGATTGGTTTTTGTGAGATTAAATCTTGTTTTGGTGAAAACTCATAATATTTTATCTCATGATTTTCAAAATCAAAATATTCTGGTTCCTTAAAATTTTTTGCGTATTCGCCACTTATCTTTTTTAATTCACTAGCAGGAAGTCCTGAAGCTTCAATTCCTGTCATCATAAAAATTAGCTTATTTTTACCCCGACCTTTTCCTTAACTTCTTTCATTTTACTTGAAGCCACCAGTTTTGCTTTTTCGCTGCCTTGTTTTAAGATCTCAAAAACTCTCGGTATGTCTTTTTCAAGCCCTCTTCTCCTCTCTCGCATAGGCGCTATAAATTTCTCCAAATCTTCTATGAGCATTTCTTTCAATTCTTTGTATTTGCCTGCCTTACTCTCGTAAATAGCTAAAAGTTCTGGCGCGGAACGAAGCAGACTGTGTATCGCGTAAACATTCTTTGGGATACCTTCGCCTGAGTCTGTAACTATGCCCATCACGCATTTTTTTATTTCTTCATATTCAGCAAAAAGAGGAATGGTATTGCCGTAGCTCTTTGACATCTTTCTGCCGTCGAGCCCAGGGACCACGGAGACATCTTGCAGAATTATTGGCTTTGGTAATTTAAATTCCTCGCTGTATGTGTTGTTAAACTTTTCTGCTATATCACGCGCTATTTCCACATGTTGTTTTTGATCGGCTCCCACAGGCACAACATCAGTATCATAAAGCAAGATATCCGCCGCCATAAGTACTGGGTAATTAAAAGTCCCCACATCTATTTCTTTATTTTTTGCCTCGGCGTCTTTGAAGGCATGCGCTCGCATCAGAAAAGGCATCGTGGTGATGGTATCAAAAATCCAAGCGAGCTCTGTGTGTTCGGAAATACTGCTCTGTTGAAAAAAAGTAGCTTTTTCAGGATCGAGTCCAACAGCCAAGAAATCCAAGGTGACATTTATTATATTTTCCCGCATTTCTTTTGGTTTGCGTAAAGAATGAAGCGCATGATAATCCGCAATCATCATAAAACACTCATAATCGTCTTGCATATCTACGAGTTGTTTCATCATGCTGAAATAATTGCCGATATGAGGCTTGCCAGAGGGCTGTATTCCCGATAAAAGTATTTTTTTGGGCATATGATTCTATATTAACACAAAATGTAAAGTCAGGGAAATGCTATTTTTGGGTCGCTGTCTGGCGTTCCTACGCCAGCGCTGCCTCTCGGCCCGTCGGCCTGCGAGACACCCAAAAATAGCATTTCCCTGACTTTACATTTCTCCACACTTTAATAACACCTTACCCACTTTTGTGGTTTTTGACATAGTTTGCACTGTGCTAAAATGCACTCAATGAAACAACAAACAAGAAATGGTGATATACGCCTGCCCCCTCAACACACGACTTCTGAGCAAGCCGTTCTGGGTTCTATTATGCTCCGCAAAGATGCTGTACACGAAGTTGAAGACATGATAACTCCGGATTCTTTTTATGCTGAAAAAAATAAAATAATTTTTCAAGCGATGCTCGACCTGTCAATGAAAAGCGAACCGATAGATATGCTCTCGCTTTCTACTAAGCTAAGCGAACAAAAACTTTTAGAAAGAATAGGAGGCAATCAATATTTGGCAGAACTCGTAAATACTGTTCCCTCTTCCGCAAATATAAAACACTACGCAAACATAGTACAAAAAAAATATGTACTGCGCAGTCTGATAGAAGCCGCAGATTATGTATCGGAACTGGCTTTTGAAGAAGGTGATGATCATATGGACGATATTTTGGATCTAGCAGAAAAAAGAATGTTTAGCGTTGTGTCTTCGCCTAAAAATCAAAAATACACAAACTTGAAAGACGCATTGCCAGAAGCTTGGGAGAGACTCGAAAAACTGCATGAACACAAAGGCGCCTTGCGCGGACTGCCTACAGGATTCAAAGATCTGGATTCAATGCTTTCTGGATTACAAAATTCCGACCTCGTCATCTTGGCGGCAAGACCTTCAATGGGTAAGACCACGCTAGCTCTTGATATCGCCCGCATATCAGCCGTTACTCATGATAAATCTATTTTAATATTCTCTCTTGAAATGTCTTCACAGCAACTTGTAGATAGAATGCTATCCGCTCAATCTCGTGTGAATGCTTGGAATTTGCGTACTGGGCACCTTTCTTCTGATCGAGATTTTTCACAACTCCGTGATTCTTTAGATAAACTTGCGAAAGCAAAAATATATATAGATGATCAACCAGGCAATTCTATAGTTAAAATGAAAGCTCTGGCTCGCAGATTAAAAGCTGAAAAAGGATTGGATTTGGTCGTGGTAGATTATCTTCAACTTATGACAACTTCCAAAAATTACGACTCTATGGTCAACCAAGTTACTGAAATTTCTCGCTCTCTAAAAAGTTTAGCGAAGGAGCTTGATATACCGGTGCTTGCCCTTTCTCAGCTGTCTCGCGCAGTCGAATCCCGCGGAGGTAAACCTCGACTCTCTGATCTACGAGACTCTGGATCCATCGAACAAGATGCAGATGTGGTAATGTTTATACATAGAGAAGATAAAGGCAAAGATGAATCCGAACGCACGAACATCGCCGAAATATTGATAGAAAAACACAGAAACGGACCGACCGGCAAAGTGGATTTGTACTTTGACGAAAAAACTACTACTTTCCTAAACCTTGAGAAAAGTAGTTTGAGTGAATTTTCTCAAGCAAAGGTCAGTGATGATTTGGAAGCATTTTAATGAACACTATAGAAAAATTAACAGAAATATTTAAGGAATTCCCTGGCATAGGAGAACGTCAAGCTAAACGCTTTGTGTATTTTTTGATGGGCAGACAAAATGGCTATACTACCCTACTCTCTGATCTCATAAAAGAATTAAAAAAAGAAGTAATGCAATGCAGTGAATGTTTCAAATTCTTTTTACTCAAAGACAATAATGCCAAAATCTGCGAGATATGCAGTTCGAGCAACACAGATGATGCGGTATTGATGATAGTAGAAAAAGATTCTGATTTAGAGAGTGTAAATAAAAGCAGGGTCTATGCTGGTAAATATTTCATTCTTGGCGGACTCGTGCCGATAGTCGAGAAAAACACAAACAGCAGGATCAGAGTAAACGAACTTTTAAGTAAAATAAATAGAGAAAAAAATCTGCGAGAAATCATCTTGGCTTTTTCTCTTTCTCCCCAAGGCAATCATACAGATTTTTATATACGAAATCAGTTGAAAAATCTCACAGAAGAAAAAAATATAAAAATATCCTCTCTCGGCCGAGGCCTCTCCACCGGCACCGAACTGGAATATTCCGATAACGACACTCTCAGAAATGCGTTAAAAAATAGACAATAAAAAATTCCGCTTTAGCGGAATTTTTTATTTTATAGAAATTATTTTTACTTTGAAGAAAGGCTGGCGATGGCCATTTCTGCGTAGATAACGAGATTTTTGTTTGTATTTTATCACCATCACTTTGCGTGCGCGTCCGATACCGACTATTTCTGCGTCAACTTTTGCACCTGTGATATAAGGAGCACCGATAGTAGTATCTTTGCCATTATCAACAAGTAAAACCTGATCAAAAGACACTTTGTCTCCAACTTTGTATTCGCCTTTCATTTTCTCAATAGAAACAAGAGTGCCTGCTGACACCTTGTATTGTTTTCCCCCTGTTTGTATAACTGCAAATTCCATGAGTTTGATAATATATGATTTCCCCAAAAAAAGCAAGCTTTGCCTTGATATATTGTGTTACAATTAGACCCAGATATGAAAAGTATATTCAATAACCCTGTTTTATACCTTGCTCGAAAGATGTATCATTACGCCGGGAAAAGACGCAGAAAGATCTCCTGGACCACCACTATGTTCATAATGTCCGGCTTGATATATGCTGCTCAGCCTTTGGTATTTGCCTATTTCCTAAACTCAATTCAAAAAAATGGAATAACCAAAGAAAACATACTGACTTTATTCTCAGCATTATTACTTTTTCTCTTATGCGAGCTTGGATCTTGGGCATTTTGGGGTCCAGGCAGAATCATAGAGCAAGACACGGCTTTTACAATAAAAAAGAACTACAAAGAATATTTACTTCGCGGGGTGATGGCTTTGCCACTCTCTTGGCATACAGATCACCATTCTGGAGATACAATAGACAAAGTGGAAAAAGGCACAAATGCGATATTTTATTTTTCTGAAAGTACTTTCGAATTCATCGATGCGTTCATTAGAATCATCATTTCGTTTGTGGCTCTAATCTTTCTAGATTTGTATTCAGCAATAGTAGTAATTGTGACATCTCTGTTTATCTTTTATATCATGATCTATTACGACAAGATGATAATTCCTGGATACAGTATAGTAAACAAACTGGAAAATAAAACCTCCGCCAAAATATTTGACATCATCAGCAATATCACTACTGTCATCATACTGCGTATAGAGAATCTAGTCTTCAAATCCATCAGCAAAGCCATCGATCTGCCTTTTTCTCAATTCAGGAAAAATAACATAAACAACGAATTCAAGTGGTTTTGGGCAGCGGTTTTAGGTCAATCTTCCATAGTCATAGCTCTCGCTATTTATTTATTTTCAAACATTAGTACAGGCAAGGTCATACTCGTGGGTTCTATTTATATACTGTATAGCTATGCTTCCCGAGTACGAGAGACTTTCTTTAGTTTTGCACATCTTTACAACAGAGCCGTACGATGGAAATCAAACATAATAAACGCTGAAGAAATTTCGAAAGATTTTATGCAAACTGCTTTGCTTGAAGACAGATATCTTCCAAAAAAATGGCAACACATATCCATAAACAATCTTTCTTTTTCTTACCATGATGAAGAGGGCGCAGAGTTACATCTAAATGATGTAAATGTGGACTTCGAAAGAGGTAGCAAAATAGCCGTGATTGGAGAGTCTGGAGGAGGCAAGACCACATTCCTCAAACTTTTCCGCGGGCTTTATATGCCAAAACAAATCAACCTCATGATTGATAAGAAGCAATTTGCCGAAGATTTCAATCTAATCAGCGATTCGATCTCTCTGATCCCTCAAGACCCTGAAATATTTTCTACGACAATTCGTGAAAACATAACTTTGGGTGTAGATTATACGGATAGAGAGATCAAAAAATTCATGGACATGGCTGCATTTTCTGATGTGTTAAAACGTCTACCAAAAGGCCTTGAGTCAAATATCGTAGAAAAGGGAGTAAACCTAAGCGGTGGCGAAAAACAGCGCTTGGCTCTCGCTCGCGGATTACTCGCATCAAAGGATAAAGACATCATACTATTAGATGAACCGACAAGTAGCGTAGACTTTCATAATGAACTTTATATATATGAAAATATCTTTGCCAGCTTTCCAAAGAAAACTGTCATCTCATCTATCCACAGACTCCATCTGCTTTCTCTTTTTGATGAGATCTTCTTTTTCAAAGATGGCAAGATAATAACACGTGGCACACTGGAAGAACTGAAAACAAATTCTCCAGAATTCATGTCTCTTTGGGACAAATACTTGAAGACACAAGAAAATTCGTGATATAATGAAATTTATGCAAACAAAAATTATTGAGAGATATTTTTTCTTCGCTTTATTATTCGTAACTTTCGTTTTTTCTGTTCTAATCTTCCGCCCTTTCTGGGTAGTTCTTGTGTTGGGAGTATCTTTCTCTGTTGTACTTTATCCTGTATACGAGTGGCTTAAAGAAAAGATGAAAACGCCAGATTGGCTGTCTTCCGCGCTCACCGTACTTTTGTTTGTGTTTATTGTAGCCATTCCCCTGTTTGGGATAGGAGTGATGGTATTCAATCAAAGCCAAGACGCCTATCATGTCATAGTGAACAATGTCGACTCCTTGTCATTCTTGGATACTGTCAATGTTTCAATAAACAAAATTCTGCCTGAAAATATGTCCTTTGATTTATACGACAAACTTTCTGGCTTTATTTCATTTGTAGTAAGCAACATAACCGGCATTTTTACTTTTACACTTTCCGCTATTTTTTCAGCTCTGTTGACTCTGCTTGCAGTTTTTTATTTCTTGAAAGATGGTGCAAGCTGGAAGAAATCTTTAATAACATTGAGCCCTCTTGCAGATATAGATGATGAGAAAATCATACAGAAATTATCAAACGGAATAAATGGCATATTAAAGCAATACCTTCTTATGGCGCTTGTTCAAGGTATCCTGATGGGAGTAGGCCTTACATTGTTCGGTGTTCCTAATCCGGCATTATGGGGATTGGTCACAATATTTGCCGCGCTAGTGCCTACCATCGGTACAGCTTTGATATCAATACCCGCAATCATATTCCTTTATGCTACAGGCCACGCCATGGCAGCGGCCGGACTCTTGGTATGGTCAATATCTATGGTGGGAATGATAGACAACTTACTAAGCCCTGTCATAGTGGGTAAAAAAATAAATCTGCCTCCTTTCCTGATTCTTTTCTCTGTGCTGGGTGGACTGTCTCTTTTAGGACCTATCGGAATACTTATGGGTCCACTTACCGTCAGCTTATTGCACTCTTTGCTTTCTATATATAGACATGAATTCCAGCCAAAAAGTATAACCTAACCACCATGCCTCTCTCATTCTTTAATACTCTTACAAAAGAAAAAGAAAGCTTCGTTCCGATAAAAAAAGATGAGGTCAGTATGTATACTTGTGGACCGACTGTCTACAACTTTGCCCACATCGGCAATCACAGAGCTTATGTTTTTGCTGACATCTTGAAAAGAGTACTATTGTACAATGACTTCAAAGTCAAACATGTTATGAATTTGACTGATGTGGATGATAAAACGATTCGCGATTCTCAAAAAGAAAACAAAAAATTAGCAGAGTTTACAGAGTTTTATTCACAAAAATTTTTTGAAGATATTAAATCGCTAGGAATATTGGAACCTTCCGTGTTTACCAAAGCTACCGACAATATACAGCAAATGGTAGATCTGACAGATATATTACTCAAAAAAAGTATTGCCTACAAGAGTGAAGATGGAAGCATTTATTTTAACATCAGAAAGTTTGAAAATTATGGCAATCTCTCCAGACTTTCTTTAGAAAACCAGAAAGAAAATGCTTCGGGTAGAATAAAAAAAGACGAATACGAAAAAGATAATGTTGAAGATTTCGCATTATGGAAAGCATGGGATGAAAATGACGGCGATGTATTTTGGGAAACCCATCTGGGCAAAGGTCGTCCGGGATGGCATATAGAATGTTCTGCGATGAGTATGCGATTTCTAGGAGAAACTTTGGACATACACACAGGCGGAGTGGATTTGATATTCCCCCACCACGAAAACGAAATAGCTCAATCCGAAGGCGCCACGGAAAAACAATTCGTAAAATACTGGGTGCACAATGAATGGGTATTGGTAGATGGCAAAAAAATGTCAAAATCTCTCGGCAATTTTTACACTTTGCGCGATATTGTCGCGAAAGATATTAATCCTCTCGCTTTTAGATTGTGGCTATTGATGGCGCATTACAGGACAAAAATAAATTTTGTCTGGGAGGCACTAGAAGGCGCAGATACAGCCCTAAATAGGCTTTACGCCCTTTATAATTCTCTAGGAGAAGATATGGGTACAGTTGACCAAAACTACAGAGAAAAATTTAAACAATACATCAATGATGATCTAGACACTCCTCGCGCTCTAACAGTGTTATGGGAAGTGCTAAAAGACGAATCACTGTCTCCTTCTGATAAAAAAGCTACAGTTCTAGATTTCGATAAAGTTTTAGGTCTTGGCTTTGTAGATGCAAAAACTAAGACAAAAGAAGAAGTTACGATCCCGGACAATATTGCTATTCTTTTGGAAGAACGTAAAAAAAGCAAAGCAGATAAAGATTTTAAAAAATCCGACGAATTACGCGCGGAAATAAACAGCTTGGGATACGAAGTCAAAGACACAAAAGACGGACAGGAAATTTACAGCATCTAATAAGAATCTAGTTTTTCTTTGGGAAAATCACAGACATCAGTAAAGATATTCCAAAGACCAGCATAATAACAGA
This sequence comes from uncultured Candidatus Saccharibacteria bacterium, assembly GCA_964361705.1. Taxonomy (GTDB): domain Bacteria; phylum Patescibacteriota; class Minisyncoccia; order Phycocordibacterales; family UBA9973; genus UBA9973. The sequence goes on from CAYIBP010000001.1 coordinate 51,806, forward strand.
AAAAGAAACTAATGAGGACAAATGAAGTCCAACCATACCAAAAAGCATTTTGGCCCCAACAAATACAAGTATAAAGGCAAGGCCTTTCTGTAAATGATGAAACTTGTGTAGAACATTTTCTATCAAGAAAAAGAGCGCGCGAAGTCCCATAACGGCAAAAATATTTGAAGTGAATATGATAAATGTGTTTTGAGTTATTGAAAACGCTGCCGGTATTGAATCTATGGCAAAAACTATATCTGCACTTTCCACAATCAACAACACCATAAACATTATGGTAGCGTGCAGTTTGCCATTGTCTTTAATGAAAAACTTGCCTTCATGGGGAGCTGTAGTAAAAGGTAAAAAGTGTCTGGCAAATTTTATTATTCTACTCTCGTGAAAATTTATATGCTCTTCTTTTTTTTCAAAAAACAATTTGAAACCTGTATAAATCAAAATTGCCCCAAAAACATAAAGCACAAAATGAAACTGACTGATAACCAAAGACCCGATGCCGATAAATAATGCTCGGAAAATAATCGCTCCCAATATGCCCCAAAACAAAACCTTGTGATAGTATTTTTCTTCTAGCTTAAAAAAACTGAAAATAAGGAGTATAACAAATAGGTTGTCTACCGAAAGCATCTTTTCTGTAACATAAGCACTCAAAAATTCTATGGCCATTATCTTATCCATGAACAAAAATAAGCCTAATGCGAATAAGAGTGCTAAAACTATCCAAAATATAGATTGGCTCAGCGCCTCTTTTATGCCTATTCTGTGAGCTTTCTTGTTTAGAAATCCCAGATCAAAAACCAAGAAGCCTACAATCAGAATTGTAAAGACTATTGAAAAAATACTTTGAATTTCCATCGTTAGATGATAGCATATATCTCATGATAGATAAAATCATAAATACAAAAAATATAAAAGGGGCCGATGTGGTCTTACTCAGTGCTCCTTATGAAGGAGGTATTTCTTTTATGGGAGGCACCTCAAAAGCTCCGAGAAAAATCATAGATTGTTTGGACAGCAAACTTGAACTTTTTGATAGAGATTTCCTTTGCGAACCTGCGAAAAAAATAAAAACTGCACACAAAGAGATAAAAGGATTAGAAAAACTCTCTCCCGAAAAAGCAGCCAAAAAGATCAGCACTGAATACCAGTCTGTATTAAAAGAGAATAAATTTATTATCTTGCTCGGTGGTGAACACGGAGTTTCTTTTGGAGCTCTAGACGCAATAGCTAAAAATGAAAACCCGAAAGATATCACAATACTACAAATAGACGCCCACCAAGACCTGCGTGATGATAATAGCGATTATAGTGATGAAAAAGAAAAATTCGCGCATTCTTGCGTAATCAGACGCGCGCACGAGATGGGCTACAATCTAGTCCAAGTGGGCATACGAGTTTATTCAAGATACGAATACGATTATTGGCAAAAAAACAAAGACACTATCACGGTCTTTGAATGGAACGGAGATAAAATTCCAGATATTTCAGAAATCTTAAAATCAATAAAAACAAAAAAAGTTTATCTGTCTATAGATGTGGATGGATTTGATCCTGCTCATATGCCCGGCACCGGTACCCCAGTGCAAGGTGGTCTGGAATGGAATTATGGGCTTTCATTAATAAAAGAAACAATAAAACAAAGAGATGTCGTTGGCGCAGATATAGTAGAAGTTTCCCCACAAAAAGATTCCGTCATCACCGAAGCCGGCGCCGCATTTCTGGTCTACAAAATAATGGCGCAGAAATTCGCAAATAAACTCAAATAGAAATCTATAAAGCTTTATATCCCCTCTTTCTTTAATTCCCCTATTATTTCTCTTTCTTTGCGGGAAAGTTTTTTGGGAAGTTTTATTTCAAGTTTTATTAGTAAGTCTCCGCGTTTACTCTTTGATACGGGCACGCCTCTGCCTCTGACACGCAATATCTCGCCTATGGATACGCCTTCGGGAATCTTTACATCTATCTTGCCGTCTAGAGTTTCTATCTCGTATTCTGCGCCGAGCAGAGCATCTGTGAGCTTGAGGTCCAGATCCATCACCAAATCACTACCTTCTCTTTTAAAAACTGGATGACTCGCAACATTTATCTTTATATACAAGTCTCCTGCTGTGCCTTTTGACACCGCTTCGCCTACACCTGTCATGCGCACCATTTCACCATTGCGAATACCAGATGGCACATTAATAGTTATTTCTTCTTGGCGACGCAAGACACCTTTGCCTTTACAAGTATCGCATTTTTCTTTTGGCACAGTACCGGAGCCCAGACACTCTTCGCAAAGCTTCGTACTTGAAATAGTACCTAGAATCGTGCGTTTTGCTTCGCGTATTTTTCCCTGGCCATTGCAATATTTGCAAGTTTCCATTTTCGTATCTTTCTTTGCTCCAGAACCACTGCAAGTCGCACAAGTCGAAGTCTTTGTTATCAAAATCTTTCTTGTTACACCAAATACAGCGTCAGCAAAAGAAATCTGTATTTCAGTAGAAACATCCCTGCCTCTTCGTTCTTGTGTCCTGCCCCCACCCATACCGCCAGTGAAAAAATCACTAAAGATATCATTTAAATTTCCAAAATCAAATTCTGCTCCGCCATTTTGAAATCCCTGAGAAAAACCACCGAAATCAAACCCTTCAAATCCGCCAAAGCCCTGACCTTGTCCACCTCCGCCCATGTTTGCATAGTTTGCGCCAAATTGATCGTATTTTGATCTCTTGCCGTCATCAGAAAGAGTTTGGTACGCCTCATTTACTTCTTTAAATTTTTTTTCATCTCCTTCTTTTTTGTCGGGATGATATTTGTGCGCCATTTTATAGAACGCTTTTTTTATTTCGTCTTTCGATGCGCCCTTATTTACACCTAAAATTTCATAGTAATCCTTGCTCATACGCACACTATATCATAGGTTCGGCTTCTTGTGAAATTGCTTTCTGTATTTTTTCTTCATTAGAATCTTTGCCTTTGTTGGTGATAGCGGCCTTTTCTTCCGCGCTTCGGATGATAGTAGATTCTTCTTCCTCAATCAATTTCTTGGCATCTCCTCTTGATATGGCAAACTTTTTGCGTGAAGCCGCGATGATTTCTGCTTTGTATGAAGGATGCGTTGGTGGCAATATGCGCAGAGTCTCGGCAGAAAATGGATCATAACTTTCTCCATCTATTGTCATTTTTATATATATTTCCCCCACTGCCAGATTGATCATATCCTTCACACCGAAAAGCGGATCGAATTCTGGTTTTAGTTTTACAGCGTCCTCCCCCCCCACACGAAATGAAATAATACTTCCAGTATTTCCTAGCACCGCCTGATATATTTTCGGATTTATTTGGCCGACATATTGGTGCGCCATGGTCAGATTGAGTCCGTATTTTCGCGCCTCTGACAAAATGTTTTCAAATGTTTGCGTCACGACATTTTGAAACTCATCAACATATATGTAAAAATCAACACGATCTTTCTCTGGAATATTGGCACGCTCCATACCCGCCTGTTTTATCTTGGTCAAGAACATAGATCCAAAGAAAGAAGAATTTTCTTCACCTATGCGTCCTTTAGAAAGATTGATAAAGATTATTTTCTTCTCGTTCATCAACTTGCTTATGTCTATGCGGTTTTCCTTTTGCCCGAAAATATTTCGAAGCAATGGATCAGATAAAAACTGCCCGAGTTTGTTGACGAGCGGTATGATAGCGTCCGTGTCGAACTTTTCAGACCAATCGGCGAATTCGATAGCGAAGAATCTTTTCACCATATCGTCTTGGATGTACTCCACCACTTTCTGTCTGTAATTTCTATCCGTCAACATCGAAATCATTCCACGCATAGTGGCGTATGGGTAGTCTAGGAGCGCCAGACAAGTAAAACGAAAAACGTGCTCCAAACGCGGAGTCCAGTTGGCACCGAATTGCTTTTGCAAAACTTCGATCAAACCCTGCGTCAATTGGAATTTGAACTGCGGATCGACATTCGACAGTGGGTTGAATGATGCGGGATATTCTGTGTCAGATGGATCAATAATGCACACATCTTCAATGCGTTCTTTGGGTATATAATCAAGCATTGCCTCTATCACATCACCGTGCGGGTCGATAAGACAAAGACCGTGCCCATAAGTCACATCTTGACGAAGCATCAGCTCGAGGAGCTTGGTCTTGCCGACACCAGACTTGCCTATGATATACAAGTGCCTGCGTCTGTCCACGCGCTTGATACCGAAAATAAATTTCTTTTCTTCAAGAGCCGCGACATAATTGGTACGCCCGATAAAAGAAACCTCTTCAGGCTTGACCTTGCCAAAAACAGGTAGCTCTGGCGGAGGCGGACCGTATTTTATTATCTGCACTCGATTGGGCTTAGACATAAATTTTAAGAAAACTGCCTCATAAATTTATAAGAAAAAGGTTCTGCGTATTTTTCCAAAATATTTCTCTCGTATTTATCCAATTTATCATATCCTAAGATAAAATTCTTGATCACGCTCCATTCTTCCCTGCCCGCTGGTTTGATGTCTCTAAAAGTCAAAATCTGATCAACAATACCTAAAGCGCGTGTTTTAGCATTATTAGCAGCTTCTATTTTTTTTGAATCAAAAAAAGAAAAAAGTCTTCCTATTTCAGGATGCAAATTTGCCATATAAAAAAGAGAATCTTTCTCAATCATTTCAAATCAATATATTTATGAATAACTTTAGTTCCTTTTTTTATTACTTCCTGATTATCAATAGACCGTGTTCTGTTGCCTTGATTCGGTTTAATATTCACCATCGAGTCAAATTCTAAAACACCATCAGGGTTTTCTTCAAAACGAATATTAAAACCCCAAATATTTTCAAATTTTGATCCTGTACTGGTTAGAAGTTCAGAACTTTCAATATGATAATCTCCCCCCAATGCTACCCTTTCTAGTTCTATGTCAACGGTTCCTTTTATCATCGTGCTATACCAAAATAGGGCCATTTTTTTAACTTCATCTATTGAAACCTTGTGATCTAAAACAATTATCTGTCCGTTCATATATAGATGTATTTTAACACAAAATCAGGAAGCGCGCTTGCAGGATAATACCAAAGGTGCCCTTTCGCACCACAGTGCGAAAGGGCACCTTTGGTATCCTTTGGTATGTCTTAGTAAATTCTAGTACTTTTGCTTTTCAAAACCATCAAGAAAATCTTGATAACTTTGAAAAGCATAAGAGAAATGAACATTCCTGTTCAAATCTCCTAGCTTTGATGGTGATGCCCTCCAACATCACTTTTTGGATGAATCGGGCAGAGATCCTACCTTTTCGTCGAATTCTTGAAGCTGAAGCTCAAGGTTAGTTTTTCCCCTTATAGCTCTTTCCTTCCTTCCCAAAATCTCGATTTGGGCTTCGAGATGTTTTTCTCTCATCCGCAAAAAAGGTTTGTTGTCTTCAACAACCGATTTTCTCACCTTGTCGACAACAAAAGAGGTGTCCACGGTGGTAGCTTCAGCTTGGGGAGCTGGAGATTCGACTTGAGGGAGCGGAGCTACCGTGGTCAAAGCAGAGGTGTCGGGAAGGGCTTCGGCTTGGGGGACCGGAGAGAACGTCGAGTCGTGGGAGACCGAGGCTTTGGGGGTCAGAACCTCCTGCGTGGCAAGATTGGCCCAAAACTGCGGGCAATCCATGGTTCTGCACCATCCTTGGTGAGAGCCATGAGGTGTCGGATTCTGTTCGAATGGGTAGGCCGAGGTGGGCAGGGCGATGGAAGAGATTTCGCGTTTCTTTGTCACGGCAAAGAAAAGCAAAGAAAACGCGAGAGCTACCATTCCAATCACTACCCAGAGTAGGGGGTTTTTCCTCATAAAATTTCTCCTAAAAAGATGGTTTGAAAAAGTTCTGAAACATTGATTAACGCGCTCTTTGCACGAAGCTTAGATTACAAAGAGCGATATGTTTGTAATATAGCACACATCTAAGGTAAAAGTCAATAGCTGTAAACCCTTGTAAAATAAGGATTTTAGGGGTATATTTGGGTTTATGAGATTACATAGGTTTATTGGGGAGTTTGATTTATCTAAAAGTGAGATCGAGATAAAAGACTCGGAAATCATAAAACAGGTCAGAAATGTCTTGCGTTTGAACGTAGGTGATTTTTTAATACTTTCAGATGGCAAAGGTATGGAAAAAGAAACCACGATCACTTCCCTATCTAAAGAAAACATAATAGTTGAGGTAATAAAAGATATACCTTTAAATGAACCAACCAAAAAAGTCAGCTTGTATTTGGCAGTATTGAAGAAAGAAAATTTTGAGCTAGCTGTACAAAAAGCTGTCGAGTGCGGAGTGTCAGAAATAATTCCCATCATCACAGAACGCACAGTAAAAACTGGTTTGAATAAAACTCGTTTAGAAAAAATAATAAAAGAGTCCTGCGAACAATCTGGTCGAGGGATACTTCCCCACCTTTCTGAAACTATATCTTTCGACGACGCACTACAAGACGGCACGAAAAACGAAGAGAGGGTAGTTTTTCATTTTGTTGATAAACAATATGAATCAAAAAAGAATACAACAAACGCAAGTATTTTCATCGGTCCTGAAGGTGGTTTTACCGAACATGAAATATCTCTGACTAAAGATACCGGCTATACTGTTACCTCTTTAGGATCCCTCACCCTCCGCGCTGAGACAGCCGCGATGATAAGCACATACAGAGTAGTACAGAATATATAAACACGAAAAACCGTCGAGTACATAATGACAGCTATAGCGTCTATTATGTTATTATCATTTTAGTTTAAAATCTAATATCTTCTAATAAACCTCCTGTTGGTAACAACTCTCGCAGTACACTATCTCTTTGTTCTCTGGTGAATAATTTGTATTTATTTCCTTTTTGCATTTATCACACTGTCGCTTCCAGAATTTATATGGTCCACGAATATTTATCCTTTCTTTATGTCTGCAATAAAAACATTTGCGCGGAATAGGCAGGATCATCTTTCTGTAAAACAAGAATTCTTGCGCTGTAATTTTATAATTCCTCTTGCAATCTATACAGGCAAGTACTTCAGCCAAAATACCATCCGTCACATCTTTTATATGGTCTGGTATTTGTTCTGATTGCACTGTTTCTTTGCCTTCCGTTTTCTGCAGATCATCCTCCCATCTAAAACCTTGCGCCAGCACTTCTTCTTTTGTCATCGGCATATTGTCCTGCCCTATCGTTTCATTATAAGCAAAGGGAGCAAGATCTGGGGGCATCATTAAGCCATATAGATTTTTTGATTTTAATTCTTGTATGATTAGATTTTTTAACTTTTCATATTCTTCCTTGCTGTATTCTTTGTTGAATATGGCATATTTAGTGTTTTTAAGCGCATCACATCCTACACAATCTTGGCAATTTGTAGTGTAAAAACAGTAAAGCATATTATTGCCATGCTCAAGACCATAAGAACCTATAATATTGCTCGAATGCCCCACTGCCACTACTTCGAGCAATCTTTCGCAGGAGGTACCATAGCCTATGGTACCATAAGAATCTTTAATTTCTTTTGAAGAAAATAAATATCGGCAATCCTCACCTCTTGCCACCTCGAAAGAATCTTTGACGTTTTTACAGTTAAAAAGATAATCTCCAGAGGAATCTATACTTTTTGGATCATTATTTTCTTTTACTGGATATTTCAAACATAAATCTTTAAACTCTTTTTTAAAAGATTTCGTTTTTGAGAAACTTCCTTGTATTTCTTTGACTTTGTTCCAGTATTCTTCTTGGGTATATGGTTCATTTAGAAAGTGATAAGACTTATTGTTTAAATTTACACAACCAAAGCAATTCATCACTCCCCTGCAATTTTGGACAAAAGCGCTATCCACCGATCCAAAAACATTTTTTCCCCATAGAATGCCCGAAGATTCTTGAACATTGACACTTTCATAACATCGTTCGGTTTTTGTGGCAAAATACATATCCGAACAATCCTTGATATCTTTCGCTCCTCTAGTATAGAGAGTTTCTTCGGCAGGCCCGGTATTGAAAACGAGATAGCAATTCTTGCATCCGCCTGCCATATTCGTATATTCGCTGTTTTGATTTGGTCCGTATCCAGAAGAAAGATATGTGGTGATCTTCGGTACTTTTATCAAAAATTCTTTCATCTGCTCTAAAAAAGAATGGCTTGGGTCATAATCCATGGCGTAATCTTTTGGATCCCATTTGTCGGAATAAAAACATTCGTGACAATATATCTTGTAAGGAGATTTTGGATTGTACATCGATATTATGCTCTTGTCGCATAAATCACAACGTCTGCCTGAATAAAGAGTGGTTTCGTTTCTCCACAGCGCACGCATTTTAAATCTGCAAGACGGACAAACCTTTGGGTTCGGCACTTGCATCTTTTCATAAAAAGAAATTTCGTCCTGATCTAGAAAAAAATCAGTGAGGCATTTAGTGCATTTTTTCGTTTCTGTACGCATAATTTTATTCCAATATCTTTCTCAGCACATCTTCAGGCACTTCTTTTATTTTTGTCTTGGGTGTTTCTTCTTCTTTTATTTCTTCTTTTTTTATATTTTTAGATTCTATAAAACTTTTCAATTTATCCATATCTTCTGCGCTCGCTGCGCGATCTTTTGATGATTTTTCTTTTTTAATTATACTAGGTGCTTGTTCTTCTTTTAAAATACTCAGGGGCACGGGTGCATGCACAGCAGGTCTCACAAGGGTAACGAGGTCAGACTTTTTTTCTACTTCCTCTGATTTTACCTTTGATTCTTCTGCGATAGTTTTATTTAAAATATCCCTTAGAGCTGGGTTGCCATTTTCTGTACGAGCTATTTTTAGTTTGTTACCAGTAAACACCTTCTTCATTCTTGAAAATACACCCTCTCGCACAGGCGCTATATTCCTCGTCGTACTGTCTCTTTCTTCTTCTTTCTTGGGCTCGAATTCTATACCCAGATCGGCCAGTGGTTTATAAAACTTAGCATCATCTCTTTTGTTTTCTCTTGAAAAACCCGTAGCGACTTTTAATTCCCCTGTCTTTATTTTATCCATACAATCCTTACAATACACAGGCCTGCCTGGCGTAGGCTTGAAAGGCACTGTGGTTTCTTTTTTGCAATTAGAACAAATGATCGGGAATTTCTCTCCGGTCATATTATCTCCATCATTGCCTAGAGACATTCCGCTCCAATCATTGATCTCTTGCTCCACTACTTCTCTTGGTCTGCAATACAGCGCGCGCGAAGACCTAATCACTTCTTGTTCTATCTCCTTGTTACCCGACTTTACTAAAGGCGATAAGGTCTTGGCTGAAAAAGGTCTCGATGTCGTACCATCAATCATAAGCTTCAAATAAATTTTGAAATTCGGTAAGTTTAAAATATCTTGCGGTGTGAATTCTGGCTCAAATTCTTTTTCCAAAAACTTTGCATCATCAGCGCCGACTCTGAAAACAATCATCGTGCCCACGTTGCCAAATACTGCATCTCGAACACTAGAATTCTTATCAGCTATCAACTGTGCCGTGTACTGATGGGCCACAGTCAAATTGAGTCTATATTTTCGAGCTTCAGACAAAATACCTGCAAAAGACTCCGTAACGAAATTTTGGAATTCATCAACATATAGATAGAAATCTTTTCTCTCGTCTTCGGGTATGCGCACACGTTCCATAGCGGCGAGCTGAATCTTGGTAATTATCATTCCCCCTAAAAGCGAAGAATTGTCTTCACCTATGCGCCCTTTTGATACATTTACAAGAAATATTTTTTCTTGATTCATTAAATCAAAAATATCCACTGTGCTTTTAGCCTGACCAACGATATTTCTGATGATAGAGGTAGAAAGAAACTGCCCAACTTTGTTTTGTATCGGCGCAATGGCTTCATTTCTAAATTTATCCTGCCAAGCTTCGTATTCGTGAATCCAGAATGCTTTAATAACAGGGTCCTTCAAGTTTGCTATTACCTTTTGACGATAATCTTTATCCACCAAGAGCCTCGGTATACCGAGCAATGTCGAACCTGGAGTATCAAGCAGTGCCAAGATAGCATTGTTCAAAATATATTCCATTCTGGCGCTCCAAGCATTTGCCCAAATCTTTGTGAAAATACCCATCAAACCCGAAGCTACGAGATGTTTATATTTTGGATCCAAAAGTTCGAGAACATTAAAACCTATATGATACTCCGTATCAGCAGGATTGAAATACACCACATCTTTCATTCGATGTGGAGGAATAGCCGAGAGTACTGCTTCGACATTTTCTCCGTGAGGATCAACCATACACACACCATCGCCATTTTCGATGTTCTGAATAATCATGTTGAACATCAGGGCGGATTTACCTGTACCGGATTTTCCAAGTATGTACACATGCTGACGGCGATCTTTACGCTTTATGCCAAAGAGAGTATTCTTGTCCCTATAAGTAGTCTGACCTACATAAGTAATCTCTTTATTTTTTGGGATTCCCAAGAGTTCCATATGTGTATATTATACAAGAAAAACAAGCTTTTACCATATTTAGTATATTTCCTTCTGATAGCAACTTTCACAATACACTATTTCTGGTCTATCTAGTGAATATGAGGTTTCAAATTCGTTAGAGCACCTTTCCTTCATGCATTTCCGATGCCATAGTTTTAAAGGATTGCGCGATTTCATCCTCCTATCATTCCGGCAGAAAAAACAATTCCTAGGCAAAGGTACCTGCATTCTCTTATAAAAAAGCAATTCTTGATTTGTAATCTTAAAATTACGATCACAAGACCCACAAACCAGAACTTCGTTTATAATGTCTTCCACAACATCATTGATATCATCTGGTATGTTTTCTTGTGACATCGTTTCTTTGCCTACGGTACGTTTGAAATCATTCTGCCATTTCAAGCCACGAGCCTCTGCCTCGCTCTGTGTAAGAGGAAACATTGAGAGGGCCTCTGTTTCGTTGTAATTAAAATAAGACATTCGAGCGGGGAAAAATTCTCCCCACTCTTTTGTTTTTTTCATTAGCTCAATGATCTCATTTTTTAGTTTAAAATATTCTTCTTTTGTGTATCTTTTATTCAAAATTACATACTCTCCTTTTTTGACACTCGCACATCCAAAGATATTGTTGCACGAATGGCAATTGTCACAATAAGCAATATCTTTATCCTTCCATGAATAAATACTAAAAAGATTATTATAAGATTGGTCTGGTGTTGCCGCCTCATAAGAATATTCCACCTCTCCACCACCGGACAAATCGTAACAATCCTTAAACTTTACACCATTGTAGACGAATCTTGATTCCTCGCTAAACGGGGCAAAGAAAGAATCTCTGGTGTGTTTTGCCTCTATCAGATCATTCCCCGTACAATTCAGACAATTACGAAACATCGCAAACCGACGCGGATATTTTAAAATAAATTCCTTAAACTCCTTCTCAGCCCTCTGCCAACCAGTAAAAGTATTCAAGGCGTAAGATTTCAAAATATCTTCATACTCTTCCTTGCTGTATTGTTTGTTACGAAAATAATATCTCTTGCTTCTCAAGCCAAAAGACATAAAACAATCGCTACAATCACGACAGTCATAACAAAAATCACAGTTTTGTAGCGAATTACCATATATCACATATCTGCACTTATAACACTTATCAATCAAAATTGACTCGTACATGAATTCATTAAAATCATAAGCACCAAGACAATCGCACAGTTCCCTGCCCTCATTTAGAAAACAAGAATACATCACGCTCTCTAATTTCCAAGAAATAAAAGTCATGTAACAATTTTTAGAAAATGCAACATCGTGACAATAAGGACTATTCATACTGGAAATACCATCATCGTTCATCAGGGCGATCTTTGGCACTTTGTGATTTAGTTCCATGTACTGTTCAAAAAAAGATTTGTTCGGATCAAAATCCTGTCCGTATTTGTATGGATCCCAGTTGTCGTTCCAGAAACACTTGACGCAATAAACGACCAAATCAGAGTCAGGTTTGTAAATAGAAAGAGTGCTCTTGCCACACAGATCGCACGAACGATTGTACAGATTGTATGTATTCCTCCAAGCCAACCTGCGTTGACTTCTACAATCTGGACAAAAAGTCGGGGGTGGCACTTTGATTTTTTCATAAAACCCAAAATCGTCAGATTCTATAGTGAAATCTTTTTTACAGTTTTGACAATTGCGGGTTTCGGATTGCATATATTTTAATATACCTCTTTTTTGTAACAATCTTCGCAATAAAGCATGTTATACCCTTCTTCTAGGTTAAACACAGACTCTATCTTTTTATTGCATTTTTTACAAGAAGTCTGATATTTTTTGGCAGTCAAAAACATGGCGAGTTCTTCTTGCATGCGTATCATCGGATGCGTGTCCGGTAGCGGAATTTTCATTTTTCTTAGAAATTGAAGTTCAGATTGGATAATCCTAAACGGTCTGCCTGTGACTTTACACTCTATGGCTTTTTCCACAATATCATCATTCACATCATCTATATATTTTGGTATATCTGCATTCGTCAGTATTTGTTCGTTTGATATATTGGTTTCTGGCTCCTCGGCTATATAACCACCTAGTTTTATAATTTGTTCCTCACTCAAAGGGAAAACAATTTGGCTCAATGAAAAATTGTATGCTTGAGCAGAAAATTCCATACCTAAACCATCGCCATACTCGCCTATCTTTAACATTTCATATTTAATTTTATCCAGTAGTTTATAATATTCTTCTGCAGAATATTGTTTATTCAAAATACAATAGGATTTATCCCTTAAACCAAAACACATAAAACAATTGCTCAAATTACTGCAATTAAAAACAAATTCGCAATCAAGAAGTATTTTTGAATGTGAAGAAAATTTCACATTGCTGGAATGATTGCCAGTATTTATAGTGCTATACAACAAACTGGAATGCCCTCCAGAAAACAGCGTATCCATAGAATCATTCAGAAAAAAACTTCCATCTATATGCCGTACATTTTCTGTGTCTTTTGAAGCAGTAGCATCAAAAATATTTTTAGCATCTCTGAGCAACACACCATTACAATTTTCTATGTTTGTATTAGCAGAAGCATTTATTGGCGAAGATTTAACGAGCAACCAAAATTTATCTTCCATATCTTTTATTTTCTCTCGCGACAGAGGATAAATGGATTTGATAAAATCTTTGTATTCTTTTTCCGAAAGTTGTTTATTCCAAACACAATATTTCGCATTTCTAAGGTTCACTGAACCAAAACACTTGTCACAGTTTCGACATCCAAATAAAAATATACTATCTGTGCAATCTTTTGAAAAATAAACAAAAGAAGATTTATAAATATGATCAGAATAAACACTACCATAAACATGATCAGATTCATCTATAACTCTGGAATCCATGCCGTCTTTGACTTTATTCATTGAATTGCAATACCAAAGATTTTCAGAAAAAAAGCAACCTGTCACATAATAACCATTCTTTAGGTTTCTACCGCCATTTGAATATTCACTATTTATTGTCGAAGGATCTTTGTTTAGAAAAGATGGCATGGGAAAAACTTTTCGAAGCGCAAAAAGTATAGCCAAAGGACTTGCGCCGTCCTTGTACTCCAAGCCAAAAGAAAAAGCATCGAAACTATCACCCATAAAATATTTATAATCATAAACAGGAAAAGGACACTCTTTCGGAAATATAGATATCATTGATTCGTTGTGGTTAGATACATTGCAAGATCTTTTAAAAAGTCGGGAGCTATCTTTTTGTGTTAATCTTCTGATTCTCCTACAAGTAGGACAAAAGTTTGGAGCTGGAACTCGAAGCATTTTTAAAAATTCTATATCGCCTTTTGATATTTCAAACTCTCCCTCGCAGTGTATATGCAAACCCGCCCATCTGCAAACACGAGAGTGAGGAGTAAGATTTGCCAAAATTTCGTCTAGCAACTTATCAAATCTGGGTGTTTTTGACACTGATTGCATAAAGATATCATAGCAAAAAACCTCGTAAATTACGAGGTTTTTTGCTGAAGTTTGAGATTTTTATTTTTTATCCTCCCCTTCTTTAAATTCCACATCGTGAACTTCTGGTGGTTGTTCTTCGGCAGTAGTCCCCGTATTAGGATTTGCCTGTCCTGCTTCAGCATTAGCTTTCTGCATGGCTTCGCCTATTTTTGACATTTCAGCAGAAAGCTCTTCGGTTGCTTTCTTTATTTTCTCTCCATCAGTACCATCTTTTACTTCTTTCAAACCAGCGATCTTTTTATTCACATTTTCTTTTACATCTGCTGGAAGTTTTGCCTCATTGTCTTTTAGAGCTTTCTCCGCAGTGTACATCATCATCTCTGCAGTATTTTTCACATCAACCAACTCTCTCTTTTTCTTGTCTTCCTCTGCGTGAACCTCTGCATCTTGCTGCATTTTCTTTATATCTTCATCTTTGAGTCCAGAGCTTGCCTCTATTCTGATAGATTGAGTTTTACCGGAAGCTTTTTCCATGGCTTTCACATTCAATATTCCATTTGCATCTATGTCAAAAGTTACTTCGACTTGAGGCATACCACGTGGAGCAGGTGGTACACCGTCTAGCACAAAGCGACCGAGGGATTTGTTGTCGGACGCCATTGGACGCTCACCTTGAACTACGTGTATCTCTACAGAAGTCTGATTGTCTGCGGCGGTAGAAAATACTTGAGATTTTGAAGCAGGGATTGTAGTATTTTTTTCTATCAACTTTGTAGCCACACCTCCCAATGTCTCAATACCCATAGATAGAGGTATGACATCCAAGAGCAAGACATCTCGTACATCTCCTGCTAGCACTCCACCCTGGACAGCCGCGCCGAGCGCCACGACTTCGTCTGGGTTGATAGACATATTTGGTGTTTTACCAAAAAGATTTTTCACAGCTTCCACCATCATCGGCATTCTGGTCTGACCTCCGACCATGATGATCTCGTTTATTTCATTCATTTTGAAAGGAGAAGCTTCCACAGCTCTCTTTGTAATCTCAATAGATCTATCCACGAATTCTTTTGCCAAAGATTCCAATGTCGCGCGAGACATCTTGAGTAACAAGTGCTTTGGCCCTTCGGCATCAGAAGTAATAAAAGGAATATTTACTTCCGCTTCCATCGTGGTAGAGAGTTCATGTTTCGCCTTTTCAGCTGCTTCTTTCAGTCTCTGTAATGCGAGTGAATCTTTACGCACATCCACGCCTGATTCCTTTTTGTACTCATCTGCTATCCAATCAATGATCTTGCTATCTATGTCTTCACCACCCATATGACTGTCGCCATCAGTAGATTTTACTTCGATTACATCTTCTCCTATTTCAAGCACCGACACATCGAATGTTCCACCACCGAAGTCATATACCACAATCTTTTCATTTTTCTTTTTATTAAAACCATAGGCAAGCGCTGCCGCGGTAGGCTCGTTTATTATTCTCTTTACATCAAGACCGGCTATTTGTCCGGCATCTTTTGTCGCCTTTCTTTGCGCGTCGTTGAAATACGCAGGCACAGTGATCACCGCTTCGGTAATCTTAACACCAAGCTTTGCTTCTACATCAGCTTTTATTTTCTGCAAGATCATCGCGGAAACTTCTTCAGGACGATAAAACTTGTCGAGCATTTTTACTTTTACACCACCATCTTCACCCGCTTCTATTTCGTAAGGAGCGCTCCCTTTGTCTTTTTGAACTCCTGGATCGCTGAACAGATGACCCATAAAACGCTTGATGCCGTAAATGGTATTTTTAGGATTCGTGACTGCTTGCCTCTTTGCCACTTGTCCCACCACACGACCTCCGCTTTTTGTAATAGCAACTATCGAAGGCGTGGTCCTGTTGCCCTCGACATTTTCAATAATCTTTGGCGCGCCACCCTCAATGATAGACACCGCCGAATTTGTTGTACCCAAATCTATTCCTATTATTTTACTCATATTCTTAATATATTATTAATAATGCTTGATAATTAAAGATTTAGCAGGCTTTTCGCGGTCGCAAAAAACTTGCTAAAAACAGTATATATGATAAGATATCCACATGTCAAGCAAATCTGGATATTCCAGTAAAATACTTAAAATATTGGCTGAAAAACCGGCACTTTCTCTGGAAGCTGTAAAAGAAAACTCGAACAAAAAAGACAAAAGAGAAGAGTATTCTTTAAACAGATCTGTCAAAAGTCTCACTGAAGCCGGCTGTGTTGAAATAATACGCTCAGAACACAAGGATTATTTACGACTCACTAAAAAAGGAAAAAATAGATTGAATAGTTTGCGTATCGGAGACACAGATGCCTTGGTACCACAAACTTGGGATGGGTTTTGGCGAATTGTGATATTGGATTTACCCGAAGACAGAAAAAACGAACGCGAATCTTTGCGATACCTTTTGAAAAAAGCAAACTTCGTTTGTGTGAAAAATACTGTTTGGATTTCGCCACACCCATACGAACATCTTTTTACAAATATAAAAAAAGATTTAGGACTCTCTACAGAAATGATGATAATAACGACAAACAACCTAGATGAAGAAACTCATAAAGCATTCCTCAAAGAGATAGGTGGGCAATCTTAATACACTTCCCTTTTATAACATTCTTCGCAATAAACTTTTTCGGTTCTGTCTGGAGAATACGGAGTTTCAAATTCGTTTGAGCATTTTTGATCGTGTCCGTGAGTGGTATTATCGCAAACACAAACTCTGTGCCATAAATTCCTAGGCGTGCGAAGCTTTTGTCTCTCTAAATATCTGCAATCAGGACAAAATTCTGGTATCGGAACACTCATTCTTTTGTATAAATCGAATTCAGCTAAAACAATGTTGTAATTTTTGCTACATTTTTTGCAAGCAAGAACTTCTTTTGTTATTGTATCTGGCGTATTTGAAATACTATCAGGCAAAGTCTTTAAAGTTTCTTTACCAAAAGTACCTCCCAAATCATCTGCCCATTTAAAACCCTTCTCTAAAGTGTCTTCTTTAGTCAGTGGCATATATACATTGCCCTGCGTTTCGTTGTAACAAATAGGTGAATACTTCGGCGGGAAAAATTCTCCCCATTCGCCTGTATTCTTCATATGTTCTTTTATCTTTTGTACAAGTTTTTCATATTCTTCTTTGGTGTATTGCTTGTTGAATATACAATAAGAATTCTTTTTCAAGGCTACGCACCCGAAAAGATTTTGACCGTTGTGACAAGAATCGCAATAATACGCAAAAGTATTGTCGTAGGACAAATTGCAAGAAATCAGGTTAGATGAGCGCACTATCGCGTGAGAATTATACACGAGTTCTGTTTGTAGCCCCACATGATACACATCCATACAATCTTTTGTATCTGGAGACATCGCAGCAAAATGCACATTTTCAGCTCGCTCTATATCAAACACCCTTTTGGAATTCTTGGAATTTAGCACAATATTGCCTGTGCAATCCACCGACTTATCTATCACAGCACACCTGTGCACCGCCTTTTGTTTTATCATATTTATATACTCCGCGTATAATTTATCTCGCGTAGCTCTGGAACCCAGATACATTTCTTCCATTTTTTTCTTATAGTCTTCTCTCGTGTATTGTTCATTATTTATACAGTAACTCTTATTGCGCAAGTTGTAACACATAAAACAATTTGAGCAATTCCTGCAATCATAAGAATAAAAACAATCAGAACAATCCTTTAAAAACTTTCCGTACTGGCAATTGTAAAGATTCTCTCCATCTATACATTCATAACACATCGAGATATTCATAGGGTTGTAAAGGCAATCCACGCAGTCTCTGCCCTTCTCCCAAGTATTTGTACAGTAGAGCATATTTTCGCAATTGAACATGCAAAAAGACAGGTAGCAATCTTTATTGTCGCCAGCGTGATTTGTATAGTCAGAGTTAATAGTATTCTTATTGAGCAAAGCTATCCTCGGACACTCTAGTAACAGATCATAAAACTGTTCAAAAAATGGTTTTGTAAAATCAAAATCGCGCCCATAGTCAAGCGCGCTCCATTTGTCGCTCCAAAAACACGAAGTGCAAAAAACCTTAAAAGGCTTATCTGGAGAATACACTGTCACTATAGACTTGTTGCATAAATTGCACACACCCCTATACAGCCTCCTTTCATTCCTAAAAGCATATCTGATCTGTTGCCTGCAATCAGGGCATTTGTCCGGCACCGGCACATCCATCTTTTTATAAAAAGCAAAATGATCCGGCTCGATGGTAAAGCTAGCCTTGCAACTCTGACAAGTCGCGGACACTGAGTTTGACGAATGTGTTTTAGTTTCCTGTTTCTCCATTGTATTCAAAAACATTGACGCGTGCTGGACGCAAAACTCTTTCACCCAGCTTGTAACCCTTTTGAATCACTACGGAAATTTTATGATTGTCTTCTTGTTTATCGGTAGCAGTAATATCCATAGATTGATGAAGATTTGGATCAAAATCCTCGCCCACACGACCTATCTCTTTCACACCATATTCTTCAAAAATAGTATTGAGTTGAGAGTAAATATATTCCACTCCCTTGCGCCAATTTTGATCTACTTTTTCCCATGCTTCTTTGTTGGCAAAAGCCATATTAAAACTATCAATCACGGACAAAAATCTGGTCAACATGCGCTCACGCATAGCTTCTGAGAAGACTGCTTTTCTGTCTTCCTCTTGTTTCTTGAAATTCGCAAAATCTGCCCGCTCTTTCTGCCAACCTGTCAAATATTCTTCTTTTTCAGATTTTACCTGTTTCAGATCAGCTCGCAATTTCTTGATAGTCTTTTTCAAGTCTTCTTCGCCGTCTTCATTGAACTCGAATTCGAGCACCTCTGTATCATCAGAAACACCAGAGGCGCCATCATCTGTTTCTTTCCCCTCTCCCGCGGGAGAAGAGCTTTGTATTTCATCGTCTGTTATTTCCTTAGAATCTTCGTCTGCCATACAAGCATATTAACACAAAAATCCCTCTTTTTTCAAGAGGGATTTTTGTGCGTTAAAACCAAAATATTTATCTTTACAAATCAAAGATACTTGACCTATTTATTCTATTTTTACACTTTCTTTAAACACAGGGATCACATCGAGGTATTTTGAAAAATGATTTTGACAGACATATACCCACTTGAGCTTCATTTCTTCATCACAAAGTACAGGTACGACCATGTGACCATTCTTCATGCGAGCAATAGACTTAAATAAAATTATCCTTCTGTTTTCACGATGATGTTTGAGATATTTTCTTATAATTTTAAACCATTCTATTCTTTTCTTGTAGACTTCCTCAGGATCGCCATCTTTTGAAATGTCCTCTCCCTGCATTAAAGCGATTCCTTCTCTTATCCCGAGACATTTATCAAGCAATCCTTTATCTTTGATATATTCATATACTTTATTGATATATAAAACTGTTAAGGCTTCCGGAATCTGACAGGTGTCAATATCTGAAAGAGAAAATTCACTTGGACCGACAGATTTAATATCTGGATGAACGAGTCTATTGATCCCAGTATAATATATGGGGTTAGGAAATAAAATTTCTGGGACTTTTAGTCTCATATTAAAAATCGCAGAGTGTTGCTCCTTTAGTTTCAACCTTCCTGCCTTTATTTTCTCTTTATTTTTAGCATCAATAATTGAAACAACGTCAATACTTTCATCCATATTGGTATAATAGCTCCGATTCAACTATAAGGCAACGATGTCGCGGAAGTCCGACTTCCGCAAATCTTTCGCAAATTCAAAAGAATAAAAGAATAAGATAAGAGATAAGGAGATAAGGGGACAGCCACCATTCTTTTTCCACTCTTTATTAATGTTACCCTTTTAAATTATTAAAAACAATGGTGGCTGACCCCAATATCTGACCCCAATATCCCCTTCCTCACCGTCTTCATTAAACTCGAAGTCCAAAACTTCAGAGTCATCTACCTCTTTTTCACTAACTTCACTGTCCTTTGCAGTTTCCTCTATTTCCTCTTCATTTGTGTCCTTTTCGTCTGTCATACAAGCATATTAGCACAAAAATCCCTCTTTTTTCAAGAGGGATTTTTGTGCGTTAAAATAAATTTAAGTTTATAAATCCAAGTTGCATTAGATAGGACAAACCGTTATTCCAGTTTTTCTTTTTAAAAGTTTCTGCATATTACCAAGTCCTTCTACTACGGCATCTATCCGATCTTGAGAATCCTCCTCAGTTACTTTATTTTGAGCTATAAATTCTTTATACGCATTCCAACTTTCTTCGGTAAGACGACAAGAAGACGATTCGGTGTACGCCAACAAAACTCCGTTATAAGAATTCAAATTACCTTTTCTTACCAATTTACTTTGTCCTATTTTTAGATTATTTGAAGCTTGATCTACTTCATCTTGAGTATTATCTTCTGTAACCAAATTAGATTTTATAACTTCCTGATATTCAGCCCAACTTTTTTTGGTATATCTTTCTGAAGGTAATTGATCATATTTGTAACCAGGAATTAAAGTATAATCATAATTTGCCAAAACTGCTTGGTATTCAGATAAATCTGGGATAGGTTGATCGCACGATAAACGCCTTATTCTTAATCTTGTTTTTAAATCTGCTAAACCACTAATTTCTAAATTGTTACTCTTTTGGAAAGACTTAACCGCTCTCAAAGTCATTGGGCCAAACACACCATCATTTTTACCGCTTAAATATTTTTTTGATTTAAGAAATTTCTGTAAGAAATATACAGGTCCATTGGCATTTTTGTCCCTATCTTTGTAGGTAATGTCTTGAGTAAGATCGATGCAACTCTCATCGTAACCTGAAACTACAATGTTTGACACTGAAGGATATGCAGCGCAAGGCATACCTGTCAAGTTGCTGTATTTATAACCCATGGAACAAGAATCTATTTCTGCTGCCTTTGTTTGACCAGCAAATGTGAATAAAACAAAAAGCAAAAGCACTAATGAAATATTCTTTTTCATATTATTTTTCAATCGAATTATTTGATAATGCGTCTGTTTTTTCTTTTTTGAGGGATTTTGAAATTATCAGAGAGAGAGAGAGCCATGTACACAAAACAAAACCCGAAAGCGATAGCTTCCTTATCTAGACTAATAAATTGATCTCTAATACTCCAAGGGGTAATAATAACGATTATAATATATATATATATATATTAGTAAACCTTCTCCAGAAAATAAAAACTGATTCTTTTAATTTTAAGACAATCAAAGAAAAGACAAGAATTGGAACAGAAATCATCGTAAATATTAAAAACAAATCGAAAGCTTTATTGCATATATTATAGATATTTGTTTTTTGACAAAAATCGAAAAAATAATATGGCATTATAAAACGAAAAACAATAAACACTATAGATAAAACAAAGGAAATTGTAGTTATCTTTTCTTTTGTAAACCACTCAAGTAATTTCTTCATAAAATTTTAGTTAAATATTAATGTCTGCAAATCAAAAGAAACTGGTAAATATAGTGTGGTATTTTCTTTCGGTTCGACTTCTAATTTTTTTGTCTCTGAAATGATTCCGTTAATTTCTTTATCTACATCTAATAATATCATTTCTTGGTTGTTTCCATCTATGTTTACTGTGTATTGAACTCCTTCTTTTACAGATATATATTTAGTATTTCCTACTTCCATATATCTTGAATTTGGTATTTCTTCAAATACTTGATTGGTAGCTTTGTCAAAACCTGTTTTCTTGCCTGTACTGTCCACGATATACATATCACCACCGGAATAGAGATTTAGAACGATGTCAGTGTTTATTTCTGAGAGCAAGGTTGTGGGACGAGAATTTATTACAATACTTTCTGGATCAGAAAAAGTGTTATTTTGTATTTTTGCCTTTATAAAATTTCTTAGGTTTGAAATTTCCAAGATATCTTTGTGAGTTCTGTCCTTTGGAAAACTATCCTCTTTCTTCAAATCCACCCACCACCTCTCTACTTTATCAGATGCATTCATCCATAGAGCAGATGAAGTGGCTACTGTCTGATCTCCTTCAAAAGTAGTTTTTGTTTTCGAATGAAATTTATCTTTATCAACAATATAATCTATCCCCGCCAAGGTCTTTTCCCCCCCATCCACCAACTTGTATCACTTTCGTATTTTCTGGAGCTTGCCAGTTATCAAGTATTTGATGCACTTGTTCCGCGTTGTTGTACAAAGTTTCGTTTCCATTGTTTGGATTGTCCAAATCATCTCCTGTTGGTTTTTCTCTCCCCTCTTTACCAAGAATGAAATCTTTAAACTCCGTGAAATTTGATATTTCATTTCCGTATTTTTCTGTTTGTTTTGAAAAAAGTTCGTGATTTGGGAAAGTAATTATCTTGTTTAGATTTAAACTAGGATCACCTTGAATATCGAAATATTCCTTTGAAGGAAGGAGGTTGTATGTTGTGGGCATATTTTCTGCGAGGTATCTTTGGTTTGTGGCAGTCATAACAACACCGTATACTAACCTAGTTCCATGCAGAAGAGAAAGAAATCCCTCCGGCGTTC
The DNA here is from genome assembly GCA_964361705.1 of uncultured Candidatus Saccharibacteria bacterium. Classification (GTDB taxonomy): domain Bacteria; phylum Patescibacteriota; class Minisyncoccia; order Phycocordibacterales; family UBA9973; genus UBA9973. Next base: position 74,252 of record CAYIBP010000001.1, read on the forward strand.
CCACTTGTGGTGTAGCTACGAATATCACTTTATCTATTTTATCATACAGTGGATCGTTTTGATCTTTGAGTTTCTGTATTAATGCCTTGATGACTAGTCCACCATTTGAGTGTCCTATCAGTGTGACTTTTCCTGATTTTGAATTTGATTGCAAATCTCGAAGTTTCTTGAGTATGAAAGATTCTGAGAAAGTTTGATCTTCTGTGTATGAGAGTTTGCCTCTTTCTTTTACTTTTCCGTTTGTGATAATGTCATCTAGTGATAAACGCCAATCGTAAGGAATAAAAGCATAATCATTTATGGTCTTATCTTTTTCTTTCCAGTCTCGTAGATCATCTATGAATGACTGGTAAATATTAATACCATAAGCATCATCAACGATTCCTGTTTCATCTGAAAATGAATCGTTTACTGTATCATTTTTAGTGTAAAGGTCTAAAACCTTTTTGCCATTTTCATTCAACGCCATTCTCTTTTGTTCATCGGGTAAAATTCTGATGGAAACCCACAACTCTTTATCTTCAACGCAATTCATAAACAGATCTTCACAATAATCGGCTGATGGTCCTGGCAGAGCCTTTACCTCCTCATACAACCTCGAACCCATGATCCCAGGGAAGAACATTACATTTGAGAAACAATCTGTGGTGCAAATAACAGGTGCGACTTCTTGTTGTTTAGTTTTAAAGTATAGTTTTTCTGACAACCATCCACCTTGGTTTTGAGCGTCTTTCGCTCTGACATGCCAATAGTACAATGATCCTGGATTAAGATTTGCTGTGTATGAATTTGTGGATATGTCTTCCTTGTCTACTTCAAGGTTTCCTGTAGTCATGTTGCGGACATACAAAGCATATTTTGAAGCTCCGGGTACAGTGTTCCATGAGAATGCTTGGGTGGTACTTGATATTTCTGGAACAGATGAATTTTTTGCTGTTTCATCTGATGAGAAATACTTACCTGGGGATATTTGTTCTGGATTCGGTAAATATATATTCTTTGGAGTACAAAGACCATTTAATTCAAATTGGTTCAGATCAAACTCTGATAGAGTAGATGAACAAGCAGGTAACACCTTGAATTCATTCGATGTTGCTGTAGCAGAATTGTATGTCGCTGTTAGTTTTACTTGATTTATAGCAGAAGTGAGTTTTACTTTTCCAGAATATTGATTGCTCTGTATTGTTACAGATTTTGGGTAGATATTTCCCATACTAGATGACAGAGAAATATTTGAACCATTTGGGATATTTTGAGTGTTCAAAATGATATCAAATTCAGAACCATTTTGAACTTGAGAAATGTTGTTCCAAGATACTGTGGAGACTCCTGGAGGTGGTGGTGGAATTTCTTTCTTGTTCACAGTGATTGTGATGTCTTGTGTGACAGCTTGGCTATTTGATCCTAAACATCTAAAAGTAAATGTCGTAGTCTGATACATCGGTCCGATGTTGTAAGTGGTATTGTGCAAAGGGTAATTTACTAATCCTGCCCCAGAAATATCACAGGAAGAAGTGTTGGTGCTAGAAAGGGTAAATGTTCCATTCTGTCCTTCTTCCACTGTTTGAGTGGTTGGAGTTACAGAGATGGTAGGAGTAGCAGGTTCATTGTTTACTATGTAAAAATACCATCTATCTGTGAACCATCCAGAACGACCGAGTGAGTCGTGAGCGTTTGCGTTCCAGCCGTAACTATGTCCTTTTTGAAGATTTACTGTGCAAGAAGTGGTAGCCAGATTTTGACATACAGGTAATAGTAATCCTCCGTTGTAATAATCACGAATATTAATATCGTAAGTGGAAGCTCCTACTGAAGGAGTGATAGTGAATGTTTGGGTTGAAGTCATGACTGAAGCACCATCATCGGGAGAAATTAGAAATGGTTCCTTTAGATTTGGGTTTGCAGGAGCACAGAGGCCTTCGAGTTTGAATGTTTTCTTTTTGTTTAGATCTATTTTTAATGTTTCCTGTTCTTTGTTTAAATGTTCATATTCCCCTTCTTCTGCTAGACAGCTTAAGCTAGAGGAAGCGGTGAAGGAGGAGGTACCTACTGTTTGGCCGTTGTATTTTGCTGTGATAGTGACGGGTCCATAGGCTGAAGTGATTGTAAACTCTTCGTAGTAGTTCGGATATGGTGGACGGATTGAATTCGGAGAAAGATTGCCCATCGAAAGGTGTAGGGTTATCTCCTCGGACTGGCTTTCATTTACGGGGATGCCTTCCGTTTTAAAATTGATGAGAAATGTGTCTCCGTTTCTTATGTTTCCAATGTTACCAAAGGTGACCTTTGGTGTGGTGTTTGAGACATTTACGGTGAAGGGTTGCTGGGCAAAGACTTGTAGTGGTGAAAGTATGAATATGAGAAGAAGGAATGTGGAAAGGAGATTTTTAGTTTTGGGAAGCTGGGACATTTGGTTTGTCTTTTTTGAGGGAATTGAAGAAGATCAAAAAGATAGACAGGATGAAATATAAGATTGTGCCTAAAAAGGCGGTAGCCTCTCTCTGTATCCAAAGAAAGCCATTGCCTTGAGTGGGACTAAATAAATAAATAAATAAATAAATAAATAAATAAATAAATGTAAACTTTTTCCAAGAGGAAAAAGTTTTATCTTTTAGGTAAAAACCCACTATCGAGAAGATAAAAATGGGAACAGAAATTATGAACAAATTAGCTGTTCTATCGTCAATACAACAAAAGTTCTTATATATCTTTGGCAATCCTAATGCTTTGTTGAAATATGACACAAAGTACAGAACAACCATAAAAAAAGAAGCTGTAATTATTCTCTTTCTTGTAAACCACTCAAGTAATTTATCCATAAAATTTTAGTTAAAAGTTAATGCTTGCAAATCAAAAGAAACTGGTAAATCTAATGTAATCTTTTCTTTTGATTCTATTTGTAATGTCTTTGTTTCTGAAACAATTCCATTCATTTCTTTATCTACATCTAATAGTATCATTTCTTGGTTATTTACATCTATGTGTACTGTGTATTTAGTACCTTCTTGTACAGAGATATACTTAGTATTTCCTATTTCCATGTATCTGGAATTTGGTATTTCTTCAAAAACCTGACCTGTGGTTTTATCGAAACCTGTCTTTCTGCCGTCATTATCAGTGACATACATTTCACCCCCAGAATATAGGTTTAGAACTATATCAGTATTTACCTCTGAAAGAGAGGTTGCGGGACGGGAGTTTATGACGATGTTTTCTGGGTCAGAAAAAGAAGTATCTTGTATTCTTGCCTTTAAAAAATTTCTTAGATTTGAGACTTCTAGAATGTTTTTATGTGACTTGTCTGGAAAACTTTCTTCATTATAACTCTTCAAATCCACCCACCACCTCTCTACCCTGTCAGAGGTATTAATCCACAAAGAAGATGAAATAGCCACGGTTTCATCTCCTTCCTTTGTCGTTCTAGCCTTTGGATACATAGTCCTATTGGAAGGAGGACAGTTGAGAGGTAAACAACCAGTTGATTTTGTTCCATACTCTATCCCTGCCAATGTCTTCTCCCCCCATCCCCCTACCTGTATCACTTTTGTATTTTCCGGTGCTTGCCAGTTATCAAGTATTTGATGCACTTGTTCCGCGTTGTTGTACAGATTTTCATTGCCATTGTTTGCATTGTCTAGGTCATCCCCTGTTGGTTTTTCTCTTCCTTCTTTACCTAGAATGAAATCTTTAAACTCTGTGAAATTTGATATTTCTGTACCATATTTCTCTGTTTGTTTGGAAAATAGTTCGTGATTTGGGAAAGTTATTATCTTGTTCAGATTTAATGAAGGATCACCTTGGATGTCGAAGTACCCTTTTGATGGGAGTAGATTGTATGTGGTGGGCATATTCTCTGCGAGATACCTATTGTTTGTGGCGGTCATCACAGCTCCAAAAGCAGCTAATCTAGTGCCATGTAATAAAGAAAGAAATCCTTCCGGAGTTCCCACTTGCGGAGTGGCTACTAATATTACTTTATCTATCTGATTGTAAAGAGGATCGTTTGCATCTTTTAATTTTTGTATTAAGGCTTTGATCACCAATCCTCCGTTTGAATGGCCTATCAATGTGACTTTACCTGATTTTGAATTTGATTGCAGATCTCGAAGTTTCTTAAGAATGAAAGACTCGGAAAAGTTTTGTGAGTCAGCATATGATAGCTTGTTTCTTTCCCCCACTTTTCCATTAGTGATGATATCTTCGAGTGATAATCTCCAATCGTAAGGCACTAATGAGTAGTCTGTTATCACATTACTATTTTTCAAATCCTTCAGATCATCAGCAAAAGATTTGTAAATATTAAGACCTATGAAGCCTGGAACTTCTTCTACTAATCCTTTGTCTTCTTTTGTGTAAATATCGTAGATCTTCTTGCCATTCGAATCTAATGCCATTCTTCTATGATCATCATGCAAGGCAGCAAGAGAGACCCACAACTCTTTATCCCAGAAACATTCACTGCCGTTTAGTACTTCACCACAATCCAATGAACCTTTCTCCTCATACAACCTCGACCCCATAATCCCAGGAAAGAACATAACATTTGAAAAACAGTCTGTGGTGCAGGTAGTAGGGACAATTTCTTGGGATTTAGTTTTAAAGTATAGTTTTTCTGATAACCATCCACCTTGATTGTTGCTGTCTTTAGCTCTGATGTGCCAGTAGTACAATGATCCTGGATTTAGATTTGCTGTATATGAGTTTGTAGATATGTCTTCTTTGTCTACTTCAAGGTTTCCTGTTGTCATATTACGAACATACAGTGCATATTTTGTAGCTCCGGAGACTGTTGTCCATTTGAAAGTCTGGGTTGTAGAGTCTACTTCCTCCCCTGTCCAGGCCTTGCCTGGACTTAGGGGTTCCGGATTCTGTAGATATATATTCTTCGGAGTACACAAACCAGAAAGCTCAAATTCAGATAGTTCGAGTTCTGAAAGAGAAGAATAACATGTAGGATCAATATCGAATGTATTTGAAGTTGTTAAAACATTTCCATTGTACGAGACTTTTAATTTCACTTTGTTGATAGCTGAAGTTACTTTGATATTTCCTGTATAAGTATTGTTCTGTATTGTTACTGTCTTTGGAATCACAGTCCCCATAGCAAAAAGTGGTTGGTCTTCATCATTTGGGACACCGAAAGAAGTGAGTTCAAGATTCGTTCCATCTGCAATATTTGTGGTATTGATCGTTATCGGAAAAAGTTCGCTCGTTTTGGTATTTAAGATTTGAGAGATGATGGCTGTGGGGATGCCTGGTGGTGGTACCACTTCTTTCTTGTTCACAGTGATAATGATGTCTTGAGATACTGCTTGGCCATTTGATCCAATACATCTGAAAGTAAATATGGCAGTTCGATACATAGGTCCAATACCGTAATCACCATTAGCAAGACGGTGGTTTACGAGTCCAGCTCCTGTTATGTCACAAGAAGTGGTATTAGTGGAAGAAAGAACAAAGCTTCCGTCTGTTCCTTCCTCTATTGTTTGAGTTGTGGGAGTTACTGATATTGTAGGTGGAGTGTTGGGATTTTGAGATCTAACATTAAAATACTTTCTGTCTGCAAACCATCCTGATCTATTTTGAGAATCAAAGGCATTAGCATTCCATGTGTAGTTGTGTCCTTCTTTTAAGACTACATCTACAAATTGACCTGTAGTTTTGTAGACAGTGAGTTCATTGTTTACAGAGATGTCTCTGATATTTACTTCATATCTGATAGCGTTGGGGACATATGCTATCTCTAGGGTTTGATTTGGTCCATACACTATTTCAGGATTGTTTTTGTCTTCTGAACCAGGACTTACTAGATATGGTTCTGCTAGATTTGGGTTTGGTGGAACGCAGAGACCTTCGAGTCCATACCGGGTATGGACAGTGTTGGTGTTTAGGTTGATGAGAAGAAGGGTGTCAGGTACCCTTTCTAGGTCTCCAGGGTAAACGAATTGTCGCTTCCAATCTAAATTTCTTAATAATCTTCATCGACCAATCATCACTTCCATAAGGCTTCCCTTTCGTCACCGAATGTCTAATAGTTTCTTCCTCTTCACTAGGTTGTGATTCATTGACTAGTGATAGATAATTATTGGGTTTTGATATAGGCCAATCTGATAACAATTTCTTTTGTTCGGTACTTCCATGTATTTTACGCCACAAACTAGAGAATCTCCAATTTTCTGCCTTTCGTACCAATTTAGCGCGAAGAGGATTACGTTCAACATAACGAATGACTGAGAGCAGATGATTATCTTTTTCAACAATAAATGATTTGTAACGACCTTGATAAAGATGGCCTGTACCCTTTGTGTTTTTTTCTTGGTGCCAACGCTGAGTATGTGTCAATGTAAGCCATTGCATAAATTTACATAGATCTCCGTCACTTTTTGGATAAAGGACAAGATGAAAATGATTTGGCATTAGTATGTATGCAAGAATACGCATATTATACTTATCTTTTGCTTCTTCTAAGACATTTTCAAATAGAGTGTAATCTTCTTCTTTAAAGAAGATCGGTAGACGCGCGTTTGCGCGATTGATAACATGATAACAATATTCACCAATATCTGTACGTAGAACTCTTCCCATATTTTGATTATATCAGATTTTAATTAAAAGGGTACCTGACACCCTTACCTTCAGCAACTTGTATTATTTTGATCCATACTTTTTCATTCTAATTATTATTAATCTAAATTTATTGCAGAAAAAAGATTTTTAGTTTGGAGACGTTGGAACATTTGTTTTGTCTTTTTTGAATGTTTTGAAGAGGACGAGGAAGAAAGTTACAACTAGATAAATGGGCATCAATATCAAATTGATTTCCTCCTTACAAACCATGAAATCCCAAAAACCACAATTTAAAGGTATAAATAAATAAATAAATAAATAAATAAATAAATAAATAAATGTAAATTTTCTCCATGCAAAAAAAACATTATCTTTAAAAAGATAGACAATTAGAGCCACAAGAAAAACAAGACCAAACAATGCCAAATAGTATCCCATTATTCCATATATATCATTAGTAAAAGTAGACTCGGCTTTGTTTATTAAAAAAACTGATACAACTCCTGGAAAAAAAGTAATAAACAGTACCTTTTTTCTTGTAAACCAATTCAACATCTTATCCATTGTATTTTAGTTAATTGTTAATGCTTGCAAATCAAAAGTAGCAGACAAGTCTAGTGTAATTCTTTCTTTTGATTCTGTTTGTAATGACTTCGTTTCTGAAACAATTCCATTTATTTCTTTATCTACATCTAATAATATCATTTCTTGGTTATTTCCATCTATGTGTACTGTGTATTTAATGCCTTCTTCTACAGAAATGTATTTTGTATTTCCTACTTCCATGTATCTGGAGTTTGGAATTTCTTCTTTCGTCTCTCCATTTACTATACCTGTAATTCTACCTGTACTATCTGATATATACACATAGCCTCCAGAATAAAGATTCAGAACAATGTCTGTTTTCATTTCTGAAAGAGAATAATTGGGTTTTGAATTTACAATTATATTTTCTGGATCGGAAAATGAAGCATCTTTAATCTCTGCCTTTATAAAATTTCTTAAATTAGAAACCTCGAGGATATCTTTATGCGTTCTGTCTTTTTCAAAAAATCCTCCCTCTTTCTTCAAATCTACCCACCATCGTTCTGTGTTAGCATCTGTATTCATCCAAAGGGCAGAGGATGTTACTACTGTTTCATCGCCTTCAAAGGAGGTCTTTGTTTTAGGGAAAGGTTTTATAATTGGAATCCCGCAAATACCAAACTCACATTTTTCACCATATTTTTTAGCCATATACTCTATACCTGCAAATGTTTTTATCCCCCACCCCGCAACCTGTATCACCTTCGTATTTTCTGGAGCTTGCCAATTATCTAGCATTTGATGAATCTTTTCAGCGTTGTTGTACAGATTTTCATTGCCATTGTTTGCATTGTCTAGGTCATCCCCTGTTGGTTTTTCTCTTCCTTCTTTACCTAGAATGAAATCTTTAAACTCTGTGAAATTTGATATTTCTGTACCATATTTCTCTGTTTGTTTGGAAAATAGTTCGTGATTTGGGAAAGTTATTATCTTGTTCAGATTTAATGAAGGATCACCTTGGATGTCGAAGTACCCTTTTGATGGGAGTAGATTGTATGTGGTGGGCATATTCTCTGCGAGATACCTATTGTTTGTGGCGGTCATCACAGCTCCAAAAGCAGCTAATCTAGTGCCATGTAATAAAGAAAGAAATCCTTCCGGAGTTCCCACTTGCGGAGTGGCTACTAATATTACTTTATCTATCTGATTGTAAAGAGGATCGTTTGCATCTTTTAATTTTTGTATTAAGGCTTTGATCACCAATCCTCCGTTTGAATGGCCTATCAATGTGACTTTACCTGATTTTGAATTTGATTGCAGATCTCGAAGTTTCTTAAGAATGAAAGACTCGGAAAAGTTTTGTGAGTCAGCATATGATAGCTTGTTTCTTTCCCCCACTTTTCCATTAGTGATGATATCTTCGAGTGATAATCTCCAATCGTAAGGCACTAATGAGTAGTCTGTTATCACATTACTATTTTTCAAATCCTTCAGATCATCAGCAAAAGATTTGTAAATATTAAGACCTATGAAGCCTGGAACTTCTTCTACTAATCCTTTGTCTTCTTTTGTGTAAATATCGTAGATCTTCTTGCCATTCGAATCTAATGCCATTCTTCTATGATCATCATGCAAGGCAGCAAGAGAGACCCACAACTCTTTATCCCAGAAACATTCACTGCCGTTTAGTACTTCACCACAATCCAATGAACCTTTCTCCTCATACAACCTCGACCCCATAATCCCAGGAAAGAACATAACATTTGAAAAACAGTCTGTGGTGCAGGTAGTAGGGACAATTTCTTGGGATTTAGTTTTAAAGTATAGTTTTTCTGATAACCATCCACCTTGATTGTTGCTGTCTTTAGCTCTGATGTGCCAGTAGTACAATGATCCTGGATTTAGATTTGCTGTATATGAGTTTGTAGATATGTCTTCTTTGTCTACTTCAAGGTTTCCTGTTGTCATATTACGAACATACAGTGCATATTTTGTAGCTCCGGAGACTGTTGTCCATTTGAAAGTCTGGGTTGTAGAGTCTACTTCCTCCCCTGTCCAGGCCTTGCCTGGACTTAGGGGTTCCGGATTCTGTAGATATATATTCTTCGGAGTACACAAACCAGAAAGCTCAAATTCAGATAGTTCGAGTTCTGAAAGAGAAGAATAACATGTAGGATCAATATCGAATGTATTTGAAGTTGTTAAAACATTTCCATTGTACGAGACTTTTAATTTCACTTTGTTGATAGCTGAAGTTACTTTGATATTTCCTGTATAAGTATTGTTCTGTATTGTTACTGTCTTTGGAATCACAGTCCCCATAGCAAAAAGTGGTTGGTCTTCATCATTTGGGACACCGAAAGAAGTGAGTTCAAGATTCGTTCCATCTGCAATATTTGTGGTATTGATCGTTATCGGAAAAAGTTCGCTCGTTTTGGTATTTAAGATTTGAGAGATGATGGCTGTGGGGATGCCTGGTGGTGGTACCACTTCTTTCTTGTTCACAGTGATAATGATGTCTTGAGATACTGCTTGGCCATTTGATCCAATACATCTGAAAGTAAATATGGCAGTTCGATACATAGGTCCAATACCGTAATCACCATTAGCAAGACGGTGGTTTACGAGTCCAGCTCCTGTTATGTCACAAGAAGTGGTATTAGTGGAAGAAAGAACAAAGCTTCCGTCTGTTCCTTCCTCTATTGTTTGAGTTGTGGGAGTTACTGATATTGTAGGTGGAGTGTTGGGATTTTGAGATCTAACATTAAAATACTTTCTGTCTGCAAACCATCCTGATCTATTTTGAGAATCAAAGGCATTAGCATTCCATGTGTAGTTGTGTCCTTCTTTTAAGACTACATCTACAAATTGACCTGTAGTTTTGTAGACAGTGAGTTCATTGTTTACAGAGATGTCTCTGATATTTACTTCATATCTGATAGCGTTGGGGACATATGCTATCTCTAGGGTTTGATTTGGTCCATACACTATTTCAGGATTATTCTTGTCTTCTCTACCAGGACTGACTAGATACGGCTCCCCTAGGTCAGGATTCTGTGGAAGGCACAGACCTTCGAGTGAAGATAAGGATTTGATTTCTCCTTTTTCAAGATCAATGAAACTTGCTAGGTCTTGCCTAGCAAGATCTGTATCTGCTAGACATCCTGCTCCGCTTGAGACGGTGAAAGAATTTGAAATGCCTACAAGCTCAAATTTACTGCCAGCTGTGTTTGCTCTGTAATATGCTCCTATTATGATGCTTCCTGTAGCTGAAGTGATGGTAAAAGGAACGGTATTTACTGTACCTGTGGTAATGATATGTTGAGGGTTAATATTTCCCATCAATGGAACGATATCAATGACTGATCCAACTGGAATGTTTTGAGTTGTGAGGGTTATCGTGTTTGTGTCGCCATTTCTTGTGTTTGGGATATTGCTAAAGGTCACCTTTGGTAAGGTGTTTGAGACATTTACGGTGAAATTTTGCTGTATAGAGGAACCATTTAATCCTACACATTTCATGGTAAAGGTCTTACTCGTGAACATAGCACGTGTAGGATAGCGTCCGTTTAGCGAACCAGCAAGAGTGTACAAAAATCCTGTCGCGTCCCAGACAGAGCAAGAAGATGTGTATGTAGTCGTCAAATCATACAGAGCCTGTTCTCCATAACCCACAGTCTGTACAGCAGGAGTAACGGACATAGTAGGTGGTTGCAGTGGAGGGGTTTTTACCGTGACATAATTACAAGGAGAATATCCCAAAGTTAATCCAGGATAGTCAAAAGCTCTGACAGAAATGCAATAGCTCCCGACAGCACTATATGTGTGTCCAGCAAACTCTGGAGTTCCGGAAGAATTGAAAGCAGTAGAACCCATAGTGCCGTCACCCCAGTTGATCTGATACCAGATTCTATCGCCTTCTCCATCTGTGGAGACCATAGAAATATTGTAGTTGTTGTTTACATTCACACTGCCCGATCCAGAGATAGTTGGCACAGAAGGTGGAGTGTTTTGTGAAGGTTGTGTTTGGAAATAGTAATAAGGTGGATAAAGAGAAGTACCGACAGCATTCACGCTTCTGACACCCCAAACATATCTGTGACCTAGAGCAAGCGCAGGCGAAGTGGTAGATGTGCCATACACAGTTCTATCTTTAAAAATATCTAAACCTGTAGTGAGATCAGCTATATATGCTAAATAATGAGTAGCATTTGAAACAGGATTCCAAGAAATGGTCACAGTATTTCCTGAAAGTATAGGACCGTAAGCAGAAGTATAACCAGGAGTGAGACCTGTCGGTGTCGCAGGTACTGTGGCAGGATTTATGACAGTGAAATAAAATAATGAAGAAAAAACTCCCTTTGTGCCGTTGGACTCATAGGCTACCATATTCCATCGGTATGATCTGCCGGGGATGAAAGAATAATTTGGAGTAAAATTCGTACCATAATTGCACGAAGGCCAATTGCAATCCACTATCAATTCATTTGTTACATTATCTCTGACATGTACACCGTATTGCAAAGCACCGGAAACAGCAGACCAATAAAATGTAACTTTACCATTTGTATGTGCGACAGATATCCCCGGCTGAACTACACTACCCGGAGCGAGGAGTTGTGGCGCAGACAATGCTTGCAGGCTAAAAGTATCCGGCACAAATGTTTTTGGATCGATTATCTCGCCTGCTTTGGATTGAGGATTTATAGAGTTGCCTTCAGTGTCTTTTTTGAGTTTTATATCTATCTCACTTTGTGAAAGTTTTGCGCCAGAGAGAGAACGACCGCCACCGAATACTTTTCCGTTTTTAGAATAGCTGGCAAGAGTGGGAATTTTCGGTAATTGTTCTATCGCTTTTTTGGCATCAATATTGTCATTTGATTTTGCCACCAAATAAGCGGAAATTATCGGTGCGGAAAATGAAGTACCATTCATTTCTCCATATTCGCCTCCTGATTTTGCAGAGAGTATTCCCACACCTTCAGCAAACACATCCACTGTTTTTCCATAGTTTGAAAATGAAGCTATGTTTCCAGAACCATCGAGTGCGCCGACTGTAATCAGGTTGCCATTATTGAAACTCGCTGGATATATTTTTGTCTCATCAATATTGAAACCATAATTTCCAGCAGAAGTCACCATATATACTCCGTGATCCTGCGCATACCTTATCGCTTCTTCGAGTTGCTTTGAATATGTAGGCCCTGCAAAAGACATGTTTATTATTTCCGCTCCGTTGTGCACCGCGAAAAGTATCGCTCGCACTATATCATCTGTCTGTAATAGTCCATAATCCGCCACGCGTAGAGACATTATCTTTACATTGCCTCTGGATACAGAAGATATGCCCATACCATCATCAGCCGATGCTCCGATGATAGATGCCACCGCCGTGCCGTGTGAATATCCGTCTGTCGGATATGGGTCTTTGTCATCCCCTACGAAATCATACCCACCATCGCAAGAACCTATTGCTTCTGTTTTTTCATTTACACAATTCTGTGTCGTCCATTTTGAAAGAAATAGATCGGGGTGAGAAAAATCCACTCCAGCATCTATCACCGCCACCACAGGCAATGAACCTGTATTTGCTTTTGTATTCCAAATCTTTTTATTTGTTTCTAAAATACGATGCAGATATGTCTGCTTGTGCCACAGAGGGTCGTTGGGAGTATAGTCCCCCGCCTTCTCCGGGGCAAGTTGCAAAGCCATAAAATACGGGCTTTCCACTGCACCACCCCCTTCTTTTTCCACTTCTGTTGCAAGCTGTTGGTTGATTTGTTTTAGGGTTTCAAAGGCTCCAGCATCACTGATTTTTTGTCCTTGCGCCCTTCCCTCGATTACAGGGGCGGATCCCTCGGGCAGCAAAAAATCAGTAATGCTTGCGCTTGCCTTTATTTTCGCATTTTCTTTTATTATTTGTATTTCTTTTTCAACGCTCGCAACTTCGCTCGCTTTCATTTTGTTCACATCGAGAGCCTGCAAACCGTTTAAAATATTGAAAAGTCTGTTTGCTTTCTCGGAATTTATATCCCGTTCCTCTTTTGGAGTTTTCTTGTTTTTTGGAATTTTTGTTTTTACGGCAACAGGAATAGTTGGATCGTAAAAACCCTGTAGTTCACCATCACTATTTTTCACCAAAAGGCTTTGCGCTTTTTTCAAGAGATCGACAACATTGTCCACTTCGGCTTGCGTATTCTCTGTAGTTAATTTGTTGTTAGCTTCCAATACTAATATATATGCATTCCAAGAGTCTTCTGTATAACTATTCTTGGCTTCTGTCGGCACTTGTTCTAATACTTTTCTGTATTCTGTTAGATCCGCTTTGATAACGATAGAATTTTGTGCTTCGGATATTTTTTGTGTTGCTTCATCTACCCTATTTTGAGTATCTTCTGTGTTTACTGCGTTAGTATCTAAAACATTTTTGTATATATTCCAGCTAGTATTTGTATATAGATATGAAAAAGATTCTGGATATGCCAAGAGCACACCGTTGTATGAATTCAGGTTTGATTTTTTTAGAAGTAAGCTCTGCCCTATTTTGATATTGTTTACTGCTGTGTCTATTTCAGCTTGAGTATTGTCTGTGGTAACGATGTTTGTATTCAAGGCTTGCTGATATGTTTGCCAGCTCGTATTGGTATAATTTACGGATGCAGTATCGGGATAATTCAAAATCACAGCGCTATATTCTGACAAATCCCCCTTTGGTTTCGGAGGAATTATCTCTCCCTCTATTACTATGCCATCTGTTAGAACAATAATAGGAGAACCGTGGTGAGCGGTACAATCATTGCCACCGTAAGCTTTCAGTAATACAGTATATTTTCCTGGTCTAGATGGAGCCTTTATCTGAAACTTTATTGTGGCTGTAGTACCTGCTTTGTGGTTTGCTGTATCTATGCATATCCATTCGTTGTTGCCTATTTTGTATTTAGTGGAGAACCAGTTTGACGGAGAGGTGGAGGTTACCGTCATATTCACATTTACCATAGCGTTTCCCTTTACTATTACGCTTTGTTTGCCTCCGAGGTTGGCAGAGTCTATGATGCGAGCGGCAGAAACCTGGGGAACGATGGATACCAAAGGGCTAAAAGCTGTAATAAGCAACAAAACCGAAATCGAAAAATTCTTGAAAATACGCATAAATGTATTGGGTTTTTAATAATATTAAGAGCTTTTATGATAGGACTTATTCAATGAAAAGTCAAATGCCAAGGATTTCCCTTGGCATTTTTGCATTTTAACGTTTTGACCACTTTGGAGCTTTGCGGGCTTTTTTGAGACCGAATTTTCGGCGTTCTTTTGCGCGAGGATCACGCTTGAGGTAACCAAGATCTTTGAGTTGAGGACGTAGGTTTATGTCAAATTTAGATAATGCTCGAGCAATACCATGTCTAACTGCTTCGGCTTGAGAATGTATACCTCCGCCGGAAACCTTTGCTTCTACCTTCCATTTGTACTCCATTTTTTCTGTACCTTCTAAACCTTTTGTGATACTGTCTGATACCAAACGACGCTGTTCTTCAGTTTGAAAATAGTCTTTTGCATCTTTGCCATTCACAGTAAAGGAAGATTTGGAAGATTGGTAAATGCGCACTCTAGCAGTGGAAGTTTTCCTTCTGCCTATAGCTTCTATATATTCCTCTTTTGATATTTTCTTTTCCATTTATTTCTCTCTGATTAATCTTCTATTTTTAAATGTTTCATCATTTCCTTTTTTAATTTATTGTCTGGAAGCATACTATAGACAGCCAATCTGACGAGTTCTTTCATTCCTTTCTTTTCTTTTGTCTCTGTGCCTTTCAAAATACGAAGTCCTCCACGCTCTCCTGAATATCTGACATGATAAAGACTTTCAAGTTTCTTGGCGGTAATTTTGATTTTAGAAGCGTTTATGACTTTGACATCAACACCTGAATACACATTCCTCTCAAAAGAAGGTTTGTTCTTGCCCATCAAATATATGGCGGTTTCGCTTGCCACTCTGCCTAGGGTTCTGCCTTCAGCATTTATTTTTTTTTCTTCTTTTGTTTTCTCGTCTTTTTTCATTGGTTTTTATACTAAATCATTTACTGACTAAAAACAAGCTATACAAATTCTATCTGTGCCATTTCCGCTCCGTCTGATTTTCTTACGCCTAATTTTAGAATCCTCGTATAACCTCCTTTTTTGTCTATATATTTTGGAGCTATGATATCAAAGAGTTTCTTGGTTTCTTTTGCTCTATTGGACAAGGAAGAAATAACCAGTCTGCGAGTAGCAATATCATTCTTTTTTGCCTTAGTAACAATCTTTTCCACAAAAGGACGAAGCTCTTTTGCCTTTGGCAAAGTGGTTTTGATTTTCTCTCGTACGATCAAACTCAAGGCCAAAGAACTCATAAGGGCTTTCCTTTGATTTTTATCCAGACCGAATTTTCTTTTGTTGTTGTGGTGTCGCATATGTTTTTAAACTTTCTGTTTTTTATTTTATATAAACTATTCCTTTAGATTAAGGCCAAACTTGCCTAAAACCTTTTTTATTTCGCTGATACCCTTTTCGCCCATGCCTTCTATCTCAAGAAGATCTTCTCTCTTCTTTCTGGCAAGTCCGCCAAGTGTGCGGATATTCGCGCCAGTGAGAGCATTTAAGGTTCTAGTGGACAAATCAAGACTATCAGTGCGAGTCTTTAGCACATCAGTAAAATCTTCAGTTTTCTTTGTCTCGACATTTGTATCTGATGATGCACTTGAGGAGCTATGCGCGGACTTTTTTTCTAATACAACTTCTTCTTCCGGTTCTTTGAAATCGATAACTGACTTGAGTTGATTAATCATTATCTCTATTGATTTTGTAAAGGCTTCGCGAGGAGTCAAAGTGCCGTCTGTCTCTATAGACATCCTCAAGCGATTGTAGTTTGTATTATCGCCAACACGCATATTTTCTACTTCATAAGAAACACGACGAATCGGAGTAAAGATTCCGTCTACAGCGATAGTGCCTATATCAACCTTGTCTTTCTGTAACACTTCTTTAGGGATAAAACCAAGCCCCTTCTCTATCCTCATTTCAATATTCAAATTAACCTTGCCTGTAACCTCAACTATATGCAAATCGCTATTTAATATCTCTACCTGACCGCCTGTCTTTATATCTCCGGCTTTGACTTCTTTTGGACCCTTTATTGAAAGAGTAACCATTTGTGGCTCATCGGTTAGCATTTTATAACGAGCCTTCTTCAAATTTAGAATCATAACAATCACATCTTCTTTGATACCTTCCAAGGTTTCAAATTCATGGGAAACTCCTTCTATTTTGATAGAGGTTACGCTCGCACCTGGAAGAGAAGAAAGAATAATCCTTCTTAGACTGTTGCCTAAGGTGTGTCCATATCCGGGATACAAACCATCTATCTCGAATACTCCTTTATTTTCTTCTTCTAAAACAATACGAGGTTTAGAAGGCATAATTATTTTATATTCAGGCATTTTTTTATACTTATCCGACAAAATAAATTTTGTGCGGAAAAAATTATTTTTTAATTTTGATAATTAATAAGCAAATTTGATTAAGTTAACGACTATAAAATTCAAGCACTGCATTTAAATCAAGGAAAGTGTCTATATTTTTTGCTTTAGCAGAAACAGATCCTTCCATCTTATTTACATCAAAAGAAAGCCAGCCTGGACCATTGTAATCTTTTAATCTTTCAATTAAATTTTCAAAGATTTTCTTGGTTTTTGAACCCTCTCGCACTTTTATAACATCTCCGATTTTTAATTCATATGAAGGAACGGTAACTTTGTGATTATTCACAATGAAATGCCCATGAGATACCATCTGTCTTGCTGCTCGTCTGCTAGGAGCAAGACCCATGCGATATATGGCATTATCAAGACGAGATTCTAAACTCTCGTAAAACTTTTCTGCTGTGCCAGCGCCTTTGACATGAACGGCTTTTTTAACATAATTTGAAAGCTGACGTTCTGTAATACCGTAAGAAAAACGAATTTTCTGTTTTTCTATCAGTTGTGTGCCGTATTCTGTAAGAGCTTTGGGTCGCTTTGAACCGAAATTGCCAAATTTACTACCAGTATTCAAAGATGCTAAAAACTTAGGAGTTTGACATTTGTCATAAACTCCAGCACCTAATCTCCTTGCAATTTTAAACTTCGGTTTTGATATCATAATATATTAAAAAATTAATTATCTTTTTATACTCTTCGTGGTTTTTTAGCTTTTGGTCCGTTGTGAGGTACTGGAGTAGCGTCTTTTATTGAAGTTATTTCTATACCGTGCGCCATAAAAGCTCGAATAGCTGGCTCTCGGCCAGAACCCACTCCTCGAACAACAACTCCTGAATCCTTTACCCCTAGTACGGAAGCCTTCTCTCCTATAATATCGCCTACTTTGGAAGCGGCAAAGGGTGTACCTTTCTTTGCTCCCCTAAAACCCAAACTACCAGAACTTGACCAGAAAAGTGTATTGCCTGATCTGTCCGCAAAAAGAACCTTGGTGTTGTTAAAAGTAGCATCTATAAAAAGAATACCTGAAGTAACTTTCTTTTTGGGAGTTTTAAGAGGCGCAATTTTTACTTCTGCTTCAGTCTTGACGCCTGATACCTCTTCTTTGGATTGTGTTGTCGTCTTTGTCTTTCCCATAATTTTATAATTAAGTTTTACTTTCCTTCCTCTTGCCGGAAGCCATGGTGTTTCTGACATTGCCACGAACGGTGCGAGAATTGGTCTTGGTACGCTGACCTCTTACTGGTAATCTTTTCATGTGTCTGACCCCTCTATAAGCTTTGATATCTTTCAATCTCTTTATATTAGAAGCCACTTCTCTTTTTAGATTTCCTTCTATTTTCATACCTTCTATAATGGTACGAATCTTGTTCTCTTCGTCAGGTGTCAGGTCTTTAGCTTTCTTGCTTAGATCTATGTTTACTTGTTTTAAAATTTTCCTAGAGAGAGGAACACCAATCCCATAAAGGACTGTCAGCCCTATTTCCAACCTCTTTTCATCTGGTACTGTTATTCCAAGAATTCTCATAAATTTAAATTATTGTTTTTGTTTGTGTTTAGGATTAGAGCAAACCACGCGCAAATGCCTATTGCGTTTTACCATCTTGCAATTATCACATATTTTTTTAACAGTTGACCTGATTTTCATAAAAACTTAAAAAATAAAGGCGCCAAACTTAATTAAATAAACGAAGTAAAAACAAGGGAAAAATACCCTTATTTTCAATATTCATTTTTCTTATAAACCTATAATTGTCATTGTACACTATTACTAAAAAAATTACAACCTCTTGACTATTCTGCCCTTACCCCCATAGGAATCTAGCACCACTTCAACTGTATCTCCTATCAAAACCTTGATTCGATGCATACGCATCTTGCCTCCAAGGTAAGCTAAAATTTCTTTTTGGTTTCTTTCCTTGTCGTCTATATTTACCCTAAACAAAGTAGATGGTAGACATTCAGTTACTACTCCTTTGGCTGTTAAAATTTTTTCTTTTTGTTGATAACTCATCAGGTGGATAAATATTACTAAATATATAAAGCCAAGTCAACTGTTAACGCACGGGGTAGCTGACTAAGAGGTCTATGTTCTTTCTGTCTTTTGGAAAACTCATTTTCCAAAATGGACGTAGTGTTAGCTCGGCAGAATCAATACTTACGAACTGAGATAGCACTAGATTGAAATTCTTTTTCTTTATTCCTAAAATACTTGTGATAAATTTCTCCTCATCAACTTTCCAAATCATTTCTGGTTTACCAACAAGGTTGAATTTCACACTTTTCACATCTCTAAAAGAAACACCCTCTTTGTTTGTTAGAGAAAATGACAAATTCTTTATATTAGGAATATAAATTTCACTTCCGTTATATTCATCCACGGTATTTTCTGCTATTTTTTGCGTTAATTTTTTTTCATTAAAAAGAAATCCATAAAATGTGGCCTTGGCAACAACCAGAACTTTTCTGTCTTTATCTGGGGTGAAAGTAACGTCTTTTTCTTTCATATCCAAAAACACACCATCTGGGAAAATCACAAATCCAGCAGGGATTTCTTCTTTGGCTTTTTTGAACATTTTCTCTTTTAAAGTTACTTCGAGACTTTTTATGGCAGTAGTTTTATCAAGAAGAGAGAGCGCGGAGGATTTACCCTTAAAACCTCCATCTACAGAGCCTTTTGATCTAGCATAAAATTTCGTATATTTAGGAGTGCCTTTAAAACCAAAAATCTTAAAATCAATGGGAGGGGTGTTATATTCTGCCCCTGCTTCCGTCGCATATATGCCCACCTCTATGCTCCCTGGCGTCCCGTCTTTTTTGATACCTGGTACAGTAACTTTCTTGGTTGTTTTATACATTTTACCATTTGAGCCCTCCAATCTAGTATCAATATCTAGATTTTGCGAAGATGAACTAAATGAGTTGTAAACCACAACACTGCCAGTAGCCTTAATAGCAACATCTTTTTCTTCTCCACCTTCAACAACAAGACTTTCTTCTCCGGGGATCGCAACAAGCTCAAACGACACGCCTTCGGTATTGCTATCTTTTTCAGCTAAAAAATTCGCATTCAAAGACACTTCACTTATTTTTGGTACTATGGAGATTTTCGCCATAGAAAAAAGAAAAGATAAAGCGAAAAGTAAAAACAGTATAGATACCAGAGCTACAAGATATATTCCCTTTTTTGAAACTCCAGTGGGTTTGGTTGTGTCTGTAATTTCTAATTTGTTCGGCACGATCAAAGGCTTGTTCCCGATAGATCTAGCTTTAACCATGTCTTGTAGAGCGTTTTTTGACATATATCAATATTAGCAAACAAAACGATTAAGATAAATACTTTCAACAACTAAAAACGAATCTCGTTTTGTTTCTCCTTTAAAAGAAGCAAAACCATGCAAAGTCTTTGTATCTAAGAAAAAGATTCTAAATTTAGAAGAAGAAAAAGCATGTTGATTAAAGCTTTCTTTTTTGATAATTTCTAGAAAAAAATCTTGTAAATGGTCATCTATAGTCACGAACATATCAGAGGGTATAGATACTCCTTCTCCGAGAACTGTCAGAGATTCTTCGAGCTTACGCAACCACTCTTTCACTAGCCCGTTCATAAACGGATCAAGTTTCCTTTTAAGAGAAACCTCAGCATGTCCGTCTTTATAAAGAGAAAAAATCGATTTAGCTTCTTCAAGAGATACAGCCAGAAATTCGCTTGTCTTTCTTATAAAGAAATTCGTACCTACATGATATGATACAGAACCTGCCAACGCTTCTTTTTTGACAACTGCTATCTCTGTGATTTCTCCTGTGATATCGATCAATATAAAATCTTCTTTGTGGGTAAACATATCTCTGGCTACAATAAAAGACGCCATGGTGAAAGATGCAAATTCAATATTTTTTGAATGAAAAGATTTAGAAATTGCTTCTTCTATTTCGTGTAAGACACTTTCAAGCGCCATGGATATAAACATACTAATCTCAATGGATTTTGCTTTTTTGTTGAGTGGCGCATGAGTCGTATAACCATTCAATAAAGTTTTAATATTTTTATATTCAAAAACTCTAATCTTTTCTTTATGTGATTTGTTTTCTTCCTTAAATAAATCTACTTCTTTTTGTCCAAGGGTTTCAGCTAATTTGGAAGTGAAAACAAAGGGTGTATTTTTATCAAATTTTATGGTTCTGGTTTGAGAAGCGTAAAAAGCAGAAGACAGTATGCAGAATATTTCTGTTGGAATACCTGCTCCGACTTTGGAGAGCTTGCCTGCGACAGATTCAAGGGTTTTGGTCGTAAGATGTAAAAGTTTTTCTGGATTTATTTCTTTCTCTAGTTTTATGGACTCGCGTATGGTTTGAATTATTCTTGGACTTGCATCTTTACGCGCCTCAAAAAACATCCCGCCTACGGAAGAAGACCCTATGTCAAAAACAAGGACTAATCTTTTTTCGTCTTTTGATTTAGAAAACATCCTCACGCTTATATTATATCACACAAGTACTGCTTTTATGCGTCTGACTCCAGCAGAGACTGCTTCTTCTTTTTGAATCTTGAAATTACCCAACTCGCCAGTGTGCGAGACATGTGGACCTCCGCAGAATTCTTTGGATATTGGCACACCATTCTTATTTTCTATAAAATATACTGAAACAGTCTCAGGGTATTTTGTGCCAAATTCCATCTCCGCGTCGAGCTTTTCAGCTTCTGCCAAGAGCATCTCGCGTCGTATCACCGGTAAATCTTCTTTTATCTTTTCATTTACAAAATCTTCCACCCTCTTCTTTTCTTCATCTGTAAGCTTGTGATCACAAAGGAAATCTATACGCAATCTATCTTCGGTGATATTACTGCCTCTTTGTTTTACGCTCTTATCAACGACACTTTGCAAACCAGCTAACAACAAGTGATGTGCTGTGTGAAGCCTGATAGTCTTTTCGTTATGATTCGCCAGACCGCCTTTGAACATACCAGCAGATGCTGTGTGCGAAAGCTTTTGATGTTCTTGCATCTTTTTGTTGAAATCATCTACGTCTATTGTTTTGCCCTCTTCTTTAGCTAACTCTAAAGTAAGCTCAAGTGGAAAACCATAGGTGGTAAACAAAATAAACGGATCTATTCCTCTTTCAAATTCTTTCATACCGTGCACCAATGTATCGCGGAATTTAATTTCTTCAGCATTTATTTCGCTTTTTATTTTTTCAGCATTTTCTGCAAGCTCTGGGTAAGCATCTTTAAATTTTTGTATCACAACATTTGCTATCTCTACCAAAGAATCTTTTGGAATATTTAAAAGATCAGCATAGCGTATAGCCCTGCGAAGCAGTCTGCGAAGCACATAGCCCCGCTCAGAGTTTGCTGGAACGACTCCATCAGAAATCATAAAGACCGCACTCCTGACATGATCGGCTACTATACGCTCTGATCTTTCATCCGATTTACTACCTAGAGATTTTATTTTTTCCAAGATTGGCAAAAAACAATCCGTCTCAAACACTGTCGCCTTGCCGTTTATCACCGCCGTGGTGCGTTCTAGGCCCATACCCGTATCCACATTTTTATTTGGCAGGAATGTAACAGAGCCATCAGCGTGTTTTTCAAATTCCATAAACACATCATTCCAGACTTCCATTATTCTGAAGGAATTAATGTTGTCATTAAAAGAACCCTTGAGTGGTCCTTCTTCTGGACGTGTGTCATAAAACATCTCTGTATCTGGACCACAAGGACCCGTCGCTCCTGCAATCCAAAAATTGTCATCAATACCAAGCGGAAAAATTCTTTCTCCTTCTTTTATATCTGGTGCATCATCTACCGATACACCGTACGATAAACTATTCTTTTTAAATATTTCAGTCCATACGCTAGTAGATTCTTCGTCTCTAGGTATGGCGCCTTCACCTTTGAATATACTCACATAAAGACGATTCTTGTCTAAACCCAAACCTTCTTCTTTTGAAGTCAAAAATTCAAAACTCCAATTTATGGTTTCTTTTTTGAAATAATCCCCCAAGGACCAGTTGCCAAGCATTTCAAAGAAAGTCAGATGTCTGTTATCACCAACATCGTCAATATCACCAGTGCGCACACATTTCTGCGCATCTACCAGACGTGTACCCATAGGATGGGGCTCGCCCAAAAGATAAGTAATAAGTGGATGCATTCCTGCGGTAGTAAAAAGCACCGAAGGGTCGTTCTTTGGAACAAGAGACGCAGAAGGTATTATTTTATGTCCGCGTTTTTCAAAAAATTTCAGGTATCGGCTTCGTATTTCGTTTGATTGCATAAAGTTTTTTTGTTGCAAATTATTAAATTATCATTTTTTATAAACCACAAAAATTTTCTGCTGAAAATTTTCTCTGTCCGGCGCCAGTCGCGCCTCCCAAGGGTTTCTAAAAAATATAATTTAATAATTTGCAACTGTTAACCTGTATGATCTTCTTTGTTTAAATTCTCTTCGGAAATTTTCCTTATAGGTTTTTCAAAAAAGTTCATAAAGATAAAGATTAAGAGTACTAATATGGTTGTGATAAATGCGAGGGAAAATAAGCCGAAACCGGCGGCCATACCGATACCCGCAGTCACCCACAATCCACCCGCAGTAGTGAGACCCAAGAGCCTATTGCCTTGAAGCATGATTGACCCAGCGCCAAGGAATCCTATACCCACGATGATCTGCGAAGCAATGCGTCCAGGATCAAAACCTCCAATACCTGAATACTCTCTCGATATTATTTCAGAAATTACAATAAAAACAGCCGCTCCCAAAGAAACCAAAGAATGAGTCTTCATGCCTGCTTCTTTGTGCACTAAAAGCCTCTCAGCACCAATCAACATGCCCAATACTACCGCTATTACTAATTTAAAAATAATTTCTCTATTCTCTATAAAAAATGTTTCCATAGTAGTATTATACAAAACTGACTTAAAAAAGAAAGATCAACATTATACAATCACTCCCCCACCCATACAAACATCACCGTCATATATGACGCAGGATTGTCCGGCGTCTACTAATACTGGTCTGTCAAAAATGATCTCTGCTTCTTTTTTATTTAAAATATTTATTTTGCAAGGCAAAAACTCTCCGTGATAGCGAATCTGCGCTGTGTAATTTTTATCTTTTTTTGGAATTTCAGAAATCCAATTAATGTCTTTCAAATTTATAGAAAAATTCAAAACAGCAGTTTTTTCACGGCTCGCACTCGAACCTGACAATGATTGACCAGAGTAATCGTGCGTATGCCGAAAAAAACTCTGTTTTGAATTTTTCTGTGCCACATATAAAATATTCTTTTTTATATCTTTACCGACTACATAATATGCGCCATCGTTTGGGCTCTTTTTTGTAATAGTAAATCCATGCCTTTCGCCTAATGTATGAAATACAACCCCACTGTGATAACCGATCTCTTTACCTTCTGTATTTAAAACCTTTCCTTTTTTTTCTTTTATATAATGTTTCAAAAAATCCTTCAAATCTACCGCACCTAAAAAGCATATTCCCTGACTATCTTTCTTTTCTGCTACAGGTAGACCAAACTTTTTAGCTAAAACACGCACCTGCGTCTTTTTCAAATGCCCTATCGGGAACAAAATCTTTCTTAACTGTCCTTGTTTCAATGTCCAGAGAAAATAACTTTGGTCTTTGCTTATATCTTTATTTTTTAATAATTTTAAATCTTTATTATCTGCATAATGTCCCGTCGCCACATAATCCGCTCCCATAGAAATAGCTTTGTCCAAGAAAGCGCCAAATTTTATCTCTTTATTGCACATCACATCTGGATTCGGCGTGCGACCAGCTTTGTATTCACTGATCATATAATCTGCAACTTCTTTTTTATAAACATCAGAGAAATCAAAAGTTAAAAAAGGAATATCCAGATGTGCCGCCACACGCATAGCATCGAGTCGCTCGTCTTCTTCGTTGCACTCTATAAAATCGGGATGCCAAGTGCGTATAAAAACCCCCACGACATCATAGCCCTGTTCTTTCAAAAGCGCTGCAGACACAGCGCTATCCACTCCGCCAGAAATCCCCATAAAAACCACCTTATTCTTCATACAAAAATAACATTACAATTCCATCAGCTTCTTGTAAAGCAGATAAGTAGCAAAGGCGTCTGCGAGGCCGGTGTGTGAATTTTCATTTTTAATACCAAATTCTTTGCAAAGTTCACGCAAGGAAAAATGTGTGATGTCTTGTCTTCTGTGCAATTTCGCCCAAGCGATAGAAATGGTGTCGAGTCTGTGATAATGCATTGGATTTTTTATATTATTTTTATTGAAATTGTATTCTAGAAAAGCAATATCAAAAGAAACATTCTGCCCCACTATAATGCAATCTTTCACTTTGCTAGCTAAAATCTGCATGGATTTTTTAGAGTCAATCGCATCGGCCCAATCTTCTGGATCATAATGATTCACCTTGAGAGCGACAGGATCCGCATTTTCTATATTTTCTGGTTTTATTTTTAGTTCAAATTTTTCCACCACTTCCAATTCTGGCGTAGTAACAACACAACCAATCTCAATAATCTCGTGCACGCGCACGTCTAGTCCAGTCGTTTCTATATCTATAAAAGCAAAATTATTCTTTCTCATTTTTCAAAATAGTTTATAAAAATCTACTTCAAGTATTTATTTATATTCGCTTTATGCCCTTCATATGTCGTAGCATAGTGTACACCACCATTTTTATCGTGCAAGTAGTATAGATACGGCGAACTCTTTGGATGTATCGCCGCTTTGATGGATTTTAGACTAGGACTAGAAATGGGGTTTTCAGGCAAGCCTTTTTGTTTGTAGGTAACAGGAGCCACATCTACTTGTAAAGGCATACCTCGTTTTATCCTTTTCCATAAGATTCCAGAAATATATTCCCTATCTATATCGCCCTTGGCTTCGCCTTCTATGATAGATGCCATGGTTATTATCTCTTTTTCAGTTTTCCCAGAAGCAGATATTTCTTCACGAAGTGGCGCAACTTTTTTCTCGTAGGTGTTGCTCATAGACAAAACAACATCGTTTTCATCATCACCAGACAAGAAAAAATAAGTATCTGGAAAAAGATACCCTTCTTTGTCTTTGGCTAGCAGTAAAAAAATTTCAGAATTAAATTGAGTTAATTTCAAAGCAAAAACCTGTGCTATTTCCTTGATATTAGAACCTTCTGGAACAGTGATAGAAACTTTGGTTAAATTTCTATCTCCATTGGAGATGCGTCTGGCGATCTGGAAAACAGAAAGCTTCTTCTCAAAAAAGTATCTACCAGAATCAATAGACTTTTCATCTCCGAGCATTATCAAAAACGTCTCAAAGGCTACCCTAGAACGAATGATATTACTCTTTTCAAGATTGAGCGATAATGTCCGTAATGAATCGCCATTTTTTATCTGAAAAAAACTTTGTGTTGGAAAATCTGAAGGAGCTCTCAATGTAAATAAATAAAACATGAAGTAAACTACAAAAAAAGATACAACATAAACTAACACTTTCCTGTGTACAAGCTCTATGCTGTTCCACCAAGCATTAAATGCATCAATTTTTTCCTTGATCTTTGATTTTATATCCATAAAATTATACTGGCAAATTTGACGGAGGAGAGGCTTCTTTTGATTCTATTCTCTCTAGCGTAGGCACTTTCAATATCTGACCTGGAAAATGCCATATGGTCGCGAGTTCTTCGGTATTTAAAACTATCGGATGCGAATGAAAATAATTCGGAAATACATAGGGGGAAACAGGCCAAGGAAATTTGATCTTATGGCGTAGAGGCGGATGGAAAAATTCTCTTTCTCTGTATTCTATGAGCATTCTGTTTTTCAAGCGATTTACTGTTTTATTTGAAGCCATAAAGAAACTCGTTAAAAATCCGGTAGCAAAAGCATCTACTTGGGTATTGTTGTGACGCACAAATTCATTTATATATGGGGCTCCATATTGACGGAAAATCAGACGAAGCTCTCGCCTTTTGTTTGCATTAAAAGCAGCACCTTTGCCCAAATAACAAGAACGAATGCCTGTATCAAAGCCGAGCTTCATGAGTTTATTAGTCGCGGCCTTTAATGGCGGATCAGTATATAATGGATTACGAATTTCTATTGCTTCACCACTTTCGTTGTTTGGTTCTTTGTGATGACGAGTATACGCCCTTAAAGTCTCTTTAATCACCCTTTCCCCTTCCGCCACCCAATTCAGTTTATCCGGTCCAAACTCTTGTTTTGAAGGAGTTATTACTATCTGAAGCCACAACTGCTCATCTTTGCCTATAGAACCAAAAAGTTCTATCACCGGAGTAATTGGGTCAACTTTCAGTTCTTCCTTTGGATCTTTATCTAAACCGAAATCTACATAGGTCTTCACAGGAAATACATCTGGTTTTCTGAGCTTCCATTCACAACCCCACATATTCCACCCACTCTTGCCTGCGATCTCATCTACAGCCAAGGTGTAATCCTCCACCGCTCTGATTTGTGCCTGTGGAAACTGCGCGTACATTTGAGTTTCTATGAGATCCCTTATACGAGTCGGGGTATTTATATAAAAATGCACTTGTCCATCTATTGACACTATTTCAAGTGAATACCAAAACCACACCGCTCCCTGCCAGTACTCTTCAAGTCCGCCCTTGTTACTGAAATGATACATCGCATTTGTCAAAAAAAGCTCCATCGCTTTTGGTGAACGAAGCACATCTCGAGGAGGAATAATTTCAAGCAATACCCAATCAATGCCAGCGATAAAATTCTGCCTCACATAGTGCAACCACAGATCATGCGCAACTTTTGCGAGTATGTAAACCCCGCCCAGAGAAAGAGCCAATGTCAGCACCTCGCCCTCACGGCCGAATTTCCAAGCTAAATATATGAAAAAGACAAGCAAAATCTTCAGCCAGTTTCCCAAAATAAAATTAAATATGAAATTAGTAAAACTACTAAACAAGTCTCCGCCTCCTGAAGCTTCTTTATCACTCATGCTTATATTTTAATACAGAAACAGATAAAAACAAAGCTCAATGCTTGAAAATTTACAAGGCCGAATAAAGACCGCTTTTGTTTTTCTTGAAATATTTAGGATTTGCTAGATTCACAAGCACGGTATTTTTCTTGAAATATCTTTCTTTCATAACCTTGTCTAGGACTTGTTCTTTAGAAAGAGATCCTTCTCTTTCTAAGATATCTTTTATAACCTCACGCGCCGTGCCAGTCTTGTATCCCCATTCTGAAAGCGCGTAAAGACCGCGACCAACTAATACAAATCTGTCATCTTTGATGAGTTCGTTGTGGCAAGTGGCATAATGAGTCTTGCAGCCGAAAGTCTTAGTGATAGCTTCCGCTACTTCTCTGAAGTGCATAGGAGATCCATGTTTCCTCATTACAAGAAAAGCATAATCTTTCACCCCACGAGTACGAATATTCGGCGAGCTCGCTTTACCCCATTCTCCCATAGTGTTCTTGGAGATCGTTTTAGAAAGGGAAAGCCATCTCTTTGCTATCTCTTCATTCTTGAATTTATCAGACACATCTTTTAGATGATCAAGAAACTTTTTTATCATTTCAGTTTCAAGCACTAGATCTTCGTCATTTAAACTAGCATAAAGCTTTTTCAGAGAATCATGTACTTTATCCGCCAATTCATCGTCCACACTCCAACGAGGCTTGAAATGATCGTCCTCTCGATGCTTTTTGAAATGATCACTAAGCTCAAGATAAAAATGTATGTGATTCTGTGTACTTTTATCCTTTGAAATATGATTCAAAAGATCATATTCTGTGACAATGGCTCCAAGAGAATGGATCAATTGCTTCAACTCTTCAAAAATAGCTTGTTCAGCTTTGTAAACGGAGGACTTTTTTATCAAAGCCAAAGCAGAATCTTCTATTTGTCTGACACGTTCTCGGGTAATGTTGTATTTCTTGCCGATTTCCTCTAGGGTCTTTTTCTTTACATCAATCGATAAACCAAAACGATTCAAGATGACATCTCGAGTACGATCTTGAAGACTGGAAACTATCTTTTTTGTAACTTGTTTTGGTTTGAACGATATTGTTGACATAATTTTTATAAAAATAATTTTTCTTTAATAAAATTTTTATTACTGCTCCTCATAATAGTATTTAATTTGCGCAATGTCAATTAAATTTTCTATTTTTATCTAAAAACTCATGATACTACTCTACCTTGACACTCTTTCTCTCTGCTTTTACTCTCTCAAGCTCTGTCAGATATTTTTTGCGTAACCGAACCGACTTTGGAGTAATCTCCAAGTACTCATTTTCGTTCATTACCTCGAGTCCGCGCTCAATACTTAAAATGAATGGCGGATTCAGATAGATGGCTTCATCTGTACCAGAGGCTCTCATATTTGTCAGTTGCTTTCCTTTTGTAGGATTGACTGACATGTCTTCTCCCTTTAAAACATTACCGATAATCATGCCTTCATACACCTCGGTACCATGCTCAATATACATTGAGCCACGGTCTTGTAAATTTGCAAGTGCAAAAGCTACGGCCTTGCCAGATACCATAGAAACCATAGAACCATACTCTCGTTTTTTTATTTCATCTGCGTACCTATCAAAACCAGTAACTCGAGAGGACATTATACCCTCGCCTTTTGTATCTATGATAAATTCTCCCCTGTATCCCAAAAGTCCTCGGGTTGGTATGTTAAAAATTATTCTAGCCACGCCATTTTTCTCTAC
This sequence comes from uncultured Candidatus Saccharibacteria bacterium, assembly GCA_964361705.1. Lineage (GTDB taxonomy): Bacteria > Patescibacteriota > Minisyncoccia > Phycocordibacterales > UBA9973 > UBA9973. The sequence continues at coordinate 103,558 of CAYIBP010000001.1, forward strand.
CATGTCTTTCATGACTCCTCTTCTCTTGCCGATCTTCTCTATCACCGCGCCGGAATACTCCATTGGTACATCTATCACAAGCTCTTCATATGGCTCTGTCTTTTTGCCATTTTCTTCCTTGATGATAACTTCGGGTTGAGAGACCTGCATCTCAAAACCTTCTCTTCTCATGTTTTCAAGAAGTATCGCAACATGGAGCTCTCCTCTTCCATACACTTTGAAAAAGCTGGGTCCTGATTTGTCTCCTTGAGAAGGAGAAAAATCAACTCGAAGCCCGACATTTATTTCAAGTTCTTTCTCTAACCTTTCTTTTATCTGTCGTGATGTGACAAATTTGCCTTCGCGACCAGCGAAAGAAGAATCATTTACAAGAAAATTAAGCGAGAGCGTCGGTTCATCTATCGCGATGTGAGGTAAGGCTTCTACGCTTTCGTCTTCACAAATAGTTTCCCCTATATATATGTCTGGAATACCAGAAAGAAGGACAATGTCGCCTGAAGTTGCGGAATCTGTTTCTTTCCTGTTTATACCTTCAAAAGTAAAAAGTTTTGTTATCTTGCCTTTTCTGTCTACTTCTTCATCTGTCTCTTTATTAAAACCTTTTACGGTTACTTGGCTACCTGAAGTCATCTTGCCAGAATATATGCGCGCTATCGCCATCCTTCCTAGGAAATTATCATAACCCAGATTAAAAACTTGAGCGGACATCTTTTTATCTTCGTTCAAAGAAGCAACTGGGACTTTCTCTAAGATCACATCGAGCAACGGCGAAAGGTCCTCGCCTTTTTCTTTGTCCTCTAATTTTTTAAAAGCTTTGCCTTGTCTGCCTATGGCATAGACAGTTTCAAAATTCACTTGGTCGTCATTTGCGCCAAGTTCAAAAAACAACTCCAACACCTCTTCATGTACTCTGTGCGGGTCTGAAGCTGGCTTGTCTATCTTGTTTATTACAACTATTGGTTTTATACCAAGCTCTAAAGATTTCTTTAATACAAATCTGGTCTGAGGCATGGGACCTTCTACAGCATCCACAAGCAAAAGTACCGAATCCACAGCACGCAAAACTCGTTCTACTTCGCCTCCAAAATCAGCGTGTCCGGGAGTATCTACGATGTTTATCTTTGTTCCCTTGTAAGTAATAGAAGTATTTTTAGAGTAAATAGTAATACCTCGTTCTTTTTCTAGAGCGTTTGAATCCATCGATATTCCTTCATCTTGAAGTCCGCCATTTTGCTTCATCAGGGCATCTGTCAGTGTCGTTTTGCCGTGGTCCACATGGGCGATAATTGCTATATTTCTTATTTCCATAATAAAAATGCCCGAAGGCATTAATTTAACTTGTTACTATAATAACATACTTTGTATAAAAAACAAATAATTGACTAAATTCATAAATATGTGTTACTCTACAAAGGAAAAAACAACAGCTTGCTAATACACAAGTACAAGCAAGCCCATTCTTTAAAATCCAAAAATCGGAGGAGTTATGAAATTCCAGATTTTTTCTCTCATCTCTCTTTTCTTCTCTTTCTTCTCTTTCATCTTGGCCTATCCGTTCAACACGGAAGAGGATGATGACGGGGATGATGGGGATGATCAGGAAGGAGAGGCTGAGGAGGGTGAGGCGGATGAAGGAGAGGCGGATGAAGATCTGGAGATAGAGCCCTCCCACGATGATGATGCAGAAGACTCAGGCCAAGGGAGAGGGGGATGGTAGTTGAAAAAAAATGCTTCAGGACCGGAACCTAACGAAAGTACCCCTCAAAAAAGCGAGCCACCTCAAAAAAAAGAGAAATTTTTTTGGGATGGGGATGGAGAATTTTTCGAAGGGGAATGGGAAGAAGAGGTCGAAGACGACCTCTTGGAGGAGGGAGAGTTTTAAATCATGTACGGGCAGACTTGTTTTAGCAAAAACAAGTCTGCCCGTATCTTTTTTTGTGCGTCGGGTAGGAATTTCTCGACTACCGTCGCGGGTGCTTTTCGACCTCGCTTCGCTCGTACCGAAAAGCCTTTCGAATCCTACAAGGAAGCAAAGCAGTTTGCTTCCTCCGGCACAACAAAATCCTCTATGAGGATTTTGTTTTTGTGCGTCGGGTAGGATTCGAACCTACGTAGCCCGAAGGCGACAGATTTACAGTCTGTTGTAATTGACCGCTCTACCACCGACGCATTTTCTAGTTCAATTTAATATTGAACGAATAAACATAAAATAACACAAAAAACGAAATTTTGCATCTTTTTGTGTTTGTATTAAACCCTGCTTTCAGAATTAGACCTTAGACGAATTGAGCTTTTTATTTTTCTTGAGTGACCCTTCTTGGTTTCAATCACAAGCTCGCCGTCTTTTACAGTCACCACTACGGTATCTCCTTTACCAATATCATTTGAGATGATACGCATAGCGACAGTATTTAATATTTTATTTTGAATTAGCCTGTTCAAAGGTCTTGCACCAAAATGCGGATCATAACCTTCTTTGGCCAGATAAGAAAGCGCTTCGTCGGAAATCTTGAAACTGATGTCTTTTACAAGCAACCTTTCTTTTACCACATTCACGCGCAGACTCACTATCTCTTTTATAGCCTCTTCGCTTAGTATGTCAAAAACAATAATTTCATCTAAACGATTTATAAACTCCGGACGAAAATGGTCTTTCATGGCTTCTATCACTTTGTCTTTTATCTGGCTATAATCTTTTTTATCAGAGTTATTAGAAAAACCTATGGATTCCATTTTTGAAATAAACTGCGAACCGATATTTGATGTGAGTATGATGATGGCATTTTTGAAGTTCACTACCCTGCCTTTGCCGTCAGTCAGCCTACCTTCGTCTATCATCTGTAGTAACATATCAAAAACATCTGGATGCGCTTTTTCTATCTCATCAAAAAGTATTACGGAAAAAGGTCTATGCCTTATGGATTCGGTGAGTTGTCCAGCTTCTTCATAACCCACATATCCCGGAGGCGAGCCTATGAGTTTTGACACTGAATGTTTTTCCATATATTCAGACATATCTACTCTGATGAGGGCGCTCTCGTCGTTGAACATAAAAGACGCAAGGGCTTTTGTCAGCTCTGTCTTACCAACACCTGTCGGGCCCAGAAAGATAAAAGATCCACTGGGTCTGTTTGGGTCACCAATACCCGCGCGAGAACGGCGTATGACATCAGAAACTCTTTTGATGGCTTCGTCTTGTCCTATTACCCTCTTTCTTAACTCTTCCTCCATTCTTTGCAATTTCGCGCGATCTTCTTCTAGCATTTTAGTAAGTGGTATACCCGTCCATCGAGCGACTACTTCAGCTATGTCTTCTGCATTCACTTCTTCTTTTAAAATTCTTCTTGATTTTTGAAGTTTTTTCAATCTAGAGAGTTTGACTTCTAAATCTTTTTTCAGGAGAGGAATTTTACCATAACGAATTTCCGCAGCGCGGGCGAGATCAGATTTCATTTCCGCATCCTCGGCTGAAAGCCGTAGAGTATCTAATTCTTTTTTTATGGCGCGAATTTCTATTACTGTATTTTTTTCATTCTGCCATTTTAATTCAAGCTCTTTGGTTTTTTCATGCAGATTTGCTATTTCTTTTTCTATATCTTTGATTCTTGTTTTTGAAGTTTTGATATCTTCGGTATTATTTTCTATTTCTTTTTTGAGCGCTTCTTTCTCTATTTCCAAGCGCATTATTTTTCTGTGAGCGTCTTCAAGTACAGGCGGTTTGTTTTCAAGCGCTATTTTTAGAGAAGATGATGCTTCATCTATCAGATCTACAGCCTTGTCAGGCAAAAACCTGCTTGTGATATATCTAGTAGATAAATTCACTGCTGCAATGATGGCATCATCGGTAATACGCACTCCATGAAAAAGCTCATATTTTTCTTTAAGCCCGCGCAGAATAGCAATAGTATCATCCACATTTGGTTCATTTATATATACAGGCTGAAATCTGCGAGCCAAGGCTGGATCTTTTTCTATATGTTTCTGATATTCTTTCAAGGTCGTAGCACCTACGACACGCAATTCTCCGCGGGAGAGCGCAGGTTTTAACATATTTGAAGCGTCCATTGTGCCTTCTGATCCGCCAGCGCCTACTATGGTATGTATCTCATCTATGAAAAGAATTATTTTTCCATCCGCTCTTTCTATTTCTTTCATTATGCCCTTTAACCTTTCTTCAAATTCTCCGCGATATTTTGTGCCAGCAATCAAAAGACCCAAGTCAAGAGAAACAAGCTCTTTGTCTCTTAGAGATTCTGGAACATTGCCTTTTGCTATGCGTTCCGCCAAGCCTTCGACTACTGCAGTCTTGCCTGTACCTGCCTCGCCTACCAAGATAGGATTGTTTTTTGTTCTACGAGAAAGTATTTGAATAATGCGCATTATTTCCGTGTCGCGTCCTATCACTGGATCAAGCTTGTCTTCTTTTGCAAGCTTTGTGAGACTACGAGTGTATTTCAAAAGTAATTTTGGTTTCCTTGTTTCAGTAGCATCCGTGATGTTTTGACTGCGAAGACTTTCAAGAACTTTTATCACAGAATCTTTGTTGATCCTAAATCTTGAAAGGGTTTCTCTGGCCTCGCCTGGAATATCCAACATAGCTACAAAGAGATGTTCTGTAGAAACAAAATCATCTTTCATTACTTCGGCAAGTTTGAGTGAATGTTCTATAATCTGCGCTAGATCCGGATTGATATAAATCTGAAAAGAAGGAGAAAGAGTGTGACTGGATTCTGGAGCTTCAATCATCTCAATCACAGAGTCAGTCAAAAACATACTATCAAGTTCAAGTTTATCCAAAATAGAGTTCACCATGCTTTCTTCTTGCAGAAGAAGCGCCGCCAAAAGATGCAAAGAAGACACGTGATTCTGACCGCGCTCAATAGCAAGCTCGTGGGCTTTTTTTATGGCGTCTTTTGATTTTGCTGTAAATTTATTAAGTGGTGGCATATATAAATATTAAATTAAAAGAATAAACACAATACACAATAATCATAGACCGAGTATCTCGCACCTTAGAGTGTTTTAGTTTCTGTACCACCTGGTGGAGTTTCTACTATTTTTTCGCCTTCTTTGGGCGGAATTTCTTTCGCATTAAAAATTTCTAAAATCAAACTCGCAGAAGCAAAAGATGAAGATTCACCCGAGAGAGCTATACCTAAAACTCCTCCATCTAAGTCGATCACCACCCCGCCTCCGTTTGATTTTGTAACATTTAACTCCAAATTTTTATTTCCGTCAAATATGAAAGAAGAAATAGCGTTTCCAAGCAAAAGCACTTTTTGACCTGCTTTCATTTTACTCAAATCCCCAAACACAGGCACAGTGAGAACAAGTTTGTTTTTCTCATCTAAAGGCGCGCCGATTTTTAAAAATGAAAAGCCGTTCTTCTTGGATTCATCCTTGTTCACAAACTCCGCCTTAAATTTACCACTGCTATTTTTGACAAAATAAACTTGCCCGCCTGGCACAAGAGATGAATCCGCAACTATAAAACCCTCGGGGGAAACAACAAGCCCATGCCCTGCAGAAACTTCTATGGTTTTATCCTCTAGATCTACAACTTCTTTCGTGATCGTAAATATAGCTGATTGATTTTTTGCTATTGCATCCACTACTAGATCTTCTTCTTTGATGATCACCGTCTGCGTTGTGTTTTTGCCGGGCACTGGTACTATTCTTTCGACAGTCTCGCGAATCACATTGTTTATAGGTACAGTCACCGAAGGAGGCGCTTGTTGCATCAAGGTGACAGTCGTAATACCGGTGGCGATAGATGTCACGAACGATAAAAGTAACGCCAGCATGATGAGTTGCGATCTATTTAAATCTTTCATGTCCATATCCTAACTATACCATTTTTTTAGTTTTGACAAAATATCTTTCAAGACTTTTATTGTATAATCTATATCTTCTTTTTTTGTGTCTTTACCAAACGAAAACCTAACTGCGCCGATTTCTGGGTCTAGGTTTGGATTGATCGCTTGAATAACATACGAGCCTCCTTTTTGTGAACTCTTGCAAGCGCTCTTTGATGAACACATCACGCCTTTAGCTGAAAGCTCTATGACTAAAAGTTCGTTTGGGATTTTTGAAAAGGTAATGCTGACCATGTGAGGCAAAGAATTTTCTGTATTTCCATTTATTATCACTCCACCGCCAAGGGGTATCTTTGATAGTTTATTGATAAAATAATTTTTAAGTTTTTTCAACCTATCCCCTTCTTTTTGTTTTTGAGCTTGAGAATTTTTTAATGCTTTCGCAAATCTTGAAATAGCTGTCAGATTCTCTGTACCCGGACGCAATCCCATTTCTTGATCTCCACCATAAAACACGGGCACTAAATCTACAGTTCTTTTTTTAAATAGCGCACCCACTCGTCCTGCGCCTTTTATTTTTGAACCCGAAAGAGTCAGCATATCCACACCGAGTTTTTCAACATTCAGATCCAGATAGTTTACAGCCTGCACAGCGTCAGTATGCAGTAATGGAAAAACGGAATCTATTTTTTTGTTCTTTCTAAAATGTCTGACCTCTTTAGCAATCTCATTTATGGGTTGAATAGTTCCGATCTCATTGTTAGCGTACATCACAGACACAAGCGCAGTATTATTTCTCAATTCTTTTTTTATTTTTTTAGGATCTATGATGCCATTCGTTTCAACCTCTACAACAGAAAGCTGAATCATATTTCTTTTTTCCAACATCTTGCAGGTCTCCAGCACAGAAGGATGTTCTATATTTGTAATAATTACGTGAGGTAATATTTTAGAATCTTTTTTGTTTTGCAAAGACAAGACCAGACCCTGTATGGCAATGTTGTTGCCTTCTGTACCACCACTTGTGAAAATCATCTCATCGTTCCGAGAATGCAAAACAGAAGCCACCTCGCCGCGTGCCTTTTCCAAAATCTTTTTAGCCTCTACCCCCATGGTATGTACAGAGCTTGCATTTGCGTCTGCTCCTGCCCCGTAATCCATGTATATTTTAGGAATTTTGGAATGTTTTTTAAGCTTGAAAGCATTTGATTTAGCCATAAAAATAGTATATATTGAAAGCGTATGAATACAAAGCTTCAAATCGCTTTTTTTGTTTCAGCTGGAATTTTCGTTCTAGCAGGATTGTTTTGGACATTGAGAACAGAAAAAAGACTAAAGAGGTTCTTTTCGGGCAAAAAAGGAAGGGATTTGGAAGACACTATCATGTTACTAGAGCAAAAGATAGTAAATCTTGAAAAGGCGAAAGCAAATATCGAGTCCGAGCTTGCCACAATAAACAACAAACTGAAAAAATCCATCCGCGGACTTGAGACTATCCGTTATAACCCTTTCCCTGATCAAGGTGGAAATCAAAGCTTTGCTCTTGGAATACTGAACGAAGACGGAGACGGAGTTGTAATTTCGAGTCTTTATTCTCGCGAGAGAATGAGCGTATTTGCAAAACCCATAAAAAACGGGACTTCGGAATACGAGCTTACGGGTGAAGAAAAAGAAGTCTTGGAAAAAGCAGAGGTAAAATAAATTATGGATAAAAAAAACAACAATCTAAACGGTGAAAATAAAGTAAAAAGACCACCGGTGGTTGTGGTGATGGGACATATAGACCATGGTAAATCCACACTACTCGACTATATTCGTAAAACGAATGTAGTCGAAAAAGAAGCAGGTGGTATAACTCAAAAGATTTCTGCATACGAAGTTTTAATTGAAGGAGAAGGTAAAACCGAAAAGATAACATTCATAGATACGCCGGGACACGAATCCTTCTCTAAAATGCGTGAAAGAGGAGCTCGTATAGCGGATATAGCCATACTGATTGTTTCCGCCGAAGATGGAGTGAAAACTCAAACCGTAGAAGCATGGAAGACAATTGTTGATAGCAAAATTCCCTGTATCGTCGCCATAAACAAAATAGACAAACCAAATGCCAACATAGAAAAAACAAAAACAGAACTTGCAGAAAATGAAATTTATATAGAGAATTACGGCGGTAAAATTCCCTGCGCGGAAATATCCGCGAAATCCGGCACAGGAATAGATAACCTGCTTGCTTTGATAAGTATTGTGGCAGAAATGGAAAATTTCACCGGTACCGAAAACACTCCAGCTTCCGGTTTCATACTTGAAGCGAATATGGATTCAAAGCGCGGTAATCAAGCGACTCTCGTGATAAAAAATGGCACTCTTAAAAAAGGAATGTTTGTGATAGCAGAAGATAGCATTTGTTCTACCAATATCATCGAGAATTTCCAAGGAAAAATAGTTTCAGAAGCTACATACTCTTCCCCTATCAGACTCATAGGGTTTTCCAAGATCCCACAGATAGGCGCGGATTTTGAATCTTTCTCAAACAAAAAAGAAGCAGAAAAATTCATGGAGGAATGGAAAAAGGAAAAGGAAAATAATAAAAAACCAACGCAAAGAGAAAATACTCTCACCAACTCCGAGAATAAAAAGATTATCCCCGTCATATTAAAAGCAGATATTTCTGGATCACTTGAAGCGATAGAAAAAGAAATAAAGAAAATAAAAAACAAAGGAGAAATACAAAACGCTGAATTTAAAATCATACAAAAAGGAGTAGGGCCTGTGTCTGAATCAGATATAAAATCCATAGGAGAAGAAAGTGAGGTCTTGGTCATCGGGTTCAATGTCAAAGCTGACAAAAATGCTGAAGAACTTTCAAACAAGAGAAATGTTTCTATTCATTTTTTTGACATCATATACAAAATGACCGAATGGCTAGAAGAAGAAATGGAAAACAGGAGACCAAAGATAGAAACAGTAGAAACCACAGGCAAAGCAAAAGTCTTGAAAGTTTTCAGCCGTACTAAAGATAAACAAATCATCGGTGCGAAAACGCTTAATGGTCGTATGGTTTTAGATAAAATAGTAAAGATTCTCCGCAGAGACTTTGAAATAGGCAAAGGCAAAATATTAAATCTAGAAAAAGGCAAAGCAAAAGTAAAAGAAGTGGAAGAAGGCGCAGAATTCGGAATGCTTTTGGAATCAAAGATTGAAGTCGTAGAAGGAGATATTATAGAATCTTTCAATATAACTCAAAGATAAAAATAAATGGATCGTAATCTAAAAATGGCAAATCTGCTAAAGGAGCTTGGGGCGAGCTTTTTGGGACGTGAGAGCAACAACTCATCTCTCATCACTGTAACTTCATGCACGGTTTCACCTGATTTCAAAAAGTCTACTTTATTCATTACGATAATACCCGAAACTAAAGAAAAAAGCGCGCTCCAATTTGCCAAGCGAAAACGCGGCGAGTTACGAGAGTTTTTGAAAAAGAATCTTGAAATCAAAACTGTTCCATTCATTGAAATAGAAATAGATAAAGGTGAAAAACATAGACAAAAAATTGACGAACTGTTACGAAACGGTTAGGATTTAAATGTTTGAAAGATAAGGCCTGGTAGCCAAGTGGCATGAGCGTAGCGAATATGACATAAGACAGAGATCTGCGCAGATGCTTGCAAAGCTATAGGTAAAAGATGTTTGAAAGTTTAATAGGGCCTGGTAGCCAAGTGGCATGAGCGTAGCGAATATGACATAAGACAGAGATCTG
>CAYIBP010000001.1:113230-138425 GCA_964361705.1 uncultured Candidatus Saccharibacteria bacterium
CAAAGCTATAGGTAAAAGATGTTTGAAAGTTTAATAGGGCCTGGTAGCCAAGTGGTAAGGCAGAGATCTGCAAAATCTCTATACGGCGGTTCAATTCCGCCCCAGGCCTCCCGACATAAATATATGTCATTGAAAATTGTGTAAAAATAAAATGATTTGCCCGAGTGGCGGAACTGGTATACGCGCACGACTTAAAATCGTGTCTCGCAAGGGATGTGGGTTCGATTCCCACCTCGGGCACAAAATTTAGAAACGAGCATTGATAACTCGTATGTAATAGCGGTACCACAAATAAGAAACCAATCCTAAGCCTAAAAATATCCAAGCAAGCAACGGTCCAGGCAAGTAGACATCAACAACTCTCCACAAGCTAATCCATTTCAAAGAAATAGATCCATTTACAGTTTCAACTCTTTCAAGCAGATCAGAATCTTGTTTTTGCGCAGACTTCAAATTTTCTCGATTAGTTTTTATTTCGTTATCTTTTTCATAGATTCGTTGATTGTAATTTCTATTTTCATTCAAGATCTCAGCATTAAACGAAGAGACATCTGGTTGAAGCTGGTTTATTCTGTTAGTTATTTCTATTTGTCTTTGCAGATTGGCTGATTTGTACTCAAGATTCAGCAAGATTATTTCTGTATTTATAGCATCGATCTTGCCTTGATAATAAGAGATATTTTTATTGTGATTTTTCACAAGCTGACCTCTTTCTGAATTCAGAACCTCCAATCTATCTTCAATCTGTTTCTGCCAATTCTCTATCCCCTGTTTTTCCGACAAGAGATTTTGTGAATTAATATATTCAGAATAAAACCTTTCGCCGACAAGATCTTTTATTTCAAGTCTAAAAGCTTCCAGTTTATCTTTTGGTATAGCAAAGCTGATATATCCACCTTTATCACTATTATTTACAGAGTCTATACGTCCGTCAAATCCACGAACGGTAATTTCAATCTTTTTTGCTAAGTCAGATGTGTTTCGTGTCTCAAGAGTAGCGTTGTATCCTATCTTCAAAAATTCCCTATTGTCTTTAATAGACAAATTATTCTCTCTATAAAAAGTAGATTCAGACGGAGAACTAGTCATCATGTCAGCCACGCCCATTGTTTGAATGTTGCTCTCACTTTTGTAACTATTCATATTTACAAGAAAAACAAAAACAGCTATGGCCACAAATGTAGCAGGAACAAAACGAAATATATTTTTACTTTTAACAAATTTATTTGCATTACTTCTCGCTAAAATTTCAGTCTGAGCCAAAATACTGCTTTTTAGCAATGCATTATTTATAGGTAGTTGTCTTTTATCCTCTCCCCAAGATTGAAAAATCTCTTCATTTGTCTTTTTATTGTTATTCATATATTTATTCATTTTTAACTATTTGTTTTAAATTATTCATAGCTCGATGCATCCTCACTCTGACTGCTATGGGATTTATTTTTAGGACCTTTGCAATATCGTTTAAGGACAAGTCAGCAATATATCTCAAACTCACAAGCTCTCGATCTTCTTTCGATACTTTAGCTAAAATTTGTTCTACTAAAATTGTATCCTCTTGTTGCCTATTGCTAACTGCTTTAATATCATGCACCGCTTCATCAAAAGGAATCTCTTTACCTGATCTACGCCAATACTGTCTACATTCATTCTTTGCAATAGCAAAAAGCCAAGCAGAAAAACCAAAACCCCTATCTTCAAAACCTGGCAAGGCTTCAATTGCTTTCAACCAAGTATTTTGCAATACATCATCGGCCAAAGCTTGATCCTTCAATATGTACATCAGATACCCATACAACTTTGGCGTAAAAGTATCCCACAATTTACTAATATCGATATTTGTCTTCATATGTCTTTAAAATGTAATTACTCTAGTATAATACACGACCAGCGGAAAATGTTACAAAATGACTCATGTCACCTTGAGATTACTCGTGGAAAATGATATAAATGGACATGCAAGAAGAAATAACTTGCGCCCATAACTCAGCTGGTAGAGTAGCTCCCTCTTAAGGAGAATGTCCCAGGTTCGATCCCTGGTGGGCGCACAACGCGAAAAGCAAGCAAACTGCTTTGCTTGCGAGCGTTGTGCGAGGTGAAGCTATGTTTTTTCAGCAGAAAAAACAGGCAAGCCAGGGTCGTGAAAATTTTGTTTTGACGAAAACAAAATTATTCCTGACCACAAAGCAATGTTATTGCTTTGTGCGAAAAAATAAAAAATATGGGCAAGTGGCGGAATTGGTATACGCGTTAGTCTTAGGAACTAATGTCGCAAGACTTGAGGGTTCGAGTCCCTCCTTGCCCACAAGAGAAAGCAAACTGCTTTGCTTTCGGGAGGTACGAGAAAGGCTTTTTGCTATTTCGCTTTAGCGAAATCAAAAAGCACCTGGCTATGTAATAGCCGAGTCCCTATCCACAAAAACAAGGGTTTTCTAGCTATTGACTTTTACTGTTATAAATGCTATACTAGATAGTATGAAAATCATTAGTAAAAACTTAATATTTTTGAGTCTAGCCGTATTGGTATTTTCCGTGGCTATTTTCAGCCCTCTTCATGCAAACGCATATTATAGTTGTGAACAATATCCAGACTACAGATACTGTGATGGGAAAGTTGATAATCCTGAACCTTCTTTGGGTAGAATAGTACCAAGTTCAGTAGAAAAAATAACGGACAAAATTACTGTTACTCTTAAAGGAAGCGGATTTATCTCCAGTTCCATAGTAAAGAAAAATGGAGTAAATAGCCCTACTGTATTCATCGATGAGAGTACCCTTATGATAGACATCTACGCAAGTGAGACACGCAACAAAAGCGAAATATTCTTGACAGTCTATAACGGTGAACCAATGGGAGGATATTCAAGAGCAATAACATTCACTATAAAAGGCAACATCCCTGCTACACCTAGTGCAACAGCAAATAAAGAACCAAAAAAGACCATTGAAGAAAAACTAATTTCAGCGTTTACTCAAGAGAAAAATACAACTAAATCTTCAAATTCCAATAGTTCTGCAAATGCAAGCGACATCAATGAGAATTATGGTAATAATGGTCTTGTAGCAACAGCGTTCATTGGAGGAGAAAGTTTTATGCCTTCTGGATTGACTCAATGGATGATCATGATATTCGCACTGATACTTATAGTAGTACTCTGGAGATACATTCATCATTCTAAAGAAGCCTATATGTCAGAACCGATGAAACACGCTTAAGTTACTAGTTACAAAAAAAACAAAACACCCTTCGAGAATACTCAGAGGGTGTTTTGTTTTTGTAAGTTTCAATCTTTAAACCTTATGGGTTATATTTTGGAAGATTTACTGTGCCTTCTTCTGGATTTATGCCTTCTATACCCAAAGTATCTATAATGATGTTCATTATTGTAAACACCCCCATCATTATAACAAGACCTATAATTCCCCACATCATGTGGCTTTTGCCTTTAGTTCTTTCAGCTTCGTCTTCAGCTTTTGAAACAAACTGAAATACGCCGTAAAGAAAGTAGACAATTGCAACAGCAAACGCAAGCACTATGATTGGATTTATGATAAGTCTGTTAATATTCGAGATGAATGAATCCAGACTTGCGTAGGCTATATTGGGATAAAACAGATCGAAAATCATTTTGGGCTAAAAAGGAACTTGAGGAGTTAGTGGAGCTTGTTGTCCGCTTGGCAAACCGAAGGTATTTTGAACAATTCTTACGAGTCCCCACATAGCAAATATTACGGCTAGACCAATGATACCATTAATAATACGATTTATCGCATTTTCCCTTGCCTTTTCATCATTGCTATTGAGAGCAAACGATATAACTCCCCATATGAAATACAATACTCCGAGCAATATAACAAGAGGAATGACCAAGTCTATTATGTTACCGACTCTACAAATAATGTCTTGGACTGTTCCAAGATTTACACTATTGCAACCCCTTGCCTGCTGTGCAAAGGCTACAGCAGGGCTAAGAGCCAAAACTGCGCCTGACAAACCAATTAATTTTTTCTTCATAAATAATATTAATACTAATAATTGAAACGACCTTAAATAATTAATAATTTCTTATAAACAATACCTATATTATAGCACAAATATATCTAGGCCACACAATAGTAAACTACTTGAGCTGTGGAATAGCGTATTCAATGCCAAATGTAGTTCCGAGTATCTTGACCAACCCCCAGACAGCAAACATCGCTGTCAGACCAACGATCCCCCAGATCATCATGTCTTTGCCCTTTGTTTGGGCTGTTTCATTGTCTGTATTTATAACAAACCGCACCACCCCCCATATAAAGGTAAGCATTGCCACAGCAATAATAAGAGGAATTATACCCCTGTTTATATTACAGATTACAAAACCTACTAAATCTATAAATTTTGTATTTGGAGTTAAACTGCACAACATAAAAATTAAGTTAATTTATAATGCTTTGACCGTCTCAGTGATAATCTGCGCTATGGACCAAGCGCCGAAAAGTACCGCTGCTCCTATAACAGCATTCAAAAGTGCGCTTTGTGCCTTTTCAATATCTGCAGGTTTACCTTGCGCTGTTACAAAGAGAAATCCAGCGTATATGATGGCAAGAGCAACAATCGGCATACCGATCTTGATCACCCCTTCCAAGATGACTTTGATAAGGTCATTTATGTTGTTTGCCTTTATGGGGTTTGTTATTTTTGTAAACACTTTTCCCGTATTGGGTGCTTGAGCCATAGAAAGAACAGGCAGACAGAAAACAAAAACAATCAGAATCGCAGACATTATATTTTTCTTTACCAATTTCATTTTATTCATTCAATTATACACTAATATATCTGGTTTTGGAAATCATTTAGCCAAGAAATCTATAAACCCGTATCCAGGATCCAAAAGGATAAATAGCACTGTCTGTACTATTATGAAAGCAGTCGCCACTATAGCAAGACCTATGCCCACATTTGTAAATGTAGTGATTGCTTGTTTTCTTTTCTCATCATTTGCACCAGCGGTCAATATTTCAAATCCTGCGTACATGAACATAATAGCGGCAAAAGGCACTGAAAGATCAAAAAGAATAATCCTGAACATCCTATTGATAAGATCTATGAATGCATTAAAATCGCACGCATCTTCAGCATCTCTTGATCCGGAAAAACATTTTACCCAGCCTTCTGGCTCTGCGCTTTCTTCAGTATCACCCACTCCGCCTCCCACAGGAGAAATATCACTTCGCTCATTCATAGTCGTAAAAGATCTGCTTTTTTCTGGAAAAGTAATTTCGTCCATACCAACAGTAGGATCATTGTCATCAACAATGACATAGCGATACAAAGTTTCTGGTTTAAGATTCTCTAAAGTGACGCTTGCGCTCCCCAGATCGCCCGATTTGTCAAACTTCATAATATCGCTTTTTTGCTTGAAAATATCATCATAATAATACGCGTCTTTTTCTCTATCGTATTGTTGTACTGTTTTTCCGTCACCATAAATGACACGCAGTTTTAGAGTTTCTGGATCAGCATTATAAACATTTGCTTTCACTAAGACGGACTGCGGGGATATGTTGTAAACCAAGCTTGTGATCTGTATTTCAGTTTTCGGTTTAACACCCTTTGCCACAGTTGTAAACCTGCCTTCTGGAGAAGGATCATAGTTTTTTTCTGTATCTATAAGTCTGAAGAAATATGGAGTAGATGGAGTTAAATTTTTTAGTACAACTGAAACCTCCACTTGATTTACTCCTCTGCTCTTTACCTCCATCAACTCGCTCGTCAGATCAAAATTATTCTTACCATATTCAACCTTTAATTTTGGACTCTTGCCTGTCCTCGCATCAAGAACTTGTTTTCTGTCAAAAATCGCTTTTATTGTAGCCGTAGTATCTGAAACTTCCGAAGCAAAAACTCCGGGTAATTGATTTGATGTAGTCCTGAAAAATTGATCGGGGGACGGATCAAGTACACCTTCAGTATCCCAAAGAGCAAAATGATACTCAGTGTTTGGTTTTAAATCTTTCAATGTTATTGAGAATTTCCCGTCCTTACCAATCAGCAAGAAATCGCTGTCAAAATCATATTCTTCTTCTCCATAGGCAACCTTTATTCTTAAATCTTGGGGATTTTCATTATAAAGAATGCCTTTAATCTCGGCTGTAGTAGCTGTGACATTAGAAGCAAAAACTCCTGGCAAAACGGAATCGGTATCAAAAGGCAGTACCGTATCATCTATCCTCACAGTAAAAGGAAAAGACCACCCTTTGGGTATATATCCTGTCCTGATGTTGAATGTTGAGCCATAAAATTTATTATTGGGTTTGTCATTGAAATACCCCACAGCTCTGAAATAGTAAGTAGAAAAAAGATTGAGCTCTGCACTAATATCGTAATTACCAGTTTCCCTAGTGATTCCATCCAAAGACACAATACCTAGTAGTCTGGAGGATTTGCTATGATCTAGTTTTACAGTTTCTTGTACATCTTTATTTAAATTCCACTGATTTAAAAGATCATCTGAATCATATTTCAAACCAGAATTATCTTTTCTAAATTCAAAGTAAGTGGTGAAATTCTTGTCTCCTCTATTATCATAATAACCACCGAGCAAAATAAAAGTGCTAGGTCCAAGTATGGAATATCCGTCCGTATAGATATCAAGTTTTTCTTCAGTCTGAGCTCTAGCAGATTGATTGAAGAAAGGAGAAAAAGCTATGATAAGCAAAATTGCGGCCACTGAAAATATTTTTAATCCTACTTTTTTCATATTTTACCTAACCTAAATCTTTGGGACTAAAAGCAGTCTGAGTTTTGCGGAGGCGTCATTTATGGATTGATCTGCGCTTAAACTATTTGAAAGCACTTTTTCTATCATGCCTTTCCAAATATCATTCGTGCCTTTTTCGGATGGATCAAGCCAGCTTTTGGCAAAGAAAGCAGAAGCATAAAAGGTGGGCAAATAAGCGTCAGTGGGAGTTATAGAAATCAAATCCCTTCGCGCTGGAGCTATACCAAGCGCAGTGGAAAGCTTGGAAGCAAAATCTCCTTTCGTCATAAGTCCAGCCGCCGTAAAAGCGGTATTAAAATTTTTAGAAAAAGAAGATATGGCAATACCTGTGGTATGTCCATATGTGAGTTTTGAATTTCTCCCTTTTACTTGAGGGATAGAAACAACGCCAAAATCTTGATTTGGATTTTTATTTACAAGTTCTTCAAATTCACTCGCAAATCCAAAATAAAAGGCAACCTCTCCTCTGCTGAAAGCATCACGGGAATTAGCAAACCCCTTGTTCCAAGAATAAGAAGGGCTTAGAGGATCGGCAAAGTCAGTATAAAACTTCAGAGCATCGGAAGAGTTGCCTCCGCTTGCGGTATCGTTCAACATAGAAGTAAACGTACCACTTTTTTCTGCCACGATCGTATTACCTGATTGCAAAAAGAGCGATGCTAGAATATCCTTGGCGTTCAAAATATTAGAGAATTGCCCCATAGCTACAGTACTTCTGGTTAATAAGCCTTGTTCATTCTTTTTATTCAAGATAGGCACCAAGTTTACAAGCTCATCCCAATAAGTCGGAGGGTAAGCCACTCCGCTAGCATCTAAAATACTTCTATCATAATACATCATCAAAGGATCTACCGACAAAGGAAAAGCTAAAACTCCCTTTGATGTTAGAAATACTTCACCTGCTCCGACAAAATTATTTTTGAAAGTATTTGTCGAAAAACTCGTATAAGGAATGGTATATATCTTGTTGCTATATTTGTACGCCAAATCATCTGAAATAAAAAACATATCGGGACCCGCGCCGGAGGCTAAGGCCTCTAGTAAATCACTATCAAAGGTATCTGGTGATTTTTCTTCATAAACCACAGAGAAAGCGTTAATATTTATTCTATTGAAATCCTCGAGTGGTTTGCTTATATCTCCAGACTTCACGGTCCCCCACAAAACCACTGTCCCTTGTGGTACATTGTCACTTCCTTGTTTACCTAAAGGTATAGCTCCAGAAAAAACAAACAAGCCTAATATGGCAGTTGCGATAAACACGACCAGAATTATAAGTTGAAATTTTTTATTCATTTATATCATCACTTTAAACTTTTACTTTATTCTTGAATATTATACCATAATGGTGCTCCCCTACATCTATGTCTTTATGCCAGAGCAGGCCTTTTCTCTCTGCTATTTCTCTTGCCTTAGATTTCGGCACAGCCTTATGATTTTTAGAAACTAAAGGCGAAGTGTGATGCCAATCTATCACAATAAGACTGCCATTCGGTTTTAATATTCTTTTTACCTCTTCTATTAGAGTATTCTTGTCTTCGATTTGGAAAAGAACATTAGACAAAAGTACTGCGTCAAGTATGCCGTCTTTGAGTTTGGTACCGCCTTTTTTCTCGATATCTCCACGAAGAGTCTCTATATTTGATATATTTAAATCTTTTATTTTGCTGTGAATTTTATCTAAAAAGTCTTTTTGTATTTCAACTGCATAAACTTTGCCCCTAGGCACAACAAAAGACAGAGCAACAGTAAAATGCCCCGTCCCCGCACCAAGATCAGCCACGATACTATCCTCCCTTAATCCAAAAGTTTTTACATTTTTCGCAGGATTCGTAAACACGATTATATTATAATACAAAGCTACATAAAAACATATTTTATATTACTTAAAAACAGCGCCAAAGACTACCGAAGGACTACCAAAGGACTACCAAAGGTGCCCTTTGGTAGTCCTTTGGTAGTTGCAAAAGGTTGCAAAAGGGCACCTTTGGTATATTATTGAGAAATGCAAAATAGAGATTATAAAAATTTCAGTGCTGAGAGCATATTTCATATATATAATCGAGGCAATAATCGAGAAAAAATATTCATGAACGATCAAGATCGCAAGTCTTTTCTACTTAGATTGGGGCTTTGCTTAGGATTTACAAAAGAAGAACTTGATAAAGATGGAGAAACTCATATCCCAAAATCCAGAATTCAAATAACAAAAACAGAAAAAGGAAATTTTAAACTTATTGCTTTTTGCTTAATGCCAAATCATTTTCATCTTCTAATCGAACAAACAGGAGACATGCCAATTTCGAACTTATTGCTAAAACTTTGTACAAGCTATTCAAGATATTTTAACAAAACTCACAATCGAGTCGGGCATGTATTTCAGGATCAATTTAAATCAGTTTTAATAGAAAATAATGAGCAACTTATGTGGACTTCATCATACATACATATGAATCCGGTAAAAGATATCCTGGTAAAAAATCCAGGGGATTATAAATGGAGCAGTTATCTAGATTTCATATCGGACAGAAACTTACAAATTGTCAGCAAAGATCTGTTGATGGATATATTCGAAGACAAAGATAATTTTATAAAAGAAACCTTGAATTTTTTCAAGAAAGAAGAATAAGTACAATCTAACTATCACCTACCAAAGGTGCCCTTTGGTATTTTGATACACTTTGCTTGTTTCTTAAAGTTTTTCAATTTCCCTTATACTTCTTGATAGTTGAGTCAAAACAATAACAAGTGCAAGTGTATTAATGAGTTCCACATCTTCATTCGTACTTGTCTTAGTTTCTTGTCTAGCCTCCTCATATGCTCTAGATAAACCTGCTGGGAAATGTCCTGCTCCTAACTCACATACCAGTTTATACTTTTCATACGATATAGCCATCTTTTCTAGTTCTATCATCAAATCATAGTTCTTATCATAGGCTTTCTGTCTTGCCAGTTCTAAACAATCAGATAATTCAGTTTCTTCAATATTCAAGTCTTTTCTTGCCCTCATTTCAAAACCATACAGCCTTGTGTAAATTTCTGTTATCTCTCTCCTGTTTTTGGGAAGCACTTCTTTTATTCCTATAAAATTCATATTATTTTACACACAAGCAAGTGTCGCTATACCGTCGCCGGGGCGGAGGCGCATTATGGTGACACCTTGAGTTTGTCTGCCGAGGTTTGGAATGTCTTTGAGAGCAGTGCGAATGACTTGACCTTTTTTGGACATTGCAATTAATTCTTGTTCTTGACCAGTCAAGACTTTGCCCACTATTATCTTGCCTGTCTTTGTGGTGACCTTTGCGGTCTTTATACCGGAACCTCCCCTCTTTTGAACTTTGTATTCTTTTAGGGCAGTTTTTTTGCCGAGACCGTGTTCACTCATTGTTAAAAATACTCCGTCTTTGGCATCTTTTTTGATTACTTCTACACTGATCACTTCATCGTTCTTGCCAAGTTTTACTCCACGCACTCCGCCCGCAGTTCTGCCCATCTCTCGGATATCGAATTCTTTGAATCTGATGGATTGTCCATTTGTGGTAGCAAGCATTATTTCGTCACCTTTTTCTGTCAGAAGCGCAGAAGAAAGCTGATCACCTTTGTCTAAACGGATAGCAATAATACCGCTCCTCCTGACGTCTTTGAAACTCTCTGCTAACATCTTTTTCGCGGTACCGGCTTTGGTAACGAGCATAAGCGAGAGTCCATTTTTTTCTAAGTTCTTCGGCATTGCTAAAATAGAAGTGACTTTTTCTTCTCCGCCCAATGCTAGGAAGTTCATAATGGACTTGCCCTTTGTTGCGCGACGACCTTCGGGGATATCGTACATTTTTATCAAGTATGCTTTACCAAGATTTGTAAAGAACAAAAGATCGCTGTGCGTAGAACCAGATACCAGCATAGTCACAAAATCTTCTTCTTTTGTTTCCAGATCTACCACGCCCACTCCTCCACGTTTTTGAGAATGATATTCTGATGGATCGGTGCGCTTTACATATCCCCCTGCAGAAAATACGAGCATTGTTTCTTTTTCTGGAATTAAATCCTCGTCTTTGATTTCTTTATTGCCACCCTTTATTATTTTTGTTCTTCTGTCATCTTTGTATTTTTCACCTATTTCTTGGAGCTCGTTTGATATTACGCCTAAAATTCTCTTTGGGCTCGCAAGCAGATCTTTTGTGTCTTTTATAAATTTTTGTTTCTCGGCAAGCTCGTTTTCCACTGCTTTCCTTTCAAGTCCGGCGAGTTTTTGAAGTTTCATCTCAAGTATTGCGATAGTCTGAAGCTCTGAGAATTTGAATTCTTTCATCAAGTTCAGTTTCGCAATTTGAGCATCTTTTGAACCGCGTATCACCGTGATCACTCGATCTATCTTGTCTAGCGCTTTTTTCAAGCCAAGCAATATGTGTTCGCGTTCTTCGGCTTTACGCAGGTCATACTCGGACCTTCTTTTCACTACTTCTTTTCTGTGCGAAATAAAAAGGGAAAGTATGGATTTTAGGGAAAGTGTTTGAGGCACACCATCCACCAGAGCAACGATATTGAAATTGAAATTAGATTCGAGTTGCGTATTTTTATAAATATAATTTAAAATCTTCTCTGGAGAAGCTCCGTTTTTTATATCTATCACTACTCGTATGTCCTTGGTGGATTCATCACGAAGTCCTTTGATGCCTTCTATCTTTTTCTCTTGCACAAGCTCGGCTATGGACATGACGAGATTAGCCTTATTCACACGATAAGGCAAAGATGTGATGATAATCTGAAAATTACTACCCTTGGTCTCTATTATCTCGGCTTCACCTCTGCACACTACACCCCCGCGTCCGGTACTATAAGCATGAAGCATGTCTTTATAATTGTACGCGATACCTCCCGTAGGAAAATCGGGACCCTTAACAAACTGCATTAAATCTTCAGTAGTTGCATCTGTATTGTCTATGAGATATCTGGTGGCCTCTATCACTTCACTCAAGTTATGAGGCGGAATATTTGTGGCCATACCCACAGCGATACCGAGAGTGCCATTGAGCAAAAGAGATGGCACAGCAGAAGGCAGGACTATGGGTTCTTTGCGAGTCTGATCGTAATTGGGACGAAAATTTACAGTTTCCTTTTCTAGATCGCGCAAAAGTTCACTCGATATCTTGGACATTTTTGCCTCTGTATAACGCATAGCCGCAGCGTTGTCTCCGTCTATAGAGCCGAAATTTCCCTGCCCTAAAACTAGAGGGTAACGAAAAGAAAATTCTTGCGCCATACCTACCATAGAATCATACACAGCCACATCTCCATGAGGATGATATTTACCTAAAACATCTCCGACAACAGCGGCGGATTTTCTGAATCGTGAAGAAGCAGTGAGTCCCATCTCATGCATAGCATAGAGTATCCTGCGATGCACGGGCTTTAATCCATCCCTTACATCAGGTAACGCACGCGAAGTGATGACAGTCATGGCATACGCCAAATAAGAGTCTTTCATCTCTCGCGTTATATCTACTCCCACTATTCCATCACGCCCTTCTTTAATAATTGATTCTTCTTTTTCCTTTGCCATAAGAGTTTTTCTATTCTACCACAGAGGAATCTTGAACAGATCCTTTTTCCCCGATAGTACCGTATCCTTCGAGGAGATTATCTTTTAACACTGTAAATGGTTTCAGGTCTTGTTTTGCTTTTTCTGTCAAACCTGGATCAGAAAACGTCCTGCCTAAATTAAAAACCCAAAATGATACCAAAACAAAACCGAACAATGCCATAAACACATGCATTATGTGTCTGCGGGTTCTTTCTGGCTTTTGTCTTAAATTGTAAATTATCTTTTTCATAATTTTTTAATTTATAAATTTATAATTATGCCGGTTTGAGTACCATGATCTCCCCCTCTTTACCATCAAGGTCTTTCATTTTTAGTGTGAGCTTGTCCATCACTGGCGCGTTTTCTTCACCGATTTCTTTTAGAAAAACTTTTAAAGTAGCATCATCATAACTCATAGGAATAATAAGCTTTGGCTCAAGAGAGAGCGCAAATCTCGCCGCGGATTTAGCATCAAGCAAAGATACTTCTTTGTGTACGCTTTCACCTCCTATTGGTACAAAGAGTATGTCTGGACTGTCTATGGCCTCCCTTGATTCTTTAGACATTTCATCATCTGATAGGGCTCCTAAGAAAACTACATGAATATTATCTAAAATGAAAGAATAAATAGTGTTTATATATTTCTTTTTGGAAATTAAAGCGTTAGATATAACACCTTTGATAAATACTTCTTTTACTTCATAGTCACCCGGACCATTAATAACAAAGGGTTTCGTATCTCCGTGCGAAAGCTGTTCTACGCCATTAAACAAAGAATAATTTGTGGTAGTAAAAGCGATATCAGCACCGAAACGCGCCGAAACGCTGGATTTTGCATCGCGACTAACAGGATTAAAAGCAAGGGTCATTTCTCCTTGTGCAATCTTAAAAAACTGCTCTCCGAAGTATGTAATAATCATCGTCTTTATATTAGCAAATTTTAGGAAAAAAAGAAACAGTTTTATCTTTTAAATTATTTGCTTTTTCCTCTTGAATATAGTAAAGTCAAGGGGTATTAAATTATCAACGGATTTAGGGTAACCCTGATATGATGTTAGCGTAATGCGGATCAGATCAGAACCTAAGCCTTACATCCGCGTCAATATACTTTGATTAGCGGATTTTTATTTTATACAAAACATTATGAATACGACAATTAAGGAAGAAGAAATTATAGAAAATCCAGTCTTACAAGACATAGTAAACAGAAGCGCCATAAGGCCAGAAATCGGCGCCTTAGTAGAAGGCCCTGTAATACTTATCGAGAAATCTTCAGTATTCGTGAATCTTGCTCCTTTCGGCACGGGTATTATTTACGGACGAGAATTTATAAACGCAAAAGACATCATAAAAAAGATCAACCTTGGCGATATTATAAAAGCAAAAATCGTAGATAGAGAAAATGAAGAAGGATATGTAGAGCTTTCGTTAAAGGAAGCAAAACAAGCCCTTATCTGGAGCGAAGTCGAAAAAGCAATCAAAGAGAAAACAGTATTTAATCTGGAAATAAAAGACGCAAACAAAGGTGGGCTTATTTTGGAATGGCAAGGCATTCAAGGATTCTTGCCTGCTTCACAACTCAAAGCTGAACACTACCCTCGCGTCCTCGACTCTGACAAAGACAAAATATTAAAAGAACTAAAAAAGCTTGTTGGCGAGAAGATTTCAGTAATGGTCATATCTACCCTTCCAAAAGAAGGCAAGCTTATTTTTTCTGAAAAAGACGACAACCCTGAACAAAAGCGAGAGATTATCAGCAAATACAATATAGGCGACGAGATAGATTGTATTGTTGCAGGTATCGTTGACTTTGGAGTATTTCTAAAGCTTGAAGACGGACTAGAAGGCCTTGTGCACATATCCGAACTTGATTGGGGTTTAGTAGAAGACCCTCGCACAATGTTTAAAGTTGAACAAAAAGTGCGCGCAAAGATCATAGAGATAAAAGACGGCAAGATATCTCTATCCATCAAAGCCTTGAAAGAAAACCCTTGGACAGAATTTGAAGGCAAACTCAAAAAAGGCGATATCATAAAAGGCGTAGTGATTAAATACAATAAACACGGAGCATTGGTATCCATCAAAGAGGGCGTAGCTGGTCTAGTACACAATTCTACTCTAGGAGGTGAAATAAAACTTCGTGAAAGACTTGAACTTGGCAAAAACTACAACTTCCAGATCACACTATTTGAGCCAAAAGAACACAAAATGACCTTGGTTCACCTAGAAAACAAGCCTGAATAGTTTTGCACTTGTGTTAGTTTTTCTGATAGTGATATAATACATGTGTCGGTTTGATTGATATTATTAAAATATATTTTTTATTATGACTTTTGGAGGACATTAATTTCACAGTTTATAAGAAAACCAAAATCCAGCCTAAACTAGTTTAAGCTCGTTTTTGGTTTTTTTATTTGTAGATTATTTTCACTAAAAATATGTCAAAAACACACGAAGAAGATGTCAGAAATATATGCAGCGCGTGTGGCACCAGCCCTGTAAATCATCATTTAATTTTTTCACTAAATTTGATCGAGGAAACAGTAGGGAAAATAAATTTAAGACTTTTTAGTTTTACCTCCAAAGGAATTTGGTTAAAGTTTTCAAAATTAGTGGAAAAATTAATTTTAAATCTAATGTCCACTATTGGCATAATGCGTTTCAGTGATGATATAAAAAAATCTGTCACAGGTCGCTCTAAACTCATCTGGGAAGAAGCAAAGAGGAGGAATATAATGATGCAACAAATACAACTACTCGGAAAACCTCTTGAGTTCTACAGAGCTAAAGTAAACGGCAAGATGCATTATTTTCAAAGCTTACCAATCCCAGAACATTTATCGACAAAAGGATACCTGTGGCTTGATGACAAATTTACGCTATTTGAAAAATTGGACAAAGCAGGCATACCAGCCCCTCATACCAAAAAAGCTTTCACTCTCAAGGGAGCAAAGAAAGCTTTTGATCAAATGCAAAAACCCCTCATTATAAAACCAAAGAATGGCTCAAGGGGAAGACACACAACCACAAACATAACAACCGAGGAAGAATTTTTAAAAGCTCTAGAGATAGCCCGCCAGATAACACTCTTCCCTGTAATTCAAGAACATCTAGATGGCAGTGTTTACAGAGCGACAGTAATAACAAATAAATTAGTTGGCTTTTACAGAGCAGACCCGCCTTTTGTTAAAGGCGACGGCACGAAAACTATCCAAGATTTGATTTTAGAAAAAAATAAAACACGTAACGAACGCCTTTCAGATATTTTGATCAATAATGACTTAAGATTTTTCATAAAAAGATATGGTTATGAGTTAGAAGATATATTACCTGAAGGTACGGCGCTGTCCCTATCTGCCAAAACAGGCCGAATGTATGGCGGATACACCAAAGAAATATTAGAAGAAGTACATCCAAAAATGTACGATATTTTCAAGAAAGCAGGAGAAACAGTAGAAGCTCCAGTAGTAGGATTTGATCTGATCATAGGAGACCCATTAAAAGATCCTGATACTCAGCGCTGGGGAATCATAGAGTGCAACTCAATGCCTTTCATAGATCTGCATTACTTTGCCTTAGAAGGCAATACCCTGGATTTATCTAAAAATGTTTGGGATTTGTGGAAATAAAAAACTGATCTCGCGATCAGTTTTTTATTTTAGTTTTTTATTAACCTTGAGCTACTTCTATACTTAGGTCTGCTGGACCGATGGCATCCATGATGTCTATCACCTGTTCTGCATATCTAGGTACAACAGAATTGTATGCGCGTAGTTTTTGTACCATAGTCTTGTCAGCATAGTAACGAGCGGTATTGGGGTTGTTACCACCGAGATTCTTTGCAACAACTTCTATGTTCTCTCCATGAGAAGAGAAGCTTATTTTACAAGAACCCCATCCAAAGGAACTATAAGTAGCTCCTTTACAAGCAAATTTTCCTCCAGTAGATTCACGCACTGCAATAGCAGGCAACAATCTCCAATCGAGACCATTCTTTCCAGCTTCTTCCACCATTGTCATACCAGTACCAGCAAGTGGCATACCACGAGTCTTGAAATAAGTATCTATGGCCAAAGCTTTAGCTTCTTGGTCCTTCTCCTTGTTAAGGGCAATAGTTTCTGTATTATTCTTTTGTGTAAATACAATCTGTACGCTCTCATTTATCGGATTTTTAATAATATTTCCGAAAGGTGTTGCCGTTCCAGTAATGAAAGGCAAAAGGATGAGAGACTGCACGAATCGTATTATATTGTTTTTATTCATATTATAGCGGTTGTGCTCCGCCAACTAGTAACCGTTTTTTCAGCTTTTACTGAAAGAAGCTTACTTTATAAGGTTTTAATCTATAATTAAGCTTACCCTTTAATGATAGCATATTCATCAAGAAATGTCAATAGTTATACCATACTTTTCCTATAAATCAAGCAAAAATAACCTTATAAAATAAGGATATTTTGCAATATGGACATTGACAAAACAGCTATAAAATTGGGTATTTTCAGACCTGTTAGACACAAAATCCCCTTCTCTACCAGATTTGCAAAGCAAGACCAATCAAAGTAGTATTAAGTCTATGAATTCTGAACTAAAGACAGAAATAGACGCGATTGTTTCCACCCTAAAACAGGAAGGAAAAGTCCATCTAGCCAAAGCAATAGAGGAAAACTGGGATAAGACCCTCTTGGAATACTCTAAATACATAAACTCTTACTCCTCTGACCTGCCCATGGAAGATATTTTTAAAATAGCTATATCACAAGAACTGGACAGATTAGGGTATCAAAAACAGGAATCCGAAGAAATCATAAATTTTATTGAAAAAAATAGGGTCTTGCAAACAGGACCTCATATATCTCCCTCAGGCAAACCAAGATACTTTTTCATAGACTGGTTGGCATCTATAGCTTTAGATAAAAATGACTTCTTTGGTGTAGCCATGTTCTCAGGGGTACCATTTTCCAACAAGACGAGACCAGGTAGATTATGTTCAAAAAATGAAGACATAAACTTGATACCTTCCAACATGCAAAATGAATTGGTTTACAGAAATAAAATTCCTGAAAAAATGGCCGATGTTATAAAAAGTCTACCTGAAGTTATTCAAAAGAAATTACCAGAGATAAAAGTCGGTGATTCATATACGGCTTGGGCTCTGGAATCTTCAAAAAGAATCGAAGGGAAATTTCTTAAAGGTAAACCCGTTTTTTTTGATTTTAATGAAGTTGTTTCAAATTATCTAAAACTCGCTATAAAAAATAGCTCTCATCCTATCAGCAAGATACTGTTTTCAAAGTCAGAAAGAGATACAACAATAAATAATTTCAAAGATATGGTTTTCTTTTACGGAAATGCATTAAAAGACAAACACAAAGAGACAGAAAACTTTTTTCTGAAGGATGGATATCTAGAGAGTGCTAGCAGAAGGATAGAACTCAATGCGCAAAACTTATTAAAAGAACTTGAAGAAGGTCTATGCCCCGGACTAATCGTCGGTTTTTTCATTATATCTTTCTTGAATCGTTTCAGATGTTTTGGTTCTTTTGCTCAGGTAGAGTATTTACCTTTATACCGCGACAAATTTGCTACATTTGATTTCTTGAAAGAGTACAAAATAGACGAGGCCCCAGCTGGAGCACTCACCACTGGCGGATTCAAAGATGATACAAATCTACATGTGCTAGACTTGGCACTGATAGATGAAAATACAGCAAAAGAGACTTTGGCGAAATACGAAAATACTCTTTTTGGTGAAGCGATACTTGCAATCAAAGACGTACTCTTGCGTCAAAATTATAGTATGAACTTGGTGAGGAAATAGTATAATGAAGATTAATCACATGAAAAAGAAAGTGCATTTTATAGGAATATGCGGGAAAGGCATGTCTGCGCTCGCCATAATGATGAAACAAACAGGATGGGCTATATCCGGCTCCGATGAAGGTTTTTATAATCCTGGTGTCATCTATGACTTACTAAAAAAGCACAAGATAAACTTTAACGAAAAATACGCGAAAGGTAATATACCAAAGGACACAATCTTGATAGTCATAGGCAAACATGCCAAACTCGTACCTGAAACAAACGACGAAGTGAAGGAAGCATTTGCCTCTGGCATAAAAATACAATCCATGCCACAGGCGCTTGGTGATCTAGCATTAAAAACCGAAAATACCGTAGTCGCTGGGAGTTTTGGTAAATCCAGTATTACTTCCCTGCTTACTTGGTGTTTGAAATCTGCAAAAAAAGACCCTTCGTATTTTATCGCCGCCTCAGCGTACGATTTGAAAGAAAATGGATACATAGGCAAAGGAAAAGATTTTATAATGGAGGGCGACGAATACCCTTCTGCTAATTGGGACAACACTTCTAAATTTCTATACCTACACCCCAAAAATATCATCCTGACTTCGGGTGAACACGACCATTTCAATATATTCAAAACAGAAGAGTCTTATATAAAACCATTTGAAAAATTAGTATCTATGTTACCTAAAGATGGTCTATTGGTAGCTTCGTACCATGGCAAGAATGTAAAAAGAATAGTGAAAAAAGCAAAATGCAAAGTTGTTTTTTACGGCCTTAAACAGGCTACCAAAGGGCACCTTTGGTATGCGGAAAATATAAAATATGGAAAAGTAACAACTTTTGATCTGCATAGAGGTGACAAAAAAATTGCGACTTTAAAAACAAAATTGCTGGGTAGTGGAAACATAGAGAATATAGTGGGAGTGAGCGCTTTTCTTCTTGAAAAAAAACTGTTGTCAATAAAAGAAATACAAAAGACGGTTTATAGCTTTAAAGGTATCTCGGGGAGACTTGATCTAAAAACAGACAAATCTTCTTTACTCGTATATGAGAGCTTTGGGTCTTCATATATAAAAGCTAAATCTGATCTAGGTGCATTAAGAATGCATTTTCCAAAAAAGAAAATTGTTACATTATTTGAACCACATACTTTTAGCTGGAGAGATCCAAAAAATCTTGAGTGGTATAAAGATGTATTCAAAGAAAGCGATGAAATCATAGTATTACTGCCTCCAGAAACACATGGGAAAAATCTAAGTGACCAATTGTCACTGGAAGTGATAATAAAAGAGATCAAAAAAAATCAGAAAAATACTTTTGGCACAACGGACCCTAAAGAAGTAATGCAAATATTAAAAGAAAGACTAGCAAAAGAAGATATATTAGTGCTTATGTCTTCCGGTGATCTGCATGGACTTATCAAAGACATATTGCCTTGGGTTGAGAAAAAATTTCCGAAATAAGCTTATCTGCGTTTAATACATTTAAAGTATTTTTTTGAATTCTTCAGTATCACTAAAATGGTTTTTTATACCATTAACTTCTTGGTAATCCTCATGCCCCTTTCCAGCACATAATATAATATCGCCCTCATTCGCCATTTTTACTGCTTCACCGATAGCGAGTCGACGGTCAGAAATAGTAATAACTTTTTTCGTCTCATCTGGAAACAGATCAGTTTTCATCATCTCTATTATTTTTTCTGGATTTTCATTGCGAGGATTATCAGAAGTAAATATAGCAACATCGGACAATCGCGCGCCTATCTTGCCCATCTTTGGACGTTTGAGTGTATCCCTGTCTCCTCCACAACCGAACACAGATATTATTCTCTTACCCTGAGGTAATATTTCTTTTACCGTACTCAATACGTTTTCCAGAGCATCCGGAGTGTGAGCATAATCTACTATCACTAGCACTCCGTCTGGAGAAGTAAAATGTTCAAACCTGCCAGTAGGTGGTTCTATGCTTTCAATTATTTTATTTACTTTGTCCATATCAAACCCCAACAATTTGCAAGCGCTCCATACACCGAGCAGATTATAAGCATTGAACTTGCCTAGAAGTTTTGATTTTATCTTTTGTCCCTCGAAGTCAAGTTCGAGGCCAGAAATATCGAGCTTCAATATTTTTCCCTGAAAACCTGCCTCGATATTCAACACCGAGGATTCTATAGTAGCTGGACCATCTTGATCTGAAAACTCAAAAACATATTTTCGCACTTTTATTCCTTCGAGCATCTTTTTACCCATAGGATCATCGACATTGGACAATGCAAAAGCATCCTTGGGTAGGCGTTGGAAAAATCTTTTTTTGGCTTTAAAATATTCCTCCATTGTTCTGTGATAATCCAAATGATCTTGCGTTAGATTTGTGAAAATACCTCCAGCGAATCTTATCCCCGCATATCTATCCTGATCGGAAGCCATAGAGGTAGCTTCCATAAACACATACTTGCAATTTTTTTCTTGCATCTCAGAAAGTAATCTATTTAAATATGCAAGGTCGGGAGTGGTTCCTGGTCCTTTGTCTTCATGCATCACTCTTTCCCCATCTATTAAAATCTCCACAGTACTTATAAGTCCTGCTTTGTATCCCAATTCCTTCGTAATTTTATAAAGTAAAGTCGCAGTAGTAGTCTTGCCATTTGTACCCGTCACTGCCACTATTTTCAAATCTTTATATGGGTAACCAAAAAAATGCAGACCTTCCCAGTTGTTCAAAAACCTCCTTCTTATGTTTTTATAATTTACTCGTTTCATATTTTTTATTATACCTCTGATTTTACGCTCCGTGGCACTTCTTGTATTTC
This sequence comes from uncultured Candidatus Saccharibacteria bacterium, assembly GCA_964361705.1. Taxonomy (GTDB): domain Bacteria; phylum Patescibacteriota; class Minisyncoccia; order Phycocordibacterales; family UBA9973; genus UBA9973. The sequence continues at coordinate 134,196 of CAYIBP010000001.1, forward strand.
TTGCCAGAGCCACATGGGCATGGGTCGTTGCGACCTGCGCTATCTTTGTCCACTGGTAAATCCTTTTTATCTTTAAATTCCTCCGGCTCGTTGTGGCTTGTTACCAGAGTTTGTTTTATTTTGTTTTCTTCTGCTTTAGGCATAACTTCGACATTTATGGTTTGTACAAGGGAAAGAACTTGACCCTTGAAAGATTCTTCCATTTCTCTAAACATTTGCAGTCCATCTTTTTTGTATTCCACGATAGGTTCTCGTTGTCCGTACGCACGTAAATTTACAGAACTACGCAAGTAATCCATCGCCTCCAAATGCTCCATCCACAATGTGTCTGTAGTATAAAGCGCTATTCTGCGAACAGTCTCGAAGAATGCATTATCACCAAGTTTTTCTCTTTTTTCTTTAATTATATTCTCTAAAGATTCTTTCTCTTCTTTTTTTTCTAGTATTTGTTTTAGTAAATCTTCAATCTCGGATTTTTCTGAATGTAACATCTTTTGACGCCTCTCATATATAATCTTGCGTTGATGATTCATCACATCATCATATTCGAGGGTATTTTTCCTAGCATCAAAGTGAAAACCTTCTATCTTGGCTTGGGCATTTTCTAAAGATCTGCTTATAAAACGATTCTCTATCGCTTGATCCTCGGGTATACCAAAACGTCCCATCATAGTTTTTATTTTCTCCGATCCGAAAACCCGCATCAGACTATCTTCTAAGGATACAAAAAATTGCGTTTCTCCTGGATCACCCTGTCTGCCAGATCTTCCACGAAGCTGGTTATCTATCCTGCGCGCTTCGTGCCGCTCGGTACCCAAAACAAACAAGCCTCCTGTGCTTTTTACGAAATCATATTCCTCCTTAATTATCGGATTACCTCCAAGTTTTATATCTATACCACGACCCGCCATGTTTGTGGCTATAGTAACAGCACCCCTTTTACCTGCTTGAGCTATAATCTCTCCTTCTTTTTCATGATTCTTGGCATTAAGTATAGTGTGCTGTACTCCTTCTTGTTTTAAATACACGGAAAGTAATTCATTCTTTTCTATAGAAATAGTCCCTACTAGTACAGGCTGGCCTTTTTGATTTAATTCTTTTATTTTTTTTGCGATAGCCTGAAACTTGCCTTTTTCATTTTGATATATGAGATCAGGATGATCAGTCCTTACCACAAGACGATTCGTAGGAATCACTATCACATCCAGCCCATATACCTTAATAAATTCTTCAGCAGAAGTTTCAGCTGTACCAGTCATGCCAGAAAGCTTTTTATAAAATCTAAAATAATTTTGAAAAGTTATAGAACCAGAAGATCTTGTTTCTTTTTCTATTTTTACTCCTTCTTTGGCCTCTATTGCTTGATGTATGCCTTCACTCCATCTGCGTCCTGGCTGAAGACGCCCAGTGAATGGATCTACGATAACAACTTCCCCTTCTTTGACCACATAGTCCCTGTCTCGTTCAAAAACAGCTTGAGCTTTTACTGCTGTTTCCAAATGATGCACATATTTTATGCCTTTTTCTGTGTAAATATTATCCACACCCAATAATTGCTCGGCTTTGCTAATACCTTCGTCAGTCAAAGTAATGGCTTTGAGTTTTTCATCTACCATATAATCTGCATCTCTCTTCAGTTGTTTTGCAATCTGATAAAATTTTACGTAAAAATCTTCAGAATCTCCTGATGGAGATGAAATAATAAGGGGTGTGCGGGCTTCATCTATCAATATAGAGTCAACTTCATCTACAATCGAAAAATTAGGTTCTCTTTGAACCAAATCTTTCACAGAAGTCGCAAGGTTGTCTCTTAAATAATCAAATCCATATTCGTGATTGGTGCCGTAAGTGATATCCGCATCATATGCTTGTTTGCGTGAACATGGTTTCAAGAAATCATAAACTATTTTAAATTCTCCGACAGTATCACGCTCTTTATCCTCTTCTGTATGTTTCGGATCATACATATATGAAACATTTTGTGAATTAATTACTCCGATAGAAAGCCCAAGAAAATTATATATCTGACCCATAAGAACAGCATCTCTGCGCGCCAAGTAATCGTTCACTGTGATGATATGTACACCCAAACCAGAAAGAGCGTTCAGATACGCAGGCAAAGTAGCCACAAGTGTCTTACCCTCACCTGTTTTCATTTCTGCAATCTTGCCACTATGCAAAGCAAGTCCTCCGATAAGTTGAACATCGTAATGTCTTTCCTTTAGATTTCTCTTGGCAGTCTCTCTTACAAGAGCAAATGCTTCCGGCAGAATATCGTCCAGACTCTCGCCTTTGCCTAATCTTTCCTTAAATTCAAGGGTTTTCTTTGGAAAATCCTCATTTGAAAGAGCAATCGCGCCTTCCTCTAAAGAATTGATCTTAAGTATTAATTTATGGGCTTTTTTTATGAATTTGGAGCTAATATCTCCAAATATTCCACTAAATAAGGACATTCCTATATATTAGCATAAAATTAAAAAACTTCCGACTTTCGTCGGAAGTTTTTATGAGTCAAAATGAAAGACTAAGCTCGCTTCTTTGCGGATTTCTTAGCTGTCTTTTTTGCTGCTTTTTTCTTTTTTGCTGCCATTATATTAGTCGCTTGCGCGAAATTATTTTTTTAATTTTAGTTCGCAATAATACGACCTTAAAATATTTTTTTATAAAAACAATTTCAAAAAAAATAAATGAAAAATTTTATAAAAATTAATTACAAAAAAATATTTTAATTAATCATTGCTGAAACATCTTAATTATGTCGCATACCGCAATGAAATACAATACTTTTTTAAAAAAACTGTGGATAACTTTACAGAAATAAAAAATATTTTTTATTTTTTTCTTAAAACAAAAAAAATTGTTTTCATTTGAAGCGGGTGATGGCGAAACTCCAACATATGTGCCTATGTGAGTGCGACCACCCGCTACAGATAAAAACAATTTTATGCCTATATTATAGCATCTTTTGATGCTATTGAAAATGTAAATAAATACGAGCTATTGTATAGATTTATCCAATATATGCTCTATAATATGATGCATTTTTGCGCCGACATATTCACAAGACTCCGCAAAATGCGAATTCTCTTTCATGTCTGGAGAAAAATCCACATCAGTAAGAAAGAAACCCAACCGCGGATGACAAATAAAATCCGATTTCAGATAATAAGTCGCTCCTAGATGCTTGTGAAGGTCTTTTACTAATTGAATAAGTTTCTCTTTCTCGCTATCAGAAACATTTGATGGAGGAAAAACATAAATATCTTCTCCACGAAACATCGGCACTGAATGCATAGATACTCTCTTGCCATAAACAAATTCTTCAATCAGAATACTTTCTTTCTGTTTTACTCCATCTAATATTGCATCTACTAATTCGTTGAAGGTTTTTGCAATATGTATTCCCATGTTTTTATTTGGGAATAAAGACCTGACAATCCAAGGAGAGGGAAATTTCGCAAAAACTTCTTTTGATTTTCTTGATGCATAAGATTCTAAGTCTCCATCAAAATCTTCTTGAAACAAAGGTAAAACAATACGTCTAGGCATGCTTATTTTTAATCCTTGCATGTGTTTTCGAAGCATTTCTTTACTATTCTTTAGAGCAGAGGAAAAAGGGCTTATCTCAACCTTGGGTATAGAAATATTGTTGATATTCACGAAAGAATCTGGATGTGTAACATCCCACACGATATCTGTTTTATGTATGATATCTGCAGGATCTACAGGTACACCAGACACATGCCACACACCATCTTTATCAATCAAGATATCTATGGGTTTATATTTACGAGAAAGGTTATCAAAAATATGCAGAATTAAATCGCTTCCTTTTTTGAAAGAAGAATCATAATACGCCTCACCTCCTCTTAATATTCCAACTCGTTTTACATCCAGTGACATGTCTTTATATTATATAATGGAAAACAGAAAACAAAAACACCCTTCGAGAATACTCGGGGGTGTTTTTGTTTATGCCCCGCCGATGGCGGAGCCTGCTGTTCTTTGTTTTGTTTCGTTCTAAGCTTTTTTATTTATCTGTCTTTCCAGAAATGTCAGAATGTTTTAGGTTCAAACAAACCATTGCACGCTCAATTGAGGCGCACAATATCGACTCAATAAGTCCGGTCAGAACGGGTCTGACACACAATTTTAATAAATTAAAATTGGGACATTTTTCAAATTGAATTATTCCACGAGCAGCTTCCGCTACCCGTGCCTTGTTACGAC
>CAYIBP010000002.1:0-84824 GCA_964361705.1 uncultured Candidatus Saccharibacteria bacterium
TTTTCTGCTTCAATGATTGCTTTTTCAAAATGCACAATGTCTGGATATGGACCTCGCTCTGGTATACCAGACAATACCAAATGAGTATCACTATCAACCACAATACCGACCTTTGGATAGGTGGTATATGTGGTCATTTGGTAGATTTCTTGGCCTTTGGCTTTCCTTTTAACAAAGTATGCACTGATATGGTGTGACTCAAAGCCAGTGCCATCAATAGCGGAAAGAGCAACATTCTTTTTTAGAATCTTTGTTTTAACTGCTACTTTCAATATTCCCTTAATCAGTTTATCAAGTGTATCTTTTCTAGTCAGTCGATGAGCTGCTTTTTGCAGTGTGGTATAGTGTGGAATTTCTTCTAGTTCAAGTATTTTTTGTAAATCACTGCTATCCTTCAATATCTCTTCAATACCACGATAGTCTGTGGTAAAGAATTCTTTTAATACTAAACACGCTACTAGTTGATGTTGTGTAAACTTCTTCGGACTTTTTAGATGCAAGTATGGTGGTAGAGAACGCTTCGCTGTCGCATAGGCAACTATGGCTACAGCTTTTGGAGATTTTGATGTTTTCATATACCATCTATTATATCAGATTACAAGGTGTTTTCTACGGAGCATGGCTGTCCCCTTTAATTTTGCCCCTCGACTTTTCTCGGGACGATGACCGAGGTCATCGCATGAGGTTTTGCGTAAGAGTAAGTATATTTAAATTTTGGTGAAAGTGTTTTGAGCATTTGTTATTTTAAAACAATGGTGGCTGTCCCCTTTAATTTATGGTGGCTGTCCCCTTTAATTCCATTTTGGGCTTGAGGAATTATGTGGTGTATATCAACTCCAATTTCATAGCATCTACAACAACGAAAATTGGCATTCTTCTTTATTTCTAGTTTTAATTTTTCTGTAAAAGCCATAGATTTATTTGTTATTTTCCAAAACACGCTTAGCGTGAGCGATGGCTTCTTTGCCGTATCCAGTTTCTCCTATACTAAAATACTTCAAGTTTCCATTTCTTGTTTTTTCCCAACCTTTTATACCCTTACCGACTCCAAGTCCTCCTCGTAATATATTTCCGTATTCTAATACCTGAATGTTAGCTGGACGCAGATCTCTCAATTGAAATTTAAAAAAATATGTCTTTACATAATCAACACCAATTTCAATTTTGAATGCCAAAGGTAAAAAAGTCACAACAAGTCCAATAAACCAAAATCCTAATAAACCAAATAATTCATTTTTAGGTAATGGTGACCCTTCAATGATTGCTGGCAATGTAAGCCCAAAAAATAAGACCAACAACATAACTAAACCGCCCCCCATAACTGATTTTCTTGGTTTATAGATTGTAACATCATTTTTCATATTATTTATTTTGTTTTAAAGGACTTATAAAAATACCACTTTTTGTGTTAGTATTTGAACTAGAGTTATCTACTTTAGGCTGAGAAGTATTCTTGCTTGAAGAAGATCCACCACTTATCATGGAACTTGCAAATACTCCTTGCGTTTCTATTATTAATTGAGACGCACTCTGACCAGTATGTTTACCAGCAAAGAATGCCCGCGTGAGAAAATCTGGTAACCGACCTGGTACTTTTGGGATAGATCCTGCTAGGCCAAAAGTTAAAGCTCCAAAAAATGCATCTGTTGAAACAGATTGAACACTAACATTATCACCAAGGTAAGCATTACCTGCTGCTCCTACTAATGCTGAAGCACCACTAACTATTGCTGATTGGCCAGCTATACCTAAAGTAGTTAATGAACCGACTGCACCTCCCGTTGCTCCCAATATTCCTCCCTGCATTGCTCTTGTTAAATATGTTTTTCCGCTAGAAAAATCAGAGAAGGCATTTTTAAATCCTCCTGCTTGAACATTTGAATAAATATCATATCCGAGTTGTCCCAACATTCCAGCCCCAGCTCCAATCAAAGCAGTAACACACATCGGACAATTTCCATTTGGATCACTCAATGTTATAGGATTCCCCTTTGCGTAACTATACGAATTCATCATCTGTGGATCTCTCAATACCGCATTCTGCTCGACTCCCAGAGATTTTAAATTCTTCGAATTTCCGAGTGCTAAAAAAACCGCATCCTGCCCCAAAAATTGTCCCCGATTTGAATCATAATACCGCGCATTCAAATAACTAAGACTCGTCAAGGAATCATACTCCTGCCCAATGAATTTTCGTTGCTCACTTGTTCCTGCATACTGTGTACTGATGCGTGGATTTCCATAAGGATAATAATCAGAGACTTCGGTCAGTTCTGCATTTGTATTTGTTACTTTGTCGGTACTTCCGAGATGATCGGTATGAATATATGAGACAACTGCGGATGTTCCTGTACCTCGTACTGTGGCTATCAACATATCACCTGCATATATATGCTTCACATCTGTGCTTCCTTCTTTGTTGTAATACTTTGTTGGATAGATAGTGGTGGTGGTACCATTGTTTTGTTTGATGCGTTGTCCGTTGGGATCATATGTGTAGGTGGTGGTATTTGTTCCATCTGTAGATTGTGTCAATCTGTTATCGTAATTGTATGTATGCGTCCAGACTTCGTCGTTTGTTAAGTTTCCATTGTTATCATAAGTGAATGATATAGGGCCGATGGAAGTGACTGCGTGGGGGTTGGAGTAATTAGTTCCTGCGTAACTGTATGTCCCTAGAGGGCTTGAAGTAATATTTCCAAGTGAATCATAAGTATATGTGCTGGTATATATATTCTGACTTCCTGCTAGATTGGTAGCGGTAGCAGAGAGCATTCTGTTTAGGTCATCATATGTATATGATATAGCTAATGGTATGTTTGATGAGCTTTGTAAGCTATAGTCGTTGATTGTAGTTATGTTCCCATTGTTGTCATACGCATATTCGAAGTCTTGAATCTTGGATGGTTCTGGTAAAGTAGTAACATATGATATCTCTAGTATTGGATCAAATGAAGTTCCACTGTATTCACTAGATCTAATGTGTAGATAATTGTATTCAGAAGCATTTCCTGTGAATGCTGTGTTTAATATATCGTGTCCTTCACGAAGAGAGAGCTTGGTATATCCTGTCTTATCAATGAATGTTTTACCTTTAGTATTTAAGTTAAATGTGAGGTAGCTAGAGGTGGATACATTGGTGATATCTTTCCTCTCGTTTGCATCTATGAGTTCTGTGGTTCCTAGAGCGTCGTAGTCTCCTGTTACTAGTTCAGAAGTGCTTGCTTGGGTGGCATTGACTACTGTTACAAAGTCTTCCGTGTCGTTGTCGAGGTTTTGTTTACTTTCAACATATACCTTGAGTTTGGCACTGGTAATGATTGCGTTGTCGGGGATACTGGAGGTGTCAAATGGAATGAAGGCTCTTTGGAGTTTGTAGGCTGTGGGGTAATAAAATGTGTAGAAGTTTCTTGTTGTGGATTTTTGTGCTTGCATTGTGTTTAAAAATTTGATATTATCTAAGCATAACGACGAAAAGGGATCCAAACGGTTAACTACCTAAGGAGCCCTTTTCTTTTTTTACCTTGTTTTTTATGTCTGTCGAATCGAGAGCGTCGTAATATTCAGCGCCTAGTGTTTTGTATAAGCTGGAAGCTCTTTTGCCGTCTGGAAACAATACCTTCTCCATCTTCCCTTCTTCAATCAAGAAATCAACAAGTAATTTATAGTCTCCATCACCTGAAACCAGAACAATCTTGTTGAAATCTTCTTCTTTATACATTTTTTTCATAATGCCAAAAACAATATCAGTATCTACATTGCCTTTCTTTTTGCCTATCATCGCAGGATTATGTTCACGAAAAACTAAGACAAATCCAGCATTTTGTATTTCTTCATATAACTCCTGATTCTTTTCTTGCACATAACCTAGATAATAGAAAGCTTTTTTGACTTTGTATTTCTTTTCAAGATAAATACGAAAGCGATTCAAATCTACCTCCCAAGAAATGGCATTTTTGGTAGTAGCCATATACAAGTTTTGTCCATCAACAAAAGCGAGGTTGTTCAATATATCGTCGGTCATAAACTGTATGATAACATGGAATTGGGGGTTTTTACATTTTACCACTCAAACATTTTAACTAGCGTCGTCAGCCATTTTGGTGTTTCTTCGGGGGTTTTGTATGCGTAGATTCTGAGTTTCAAGCCAATAAAAAAGATTATAAGGCCAAAATTTGTAACGAAAAAATATATCAAATTCGATCTAACATCATTCTGATATCTTACATTTAGAATTCTTGGTACTACTACTACCAAGATAATACCGAGAATAAAAAATATATTACCAATCTTTTCATTTTCTGATTGAAGCACAGAACCAGTTTTTGCATATTTATTCATTTCAACGAGATGATATACAATAATAATGATAAATATAATTGCTTCTAATAAAATAATTAATCCAAACATATATTAGTAAATTAATTTCTAATATCTTCGGCAACTGCATTCAATCCAGAAGAAATAAAATTTGATACTATAAAACTTGCACCGATTGCAACTGTTGCTATGGCCACAGTAGTTTGCCCAACATACGGAATCGCAGCAACAGCACTTACAATCGTCGCAGAAGCAGCTGGTATATTATCGACCTCGCTATAAGCATCGAGCGCTGTAGAAAAATTATCTATCTTGCCGGCAACCTTGTATCTCGCCTCTTGACTTGGTCCAATCTCATTTCCACGACTCAAATAACTGTCTGGTTCGTGACCTGGTCTAGTTATATAATCCTCAGATTGTTTTTGATTATTGGATTCATTTTTTGGAGCTGTTAGATATGAATTTGGTAAACCAAATTGATTTTTATCTGATCCTGTTACTTGAGCGTCTGTTTTAAATCCACGCCCAGCTGCAAAGTTGAAAACTTCTTCCCAAAATGCACTCTCCCCCGTCGGATCCGTATATTTCAAAGGATTGTTTAATGCATAAGAATATGAATTAAGATTTTGAGGATTTGAAAGATATTCATTCAGAGCAGAATTTTTTCCTTCTTTTACATCTCTCCAGTTTTTCTTCCATTTATCTTCAAATTTCTTACTTCCTACTAGTAGATATATTGGGTCTTGTGACAGGAATCTGGCTGTATTTCCGTTGTAATATCTAGCATTGGCGTAGGTTAATTCTGTTTGCGAATCAAATTCGTGACCTGTGTATTTTCTTTGTTCAGAGCTTCCACTGTATGTCGTAGATATTCTCGGACTCCCATAAGGATAATAATCAGAAAGCTCAGAGATTTCTGCATTTGTATTTGTTACTTTGTCGGTACTTCCGAGATGATCTGTATGAATGTATGAGACCACTGCAGATGTTCCTGTTCCCTTCACTGAAGCTATCAATGTATCACCCATGCCTGCCTGCGCAGGCAGGTAGATGTGTTTGATATCTGTACTCCCCTCCTTGTTGTAATACTTCGTAGGATAAATAGTAATAGTGGTACCATCATTTTGTTTGATTCTTTGTTCGTTGGGATCATAAGCATAAGTAACAGTCGTTCCAGTTTTAGATGATTGTGTCAATCTGTTATCGTAATTGTATGTATGAGTCCATGTGCCATCACCTGTTAGGTTCCCATTGTTGTCATAAGTGAATGCAATAGGGCCGATGGAAGTGACTGCGTGGGGGTTTGCGTAATTGGTACCGGCGTATGTGTAAGAACTTTTTAATTTTGGTGAAAGTGTTTTGAACATTTTTTAAATTAATTAAGGGTACCTGACACCCTTATTACCAACAATATAAGCGGGACCTCCACCTAAATATTGGAATCAATGTCGTGAAATGGCTCTTAAGGTTTTAACCCACAATATTAGTATTGTGTTGCCAGTTTGAGATTGTGATGGTTTCTACAGAGCATACCTGACACCCTTATCCCTCAATAAACTTCTCATTATTGTTTATTTCAATAGTCCAATAATCAGACTGATTCCACCGACTACCAGTACAATCTTTAAGGCAGGTAAAATAGAATTTTTAAAATTACCGTGAAGTGTATATTGCCAAGAAAAAATACCCAGATACAAAGTTACAATAAATAATGATACGAGCAAAAACCTTGAAAAATAATCTTGATAATTAATTTCTAAAAATAAAAAAATTACGCTGACAATTATTCCCACTAAACCGATATATTTATGTGATTTCATATATTATTTTGTTTTTTTGTTATTGTTAGTAAAACTTTTTATAGAGTCAACTATTCCACCCACACTTGTCCTATACAAATCAGCCGCCTGTGAACCAATAGTTGATTTAATGGCTGTATTGAATGACATGTTATTTATCATGCCATTATCGGCTTTAGTGCGCACTGCTTGCCCAACAGCATTCATGTTTCCACGCCCAGCGGAAATCCCAGAAATTTTCGTATTAGGTAAAACAGCTCCAAGTAAAACATTTGTGCCAGCGGTAACAAGACCGCTAGTTTGTAATTCGTTGTGATTTAATCCTCCCGTTTGTTTACCTGTACCTATGTCGATAACTTGTTTGGTTAGATTTCCATAAAATCCACCAGTTAATCCAGCAATAACAGATGCGGAAATTGCATTTGATGCTCCAAGTGTAGCAGGAGTATTTATTGCTCCCCAACCTATAATTCCACCAGTCACGAATGCACCACTTGCACCTGACCAACTAATATTTTCACCCCCTATGGCTGAACTCAGAGCGTAAACACCAGCTCCAACAAGACCTCCTCCGACAAATCCTATTGCGTCGTCAATTACAAATGCTTTCCCTGTTGGATCTTTATTAACTATGGGGTTTCCATTTGCGTAACTATAAGAATTCATCATCTGCGGATCTCTCAATACAGCATTCTGTTCCACTCCAAGGGATTTCAGAATCTTTGGATTGCCGAGTGCCCAGAAAACCGGATCCTGAGAAATAAACATTCCCCGATTGGAATCATAATACCGAGCATTCAAATAACTAAGGTTTGTGGAAGTATCATACTCCTGCCCAATATACTTGCGTTGCTCTGTCGTTCCAGAATATTGTGTACTAATGCGTGGACTCCCATAAGGATAATAATCAGAAAGTTCAGAGATTTCTGCATTTGTATTTGTTACTTTGTCGGTGGAATTTAGGTGATCTGTGTGTATGTAAGATACCACTGCATTCGTTCCTGTTCCTCGTACTGTTGCTATCAATGTGTCACCAATGCCTGCCTGCGCAGGCAGGTAGATGTGCTTGATATCAGTAGAGCCTTCTTTGTTGTAATACTTCGTAGGGTAGATGGTAGTGGTGGTACCATTGTTTTGTTTGATTCTCTGTCCATTTGGATCATAAGCATAAGTAACAGTCGTTCCAGTCTTAGATGATTGTGTCAATCTGTTATCGTAATTGTATGTATGTGTCCATGTGCCATCAGATGTTAGATTTCCATTGTTGTCATAAGTGTAGTTTGTAGACGCTATTGACGTGAGAGCATGAGGATTTGCATAGCTGATGCCTCCGTAGCTGTATGTTCGTTTTAATTTTGGTTGGAGTGTTTGAAACATTTTTTAAATTAATTAAGAGTACCTGACACCCTTATTCCTGACACCCTTATTCCCAGAAGAAATATTATGAAGAGGAGATTTTTAGACATTGATTTGATTTAAGATAAAAACAAATCTTCTGCAGATTTATCTATGTCCATTTTTTGATTTAAGTTTTTTAAATATAAAATAAATGATTGTATAGTTTCTTTTTTGAAAGTTATCGGGCTAATTTTTAAGTGTTTAGTCTTACCGTTTATTTCATAGGTCAAAAATAAAAACTTGAACACGCCACCAACAGTACCCATCTGTATTTTTGTTATTATATTTATGTCTAACTCATTTCTTTGCAAAAACATATGAACATATTTAATCTTACCATCATCGATAATCAAATATGTAAATTTAATTAGTGCATATACGAACAGGATAGCAAAAATTAAAACAAAAATGGACACGCCAAGGCTACTTCTAATGCCATTATTCTCTATACTTATTAGGGTTGTGAAAAGCCAATAAAAAACGAAAAATCCAGTCGCAAACTTAACTTCACCAGTCAAACTAGATTGATACTCTTTTTTCATAATTAAATTCCAGCTCCTAGTTGTTTAGTACTATTAATTATTGCTTTTCCAGTCTCTTTGATAAAGTTTACTCCTTGAGAGATAGTTTCTCTTATAATTTCATTTTGAGTATGTTGACCCGTCCAAAAATAAGGGCTGGTCACAGATGATGGAAGCCTACCTGAAACCTTCGGAAATGATTTTAAAAGACCAGCAGTCCCAACTATGACAGCACTATTAAATGAGTTGTCTATTAAATTGATCTGATGGCCTAACACTTTGTCCGAAATAATAGAAGAAGAAAATGCCGTGATACCTAACGCAGGTAAGTTACCCGTACTCGCAACAAGACCAGTAGCGGCCCCTTGTACACCTTTTACTGAATATTCCTTTATACTACTGGTTGGTTTGAATGCAGTTAAACCACTTTTACCTGTAGAATAACTATTAACAACATCGGTTACATATTGATTAACAATTCCCCCAAAAAAACCAATACTTGTTCCTATTGCAAATTGATATGTTTCCCCCGTCGGATCCGTATATTTCAAAGGATTGTTCAAGACATAAGAATATGAATTAAGATTTTGAGGATTTGAAAGATATTCATTCAGAGCGGAATTTTTTCCTTCTTTGACATCTCTCCAGTTTTTCTTCCATTTGTCTTCAAACTTTTTACTTCCTACTAGTAGATATATTGGATCTTGAGAAGTGAATCTACCTGTATTAGCGTCATAGTATCGAGCGTTTGCATAAGTGAGTCCCGTTTGTGTGTCATATTCATGACCTGTGTATTTCCTCTGTTCTGTCGTCCCCGCATATTGTGTACTGATGCGTGGATTTCCATAAGGATAATAATCAGAAAGTTCAGAGATTTCTGCATTTGCATTTGTTACTTTGTCTGTGGAATTTAAATGATCCGTATGAACATAGGAAACCACTGCATTCGTTCCTGTCCCCCGTACTGTAGCAATGAGAGTATCACCAGCACCTGCCTGCGCAGGCAGGTATATATGCTTGATGTCTGCACCCCCCTCCTTGTTGTAATACTTCGTAGGATAGATGGTTGTAGTGGTACCATCATTTTGTTTGATTCGTTGTCCATTGGGATCATAAGTGTAGGTGGTAGTGATTCCATCATTTACTGTCTGAGTGATTCTGTTGTCATAATTCCAAGTGTTGGAAAGTCCATTTGTTTCGGTAAGGAGGTTTCCATTGTTGTCGTAAGTGTATGCAATAGGGCCAACACTTGTTACTGCATGTGGATTCGCATAGCTTGTACCTGCATAACTGTATGTCCCTAGAGGGCTTGAAGTAATGTTACCTACTGAATTGTAACCAAATGTATGTGTATAATTCGCTTGGCTGGAAGGCGCGTTTGACGCGCTGGCGGTTAGTAATCTATTCAAATCATCATAAGTATAACTAACTGTTTTAGTTGTATCTGTGGAAGAAAGGTCATTGATTGTTGTAATGTTCCCATTGTTATCATATGCATATTGTAGGTCTTGTATCGTAGCTGGTTCCGGTAAAGTAGTCACATATGATATCTCCAATATTGGATCAAATGAAGTTCCTGTCCAGTCACTAGATCTAATGTGTAGATAATTGTATTCTGAAGCATTTCCTGTAAATGCTGTATTTAATATATCGTGTCCTTCTCGGAGTGCTAGCTTTGTATATCCTGTCTTGTCTATGCTCGTTTTACCTTTAGTGTTTAGATAGAATGTTAAATAGCTGGAGGTGGAGACGTCTGTTATGTCTTTCCTCTCATTTACATCAATGGCTTCTGTGGTGGATAGGGCGTCGTAATCTGCTGTTGTTAGTTCTGTAGAGCTTGGCTGTGTTGCGTTTACTACTGTGACAAAATCTTCTTCGTCGTTGTCGAGGTTTGATTTGCTTTCTACATATACCTTGAGTTTGGCAGAGGTGATGACTGCGTTGTCGGGGATACTTGAAGTATCAAATGGAATGAAGGCTCTTTGGATTTTGTAGGCTGTAGGGGTGTTACCTACTTTTACATCATAAGTGGTAGCTGTATAGTCCACTTCACTGCCTGTGGTAGCGTCGTGCGCTGTAGCCCAATTTGCATTTGTCTTTGCTACAAAGCCATCACCGACAGTGGCATATATTGTAGTGGTGGTAAGGTCAGCATCTGGATCTCCACCTGTGGCAGAGACGAGTTTCCTTGTTAATCTATACATCTGTGTACTATCATAAGTATTGGAAAGAGTAGTACCATTTACATTTACTAGATTAGTGATCAATCCATGAGGTCCGTAATCAATGTCTGTTACTAGGTCAAGGTATGCACTGTCTGTGCTTTCTCTCCTTTCTACTGTTTCCAACTGTCCTGCAGTGTTGTAAGCATAACGAACTTTTGAGCTGTCGGGGTTTATGATGGTTAATATGTTTCCTTGGCGGTCGTATGTGTAGTCGGTGGGGTAGGTTACAGAATTTTCTGTTTTGATTTCTTCTGCTACTAGGCCGTGAGCATTGTATGCGTAGCTCGCATTTACTGGTGTAGATGTATATGAAGTGAGTCTGCCTATGCCGTCTGTTCCGGAGTCGTAGGAGTAGGTGACTTCGGTGCCTGTGTCTCCGGTGTAGTCTTTGGCAGAAAGTCTGTTGATATTGTCATAGGTAAAGTTGATGGTCTGGCTTTTTGGATCTACTATCTGTGTGATGTTGCCGGAGTTGTCATATGTGTATGTCCAAGTACCATATGTAGAGTCTGAGGTAGCGCGAGAGTCTTCAGCAGTCAGACGACGGCCGAGTTTGTCATAGGTGAAGTTTCGGATGTTGGAAAGTGAGTCTGTGATCTTGGTCAATGATTTGTTGCCATCGTATTCGTAGAGGGTGGTGTATGTGTTGCTATCGTTTAATTCATCCACTTTTGAAAGATTGTTGTGGGCTTCTTTGTAGAAATGTTTTGTCTTGCCTTTTCTATCTGTGATACTTTGCTTCCAATCATCATATGTGTTGGTCAGAGTTCCAAAGACATTTTCTTCTGTCAACACTCTCTTCATCGCATCGTATGTGTAAGTGGTCAAAAGATTTGTGGTGGTAGTGGCGGAAGTTTTGGCTGTGCCGGAAGAAGAATATGGAGCGGAGATTTTTGATACTTCACCGGTGTTGTTGTATATGGTATCTGTCACAGAGTATGATCCGTCTTCTTGTTCTGTTCTAGTTTGAATCACTCTGTCTAATCCATCGGTATATGTGTATGTCAATCTGTTTACAGTGCCGTCCAAGTAATCCGTGCGCAATATTTGATTGCCCACTGTTTGTGGAGTATATGCGTAGGTGGTGCGGAGGACTAGTGTGGTCGGAGAGTTTAAGTTGGGTTGTTTTTCTTCAAGGGGTCTATCGAGTCCATCATATATCGTCTGGAATACTCGGCTGTTCACATCTGTGGTCTGTTTTACTTTTCCGGAAGAATAATCATAAGTGTATGCAGTGGCTTGGGACAATGGGTTGGTCACTGATGCAGGATACAAATTGTATGAATCATAGGAATATGTAGTGGTGTAATTTCTGGGGTCTTTCTCTGTGGTTACCAAACCATAAGCATTGTATGTCCTTTCAAAATCTTTCACATAATTGCTGGTATCTTTCCAGCTATCATGCTTTGTCATATTGCCTTCTGCTACTGAACCATGAGAAAGTTCATCGTAATACGATCTACTCTCGCGCACCTTTACGCTGGATTGGTTGATGATGCTTTCTTGTTTTGGAGCTATCACATAGTCTGTGGTGTTTGTGGAGTATGTTATGTCCGTGACATATTTATCGCTTCCTGTATCTGTGAAAGAGCCGTCGTCACTGCCTGTGACTTCACCCCAATCCACTTTTTGAGTCAGATTGCCGTAAGTGTTTTCATATGTGTATTCTTCTGATTTGTCTTTATGATCAGAGTCACCATCGTAAGACAGAGTAGTAGAGCGAGCGAGCTTTACAAAATCCCTGCCAGTGCCGAGATTGTATTTATCCCATTTGTTGATTGTTTTTTGATAAATATTTCCGGAGCTATCCAAAATCTCCGTCCTATATACCCTGCCTATTTTAGAAGAATGATCGTCATATTCACCTTGTGATGAATTTGTACCATTGCCTTGGTGGTAATATGTCACCACTTTGTTGTTTGCATTATCTACCTTTGTGATTTTACTAAACCCTGCAAATTTACGATCGAGAGCGGTGTTGTAGTAGAATTCTCCTCCTTCGTATGTGAAGGTATCGGTGGTAGTAGTACCGTTGCTATCAGTGGTTACAGTCTGATACACAGTATCTAAAGCGATCGGAAGATTTGGATTCAAAAGATTGTTTGATCCATCGACATACTTAGGGGTCTTTTTGTATGTGACTGTTGTGTCTCCACCTTCTGAGAATGTGATTTTTTTCAAAATGTCGGTTGGGGTGGTAGTATTGTTCTTCCAGACTTTTGTGACTAGAGGATTCGCAGCCTGAGTAGTGAAAAAATCTAAAGAGCCGTCACCATTTATGTCAACTACGCTTGTATTGCCACTTTTTAAATATATTTCGCTAGAGGCAGAAAAATCCCAAGAAGAAGCAGACATCCATCCATTACCTGTATTGAGATGGACATGTCGCCCGATGGAGATTAAATTGTAATCTGGAACAAGGTCTGGCAAACCATCTCTGTTTATATCTAAAAACCTGACTCCCGAATCAATAATGTTGTCATTATTAACCAATTCCACAGGCGGATCCCAATTATTATCATCCACCCATGATCCATTGCCCTTGTTCATATATACCCACTTGTCATAATTTTGGTTTGATTGATTCCATTCCATCCGTATAACATCTGGAAGATTGTCTCCATTGAGATCTATCATATACTGTTTGGGACCCAAAAGCTCAGGGGCTGGTGAATCCCAACTAGAAGATTGTGAGGCGAATACTGATCCTGTATTCAATTGGGATCCGAAGTTCTGCCCTTGTTTTCTTATAATATCCATCAAACCATCCGCATTCAGATCAATGAAATTCGCACCCCAATTATGGGTATTATCATCACTGCCGAAGGTAACAGTAGGTATCCAAGTACTGCTTTGCGACCAGGATGTCCGGGTATTGAGATATGCATCATATCCCCCAGGATTTTGACTTAATGTCTCTTCCTCGCTCTTCAATATATCAGGTAGCAAATCGCCATTTATATCTCCCATTCTCACCCCCTGATCCCACAGAAATCCGTAACTTCCACCCCTGATCTCATATTGCCGAAACAACATGGGCAGCTGAAAGCCGCTATTCTCGCTCCATGTACCATTGTTGTTGTTTATATATGTATGTTTTTGTTCAATCGGATCACCATTGTTTTTGTATGATTCTGCAATATCAGGCAGAGAATCTCCGTTGATATCAATCATATTCTGTAAGCCCTCTTCAAAATGAGTTGGGGAAGCCCAGCTGGATGTATCAAGAGTCCATCCGGGAGTACTCGTATAATATGTAAAACTCGTCGCTAGCAGTGTCGTTACCACAGCGCTTTCATCTTGTCCAGATTCTGTAATACTGGAAAGCAGTGACCTTGATCCGTTGTCGCCATTAGTGTAAACAAGAGCATATTTTCTAACCCAAGAGCCATTTACTTTCACCTGAATCTCATTGATCCTGTAATTGTTTGTAATTAAAAAAGCTGTCGCATAAGATTTTGACACATCGCTTCTAGATTGTCTCAAAAATTCTATTTCAAATATTCCATCTGTTGTACCATTGCCGGTATATTTTATTTTATATGGATATATCTGTCCTGCGTCTTTATAATATTCATATTTTATGTAATTATCATTTGTATCGCGCACCTCAGAAAGCATCCATTTGTAAACTTTAGAGTTGTCTGCGGAATCATCTTGTCTCTCGCTAGTGCTTGCGCCAAATTTATATACTGTGCCATTTTTAGCAGTAACGGTCCAAACATTTGAGGAAAGAGAGTATTTTAGAAAATCTCCGTTTTCTACTTTTGGTCCATAAGACGATCCTGAAATATTAACAAGTTCACCTGAAAGAGAAGAATTAAAATAATTGCTAGTATACAGTTTATCTGTGCCAGATTTGTTTAATCTAGTTATATACGGAATATCTGTACTCCAACCATAGCCGAAAATATTTGCTGTGTCACTGGTATTTTGATTGTTATAATTCAAATTCAGATTTGGTTCAACGCTATTCCTACCAAGAGGTGTCTTTATGTTGTAATTATATGTAAAAGCTCCTGAGTTTTCATCTACACTAAATATATTTTTGTTTGATTGAACCAATCCCGCAGTCAGATTCTCTGGAGTAAATATCGGTTCTTCCGCCCACACCGCATTCACCGGAGCGAGTAAAAAAGAAAGCGCCAGAAAAGCGCCGAGGGTTAGTTTAAAGAAACTATGTGTGGTGATGTTTTGCATTGAGATTGTTAAGAAAAAACTTTGTTTTCTAAAAGTTCAATTCTTTTATCGAAATTTGTATCATTGTCAATAAGGTCGTCAACCTTTTCATTCAATTCGGCAAAATTATCCCGTGTCTCCATTTTAAAACTTTTTAAATCAACTCTAAGATCATTTATTTCTGATTTTACTTCGTATATATCCATTTTGGTTGCCATAACTTCAAGAATCCTTGCCGTGGTTTTGGCAATTACTTCGACAGACTTGGCTAGTTTTTTAAAATCAGCATCGTTTGACATAGTAGAAGTGTAGCAAATAATATTTTTTTGGCAATCACCAGTATTTTCCGTGAAGGACTGTCCTTCACGGAAATGGGAGAGGTGAGGTTTAGCTTTTTGACTCTGCGCTAGGTTCTGTGGCAGTACCTTCTTCCTCTTTCTTGCCTTTCTTTTCTACTTCAATAGCAGAGAGGTCTACAGGAGCTGCGACTTCTTCTTTTTCTTCAACTTGCGCCACGACAGAAGCTACGACTTCTCCAAGACCTGTGATCATAGAAACACCAGAAGGTAGAGAAATATCTGAAACCAAAAGATTGTCTTGTAAGGTAGCTAATTTGGAAATATCAGCAGACAAACTGTGAGGCAAATCTTTAGGCAACGCTTCGACTTCGACTTCTTGAAGGACTTTGACGAGATTGCCCAAGCCACCTTTGACTAGAGGAGAAACACCCACGAATTCAACAGGGACTTTAACTTTTATTTTCTTATTCATATCGATAGCCAAGAAATCCACATGTAGAGGAGCTTCGGTTACAGGATGAAGTTGAACCTCGTGAATAAGCACATCTATATCTTTGCCATCCACATTTAGCTTGACGGCAGAAGATTCCCCCGCGTCTCGCCAGACTTTTTTGAAATCTGCCATGGATACTGAAACAGGAGTGCTGGACTGACCGGCTCCATAAAAAACAGCGGGCATTTCGCCTACTTTTCTGAGAGAATCCAAAGATTCATCTTCGCTTCTCTTTTTAGCTTTAATTGCAAACATAAAAGCATTATATACAAAATAATTTAAAAAGCAATGTGTGAAAGCATGTATTCTTTGGTACCGGACCCGTCTGTGCCCTCCACCTTTTTACCGGGATTGAATATTCCCTGCGGATCAAAGATATTTTTTATCTGTCTAAATATGCCTAGCATTTGATGATCATACATCTTTTTTAAATAAGGCGTGCGAATTAGTCCGTCATTATGCTCTGCTGTTATAGAACCATGATATCTATGCACCAGATCATATACTTCTTCACTTAGATCGCTCACTATTTGCGCAATTTTTTGTTTTTTAGAATCTATCAGAGGAATGATATGGAAATTGCCATCGCCTGCGTGTCCAGCCATGGTATATACTAGTTTGTATTTACTCAAGGTGCGGTCAAGCTCTGGAAGAAATTTCGGCAGGAATTCCGGTCTGACAATAATATCGTCGATAAAGGGCGCAGTGCGAAGACCTTTTGCGTGCTTGCGAAGCAGGGAAAAACTTTCGCGTCTTACACTCCAATACTTCTCGGATTCAGATTCTCCTTTTGTCACATGGACTTTTACTTTGAAATTTTTTAATCTTTCCTTCAACTTTTGGCATTGCTTATCTGCATCTTTTTCATTCTCACCAGCAAACTCTGCAAGTAAAATCAATTTTGGAAATCCTCCAGTAATCATCATTTTCAGTTCTGGCAAAAAACTCCATAAGAACTTTATGGATTCCAAGAACCCGCGATTTTTTAAGAAATCAGGGAAAAATCGCACAGCCAAACGCATAGTCTTGTCATCATAAGTCTCAAGTGTTTCCGGATTCGTCAACAATATCTCGTCCACCAGACTTCCTAAAGACGCCACATCTTTCATAAATATCGCAACTAATTTTGAATATTTTGGATTTGGCACTAATTTAAAAGTAATCTCAGTAGCAATGCAAAGTGTAGCCTGCGAACCAACCAATAATTTATTTAAGTCAAAATGAGATTCGCCTACGACATTCCATATATAGTAACCAGCGGAATTTTTGTGCACATTTGGTTTTGCTTTTTTTATTTCATCTTTGTTTTTATTTATCAATTCATAAATATTTCCGTAAATCTCCCCCTCTAGATTCTTTTCTCTTATCTTTTTGGACAATTCATCTTGAGAAAGCGACCTTATTGTATATTCGTTGCCGTCTGAAAAGATGACCTTACTCTTGGTAACATATTTTTCTGTTTGTCCGTATTTTAAAGTTTTTTCTCCAGCAGAATTATTGCCAAACATTCCACCCATCGCATTTAGGCTCTTTGAAGCCGTATAACAAGGCAGTATCAAATCTTTTTCTAAAGTGATTTTTTCAAAATCTCTATAAAACATTCCGGGCTGTACTGTGATCTCATCACCTTCGAATTTTACAAGCTTATTCATGTGTCTTGTAAAATCCAAAATCAAAGATTCACCTATAGCTCCGCCTGACATATCTGTACCGGCGCATCTGGCAGTGATGGAAAGATTTTTCCAATCTTTATTTAGTTCCGTATCATGATATTTATTTTTATGAAGAGAAACAAACTTCACCAGATTCTTTATATCTTCAGAATCTTTCGGGAAAAGAACAAGACGCGGACGCACTTCAAAAATACTCGCATCGCGAGAATACTTTGTGAGAGTTTCTTCATCGTCTTCGATTTCCCCTTTGAAGAATTTCAGTAGTTGTTCTTTTAAATCCGAAAGCATTTACAAAATTATAACATATCTCTCTGAAAACACTCGGTGCAATAAGGCCGATATCCGTCCTCAATTCTATAAGAAGAATCCATAATATGTCTCAAAATCATAAGTCACCCAAGGCATCACTTTTTGGAGTTTTGCTTTCTGGCATTACAAGTTATTGAAAAGTTTCAATCTCGCCTCTGCTACTTTTTTTACAGCTTCTACTGCAGGAGCTAAAATTTTATAAGTCGTTATCTCGTTTGGATTTTCTTTCAAGAATTTCTCTAGAGCTTCTTTGTAGGCCAGACGGATTTCAGTACTAATATGAATGACAGATATTCCAGAAGATATTGCTGATGTAAAATCTTCATCACGCAAACCAGACCCACCATGTAGTACTAGTGGCACACCTGCTGACTCTCGGATCTTTTTTACCAAAATTCCATCTATATGTGGTTCACCACCCTTGACTATACCGTGAATGCTACCTACAGAAGGCGCTAATAAATCTATATCTGTCATCTGTACAAAATTTTTCGCGTCTTCTGGATCAGTCAGCGTACCAGCGCCTTCTGGAATAGAATCTTTTATATTTGAACCCGATCCGATATAACCAATCTCCGCTTCCACTAATACATCTCGGTCGGTCGCATCTCTCAATGTCTTCACGTACCCTACACATTCTTTTGTTACTGCAACATTCTCCTCTAAAGAAAGCTTTGCCCCATCTATAATGACGGCATCAAATCCCGCATTTATACTCTGCTTTGTTCTTTCGAAACTATAATGATGATCTGCATTCAAAAAAATAGGATAATCATCCCTCTCACGTATTTCTTTAACCAACACCACCGCTTCTTCGCTACCAACAAAATCTTCTTCACCTTCAGACAAACCGATAATGACCGGTACTTTTTCACCAACCAACACGCTGACGGATTTTGCTGCTTCATAAACACCATGCAAGCCTTCTAAATTGGAAATATTAAAATGCCCAATCGCTACCTTCTTCTCCTCCGCTTCTTTTATGTATTCGCGTAATGTTTTCATATTCTTTAAAGAATTTAACTTAGCACTTTCTTCAACATCTCTATCACCATTTTTGGATTCGCGCTGCCGTTGGATTCTTTGATAATTTTACCCACCAATGACATTATCGCATTTTCTTTGCCACTTTTATACACCGCCACAACATCAGGATTTTCGGTTATTGCTTTTTCAACCAAAATTTTAATAGAACTTTCATCTGAATTTTGAATAAGATTTTCTTTTTCTAAAACTTCTTTTATATCTATCCTATCGTACACTAATCTTGGTATTAAATCTTTAGCAACTCTTGAAGAAATTTTACCATCTACAAACATACGAACTAATATTGCAAAATCTGTCGCAAGAGGAAGCGAATGATTAGGTTCTTTTTTTAAAATTGCTTGCAAATCTGATAAAACAAAGTTCGCTATAGCTATCGCATATTTTGGGTTATAAGAATTTTCTTTTTTATCAAATAATTCATCAAAACATGACAGAGTTGCTTCAAATTCAAGGCATAACTTATCGTCTGCAATCAAAACTTCAATATCTTCCTTTTTTATACCATAATTAAAAAAGCGTTCTCGTCTTTGGAAGGGCAATTCAGGCAATTCGCCTTTCATTTTTTCTAAATCAAAAGCCTCGTGAAGCTTCATTTTAGGCAGGTCTGGCTCTGGAAAATATCTGTAATCTGCACTTCCTTCTTTTTTTCTCTGTGAGAAAGTTTTCTGCTTACTTTCATCCCAACCTCTGGTTTCCTGTACTATTTCTGTGCCTTTGCCCTCTTCTAAGAGTTCACGCATTCTGTCTAGCTCGTACTTTATAGCTTTCTCTACGCTCTTGAAAGAATTTAGATTTTTCACCTCAACTTTTGTGCCGAATTTTTTTGGATCATCTGTTATAGAAATATTCGCTTCCACTCGCATTTCACCTTTTTCCATATTGGCTTCTGATACCCCCAAATACCACAGTACGAACTGAAATTCTTTTGCAAATGCTGAAGTATTTTTCGAAGCATCCTCTGCACTGTCAAAGACACGCGCTTCTGTCACGAGCTCCATCAAAGGTACACCCGAGCGGTTGAAATCTATCAATGAATATCCTTCAGCGCCTTCGCCAAAATGTTTGTTGTTTGCCGTGTCTTCTTCTAAATGCACTCGAGTAATATCAAAACCCGCAAGATGTCCGCCGGAAACTATCGGATATTTGTATTGTGAAGTCTGGAAACCTTTTGGGATATCCGGATAAAAATAATTCTTGCGATCAAATTCTGTGAAGTCGGCAATAGTACCACCCACAGCTAGACCAACTTTGATCACATTTTCTACTGCCTTTTTGTTTATCACGGGCAAAGCGCCCGGATGCGCCATACACACAGGGCAAATATTTACGTTTGGATTTTCCTCGTCTGGATCATTCTTGCAAGAACAAAACATTTTGGTATTTGTCTTTAATTCAGCATGTATTTCAAGTCCTATGACGGGATAGTATTTTTTGTATTTTTCCATAAAAAAATTATTTATTTTTCTTTTCTAAAATCTTTATTAATCCGTCTCGCAAGGCTTTGACTGAAGCATCGTCAAACAGCGACAGGACAAAAACTTTTGGAGAAAGTTTCTCAAATGCTTTTTTTTGTTTTTCTATTATTTTTTTATCATCTACAAAGTCTGTTTTGGTTAAAACTATTATCTCTTCTTTAGAAGCTAAGCCTTCGCCTTTTGGTAAACCCAAATTTTTGTCGTATTTCTCTAATTCTTTTCTTATCTCTTTGTACGCTTTTGTCATGCCAGTAGAGCCTTTTGATAGATTTTCAAAAGACACCAAATGTGCGAGCATTTTTGTGCGTTTGATATGTTTTAAAAATTTTATACCAAGACCTTTGCCTTCGTTTGCGCCTTCGATCAATCCCGGAATATCTGCCAGCGTATATCCATAAAAATCTCCGAGGTTTGGATCAAGAGTGGTAAAAGCATAATCGCCCACTTTTGCATCTGCATTAGTAATTGAATTTAAAAGTGAAGACTTGCCTGCATTTGGTAGACCGATAAGACCAATATCAGCAAAAAGCTCAAGCTCTATCTTGAAATTCGCATGCTCGCCGTCTTTACCTGGATTTGATTCTATTGGAGTAGTGTTAATGGAACTCTTAAAATGTTCGTTACCATAACCACCATATCCACCTCGCAAGAGCATAATCTTTTCGCCTTCCTCTTTTAATTCATATTTCTCCTCTGTGTCTAAATTAGTAATAATAGAGCCAACTGGTAATTTTAAAACCATATCGTCACCGTTTTTACCATGAAGACTCTTTTTAGAACCATCTTCACCCCTCTCTGCAAAAAATTCTTTTTTGGCTTTGTATTTCGAAAGGATGTGAATGTCGCGCACAGCTTCTACATAAAAGTCGCCTCCCCTGCCACCATCACCCCCAGCAGGTCCGCCCTTGGGTACGAATTTTTCTTGTCGCCATCGCACCACGCCATCACCCCCGCGACCCGCCTCTCCATATATTGTTATTTCGTCTACGAATGCCATAAATTTTTATCTTATATCAGGATTGAACCTTAATATTAACCTATATTTTTTAAAGCTATCTCTGCTAATTTTAACGCTCCTTCTTTTGATTTTGTTACTGCCAAGAAAAGACTCTTGTGGCAAAATACAGCGTCTGATACACCTGTGATGTTTTGCAATTCTTCATCGTGGAGTCCTCCCCAGTCTGCAGGAAAATCTTTTCTATTTTTAAAAGTATGCTTGTCTTTTTGTATAGCCCTCACTCCCCAGAGTTTATCTGCCTTCCTTTGGCTTATCACAAAAAGTGGTTCAGGGTAAGCTCTGAGAGTGTCTTGACATGGATAGTGATTATCCAGAATTATTATTCTTTTATCTTGTGCATTTCTATAAGATTCTAGAACTTTGTCTTCGGCAAGAACTGAGCCTTGTGCGTACACTATTTCTCGCGTTAAAAAAAGCTTGGCCATCTCTAGGCATTTAAAAAATGCTTCGTCTTCCCCGCCTTCATCTTCCTGCCAAGTCGGACGCAGTGAAGCAAAAGCACTCTCTATGGAGTAAGGCTCAATATCGTATTTAAGATCAGATAAAGCAAAACCATTGTCAATTGCATCTATCGGAGCGACTAGTTTTTTGTCTATGATACTGGCTTCCTTCTCTCCGCCTGCAAGTTCTGCGCCAAATTTCTTCCACACTAAACCAAAAGATGCGTATTCAATAGGAACAAATTTTTCATTTGTGTTTACAAGTGGCGCTGAACGAAATCCTGCCCCGCTTGTCTGATGATGGTCAAATTTATTTTTCTCTGCATCATATACGCCACCCACATCGTACGCATAGTCTGCTGTGGCTATTATATCTGCATCACGCGTGCGAACAACTTCAAAACTCTCACCACTTTTGTCTAAAAAGAGCGTAAGTGTCGCCGTAGCAAAAATATCATCGCAGTGAAAGACGCCGTTATGTGTTACTAATTTTTTCATTTTAAAAAATACTATCTACCACTTCTTTTACGACCGCGCCGTCTGCTTTGCCTTTCAATTCTGGCATTATGGCTTTCATCAACATTCCTTTTTGAGATGCGTCATTGATGCCAAGTTCTGCTTTCTTTGTTTTAACTATTTTTTCTACTTCACTCCTGTCCATCATCTTTGGTAAGTATGTCTCAAGTATTTTGAGCTGGGATTCTTCTTCGGCTACCAAGTCTTCTCTGCCTCCTTTTCTATACTGATCTATAGAGTCTTTTCTTTGTTTGGCTAAACGAGTGATAACAGCTAGGGCTTCTTCATCAGAAAGTATTTCATTTGGCTTTCTGCCTTTTGCTACAGATTCATTCATCATAGCGGCAGACATCATGCGCAAAGTCTCGAGCAATACTGTGTTCTTTGCCAACATCGCAGATTTGATCCCATTTTTAATATCTTCGTGTATCATACAAACCAGTATATCAAAATTCGTGTTAAAATAACAGTATGAAAAACATAATATTCTTTGACACCGAAACCACCGGCAACACCGAAAAAGACCTTCTGTGCCAGATAGCTTATAAAAACAAAGACGAAGATTTTGTCGCTCTTTATAATCCGAACCTAAAAATCCCTCCCGAGGCATCTGCGGTGCATCACATCACAAACAAAATGGTAGCAGACAAACCTGTTTTCAAAGAAAGCGCAGAATATGAAAAAATAAAAAATCTTTTTGAAGATGAAAACACCGTTCTCGTCGCGCACAACGCAGTTTTTGATTTGATGATTATAAAAAAAGAAAGCATAGAGCCCAAGAATTTTATCTGCACACTGCGAGTAGCAAGATACTTGGATCCAGAAGAAAAGATAGAAAGATACAACCTGCAATATTTGCGCTACCTATTGGAGATAGAAGTAGACGCCACAGCGCACGACGCAATGGGTGATGTATTTGTTTTGGAAAAACTATATGAGAGATTGAAAAAGAAAATAATAGAGATAGAGAATCTGGATGAAGAAAAAGCGATAGAAAGAATGCAAGAAATATCTTCTCATCCGTCGCTCCTGCGATCCTTTGGCTTCGGCAAGTACATAGGTAAAAAAATAGAAGAAGTAGCAAGAACCGATCGCGGATACCTCGAATGGCTCCTAAAACAAAAACAAGAAAGTAATCAAAATGAAGAAGATTGGATATATACTTTGAAACATTATCTAGGGAAATGATGTTAAAATAAACTTATGCAAAATGTGACTTATGTAGTATTGGGAATATTGGTCGGGTTCGTTTTTGGCGCGGTGGTCTTTATACTTCGCAAACAAAAAAGCAAAAACGAAAAAGAAGATTCTGCGAAAGATCAATCTTTCCTTTTGCTCCAACAACAAATGTCTGAACTTGCTCGAACACTTGATTCGAAACTCACTGAATCAAGGCGAGATATGCAAGATGTCGTCAGCGTACAATTTCGAGAATCACAAAAACTTCTCAAAGACATAAATGAGCAAATGAGCAAGAGCTTGATAGATGTGGCGCGTGAACAGACTAAAACCAATGAAGCAACTAGACAATTCGTGACTATAGCAGAGAAACTCGGCGACCTTGAGAAAACTTTAAAACATCAAAAGCAACGAGGCAACTGGGGCGAAGCCTCTTTGGAACTCATCCTTTCAAATACTCTTGCCCCTGGCCAATACAAAATGCAGTATGAATTTAAAAATAAAGAAGTTGTGGACGCGGTTATCGTAACCAAAGAAGGAATAATACCAATAGACGCAAAATTCTCGCTCGACAATTACGATCGCGTAGTGCATGCGGTAGATGACAAACAACGCGAAGAATTGGAAAAAGAATTTAAAAATGATCTCAAGCGTCGTATAGATGAGACAGCAAAATATGTCAGACCCGAAGAAGGCACATTACCTTTTGCATTTATGTACATACCCGCAGAGGCGATATATTATGACTTGCTCGTAAACGAAGTCGGTTCTATAAAAGTAAACACTCGCAATCTCATAGACTACGCATACAACGACAAAAAAGTAATCGTTATTTCCCCTACTACATTCATGGCATATTTGCAGTCGGTACTTTACGGATTCAAAGCTTTTCGAATAGAAGAGTCCGCCAAAGAAATAATCAAAAAAGTCGAAGACCTTGGTAAACATTTAAAATCTTTTGACGAATATCACGGCAAACTCGGCAACGCACTCTCTACCGTAGTAAACCACTACAACGCCTCCGGCAAAGAATTGAAAAAAATAGATAAAGATGTGCTCCGCATCACCGGCACTTCACCAGAGCTTGCAACACTTTCAATAGAGAAACCAAAGGAAGAATAAATGGAAAATATTCCAAACTATTTTAACAAAGAAACAACCTCTCATAGACTCATGTTGACACTTGAGACTGCAATAAGATTACAAGTAAAAGATATTGAGGTAATAGGAATAGAAAATCTAGAAAAAATTCCTACTGGTAGTAAAATAATAATAGCTACTACACATCTCACTGATCTGGATGTCCCACTTGCTACTTATGCACTAGGCAATAAATTAAATTTGATTATTACAAATCAATCCACACAACACAAGCTAACAGAAGACCCTCTTGAAAATATAAGCATGCATATTGCAGGAAAATCAAATTTTCTACCCATTGATTATAAAAAAAAGAGGAAAATTAAAAATCCCAAGCAAATTCAACCCAGCCAATTTCATCCCTATGCGTAAAGCCCTCGAGGAAGGTAAAAGTATAATTATGGCATCACACAATCCGTGTCTGAAGGCAACAAACAGTTTAGATGGCATCAAAGGTGGCTATGGAGCAATCTACCTAGCAAATATCTCAGACGCTTTTATCTTGCCAGTAGCGGTAGAAATAATTGGAATAAAGGAAGCGGGTATGTCTGAAACAAAAATCAAAACATTCCTGCACAAACCTAATGCCATAATCCATATTGGTCCCCCTATAAAACTGGAAAAAATAAAAGGAATAGAAGATCTGGAAGAACTTGCAAAAAATGAAATCAACGTAGATTTAAAAAAGACGACCTATTTATCAGTATTAAAAAAACTAGAGAGCTCCCTAAAAACTCAATCCCAATTCCTGATGAGCCAGCTGGCAATGCTAATGCCAAAAAAATAAGCTAGCATTTTACCAGAACTCGCGACGCTATCTTTGGAGAAGCCAAAAAAGAGAAATAAACTACCGAATTACTACACTTCACCTCACAAATCTCTTTTCATCTTTCTCATTTTTACCAGACAAAGACAGATCTCATTCATAGTAAGATTGGCTTTTGTTAAGGTTGTAACAATATTATTGTAATCTTTAGCAAAACTATAAAAAATTTGGTTTATCTCTTGGGTTGTTCTGCCTGTGTAAGCCTCTAGAGTTTGTAAATCGGAAGCTACATCTCTTGCCTCTTCTAGATTTTCTGAATCGATACAGGCAAAAACAGAGGTAAATTGATTAAATGCATCATCTAATAATTCTTTAAAGGAATCAAATCCCCTATCGGATTGCATGCCCTGTCCTTTAATTTTATCACCTGGAGTTGCAAGACTTTCCATAATAGATTCTATTGTATCAGAGTCTTACATTTTTTTCAAAAAAATGATATATTCTTTTTTATCAGGCCTTATCGTCTAATAGTTAGGACGGAAGCTTCTCAAGCTTCAAATCTGGGTGCGATTCCCAGTAAGGTCACCAACTGGTTTTCATCAGGCGTAAATCCTGAAGAAAGCTTGAACACATAGGACAATTTAGGTGTTCCATTAACTACTTCTTTATAAGTAGGCATTTTTTCGAATACAAGACCGAACAGATCTCTTTGTACTCTTGGATTGCTTGGGTTTAGTAGTATTTCTGCTGGGTGTTCCATTATTTTCTTCGCATCTCGCATAAATGCCTTGATATCATCTCGAGATATCTGTATTTTATGGCGCTGGTTGCCTGCAGCTTTAATCTTTACTTCTAAGTCTTCAATTTCTTTTTCAAGCTTTTCTCGTATAACCTGACTTTTTGTTACTTCAAATGCTTCAAGCTTTGATACTTGTTGTATCTCTAGGTCTGCGATATTTTGGTGAATGTCGCCAGATGCCCTAACAATTTCCTTTTCTCGTTTCCTATATTTGTTTAAGAATGTTGCTTCTAGCCCATTAAGTACTTCAGGGACAAACTTCAAACTTTTGATGTATTTCTCTACGTTATGGTCAAAATCTTTCTTGTTTACAGCGAACCTCTCATGATTTCGAGCACAATGATAAGATGGAAATCCTTCACCCGACTTGCCTTTAGATACACTTCCCAAAAATGGCTTAGGGCAAAGTGGGCATAATATAAATTTATATGGGAATAACGGGTTGAATTTCATTCTTTCTTTACCTGATCTCCCAAAAGGATATCCTTGTACTAGTTCTAGACTACCGTCGACATTTTTCATTATAGCCAACTTACCCTTATTCGCTTGATTAAAGAGCTCTATTGAAACAAGACCATCATATTGGGCCTTCACGGGTTTGTAGAATGTCCATTTTTCACAAAGTACACCAGCATAGATTGTATTTACAATAATACGTTGAAGTTGTTTGACGGTAAGAGGAATTCCTCCTGTTTGGCCAATTATTTTTTTATGGTCTTTGCTGTATCTATCTTGAAATGGGGAGCGATAGCCCATAGCATTTACTCTGTCCACAATCTCAGGATCGCTTAACCCTTGAGCTCTTAGTGTAAACATTGCAATATAAAATTTTGCTCGCTCGGGGTGTGGCAATTGAATGGTTTTCTTTTTTCCATCAACGAATACTTTTTTATTGGTGAATCCATCTGCTGGCCGACGAGCACGATAACCTTGTTGTGTGAGTCGAATCTCTTGTCCAATCATACGAGTGAGGATGCTAGTGACTTCTTGATTCGCAACAGTTGCTAAAACATTCTCTGTAATTTCACTAGGATGATACTTACTCCAATCATATTCCATTCCAAGATTTTCAAGTGTGTTTATAGAAGGTTGTATAACGCCGTTAGTATCTATCATCGCAACTCCATATTTAGCGAGTTCTCTTTTCATTCTAGAATATTCTTCGCTTCCTGCACGTGTCGCTCGATCAATAGATTTGAAAACGTAATAATCAACCAATCTAGGATGAGCTTTTATGTATACAAGTATATCCTCAAAATCTTCTCTATCTGTTTTTCTACCTGAAATGGCCGTAGACCAAACTTTTCCATTGGGCACAATATGCCAATCTCTATCAGATATAAATTTACGAATATCACTTTCTTGTCGTTCTAAACTTTCACCGTCCTGTTGTTTCAGAGAGCTTACTCTACACTGAACGACACAATTTTTCTCTTTTTTATCGTTGATTTTCATAATAATTACTACTATCACATTATGCGCTATTTTTTTCACGAAGCCAATTGTCAAAAAATAGGTCTGCTATTCTGTCGCAGGTAATTCGCATTTGCTCAATTTGTTCATCAGTATATTTACTACTTTCAGGACCTAGTGATTTTTTGAATTCTTCAAAAGATAATTCTGTGGAATTTGAAAATTCACCCGATCCATTATTCTCAGGAGTTACCTTGTGTTCATTTTTGGTGAATTTTTTGGGTTCGTATTTCACCCTTTATTTATATAAAAAAGAGTGCTACGAAATACATACATCGTAGCTACGATTCGTCAAATATAAGGCGTTAAATTTAATGACTATTTAATTTGCTATCAACAGTGACTGTATCGCACTTCATTCTTTTTTGATTTTTATTTTTTTATTGAGTTTGTAACCTTCACCTTGATTACTTTCAATAAATTCTTGTTCATTTAATCCAAATTCCTTTTCAGCTTTAATTCTCAATTTTGCAATTTCTGTGCCGAGTGTCCTTGTGGTTGTATTTATCTTCTTAGCAAGTATATCGCTTTTTGTAAATTCTTCATTTTCAGAAAACCACTCAAGTATACGATATCGCACACCGTTAGGTTTAAATTTTAATGAACGTTCTTTACCTGAAATATTAGAATGCAAATCACGAGGTGTTAACCAGAAAACCCTTGAAGCAATCCTTGCATCTTGACTAATTGTCTTTTCAGAATATTTAATTTCCCAATATAAATTTGTTACATCTAAAGGTCTACCATTTTCTCCCATTATACCAACTCTTGCGCCAAGTACATTTTGATCAGTAACCGTGGATGGTTTTATGGCTCTAATTTTAAAGCGTCCCGATGATTCTTTCTCAACAACAGAAATCGCCAACAGTACATCATTCAGTTTTGATGATCTGAAAATATCAGAGTAATTTTTCACCAAATCGTCCCAAAAGTATAGCTTTAGGGTAATACCATCTCTAAGCTCACCGACTACACTCAAATCATCAATTTTGCGCTCTAGGACTTCTAAGATAGCTCTTTGCCTTAGTATTGGGTCAACCATTTCATTATTATTACACAGTTTTGTGTCTTTATGCTATTATTAAGCTTACAAATAAATAAGCGACCTAACCCCTTAAGATTTCTTGAGGATATGGTCAAAAGACCCATAGAAGATACTGAACCCTACGTTCAGCAACTCTTCTATGGGCTATACAGGGAAACTTGTATAGGGTCGTAAGACCTAGCTGGCGTGGGGTTCTGTGCTTCTCACTGCTAGCCATTATCAGCTAGCTTTTTATTTTCTATGAAAAACAAATTGAACATAATTTTGAGTATTTTAGTCGCATTTATTTTAATACCTCAAATAGCTCTTGCTTCTTGGTGGAATCCATTCACTTGGTTTAATAAAAATACTAAACCTGCTGTAGAACAAACTGTTCAGGTACAGCAAAATAATGTTTTAGTTGAAGATAAAAAATTAACTGAGAAAAAAGTTTCAGAAAATAAAACTCTTACTAAAAAAGTAAACAATACTGACAAAAAATCTAAAAAAGAACCCAACACTCCTAACATACCACAAGTGGTAATCACTTCAACTCCAACAGTTATTGATGTGTGTAAAAACATCAATGGAATTCAAACAAATGTTTCTAGTGATGTGCGCATAATAGATGACAGCATTTGCTTACCTATCCCCGATTTATGTAAAAATGTTGAAGGAGCTCAATCATCTTATATTCCTAAAGGAATGTACCGCGAAAAAGATGGCAACTGTTATCCAAAACCCATAGAAATTTACCTTCCCGAACCACAACAAACCACACAAAACACAAACCCAGTATCTACGCCAGTCGTTTCACCAGTTGATACAACACCGAAAGAAATAACTCAGGAAGAAATGATGAGTGGTTTTATATATCAGTGGACAAATAATGATGTTCATACGTTGTGGATTGCAACAGACGGAGCACAGAAAGGTGACATTGTAACTTTATCTTTTAATAATCTTACTGAAACTAAGACTGTGAAAGATGTCTCAAGCAAAAATTCGATTTGGTCGGGATGGACTTTTGATAACCTCGATTTCAGTAAAGAATATCCAGTGTTCATAAAAATAGAACGTGGAAATAAATTTACAGTCTTTAATGGTATTGTTAAAAATTAAATTTATACTAGGATTTCTATATGCAATCAATAAAAATGATATTATTGATTTACCCACGACAACTTAAATATAATGAAAAAATTCTTTAGCGATAAAAATAAAATAGTACTGTCTCTTATTGTTGTTATAGCTTTCTTATCCCTTAATTTATCTTTAACAGCTATATTTATTTCTAATACATCTCATGAAATCGAGCAAGAAACCGAGATTGAATCTATTGCAATAAAAAATCCCTGCATGGCAGATGGTAAATCCAACCTTGAGTGGATCGCCTGCGAAAAAGATTTTTTAGTGATGATTAAGAAAGAAAAGGAAAGATACTTTGATAAGTTGATGAACTTGTTTACGAATAATTCAGAAAAGATGTTGGCCAACGATTCAGAACTGCTAAAAGAATTTACTGATTGGTATGAAAATTCCAATAACGCTAACCATACAAGGTGTCTGGCCGAAATGTATTACACTCGCGCCGGTTCTGCTTACGAAGGTAATATGACACGTTGCCAGTCTAGTGAAGCACAACGAGACATTGAATTACTTAATAAAAATTTTGATTTTCTTTTCGATTCATACGATTATGAATAATAAATTAATCTAAAAACTAGACATGGGAATACTTAGCGTTTTATTGGTAATAGTTTGGATAGTTCTTCGCTCTATGGGGTTAATCCACATGCCTTGGGATAAATAAATTAGACAAAGTGTAATAATAATGGCACCAAACTCGTGACCTTGTGTAACCTCGGGGATTACGGCTCATAAATGGGGTAAGGTGGCACTTGCTTACAAATCTCACCACCCCTCGGTAAATTGCCGTTTATCGTTTGACGAGGATTCTTTTCTGCATATTTTTGTATATCTTATCTTCGTACTCATCAAGTAGGGCCTGATCTTCCTTGTCGATTTCCTCGTCTTGAATATTTTCAACAACAAGGCGAGTCTTATTCATTTCTTTTTCCATATGTTCAAGATATCGCCAAGAGTCGGGGATATTTTTATTATTTTGAATAGATTCTGCTATATTTCGCCTAGCCCATAATTTTAAATTGCTTTCTCGGGTATTTTCTACTTCTTCAGCAAATTCAAGATCACTCTCCATGATATCGTCATACTCTTTTTCGGTCAGTTTATTGGCATGCAAGCGTTGCTCGTTAACGGGAGCTCCAATTAGTGCAGCTTCCTTAATTTTCGTTCTTCTAAAATCGGTCAATAATTGGGCTAATTCGTCCCGTAGTTCAGGAGTTTCTTGTAACCATCTGTAGTAGGTCGTGGCACCAATTCCTGCATATTCATATTGCTTTTTTGGTCTTTCGCCTCGGCCAGCCATGTCTTTCAACTTCGGAACACTCACGCAACGCTCTTCTCGCATGGATTCAGAGATTTTTTTGTTTATTTTTGATCGTTTTGTGGGCCTAGGCATCTAAGTAAAATAAAAAACAGATTAAATTTCCGAGTCGTCCTCAATATCTTTTACGAGTGTCATTAATTTACCAACCTCTCTATCTTGATCAAGAAAAGCAGAATATTGCTTATAGGCATTATTTATAAGTTCTTGATATAGAACAACTCGAATTTTTGCAGCCTTGAGTATCTCTATGGATTGGTTTGTGTCTTTTTCATCATTCCATTCCTGAAGCTTTTCTCCAACAATACAAATACATTCAATTGGCTCATTTCCACTTCCAATTTTATCCAGTAACTTCTGTAGAGCGGACTGGTATTTTTGTAGTTGATCCACTATTTCAGTAGTTCGAAGGATTCGATTTGATCTCTTGAGCTCAATAATGATATGTTTGCCTGCAGAATTTTTATATTTAATATCAATTCGTCCCTTCTTTTCCTCATCTGTTAATTTTGCATCGATTTTACCAAATGCACTTTTGACTGTTTTCTCCATTACAGGTGTCTCGGTTGCTCTGTCCCACGCAGAATCAAGAAGCCATAAATTTTCGTATAAATGTTTTTGAACCAATTTCTCCAGAGCATTTGAAGTTACTTTATCTTCAAGCTTCTTTATAATTTCAATTCGAGCCCTAACGATTTGGTGATACAAAGTAGCCTCAATATCATTATGTTCAGCAAAGAGTTCACTAAATAAGGCTATGTTTTCGGGAGTGATACGATCAAGTGCTTCAAGATTTTCCTTATATCTAAGGCTTTCAAAGGCCAGTACAGCATGTTTAAATAATGTCTTTTTTTCACTTTCTTCAATAGTAAACTGATTGATTTTCCCAAACAAATCTTCGGCGCGCTTTTTAGTTGGTTTCTTCAACGTATCAAACCAACTCTTAATAGCTTTATTTTTAAGAGCTTCTTTGACCCCAATTTCTTTTCTATTTTCAGTCCATTGTTTTTGGATATGTTTTAACTCTTTTTGTACAAAAACTTGAAGTGCTTTATAACGGTCAGCATCTTTATTTATTTCTTGTCTATTTGTTGTTGCAATATCTTCCTCATTATCAAGGTCAAGAAAATCAGCATGAATTTCTCCTATTAAATATTTAGTATATACGCCACCTTCTGAAAAATCTTCAATAATATCTTCTTGTGCAAGTTTGCCGCGAACCATAACTACAATTTTATTTATATTTTCATCTTCATCCTTTAAATCACCTGAACCAGTTACTGTACCTATCCAACCACTAACTTTGTATTTTTTACCAGAAACAATGATTTCATTTGACCGTTTTTCTTTCTTAAGTAGTTTTGTTTTGTCGCAAAGATCTGAATATTTTTTACTATCGTCACCGAAATACCAAATGTACTGAATTTTATGAAAATAATCACGATCAGTAACCTTCACTTCTCCGCCATCAATTTTTACAGAAAAATTATACTCCTTACCTAATACACTGAACCTTCTTGCAATTCTTTTCTTTAGAGCTGGTACAGTTGCTTTTGTAATGCTTTTTTTTAGTTGAACTAGGGTAATTTTTGTTCCACTGCTTGTTAATGTAATTTTATTATCTTCCACAGGGTCAGGATTGTATTCCTTTTCAGCAGTTTTACCGTCAAGAAGTTCCATGATTTTTTCATGAGATAGGATCAAGCCGTTTTTTTCTTTACCATTGTTAGTTTCAATAGTTGCCTTATTTGCAATTGAAAATAGAGATAATTTCCCGATACCTTTTCTACCCATAACACTTCTTTTGTATCTTGGAGTTTTACTAACTTCTTTCCTTTTTTCGTAACCAACAAAAAGATATCTCTTATTAATATCTGCCAAAGACATCCCTTGTCCATTATCTTCAAGAACAATTGAATCCTTCTCAATATTTATGCTTACTTCACTCGCATCGGCATCCCATGAATTTGCGATTATCTCTGATAAAACCGAAGGGATGTTGCTGTAAAGCTTGATACCGAGTTGGTTCAAGACGTTCAATCCGATGGTCATTTTATATTTTGGATCAATGGGTATTTTAGTCATAGATGTTTACGTGCTCCTTTATACTTCTTCCAATAATAGACCCGAGTCTTACTGGCACAGCATTGCCGATAAATTTAGCAACCTTGCCTATTTGAATTGGTTTTGTTGGATCTGAAAATTGATATTTTTGAGGAAATGTTTGAAATATAGCTGCTTCTCTCAAGCTTATTGCTCTATCTTGTGTTGGATGCCCATATCTGCCATTTCCAAGACCCACACATTGTGTTGTCATGGTTGGCGAAGGTTCGTCCCAGCGCATACGACCGTAAACAGAACCGCGATAAGTTTTTCCTGATTTTTTTTTATGACATTCTAGTATTAATTCTTCGCTCCAGCTTTCTGAATTACCTCCATCGTGAGGAGTAGCTTTTATTCTTTTTAGATTAATAGGAGCAAGTTTTCTTGATCGATGCAATGGGTCTCTTTTACTAATTTCTCCATTTTTAATAGGCTCTAAGTGTGTAATGACATCACGAACAGTTACCCGCTTGTTTTTATGTGTTCTTTTAATTAATTGAATTTCACCAAATTTAGAAGCAAGTAATACAAGTCTTCTCCTTTTTTGTGGTACTCCAAATTCAGACACATCAACAATTTCGTATTTGTAATTATAATTGTTCTTATCAAGAACTCTCAAAAAGTTTGCAAACGCGGGGTATTTATTCTTAACAGCGAGATCACTGACATTTTCCATTGAAACAATATCTGGTTGGGTTTCAGAGATTAGCTGTGCAAATTTTCCTAATGGTTCAAGCTGTTTTTTTGTAATAGAATTAAGATTTAGTCTTGAGAATGGTTGACAAGGTGCACATCCTGCGAGCACTCGTATTGTTTCTTTTTTATCTCCAAATAACCTATCTATTTTTTCTGCTGTAACATTTAGAATATCTTCATCAATAAATTGTGTTTTATTATTGTATTCATACCCGAATTTACAGCTCGAATCATTATCAATTCCAGCCACTACATCAAGACCTTCTTTTATGAGTCCATGAGTTAGTCCTCCTATTCCACAAAATAAATCAATAACCTTTATTTTTGAAGATTGTAATTTCATTTGCATCATAATTATATCATTTATATCTCTTAATAAAAAGGGTATCTTTAGTAGACGGGGACCCTCAAACTTCCTAATTCTACTATGTTATTTTGGCCTTAATAGCTCTTTTGTTAGTTCAGGGATTCAATCAAGAGAAACCGAAAATGATTTGGGGGGTTAAAATTTTACTTGACTAATAATAGGTGTTAAACACCTATTAGGGTAATATTGAAAATGTCTTTTATTCCCTTTATTATTGCGTTATAGGGGCAAATGGCGTGTTAAGGTAGCTTGGGTCTATCATACGAAACACGGTTTTCCAGTTTAGAATCATACTTTCAATGGTGTTCCATTTGAGGTACAATGGGCTCACCAAATGAAACTTGGTAGTTGAAAAGAAACAGGACTATCTTTTCGGCTTCAGTCTGTTTTGTTTAAGCCTCCAATGCTATAATCTCTCTAATGGAAATTATGCTAAAAAATTTAGGACTCATCGGAAACAATAGCACTTCTCACGACCACAATATTGGCAATAATTTATAAGAAAAAGATATGACACTTTCAACGCATTTTTTACTTGGTGCCATTATAGGAAAAGTGACAGGAAACTACGCAGTAGGCATTGCGTCTTCAGTACTTGTTGATATTGACCATCTACAGTCTTATTTTACCCATGGACTTCTCTTGAAACCGAAGAAATTATGGAAAGCCCTTACCGACCAAGTAGACCCCTATAAAGACCAGAGAGGAATACTACACAATGTGTTATTTTTTGGAGTTGTTGCTGCGGTTCTCATATTTCTTTTTCATAAAATAGGAATCATTATTGCTATAGGATGGTTTGGCCATTTATGTCTCGATGCCTTTGATAACTCTGATTATTATCCGCTCTACCCAAATATGTCAATTAACATTCGAGGTCCTATTAAATACGGAACATTACAAGAACTTATATTCTTCCTGGTTCTTGTAGTTGTTTATTTTGTTATTTAAGTTGTGATAATTAACAGTGTCCTATAACTAATTGAGTAAATACTATTTCTTTGTTATTCATTTAGACAAGGTTTACTACCCAAATCCATTTAGCTGGAAACATATAGAAAACCGAGATGAATGGAAACAGAAAGTCCGAGAGTTGGTGTCTAGTGACAGATGGATTATTGATGGTCATTACAATAGTACTTTGAATATTCGAGTACCTCGAGCAAATACTATTATTTTCTTTAATTTTAATAAAATTTTGTGTCTCTATAGAGTATGCAAAAGAGCGATGAATAAAACCCAACCATTTGATAAAGCAGAGGGCAATTTTAATCGTCTATCTTGGAATCTTATAAAAAAGATAATAATCTTTTCTCAAAAGAAAGTTTGGGGGCATTTGGAACCTCACAAAGATACAAAGAAAATATATGTGGTACATAACAGCAAAGAGACAGAAAAGCTACTGCTCGAGTTGATTGAAAATTAGAGAATCTTTTCTAAAAATATCCTATGTTCTTTTACCGTATTCTCCGGTATTTCTTTAAAGAATCTTAAATCTCGTGCGTTTTCGTCTTTTCTTAATTCTCCGCCCAAAATGCTGGTTTCAAGCACTATGCTGATAGTGTGGACTTCGCCTCTTATGCTTGGATCTTTTTTTGCGTTTCGTGCTTCGTGAGGAAACTCCATATAGCCGAGGCATTTTTCAAATTTCACATCGAGACCTGCCTCTGCCTTTGCTACACGAACAACTGCATCACTTATCAGTTCTTCTTTGTATACAGTGCCACCTATTAGATTCCACTCATTGAGACAAGGTTCTTCATTTCTTAGAGCAAACAAAATACCATCATCTGATTTTATAACCAAATCAACATTGAGACGTGGTACTCTGGTATAAATCTGGAAAAATTCTTCGTCGCTTAGATAATTTTTATGCATACAGGATTTTAGCACAAAACATTTATGCTTTGCAAAATTCATACTGCTATGATTATGGCGCGGTCGTGTGTTAATAATAGTAATAGTAATTGAATTTAGTAATTTAATTTATCTAGTAAAAATTACTTCAGATAGCTATCAAACCAAATAGCGTGGTATCGGTAAAGTTAATTTCATTCTAAATAACTACTAAACCATATAGCATGACAAGTATACCCACCCGGATTCTTTTGTAAATAATCCTGATGATAATCTTCGGCCTCGTAAAATCTAGTAAAGGGTTCGAGTGTGGTCACTACAGGGTTTGACCAGCGTTTGCTATCATTGACTATTTTTATAAAATCTTCGGCTTCTTTTCTTTCTTGTTCGTTTGCGTAAAATACCGCCGAACGATATGAAGTACCACGGTCATTACCTTGTTGATTTAGCGTAGTAGGGTTGTGTATTTGAAAAAAGAAATCTAAAAGTTTCTTGTATGAAGTTTTCGTATCGTCATACGATATCTCTACCGCTTCTGCATGACCTTCGTGATTTTCATAAGTCGGATTTTCAATACTACCACCTGTATATCCTACGCGCGTTTTTACAACACCATACTGACTCCTGATCAAATCTTGTAAACCCCAAAAACATCCTCCTGCAAATATTGCTTTTTTTAACATAATTTTATATCTATAATCTCTGAATTACAAAATTTCAAAAAATTTAGAAAATATGCCCATAGGATTCTTCGCTACGACCACAGAGCACTTGCCCTTCCAGGACTTGTGAGAACGACAGTGGGCATGTTTTTAAATTTTTTGGGGTTTTGTAATTCAGAGTATAATATGTTATCTTTTAATTCGGAATTAACGTGAACATCAAAGAGTAGTTGATCGCATAGTGTGAAAACTACTCTTTTTTTATTTCTTTTTCAACCACTCTTCATCCTGACGCACTAGAAGCTTGGATTTGTTTTTTTTGTTTGTTGGTGAAAGTATTGCTTCTACGGCGCGTTCCATGCGGACGCCTTGCGAACCTTTAATCAAAACAAAATCCCCTTCTGATACGAAGGTCTTTAAAAACTTTCCAGCTTCAGTTGAATTTAAAAATTCAAAAATATTCTTATTCTTCATACCCCTATCCAGTGCGCCTTCTTTTATCTTCTGCGCCCTAGGTCCCACAACCACGAGAATATTCACATTTTCTTTTGCAACCTTGCCCATATCTCTATGCGACTCTTCTGTGTGCTTGCCGAGTTCAAGCATATCTCCGAGTACTGCTATCTTGCGACCTGTAGTTTTGATCTCGCCTAAAGTTCTAAGCGCTGATTCACAAGCAAAAGGAGAAGAATTATAGGTATCATCTATTATAAAAGATTTATTGATTCCTTTTAAAAGTCTCATCCTTCCAACTGGAACACTATAGTCTTTGAGCCTATCAACAGCATCAACGATATTCCATTTTAAAGCATGAGCAAGAGCAAGCGCTCCAAAAGATGCATAAATATGGTTCCTGCCAAAAACCCCTTCTACTATCACAGGCAAACTACTGCCATTTTGATCAATTCTAAAAACTATCCCTTCAGGTACTCCTTTTTTATTATAAAAAATATTTTCCTCGGAACCTCTAATATCAGAATCCTCTTTGAATCCAAAAGTGACTATCCTGTTTTTTGTTTTTGAACTCATCTCTCTTACCGCTTCATCGTCATTGTTTAAAATTAAAACACCATCGCTCTTCAAAGTTTTTATAAGAGTACTTTTTTCTTCTATCAAATGTTTGCGGGAATCAAAAAATTCTATATGCGCTGGAGTAGAACCGATAGTAGTAATAATCACAACATCTGTTTTAAGCCATAACGCTGTAGCTTTCATGTCTCCGGGTTTACCCACTCCGACTTCAAGCACAAGCCATTTTGGATATTTATGTGGCCAAAGAAAAAGCCATAGACCTTTAAAAATATTTGATATCCAAACTAAAGGATTATTCCAACCATTCGGACATCCAAGTATCGTAAGAGGCAATCCTATCTGGCTGTTGTAACTCTTTTCACTTTTACGCACATAAGATACTCCACTGACCACGGCATACACAGCGTCTTTGGTAGAAGTCTTGCCTACTGATCCGGTAATAGCCACGATTTTTGGTTTGTATTTGGCAAGCACAAGCTCACACTCCAAACGCAATATATACGCTACTATTTTTCTAAAAAGCGTTTTCATATTTCAAGATTTATCTATCTGGAATAACTTGATAATAACTAATAAGGAATTTAGAAAGACTAAGGAATGGATCTGTCCAAGTCTCTGCGGCGTAAAGCACACCTTTGGGATTCACTGCATAAAGCAAAATTATAAACTTGGGATCATAAGCTGGAAAATATCCAAAAAACGAATGCATGTGCCTGTCCTCATAATAACCTCCCCCATTCGGATTCGCAATCTGCGCTGTGCCTGTTTTTACTGCTATGCTGTAATTTTCTAGATTTGCCTTTTTGTTTTGCACGAGTTTGTCCATCACATTCACAAGCATTCTGGTAGTTTCCATGGCGGTAGCCGAAGATATTTTAGTTGGAGTATTTAAATAATCCAACTTTTTTTCTAAACCGCTTTCTAATTTGATTTTACTTGCTATATGAGGAGTAACCAAAAGACCTCCATTTGCAAGAGTCGCAAGCGCGCGTATTGTAGAGAAAGGAGACAAAGCTATACCTTGTCCGAATGCGGCATTCGCATATTCGAGATCACGAGGACTGTTTAAAATATTGGAAATAAGTCCCTTGGTATCGTTGGGCAGATCTATGCCTGATTTTTCATTTATACCAAAAGAAAGCATATAATCCCGCATTTTATCTTTGCCTAATTTTTTATACACAAAAACCATACCTGTATTTAGGGATTGGGTGAGCACTTCTTGCATATTTACAACTCCTCTGCCTTTTTTGTCAAAGTTATATATTTCTTTATCTTCAACTATCACGAAACCTTTGTCATCGTATTTAGTCTCGGAAGTTACTACTCCGGCATCAATAGCAGAAGCCATCACCAAGGGTTTGATCACAGAGCCGAACTCATATACATTTTCTGCCAGAGGATTTGCGAAAACATAAACATCTTTTTCTTTTGAGAAATTATTTACATCAAAATCTGGCTTAACAGAAAGCGCGTACATTGAACCATCTTTTGGATTCATTATGATTCCACCTAAAGTGTCAATTTTACGCTTTTCTTTTACATCATTTAACATTTTTTCTAAAAACCCCTGCACTTCTGGTTCTATGGTGGTTATCAGATCGCCTTCTTTAACTTCTTTATCAAAAAAAGTATCATTGATATTTGAAAAAACTTCAGCGAAGAAATTAATATATGGATCGTCTTTACCCCTTGCCAAGGTTTTGTCGTATTGCCTTTCGAGTCCGTATCTGCCGGCAAGTTCGTTTTCTTTATATGCCACAAATCCCAAGGACTGCGAAGCTAAGTTTTCTCCCGGATAGAATCGCCATTTCTCTTTAAAAATAGACACACCTGAAATTTTCAAAGAAGAAATCTGGTCAGCTTGTGTTTTGGTCAAACGAGTAGCGATCTCTTCATACGGATCACCTGCCTTGTTTGCTTTGGCAAAAAAATCGTCTTTGTTTAAAGAAATTACCTGTGAAAGCTTTTCATAAGATAAATCTTTATTTAAAATTTTACCTGGATTAATGGCGACTTTATACCCCGTGGATTGAGTGGCGGCATAAACTAGCTGACCGTCTTTACTAGAAAAATAAATAGTGCCCCTTTCAAACAAAGAAGAAGAAGGAGTTGAATATTGTCTGTCAGCGCGCTCTTTGTATGACTCGTTGTGCACTATCTGAACTAAAAAAAGCTTGCTAAGCAAAGCAAAGGCAAACAATACAAACAAACAAAACACGATTCTACTTCTTAAAAGAAAACTATAATTCATTTTGGGCAATTTTTATACTGCCAAGAGATTTGCGAGTCATATAGGTAATTTCTGTTTCTCTAAAACCAAGAGCATGAGCAAACTCTAGGTCAACCTTTTTAGATAAAGACAGATATTCAAGTTCAAGATCTGCGACTTCATTTGCTATCCTATGAATGCCAGACTCTGAAGTCTTCCTCTCTACGATATCAAAAATCATATTACCCAAGAATAAAACATACAACAAAGACAAAATAGCAAGGGTGTAGAGCATGAAATAAAAAATATGTGTCTGCAGATTACCATTATCTATGATATTTACATTATCCGTGTAGCTTTTTAATTTTAATGTTATTTGTTTCATTTTATTTTTAAATCAACTTTTCCAAAATCCTCAATTTCGCGCTTCGTGATCTCCTGTTTTCGTTTAATTCTTCTTCCTTCGGTATAATTGGTTTTTTATTTATTAATCTTACTTCTCCTTCTTTTTCTTTTTCTCTAAAAAACTTCTTTACTATTCTGTCTTCTAAACTATGAAATGAAATCACTGACATCCTGCCTCCTTTTTTCAAAATATTGAAACCTTTGCGTATACCCGCTTCGAGGGCGCCTAATTCGTCATTGACTGTTATCCGAAGAGCTTGAAAAGTTTTCGTAGCTGGATTGATCTTCCCTCTTTTATATGAACTCGGTACACTGCTCTCTATAATCTTCGCTAAATCCATCGTGGTTTGTATTTTTTTCTTTTTTCTTGCTTCCACTATGGCGCTCGCTATCTTTCTTGAAAACCTTTCTTCACCGTAACCGTAAATGATGTCTGCTAGACTTTTTTCTCCCCAATCATTCACGATCTCAAGCGCAGTCAAGTCTTCTGGGCGAGGATTTTCTTTCATGGTCATTAAAAGCGGTTCGTCTTTCATAAAAGAAAACCCTCTACCGGAATTCTCTAATTGATCTCTACTCAAACCTAAATCAAATATGATACCGTCCACCTTGTCTTCTCCTTCTTTTTTCACAGCTTCGTCTATGTCTCTAAAATTTATATTGACGAAAGTGATTCTTTTTTTCGTGTTTTTGAATTTGTCTTTAGCCTTATTGAAAGCTCCTTTATCTTGGTCAAGTGCGATTATTCTCACTTCAGGATATTTTTCCAGAATATTTTTTGAATGCCCTCCTCCTCCAAATGTCGCGTCCACAATCACACCACCTTTC
Source organism: uncultured Candidatus Saccharibacteria bacterium (assembly GCA_964361705.1). Lineage (GTDB taxonomy): Bacteria > Patescibacteriota > Minisyncoccia > Phycocordibacterales > UBA9973 > UBA9973. The sequence goes on from CAYIBP010000002.1 coordinate 40,723, forward strand.
TTGTTGTTTCGATCTAGATTCAAACCCTCTATTGTTTCATTTAAAAGAACTGTCGTGTGCACACTCCCATTTTTCGCTTCTTCTTTCATGTTAATTTCCTTTTTCTGCCAATTTTTCTGCTAATTGATTCGCTTCTTTCTCAACCATTTCTTTATTTTGTTGCCATACTGTATCGTTCCATATTTCAACTCTATCTTTCACTCCAATTATCGCCGCATTGTTTTTCAAACCAATCCTTTCTCGTAAAAAGTCCGGAACCAGTATTCTGCCGATGCTATCTATCTCTATCTCTGCCGCGCGACCAAACATATATCTGTTGAAACTACGCTGGTCTGCTTTCAAAAAAGATAAATCATTTTCAGAATCAGAAAGTTTTTTTGAAACTTTTTCCCACTCTTTTGTTGTGAAAACGAACAAACATTTGTCGAGTCCAGGTGTGATGACTATCTTCTTGCCCAGCTCTTTGCGGAACTTTACAGGCAATGAAACCCTATTTTTCTCATCTACTGTGTGTATGTATTCTCCGATAAGCATAAATGTTCATTTCTTAATTTCCCACCTTTTCCCACTTGATATATATTTTATCCCACCCTGCCCCACCACGCAAGCCAAAACAGCCCACAAATGTGGATAACTATAGATCTATTTCAGACAAAACAAAACCCTAGTCCGTTTTACAACTTCTTGGGGTTTGGTGAGGGTCTGATGGAGGCTAGAGCAGATTGCCCGTACAGCAACCGCAACTCTCTCCTTTCGATGCGTCGCAATTGCACCAGCAAATCATCTTCGCAAATGATGATTGCCCCAGCTTTTCTCGCAGGAAATGAGAAAGGCGACACAGAATGCAATACTTTTTGCTAAATTTCTTCAGCAAGATTAGTGCCCACATAGATTTCTCCTTTGCCCTATACGGGCGGTTTAAGTGAGTGAAAGAACAAAACCAGCTTCTGATGATTTAGAGAGCTGGTTTTTATTTTGTAAATTTAATAAGTTTTTATTTTTACAACGCAAAGATCAGCCCTCTAAAAGGATTCTGAGAATGAGAATAGCAATGAGATTTGAAGTTGAAATTGATGTATGTTGCATTTTTGTATTTAAAAATCAAAAACCCCTCTTTTGGAGGGGTTTTTTTAATTTCAATTTAAATTAGTATGAAATCAAAAAACCTCTCCTTTGTGTATGACGAGAGTAATAATTCCGAGGTTTTTTGTTGTAATAATTTTTCGACTCATTCGATGTTATTATCAATAATAACTTTATTAAAAAATAAAGCAAGCGGGGTTGAGAACATATATTATTACTGTGACTATAACAAGTGAGCTTTCTCTCTTAACCTACGAATGTATTCTTTTACATCATCTGGAACGAAAAAACCTTCCTCAGCCTTTGTTTTGGGAACATTATGACCTGTCTTTTCTGCAAGTTTTAGCGCAAAACTAGCGGCCTCTACGCGAGAATTCGCTCCTGTAAATGTATATGTTTTTTTATCTGTTACCTGTTCCATAGAGTTTATTCTATACCCTTCGGCCCGCCTGCAAAAGCTATGCTTTACGCATTGCGGGCAGGTCTCATTAATGGGAACATCTGCGTCTCGCGGATGGGTTTGTCAGCTAGGAATGCAAAGAGCATTTCGCCAAAGCCGAAACCACAAGTGGGTGGCATAGCGTATTCGAGCATTTCTACGAATTCACTGTCCGGCATCATGGCTTCTTTGTCGCCCGCCTTGATCAGTTCTTGTTGCGCTTCAAAACGCTCTGCTTGATCTATCGGGTCGTTAAGCTCTGAAAAACCGTTGCCGACTTCAGCGCCAGCGATGATGATCTGAAATCTTTCTGTAAGTTCTGTATTCTTCGGCATTGATTTTGATAAAGGTGAGACAAGCTTTGGGTGACCGGTCAAAAACACAGGTCCAGAGATTTGCTTTCGGCAATATTTCCACAAAGTGTCCACCAAGCGCTCCATAGTGTCCCCCACATAATCAACTTTTAATTTCTCGAGAGTTTTTTTAACTTCCTCGTATGTAGTATCTAGCACATCGATGCCTGTCATTTTTTTGACAGTGTCCCTGTAATCAATGCGTTCCCATTTGCCACCAAGATCAAACTTGTGTCCACGAGTTTCAAAATCTGTTTTACTAAAAACATCTTGCGCTATTTTTTTGTAAAGTTCTTCGGTCAGCTTCATACCGTCTTCATAGTTTGCATAAGCCCAGTAAAATTCCATATTTGTAAATTCTTGTAAATGATTTTGATCCGAGCCTTCATTTCTATAAACTCTGCCTATTTCAAAAGTTTTATCGAAACCGGCCGACATAAGCCTTTTCTGCCAAAGCTCTCCCACCGATATTCGCAAATACAGAGGCAATTTGAAATCTTCATTGTATGTTTTGAAAGGCGTTGCTTCCGCGCCACCCGTTGTGATCTCGAGCGTCGGAGTTTCTACTTCGAGGAAACCGCGCTCCTTCATAAAATTGCGAGTGGTTTCCCAGAATTTTGTTTTCTTCACCAAAAGTTCTTTTGCTTCCGGATTCATCAAAATATCCAAATATCTTTTTCTGAATCTTTCTTCTATGTCCTGCAACCCATGCCATTTTTCAGGCAAAGGAAGTAAACTCTTTGAGAGCATCGTCCAATCTTTCGCCTCCAAAGTTTTTTCACCTCTTTTTGTCGTGAAAAATATTCCGTGCAATTCTATAAAATCACCTATATCTGCAACTTGATTGAAGAAATCCAGTTTATCATCGCCCAAGACATCTTTTTTTAAAAGTCCTTGAAAACTCGCCGTGCCATCATAAAGTGTGACGAAGACTATCGCGCCCTGTCCCCGCACAGACATGACTCTACCGGCAATCCATTTAGGTTCACCATTTTTTTCCAAACTTTCAAAATCTTGAATTGCTTGATAAAGAGAAAGTTCACGCTTTGAATCCGCAGGATATGGATTGATCCCTTTTTCTTTTAAGATTTTTAACTTGCCTAAACGCGCATCGCGTATTTCATCTATGGATGACATATAGAGATGATTCTATCATTTTTTTCTATCAAACAAAACTAGAACACTTTCACGATCTCGTATTTTACTGTGCCGTTTGGCGTAGAAACTGATACAGTGTCGCCTTTTTTCTTGCCAAAGAGAGCTTGTCCAAAAGGAGACCTATTAGATATCTTGCCTTGCGACATATCCGCTTCTTCAGAACCCACCACCTGATAAGTCTTTTCTTCTTTTTCTCCACCTTTTAATACTGTGACTTTTGAACCTATCTCTATGGTATCTCCACCACCACCAGATACGACTTGGGAAGATTGCAAGATTTGTTCAACTTTAGCTATACGCTCTTCAAGCTTGCCTTGATCTTCGCGTACTTGATGATATTCTGCATTTTCCGACAAATCACCTAAAGATTTCGCATACGCCAAAGCCTCAAGAATTTCTTTTCTCTTTTGTCCCTTAAGTTCAATGAGTTCAAGCTCAAGCGCTTTCCTTTTTTCTTCTGTTATATAATTCCCACTCTTTTTCATATTCATGAGTCTAATATTGTAGCTCCTATTTGTAAAAAAGTAAAGTAGAAAACTCCACTTATCTGACTTGCCATAAATATTTTATATGATATTGTATATATCAATGGCAAAAACAATAATAGAGGTTAATAAAAACCCCAACGAAAACAACGCAAGCGTACTGCGCCGTTTTTCTCGCAAAGTACAAGAATCCTATGTAATCCAAAAAGTGAAAGGATCTCGTTATAACAAGAGAAAAGACTCTAAACTCAAAGTAAAATACGCTACTTTAAAGCGTCTAGCTCGAAGAAAAGAGACTGAGAAACTACGCAAATTAGGCAAGATAAAGTAGTCCTTGCTATCTTTGAATCCATTTTAAATATGGAAGACATCCTATCTATAATAAACAAAACAAAGACAAAGAGCCGTTTGTTGCCTTTTTCTCTTTTATCAAAAATCAAAGACAATATTCTAACCAAAAAGTATTCACTTTCAATCGCTTATATAAACGAGAGTGAAATGCAAAAAATAAATAAAATTCACAGAAACAAAAACAAACCCACAAATGTTTTGTCTTTTTCTTTAACCAAAAATTCAGGTGAGTTACTTCTTTGTCTGGATACTATAAAGAAAGAAACAGAGAAATTTGAGAGAAATTTTACGGAACTTCTTGGATTTTTAGTTATCCACGGTATGCTTCATTTGAAAGGATACAAACATAGTAGTAGAATGGAAGTATTAGAATGCAAATATGATCAGAAATATTTCCGTGGGAATAGACATCGGGTCCGCTATGACGCGAGTCGTAGTCGGAGAATTTTTAAAGGGAGAAAAAACTCCTAAGATTATCGGCGTGGGTGAAAGTGAAACAAAAGGCATGCGACATGGATATGTGACGGACATCGCTTCTTGCGTTCAATCTCTAAAAGACGCAGTTGCTCTAGCGGAAAAAAGTTCAAACATCCGCATAAGGCGAGCATTCATAGGTATAGGTGGAGTTACTCTACGCGGAGATATGTCCACCGGTATCGGTATCATTACCAAAGCTGATGGAGAAGTCACAAATCTAGACATAACTAAAGCGCTTGAAGATTCCGAAAACAACCTTAACCTCAACAATAAAAAAGTTATAAAAGTATTTCCCTTAGCCTTTAAATTAGACGGTAAAGAAATCCTAGGCAGACCCGAAGGTATGCGAGGCACCAAGCTTGAAGTCAAAAGTCTTTTTGTCACATGTTCGCTTTCACACTTTGAAGACTTAATAGAAGTCGTCAGCAAAGCGGGAATTGAACCTATTGATATAGTAGCAACGCCCATCGCAGGAAGTCTGATGGCTATGTCTTCAAAACAAAAAGTAGTCGGTGGAGCATTGGTGGATATAGGTTCAGAAACAGTCTCTCTGGCAGTATTTGAAAATAGTATTTTGGTATACCTACATACTTTCCCTATAGGAGGCAATGACATCACGAACGATATCGCCCTAGGTATGAAAATCTCTCTTGAAGAAGCTGATCAATTCAAACTAGGAAATATAAAAGAAGGATATGCCAAGAAAAAACTCGATGAGATTATAGAGGCGCGACTCTTTGATGTTTTTGAGTTAATAGAAAATCATTTGAAAAAAATAAAAAGAAATGAACTCCTCCCAGCAGGCGTAATTTTTATAGGAGGATCTGCAAACATTCCTTTAATTTTGGAATATTCAAAATCCGCTCTCAAACTTCCTTCATCAGTCGGTTCAACAAATATGTTCGGCAACATAAAAACAAAACTTCGAGATCCTGCGTGGTTCACAGCACTCGGACTGATCACTCCTTCCGAAGAAGAAGGTAGTTATCATCAAGATTCTTTACATAATATTTTTCAAAACTTAAAAAGTATTCTTAAATCAAATATCAAGCAACTGATGCCCTAAATTACTGAAATTTATTCCAAAATCATGTTTTACCAATCATGCTTTGCTTTTTTTTGTTTTCTGTTATTATAGACGTTGTAATAGATAAATAATCTTTTTATAATTAAAATAGTCAATAAAATATGCCTAAAATAAACCCTGAGATAGAAAGTTTCGCCAGAATCATGGTCATCGGAATAGGAGGATCCGGTAAGAACGCAGTGAACCACATGATAAATTCCAAAGTCAAAGGCGTCTCGTTTATATGCATGAACACAGACACTCAAGACTTGCATCACTCCTTAGCTGAGAAAAAAATACACATAGGCAAAAACCTTACCAAGGGTCTCGGCGCCGGCATGAATCCAGAAGTAGGAAAAAAGGCCGCAGAGGAAACCAAAGTTGAAATTCAAGATGTGATCAAGGGCGCAGACATGATATTCGTAGCCTGTGGCATGGGTGGAGGCACTGGTACTGGCGCGGCTCCTATCATTGCTCGCGTAGCCAAAGAACAAGGCATACTCACAGTGGCTGTAGTCACCAAACCATTCTTCTTTGAAGGAAATCACAGAATGAAAATCGCAGAAAAAGGCATAGAAGAACTTGCCAAAGAAGTAGATGCGATTATCATAATTCCAAATGACAAATTGATTCAGCTCGCTGACAAGAACACAAATTTCCGAGACGCCTTTGCAAGCTGTGACAATGTCTTACGTCAAGCAGTAGAAGGAATTTCTGATCTTATTACTATGCCCGGTATTATCAATGTGGACTTTGCAGACATCAGATCTGTGATGACAGACGCGGGTAGCGCTCTGATGGGTATAGGAATCGCTTCAGGGGAAAACAGGGCTTCAAATGCAGCATTACAGGCTATTAATTCCCCTCTTCTAGAGGTTTCTATAAATGGAGCAAAGGGCGTACTCTTTGCCATATCAGGCGGAGATGATCTTACTATTCATGAAATACAAGAAGCGGCAAAAATAATAACTGAATCCATAGATAAAGACGCAAGAGTGATCTTTGGTACTATTAGAGATGAAAAACTTAAGAAAGGCGAACTAAAAGTCACAGTTATCGCCACAAACTTCACAAACAATGAAGTGCTTCCAAGAAAGAATCTTTTCACTGGCACAAACGCTATGAATCAAGCGGTACTCAAAGAAGACAACGCAGTAAAAGCAGTAAAAGAAATTCACAGTACTATACAAACATCTCAAGGAGCAAGCAACAATATTGTAAATAATGACTTCCTAAAGAAGATAGATAAAAAAGAAACTGCTCCCGAAGAAGTCATCATTGATGACGACGGCGAAGATTGGAGCGCTGTGCCTGCTTTTCTAAGAAGAAAGAAGAATTAGAAATCTCTTTTCACCCCACCCCCCAGCCCCTCCCCAAAAGGGAGGGGTGAACTAATTTTATGATATAATAATACGCATGATTTACGATTTGATAATTATCGGGGGTGGGCCTGCAGGCACGGCGGCGTCCGTGTATGCCGCTCGCAAGAGACTCAAAACACTATTCATCACCAAGGAATGGGGTGGCCAATCTGTCGTATCAGAACAGATTTACAACTGGATAGGCACACCCACCATATCAGGGGCTGAGCTTGCATCTAGTTTCAAAAAACACGTCATGGCAAATGTCGGCGAATCTTTGCAAGTCAAAGAAGGAATAAAAGTAGAGATGATTTCTAAAGATTCTGATACTTTCAATATAAGATTAGAAAATAAAGAAGAATTCAAAACCAAAACAGTACTGGTCTGTACAGGCAGTGATAGACGCAGACTCGAAGCCAAAAACGCCGATGCTCTAGAACACAAAGGCCTCACCTACTGCGCATCTTGCGATGGACCTATTTTTGCAGATATGGATGTGGTGGTAGTCGGCGGAGGCAACGCTGGTTTTGAATCCGCAGCGCAACTCCTCGCCTACTGCAAATCCGTCACACTACTACACCGCAGTGAAAATTTCCGCGCAGATGAAGTGACCGTAGAGAAAGTTTTAGCAAATCCAAAAATGAAAGCTTTTAAAAATGTGGAAATACTAGAAATCAAAGGTGAGAAATTTGTAGAAGGAATAATATATAAAGACAAAAATACAGGAGAAATCACAGATCTACCCATCGCTGGAATATTCGTAGAAATAGGTCAAATCCCAAACACAAGCTTTATAAAAGACATTGTACCATTGGATGAGTATGGCAGAGTAAAAATAGACCCACTAACACAAAAAACAGAAGCCGCAGGCATCTGGGCAGCGGGAGACTGCACCAATATTCTCTACCATCAAAACAACATAGCCGCTGGCGACGCCGTTCGCGCATTGGAAGACATTTACCTCTACATTCACGCAAGATGAGTTTTAAATAAATAGCCCAAAAAACAACCAGCCGTAACATTTCCCCCGGAAATGTTACGGCTGTAAATCAAAGCGATTGTGCACGGAAACGCTCCCTCTCCTTGCGCTTTTCCTTTCTTGTTTGCTTGTTTCCCGAAGCAAGACGCGGCTGAGCGAAAATCGGCGTCGGCCTTTTTTTCCTCCCCGTCAAAACAACTTTTGTTTTTTTTGGCGTTTGCCTTTTTTCTTTTTTTCCCCTCTTCTCCCTTCTTTTTTTGCCCAGCCACAGGCAAGAAAAATATAAGGCAAGAAATGGGGAGACAAGAATAAAAACCACTAGGAGGCATCGCTGCTATGACAGCGATGCCTCCTAGTATTAACATGAACAAAATTTCTTTTTTCATTTTTCCCTCCTTTGGGGAAAAGTGAACAACCAAAAAAAACGGATTTATTTCACATTAACACATATAGAATATATATCAAATTTCTTATTTTTTTGCTTCTCTTGCTCTCTTTAAATCTTCTTCCATCTTTTTTATTCTTTCATCTTCTTGCTGTTTTCTCCTTTTTTCTTCCTCTTCGGCTCTAGTAAGCTCTCTCTTAAAATCATCTAGTTTACGCTGATTATTTTGTATCTCCAATTCTTTGTCATGAACCTCTCGCTTCTTGTTTTCTAAATCTCTCTTATTGATCTCAATTTCTTTCGTGTACCACTCTACCTCTCTTTTCAGTTGATTTATATCTGCCATATATTTTATAAGTTAATTAATAACACCTACATTATAAAACAATAAGTATGTTTTGCAAAATGATAACACGGTTGTCACCGCAAACTAAAAAAGCCCAGCAGTGGGCTTGTTTTAGTTGTGGTGACCCTACTGGGAATCGCACCCAGATTACCAGCTTGAAAAGCTGATGTCCTAACTATTAGACGATAGGGCCATATTGAATCAAAAACATTATAAATCTATCATTTTTTTGAAAAAATGGCAAAAGATGATAGATTACAAGGCAAGGAGGCGTGGCTATGAAATATGAACTGCTTCATATTTCATCTGGTTCTGCTGAAAGCAGAAATACTCAATGCTTTATGCGAGAGTATAGGGATGTACGAAGCCACGCTATGAATTGCAATAAATACGGAGGCGTGGCTGAGTGGTTGAAGGCACCGGTTTCGAAAACCGGCATTGGGGAAACCTAATCGTGAGTTCAAATCTCACCGCCTCCGCAGTTTGAAACGCAGTGAGAACTGCGGAGGCGAGCAAGCAAACTGCTTTGCTTGCTTGTGAGGTTTGAACGACGGAATGTCATTTTTTCAACAGAAAAAATGCATGAGTCGGTGGCTAGACCAAAAATTTCTGACGAGAAATTTTTGAGTCAAAGCCAAATCTTACCACCTCCGCAGAAAAACGAATTTTCAATTTTTAGAATACACCCCATAAATTTCATAATATTTCATACAACCCTCGCCTTTTCTTGTCAGATTGTTGCACATAAAAATACTTTGCCATATCTTTGAAACCGTATTTTTGGAGGCTGTTCATTATCTTTTCATAAACAGTATCATACACTTCCACACCCAACCTCTTTTCTTTAAAAACACTTTTTATCATCCTAATTCCATCATCTTTAAACCAGAAAAACTGTCCTTCAAATTTATCTACACAATGTACAAATTGAGCTTCTTTTGTTTTTTGACCTTCTAACTCTTTATATAATTTCTTTATTTCTTTTTGTATGAAACGCGGTGATTTTTCGGCAACGGTATCTACCATTTGCATATCTTTGTCTCTATCTTTCTGAGTCTTTTGAGGATTTATGATTTCGCCATTTTCAATCTCGGGCATATCGTGCATCAAAATCATCCTGATCACCTTCTCAAAATCCATCTTGTGTTCTCTATCTTCCAAATCTCTGAAATAATGCGCCAGAAAAATAGTATTTGTCAGATGCTCTGCCACGGACTGCGTCTCAAACTTTTCAACCCTCTTTTTGCCAAACCTTATAACCCTGTTTAGATTGTAAACATACAAAAGCTTCTGTATTTCTTTCAGAATGTTTCCTCTTTCTTTAGAGCTTACCTTGATGGGCTGTGTCATAGATATAATACTAACGCTTAATTTGAGAAAAATCAAAATATAGTATAATCTTCAATATAACATGTCACAAAAAGATAAGTCCGAAAAATTAAAATCAATTCATCAAAAATGGTTTGAGCAATGTGAATGTGAGCTAAGAAAAACTGCCACGCAGCCTGTACCGGGTGATGGCTCAGCGAATGCGGAGATTGTTTTTATAGGCGAAGCGCCGGGCAAATCCGAAGATGAGCAAGGCGTGCCTTTTATTGGTCGCGCGGGTAAATTTTTATCTGAAATGCTCGCACTCATAAATCTAAAACGCGAAGACATATACATTACAAACATCGTAAAATACCGCCCGCCAAACAATCGCGATCCAAGCCCAGAAGAGAAATCCGCTTGTCGAGAATGGCTCCTCCAAGAAATCAAACTCATCTCGCCTCGCCTAATAATTTTTTTAGGCAGGCACGCGATGAATAATTTCTTCCCCGAACTTCAGATATCAAAAGCTCACGGAAAAATGCTAGTGAAAAAGTTTACGGGAATGAATACAAAATATTTCTTCCCTCTTTATCATCCAGCCGCAGCGCTGTACGACGGCTCGATGCGAGAGGTTTTGATAGCCGATTTTAAAAAGATCCCAAAAGTATTAAAAGAGATTGAAAAAAAAGAAAAAACCCACAATATCAAGGTAGAACATTGACATCCCACTTCAGCTTTATGATTTTTTAAAAAAATGTTAATATATTTCCAAGCCCTAAAACAGGGCTTATATTTATGGAAAATAAAGCAAAAGTAAAAATAATAATACTAGCAGCCGGCAAAGGTACCAGGATGGAATCAGACTTGCCGAAAGTATTGGTATCCTTAAATGGTAAACCTATGATTCAACATCTCTTGGAGAGTATACGGCTTTCTGGTTTAGACCCACACCCTGTCGTAGTCGTAGGATACAAAAAAGAACTAGTTATAAAAGAACTGGGCAATAAATACATATATGTTGATCAAAAAGAAATGCTCGGTACAGGACACGCCGTACATATGACAGAAGAAATTTTAAGAGACAAAACAGATAATGTCATTGTACTTTACGGAGACATACCTTTTATAGATCATCAAACAATACAAAATATATTCGCCGAACATTTTTCTTCAAAGAGTAAGATGACTATGGGTACAGTAAAATTAAAAGATTTTAAAGATTGGCGTGCTTGTTTCGAGCATTATTCCAGAGTCATCAGAGACGAAAGTGGAAAAATTATTAGGACAGTAGAAAAAAAAGACGCAACAGAAGAAGAATTGAAAATAACAGAAATAAACCCCTGCTTTTTTTGTTTTGATGCAAAATGGCTCTGGGAAGAAATAAAAAATATAAAAAACGAAAACTCTCAAAAAGAATTTTATCTACCCGATCTCATCGCTTTGGCAGTAAAAGAAAACTCACTAGAGTCTATAGAAATAGAACCTCACGAGGCTTTAGGAGCAAATACAAAAGAGGAACTTCAAACACTTGAAAGAATGCGAGAGAAGATGTAATATCCAACTTGGATCAAAAAGGAGACATGTATGCAAAAAACACTTTTTTGCAATGATGTCTTGGACGGAAATGTATAGGCCTCTGCAAAGATGATGCAGAGGGCCTTAGAGTTTGGGAGGATTGCTGGAAAGCTAGGAGAGGCTCCAGTGGGGGCTGTCGCAGCAATCGGGGAAAATTTCCTGTGTGGAGCAGGAAATCAAATTAATCATTTTCCCCACGACCCATCGGCACATGCCGAAATGGTCGTAACAAGGGAGGTGGCAAAGATCTTAAGAACGAGATTTTTGCATGAAGTCACATTGTACACAATAGCACCACCGTGTGCGATGTGTCTAGGGATGATGATGTCTTCTTACGTCGGGAAGATTGTGTACGGCCCGACAATAGAAGATGCTTTCTCCATCCACCCCGGGTGGAGATCCTTCCGAATTTCCGTGCAAGAGATGTTGAAACTATGGCAGGGAGATAATATTCTTCCTATCATAGTAAACAATTTCATGCGCAAAGAGTGCATGGAATTGTTGAAATCTTTTCGGGTGCGAACAGATCCATCTTTGCCCCCCAAACACCTCGGCTGAGTTTTTGTCCTCCAAAAACAAAGACTCAGCCATAATTACAAAAAAAAATGTTAAAATAAAATATTCGCGCGGTTAGCCATCCAAACGACTTAATTCAAGTTAGAGTTTAATTGTTTATTCGTACCATAGATGATATCATACAGATATGATATCAAAGTGGTTTAGTTTAAAAAATAAATCCATTGCCTTAAGGAAAAAAGGTATTTCTATAAGAAGTATAGAAAAATATTTAAAAATACCCCGCTCTACCTTGAGCGGTTGGTTTAAAAATGTAAAACTAACAAAAACTCAAATGAAGGTTTTAGAAATAAAACATAAAAACGCTCTCATAAAAGGTAGAAAGAAAGCTATGCTATGGCACAATCAACAGAAATCAAAAAGAATCTTAAATGCGGAAAATGAAGCAAATAAAATTTTATCCAAATTGGATAACAATTCAAAAACAATAGAGCTCGGCTTGGCTATGTTATATCTGGGAGAAGGCTTTAAGAAATCGCCCAGAACGGGTATGGGTAACTCCGATCCCCTTTTACTTAGATTTTTTTTGAAAATATTAATCAATGTATATAAAGTAAAAAAGGAAAAAATCAGATTTGAATTACATATCAGAGCAGATCAAAATCCTGTTACAATAAAAAAATATTGGGCAAAAGAATTAAAAATATCTATAAATGATTTTCGTTCTGTATCTGTCGATAAGAGAACAATAGGAAAACCAACATACAAGGACTACAAGGGTGTATGTGTAATAGACTGCGGAAATATTGCTATACAAAGAAAATTAATATATATTGGTAGGAAGTTTTGTGAAAGGTCAATAGAAACTCTGGGCGGTTAGCTCATTTGGCTAGAGCGCGTCGTTGACGTCGACGAGGCAACAAGTTCGAGTCTTGTACCGCCCACCATTTTTTTTATAATCCTGTATCGCGCACAAAAAATAAAATTCAAAAAAACCTGTATAAAATAAAATAAGCCGAGTCAACGCTACGCTGACTCGGCTTTTCTATGATTCCAACTTGGCCAAAGCTGGACACCCATTGTAGCATATTATACGGATAAGTCAATATCTTAAATAAAGTATATTTTATGCTATCATTCCCCTATGGACGAAAAGCTATTAAAACCTTATGACCCAAAGGAAACCGAGGCAAAGATACTGAAGAGATGGGACGAAAGCGGATATTTCAATCCTGATGTTTGTATAGATAAAGGAATTGCAAAAGCCGACGCTCCTCACTTTTCTATCGTACTCCCTCCTCCAAATGTTACAGGCAGTCTGCACACAGGCCACGCGCTGATGCTCATTATTGAAGATATAGTCGTGCGTTACAAAAGAATGCAAGGCTTTCGTACACTCTGGCTCCCTGGGACAGACCATGCGGCTATCGCCACTCAATCAAAGGTAGAAAAAATAATAGAAAAAGAAGGTTTACGCAGGGGCGAGATGGGCCGCGAAGCATTTTTAGCCCGGGTAGAAAAGTACGCTTCAGAATCACATGACACCATTGTAAACCAAGCCAAAAAGATGGGCGCGTCTATGGACTGGTCGCGTGAGGCTTTTACTCTGGACGAAAAGAGAAACACCGCTGTCAGAACTGCTTTTAAAAAAATGTACAGTGATGGTTTGATATACAGAGGTAACCGCATAGTAAACTGGGACCCAAAAGGACAAACAGTGATTTCAGATGATGAATTAATCTACGAAGAAAGAAAAGCCAATTTTTACACTTTCAAATACGGTCCTTTTGAGATAGGTACAGCAAGACCCGAGACAAAATTCGGCGACAAATATGTGGTGATGCATCCAGACGATACGCGTTATCAGAAATGGAAACATGGCGACAAACTCACAGTAGAATGGATAAACGGCCAGATAGAAGCCACTGTGATCAAAGACGAGATGATAGACATGGAGTTCGGCACAGGAGTCATGACCATCACCCCTTGGCACTCTCATGAAGACTTTGCATTGGCGGAAAAATATAAAATCGACAAAGAACAGATCATAGACAAATATGGCAAGCTCCTCCCTATCGCTGGAGAATTTGCTGGAATGAAGATAGTTGATGCACGTGAAAAGATTGTTGAAAAATTAAAAGCTAAAGGGTTGCTCGTTTCAGCAGACGAAAATTATGTTCACAGAGTAGCCACAGCAGAGCGAACAGGATGTGTGATAGAACCACAAATAATGCTCCAGTGGTTTATAGATGTGAATAAAAAAATAAAAGAACGAGGCAACAAATCCCTCAAAGAGTTAATGCTCGAACCGATAAAGAACAAAGAGATAAGCATACTCCCCGACCGATTTGAAAAGGTTTATTACAACTGGGTAGAGAATCTGCGTGACTGGTGCATCTCCCGCCAAATCTGGTACGGACACAGGATACCTGTATGGTATCGTTCGACTCCCCTCACGACAAGCAAAGAAGAAATATTTTGCGATACAGAAGCACCGACAGAACCAGGTTGGGTTCAAGATGAAGACACCCTAGATACTTGGTTCTCTTCTGGACTTTGGACTTTCTCTACTCTAGGCTGGCCCGAACAAACAGCAGATTTGAAAAATTATCATCCTACGAGCTTAATAGAAACAGGTCACGATATTATATTCTTTTGGGTAGCCAGAATGATCTTGATGTCGCAATACCTCCTAGGCGAGGTACCCTTCAAAGATATTTATTTCCATGGCATAGTGCGCGCAGCAGACGGCAAGAAAATGTCTAAATCTTTGGGTGATAAAGCTATTGATCCCCTCACCATAATAGACAATTATGGCAACGATGCCCTGCGTATGGCTATGATCGTGGGCAATACCCCTGGTAACGATTTGAAACTAAATGAAAATGACATAAAAGGTTACAAGAAATTTGCAAACAAAATATGGAACGCTTCTCGTTTTGTACTTGAAAACACACAAGACTTAAATAAAGAAAAAATTTCTCTTGAAGTTTTAGACGAAGAAGACAAAAAAAGTCACGAGGAGTTGAACACTTTGCTGACTGAAGTTACAAAAGAAATGAACGAATACAGATTTTCTATCGTCGCTGAAAAACTATACCATTATTTCTGGCACACTTTTGCTGATATTTTGATAGAAAAATCAAAAAAGAAAATCTCTGAAGGAAAAAATTCAGATTCTGCAAAAGCCTTACTCTACACACACTTGGACACTCTCCTTCGCGCAATGCATCCCTTTATACCTTTTGTTACTGAAGAAATCTGGTCCTTAATGAAAAAAAGAAACAAAGATGATTTAATAATGATAGCCAAGTGGCCCTTATCAAAAAATGACCAGTGATCCAAAAATACTAGTACTAGCGCTCCTAGGTGGCATTATACCAGCCCTGTTGTGGCTTGCGTTTTGGCTTAGAGAAGACAATAAGCGCCCAGAGCCTAAAGGTCTGCTTGCCGTCGTCTTCTTCTTTGGAATGCTTTCTATCGCGGTAGTTATACCTCTGCAACAATTCATAAGAGACAATATCGCATCTTATGATTGGCAAATAGTAAGCTGGGCCGCCGCAGAAGAACTTGTAAAATACTTGGCTGTTATAATACTTTTAATAAACAACAGAAACATAGATGAACCGCTGGATTGGCCAATATACCTCATCACAGCAGCTCTGGGATTCGCTGCCATAGAAAATTCTCTGTACTTGCTCAAACCTCTCATGTTAGGACAGAACACTGTCGGACTTTTTACTGGACAGATCAGATTTTTAGGAGCAACACTTTTACATGCCGTATCAAGCGGTATCTTAGGTATAAGTCTGGGTCTTGCCTTCTTTATGAATGGATTTACAAAGAAAATGTATCTAATAGTCGGACTTGCTCTGGCTACTATCTTGCATAGTATATTTAATTTCTTTATAATAGAGAACAACGGAAGTAATCCTCTGAAAGCTCTGGGTTTTCTATGGGTGGTGACAGTGATAGTAATGCTACTTTTTGAAAAATTACGAAGAATGAGTATTAAATAATTTATTAAGTTTCCATATAAAATTATGCACAATAAAAAAAGAAGTTTTTTCCAAAGATTAATGGGCGGATTTAATCCAGAAGATGAAGACACTACAGAGAGCGATGCGTCACCATCAAAAAAAGACAAGAAAGACACACATAACTGGATGGAAGAAGAAAACGAAGAGCTTGAGCTGACCGTAGATGTGTATCAGACCCCCACTGAAATAGTCTTGCAAACGATGGTAGCAGGAGTAAAGCCCGACAACCTAGACCTTACAATAGCTCGTGATATGATCACTATCAAAGGCAAGCGCGAAGAAAACAGGAATATAGATGACGAAAACTATTTCGTCAAAGAACTCTACTGGGGTAAATTCTCACGTGTAATACTCCTCCCTCAAGAAGTAGAACCCGAAGAAGTAGATGCCACCGAAAAGCACGGACTACTCACTATCAGACTCAGAAAAGTAGATAAAGAAAAAAGAAATAGTGTAAAAGTTAAATCTCTATAAAGTTAAATCTTTGTGCCGAGGACCAGAATTGAACTGGTGACCTATCCCTCTTCAGGGGAGCGCTCTACCAACTGAGCTACCTCGGCTTTTTGGTTTTTAAAACTTCTTCAATAAATCCTGAATACTGCTGCTGTTCATTTTCTTCTCTATACCCGTTATAGAGCTATAAATGTCTATCATTTTGTTTAAATATGGCTCTATGTAATAAAACGAACCCAAAGCTATGCCTACCACTATTATGATCTTTAAAGTACTCCAGATGGCTTCCCTTTTTTGAACGCCACGCACCTTTTTAAGCATCTTGTTATTTTCTTCAGTAAGAGCAAAGGTCTCTTTTAATAACTTTTTATCATCTGAATCCATGGAAATATGTTAGCACAATTCTATAAAAAATCCAATTGTTAAAATTGGATTTTTTGTGCTAAATTATATAGTGTTTACTAGACAGATGTCCTCGTAGTTAAATGGATATAACAACTCCGTCCTAAGGAGTAGTTGCCGGTTCGATTCCTGCCGAGGACACACCCATTTTATGCTTCTAATCCGAGCAATTCTGCGATTTTTGGCTTGTTGAAGCCTACAACCATATCATCACCTATTATTATCACAGGTACCCCCATTTGACCGCTTTTATCTATCAACTCTTTTCTTCTTTCGGTATCATTAGCCACATTGTATTCCGTATATACAACACCATTTTCTTTAAAATAATCTTTCGCCATATGACAGAAATGGCAGGAAGGGGTTGAATAAATCGTTACGTGTTTCATTTTTTAAATAATTTTAATACTAATACTTGTATCTTATCATGCTTGTTCAAAATCAACAAAGATAGTAATATCTTATTGGTAAAAGCGGGATTAGTTTAGTGGTAGAATGAGTCCTTCCCAAGGATTAGACGGGGTTTCGATTACCCCATCCCGCACAGATAGAATTATTTAACCAAGTTAATAACCTGACCAGAGGCAAAGCTTTTTATGTTTTCGGCAGTGGTTTTCATAATATTAAAAACAGCTTCTTTTGTATTAAAAGCAATGTGCGGGGTCACGATAACATTTTCCATATCTAAAAGCATCTTGTCTTTTAATAAAATCGAATAACTTGCCAGTTCTTTATTTACAGATTCACCCGTCAATATTCCCGGCTCTTCTTTTAATTCTTTTTCATCTTCCAACACATCTAGGCCAGCACCAGCAACCATGCCGTTTTTTAGAGCCATTACTAGAGCATCAGTATCTATCAATTCCCCTCGCGCAGTATTGATAATGTAAGCGTCTTTTTTTAGAAGAGAGATATTTTTTTCATTTATGAGATGGTGATTTTCCTTGGTATATGGAGTATGCAGTGTCAATATGTCAGCTTCACTCATGACTTGATCTAAATTCTTGTATTCAAAAGCATGTTCTTTGGCATATGGCATATCTGGATACAAATCGTAAGCAACCACATTCATACCAAAACCTTTTGCGATTTTAACCACATTTTTGCCAATCTTGCCGGTACCTACCACTCCCAATGTCTTGCCACATAATTCAAATCCTTTAAGATGTTCAACATTGAAATATCCTTTGGTCCTCAAATGATTCGCGGAGTCATTTATTTTTCTTGATAAACCTAAAATGAGAGCAAAGGTAAACTCTGCCACAGTATTGGAACCGTACGCTGGCACATTGGAAACTTTTATTCCCTTGGTCTTCGCATAATCACAATCGATGTGATCAAATCCAGTCGAGCGAGTAGCAATAAACTTCAAACTTGGCAGACTGTCTATGACTGTTTTATCTACAGAAGAATTCACGAAAACTGAAACAATCTCTGCTCCATCAGCTTTTGTGATATTTTTTTCATCTATATAGTCCTCAATGAAAACAAGTTCGTCTTTTGGCAAAAGTTCCTTAAAAGTTTCCTGTTCTAATTTTGTAGCTTCAAAAAAGGCTATTTTCATATTTTATTCAAATGTTATATATACAATATAATTATATCACAATGCAAATCCTGAGCTTCTTATTTAAACCATTTACTAAAAAAGTAAAGAAATGAATTTTGGTGTTCTTTTTCTTCGGTATTATTTGGCTTTTCTTCTTCTACTATCAGTATCATACCCTCGCCTTCTTTGGCCAAACCAAACTTTTCTCTAATGCGCGCTTCCACTCCGCCTTCTGTATTCAACTTTGCTATATCAGCATTTAGTTTCTCTTTGGACTTTTCAAGGGAAGTAAGTTTTTCTTTCACGATCTGTTTATTTTTCTCAGTTTCTTTCATTTTGTTTACAAAACCAAATATATTGTAAGAAAAAAATACTATAATTACTCCCAAAAAAACAAGAAAAACCTTGGAATGCAGTGTTCTTTTTAAGCTTTTATTTTTTTGAAAATCGCGCATGATATGCTACAATGATAGCATGTTTTTCAACAAAAAATACCAGAAGAAATTGCAGTTTGTCTGGGCAGTTATTTGCGTCATTATCATCATAAGTATGATATTGCTCTATTCGCCTATATTTAGCCTGTAAAAATATCAAAGCTCAATCCTTAAGTTTTGATTTTTGCGAAAGAAAAATAAATCTTGCCAGAGCATTATCCTTATGACCTAACAGAGCAAGATTTGATTTTTCTGTAGCAAAAATTGCTATTTATCTCCCTGTCGCATCATTTTCAAGAAGACATCTTGAGTGATGTTTATTTTTGCGTTTTCTTTCATTTTTGCCTTACCCCTCTTTTGCTTTTCCAAGAGTTTTTTCTTTCTGCTAACGTCACCCCCGCCCACCACCTTGCTACCATGCATTAACACATCTTTACGAAAAGAAGACACAGATTCCGAAGCGATAATCCTGCCGAGAGCCTGACCTTGTATCTTGAAAGCAAACTGTTGTCTTGGGATTATATTTTTCAACTTTTCTACTTGAGAACGCGCTTCTTCTTCGATTCTGCGTCTAGAAACAATTCTACAAAAAGCAACCATAGGCTCATCTGCTACTAATATATCCAGCCTCACCACATCAGCTTTTCTGTATTCAGATATTTCATAAGAAAAAGAGGCATATCCAGATGTAATGCTTTTCAGATCATCAAAGAAATTGCGCATTAATTCACGCAGTGGCATTGCTAGTTTTATCATCGATCTATTATCTCCAAATGTTTCCGTAGTTTCAACAATAGCTTCGTGATCAAATAAAAAAGGCATCAAGATACTTGTATATATTTGCGGAGTTATAATCTTTACAGAAATCCAAGGTTCGTAAACTTCAGACACATTTCCGTCTTCTGGAAAAAAATGTGGAGAATATATTATCTGTTCTTTGTGATTTTTGAGGATTACTTTATAGGTAATTGATGGCATAGTAACCACAAGATTTAAGTTGAATTCCCTTTTTAAACGCTCTGTAATTATCTCAAGATGGAGCATTCCTAAAAATCCGCAACGAAAACCTTTACCTAAGGTACCAGACGATTCTTCTTCATAGGAAAAAGCCGAGTCAGAAAGTTTAAGTCTAGAAAGAGCAAGTTTAAGATCGGGGAAATTATCAGCGTCTTCTGGATAAACAGATGCCCAGACCACCGGCTTTGGATTCATATATCCAGGCAGAGATGGCATAGGTTTTTTACTAGATGTTATCGTATCTCCGACAGACGCTATCCCCGGCTTTTTTATACCAGTGACTATGTATCCTATCTCTCCGGTACTTATAGAATCCTTCGGATTTTCTTCGGGAGAAAATATACCAACTTCTAAAGCCGAGAATTTTTCGTTTGAAACAGCAAAAATCAAGGAATCACCTTTTTTTATTGACCCCTTGAAAAGTCTAACATATACTATTACTCCTCTGTGATTATCATATTTAAAATCAAACACTAACGCCTGCGAGCTGTCTCTAATATCTTCTGTCGACACCGGAGCTGGTACTTTTTTTATAACTTCTTCAAGCAAGTTTGCCACGCCATACCCAGTCTTGCCAGAAACTTCGAGAATACTGTCAGGATCAACATCTAAAAGCACAGCGACTTCCATCTTTACTTCATCGATGCGCGCAAGAGGTGAATCTATTTTTGATAAAACAGGTATAATAGTAAGTCCGCTTTCCTTTGCCATCTCTAGCGTCGTAAAAGTCTGCGCTTGTACGCCTTGTGTGCTGTCTATAAGTAATATTGATCCTTCTACTGCTTTCAAGGCGCGAGAAACTTCATAAGAGAAATCTATGTGCCCAGGAGTGTCTATGAGATTTAAAATATAATCTTGACCCTCGCTATTCTCGGGACTGTTCGCACTATAAACCATACGGACAGGTTGCATCTTTATAGTGATACCGCGTTCACGCTCGAGCTCCATAGAGTCTAATACCTGATCCCGCATCTTCCTCTCGGGAATAGTGTGCGTGATCTCAAGCATTCTATCCGCCAAGGTACTCTTGCCATGATCTATATGCGCTATTATTGAAAAATTTCTAATATTTTTTAAATCCATGGATATATAAATTCCCTACTCCAAAAACCCGCAAGTCTGATGTTGCCACAAGCTCGCGTATGTCTTGCCTCTCTTCCTCAATTCTTCGTGAGTGCCTTCTTCTATTATCCTACCATTATCAAGGACGATAATCCTATCCATCTTTTGAATAGTAGAGAGTCTGTGCGCTATGACCAAAGTAGTTTTACCCTTCATTAATTCGCTTAAAGCTTCTTGAATATATGACTCGCTTATACTATCCAACGAACTAGTAGCCTCATCTAGCACAAGTATCGGAGCGTTTTTCAGCATTGCTCGCGCTATGGCGACTCTTTGTCTTTCACCACCAGAGAGCTTCACACCTCTTTCACCAACCAGAGTGTCGTAACCATTGGATAATCCTGAAATAAATTCATGGGCATGGGCTTTTTTAGCCACAGAGATAATCTCTTCCTCTGTGGCATCTGGTTTTGAGTAGCTGATATTTTCTTTGATTGTTCTATGGAAAAGTATTGATTCTTGAGGTACATAAGAAATAACACTTCGCAAGTCGTCTTGGGATATTTTTGAAATATCCTGTCCATCGATCAAGATTTGACCACTGTTTACATCCATAAATCGCAATAACATTTTAGTGAGAGTGGTTTTCCCTCCGCCAGAATGACCCACCACGCCTACTCGTTCTCCTTTGTTTATTTTCAAATTAAAATCCTTAAACACAACTTTATCTTCTATGTATCCAAAAGAAACATCACTAAATTCCACAGTACCTTCTTTTACCCTAAGGCTCTCTGGATTCGTAACATCTTTTATGTCGATTTCTGTTTCAAAAATATCAACAACTTCTTTTACATCAGCCATAGATTTCATAAACTTTGTAATACCTTCTGACAGATCCCAAATACGATCAAAAATAGATGAAAGATAAGCGTAAACCAGCACAAAAATACCTAGAGTTATTTTATCCTGCATCCAAAGATTGATCATGGTATAAAGTATAAATATTTCGAATGATACTATAAAAGCAGCTTGAAAAGCTCCTCGAATAAAACCAAACCTTGAGGCATTGTAAGTACTGTCTTTGAGTAAAGTACTCCATCTTCCTAGATAAGAATACTCTCTATTAAAAGAAGAGAACATTTTTACATTGAGTATGTTTGTAATAGAATCAGCCAATACTCCAGTTATAGAGGAATCAGCCTCAGCTTCTTTCATATCCAGTTTAATCTTCTGCCGCACAAACAATAGGACCAGAAATGAATACACAGAAACCCAAATCAGCAAATATAATGTCAGTATCTTGGAATTGAAATAAATACTTATTATTGAACCTATCACCATCGTAATGATAGGCAAAAATACATTTGTAATCTGATTTTCGATCACTGTCGTTGCCCCAACCAAGCGTTTCACTTTGGCAACCAAACTACCTGCAAAATTATTTGCGTAAAATTTATATGAATGCTTTGCAAGCTTAGAAAAAGAGAAATCATATATATCTTTAATTACTCTGCTCCTGAACCTCAGAACGATAAAATCTCGATAACGCGCGCAAAAAACAGCTAAAACATATCCGGTGACGATGACAAGAAGAGAAGCCAAAGCGATGTCTAATCTACTTGCCTTATCTACGCCCATCAGGCTCAATGCATCTATTATACCCTTGTAACCGTAAGGTATTATAATAAAATAAAAAATCGTTCTGAAAACAACAACAAAAGATAAAGCAGAAAAGGCGACCTTATATGGTCTGACAAAGATCCACAAATATTTAAATATCTTCTTAAACGAAAACATCTTGTGATTCTAGCAGAAAAAGCCTTTATTTCAAAGCTCTTCTTGCGGTGAAGCGAGTACTTTGGTGCGCCAGAATTTGGTTTTGAGGGTTTCTGTAAGGTCTTTTAGTTCTTCATTTTTCAATACATGCAAGACAAAAATGCCGGCGCATATGCCAAGAATCCCAGAAATAAATCCCTGTAAGAATATTCCAACAAAAGTATCTATGTCAAACACGTGTGAAAATACATTGAGACTTAAATAAGACACAAGACCTAGTACAAAAGAGGCGCCGAGACTTTGAAAAAATGTTTTAAATATCAAAGACTCATTGTTCATCAAGTCTCTTTTTACAAAGATCAGATGTAGAATAAAATTTAATATAACCCCCACAGAATACGCAAGAGGAAGCATTAAAACTTCTGTGCCTTTTATATCTGTTACTTTCAAAAGCGATTCTATAAAATATCTGAAAAAGGGAACATCATGAAAAACTTTCAGAAAAATATAAGACAATGCAACAATCACAATCGAAGAAAATAAGTTGATATAAAGAGGTCTTTTAGTGTTATTCATAGCATAATACGCACGAGAAAGCAGAGCCACCATACCCTGTGCCAAAACAGAAATAGAAAAAATAGCCAGAGACGCGGCGACAAGTTTGGTATTATCCCAAGTAAAATTGCTAGAACCCAATATCACGCGCACTATTTGCGCGCGAAGCACTATAAAAAGAAAAACAATGGGTAAAGACCAAAAAACTATTTGTCTCGCAGTGGATTTTAGATGGTTTTTAAACTCGCTATCTTTTTGTCCTGAAAAGGATTTCACTAGAGTAGGAAATGCCGCTACAGCATAAGAGATACCTATGATATTAAGTGGCACAGATTGCAAACTAAAAGAAAGATTAAAAATAGAAATAGATCCTTCTGAAAGATATGAAGCAAAAGCTATGATGGCAATGAGGGTGATATTATTAAAAGAAAGTCCCAAAGTGCGAGGCAATGAAGTTAAAGCAATCTTTTTTATTTCCGTAAAATCAATATTTGAAGTAAATTTCATAGAAAAACCGCATCCAGAAGAAGCAAAAAGTTGAATCAAAAAATGCATCAATGCACCTAAAACTACTCCAAAAACAAGCCCTTTCACTCCAAACAATGGCGAAAGAAATACAACACCTATTATTATGCCTAAGTTATAAAATATAGGACTCAAAGAATATAAAAAGAACTTTTTAAAAAGTTGAGTGATGGTACCGAAAAGATTTGATAGTCCTAAAAGTATCGGAGAAAGAAGCATGATTCTTGAAAACAAAATTACTTTCTCCTGCATATCATCAGTAAAACCAGGAGCAACAAACGAAATTATAAAAGGCATAAATAAAAAAACCAATACAGAAACAAACACTATAGCGAAAAAAAACACCGTAAACACTTCATTCAAAAGCTTGCGCGCATTGTCTGTCACTTTATCTCCATCCATTTTATTTACAATAAAAGGTATAAGCACCATGATAGAGGCAAGAGATGCTATGGATATAAATATCAGATCTGGCACACGAAAAGCCGTATAATAAGCGTCCAGTGACGCAGACGGTCCTATAAAATGAGCTATAAATCTATCACGAAAGAGCGCTAGTATTTGAGACAGGAATGTAAAACACCCCAAAAGCAGAGCAGCCTGGTTTATATTTCCATATTCTCTGCTAAAAATCTTCAATATTTTCTGCATCTTTATCTATCTGATATTATTTTAAAGAATTCACATATTGGGCCAATTCTTTATTATCTGGAGCCAGAGAAAGTGCCTGCTCTGCATAAGAAAGCGCAAGATTTCCATTACCATCCTTTTTTTCTATTTGGGAAGATGTTATTAACGCCTCCAAATAATCTGGCTTAAGAGCTAAAGCTTCTTTGGCATATTTCCTTGATTCTCCTATATTCCCTTCCGCAAAGAATATTCTGGCAATGGAAAGCTTTATTCCTGGATTCAAAGGGTTAAGAGAAATTGCTTTTTTGAAAGATTCTACAGCCTTTGGATAGACATCTTTTACTCCGAGCAAGCCTAAAGTGTGATACACAACTCCTAAGGTACTATAATTCAAATAATTTCCATTATTATATTCTATAGCCATTTCAGCGCTCTTGACTGCTTTATCAAAACTAACTTGAAGATCAGCTTTGTCTTTTTCGGATAAAGATGATCCTTTGCCAACCAAAGTATCTATCTTTGTCAGATGTACCTGGGTATAAGTGCGCAAATATAGATCATTTGTATGTAGAGAAATTGCCTTTTCTATAGCACTTTCTGCTATTTGTATATCAGAGGCTGTTAAGACTTTTCTGAAATAAGAAACAGAAACTAATCTTTCCACAAATTTAAATGCGGCAGCTACGGAGAAAATCATCAAAACAACCAAAAAGACGATCGAGAAGAAACTTTTTCGTGGATCATCTAAAAATGAAATTGAAATTTTCTTGTCCTCTCTGTCTGAAACAGACAATCCGACAAAAATACCAGTAAAAGCAAAAGCGAGTAACAAAACAACACTTCCAGTAGAATAAAAGAAGGCCGCAACAAAAAGATAAACTGATGCTATAAAGAAAGCTGATGCCTCCCAATTTATATTTTTTCTGATACTTAAAAATAGTGATCGTAATCCCATAAATATCAATATCACAAAAAATATCAACCAAGCAACAATACCGAGAATTCCGTTTGTCGCAAAAAATGTAGGTAAGATACCAGAAGCAACGCTAAATTGGGTATCCCAAAAACCGGTTAGATTTATAGAGCCTGGTTTGTAAAGTCCCCAAACATCTGCAAATTTATTTGGACCAACTCCCAAAATAGGGTCCTTTGCTATAACATTCCCAGTGATAGACGTAGTCACCTGAAATGTGGGCCTTATTTCAGTGGATGAAAGACCTAGACGATCTGGCAGTATACGCCCTATGGATTGTCCGGACATCAAGAAGAACAAAGACAGCATAACAACGATGAAAGAAAACAATGGGAAGCGTCTCTTTTCTCCTTCTATTTGTTTCAAACTAAAAGAAAAAAGCACTTTATAAACAAAAATAACAAGAGCGAAAACTCCCACAATAGCCCATACAAGAGAGAAATTCACAACTGCTGTCATGGCTATTGATAAACAAATCAGAATTACAAGCAAGAACTTGCTCATTTTTTTCGTAGAGAAAAACTCTATCATGAACAAAAACATAGTGGTGAAAAATCCAGCAAACAATCCAAAAGTATTCCATGAACCCAAAATATTGTCCGTCTTGCTGACAAGAGAGCCAAACGAGAGGACATCCGGAACAAAAAGACGCAACGCTTGGAATATGAATAGAATCACTGAAAAAATCGCAATCCCCACAAAAACTTTTTTCGCTTTTTTAGCATTACCAAAAAGTATTGAAGAAAACAACATCAACAAAAAAGCTACAAGCATAAAATATACTGTTCCAATATCGAGTATGACTCCAAAAAAAGAAGCGCCTATAGTAGAAGAAAACAATCCTGAAAGAAAAACGGAAAGCAAAATACCCAATCCAGATACTAAAATCCAAGACTTTGGCATAAGAATCTTTCCATCTTTAAACCTGGCAACTACCCAAAATGTTATAGAAATAGTGAGTCCTAACACCACCAACAACCCCTTTGAGGCTTCAACCGGGATATTGGTAAATGGTAAGAAGAAAACTGGTAAAAGTATTATTACTAAAAATAACGATAAGAAAGAAATTCTATCTAAAATATTTGATAACATATTACTATATAATACTACACGCAAACGTTATTTAACAATAACAACTTTAATACAAAATGTTGATAACTCTATTCTTTACATAAATTATCTTTTTCGGATTCGAACCTCCTAAATACTTTAAGACAGCAGCATTCATCAAAGCTTTCTTTTTTACATCATCTTCACTATCATCAGCAGAAATAACCAACTCACCGCGAGCTTTGCCATTCATTTGTATTGCAATCTTAATTTCATCGTCTTTTATTAAACTCTCTTCCCATTTTGGCCAACCGGAAAGATGAATACTTTTCTTTTCACCAAGATTAAGCCATACATACTCTGCGATATGCGGAGCAAATGGCGCAAGTATCTGCATGAATTTTTTCAAATCTTCTCTATTCACGCTGTGGCCTTTGATAAAAGAAGACTCCATCTCTGTCGCCAGAATCATCATCGCGGAAATAGCCGTATTAAAACGCATATTTTCGATATCTTCTGAAACTTTTTTTATAGTTTTATGCAGAATTTTTGTAAGAGTACTTGGCGAAGGATTTTTATCTTCATTACCCTTTTGGCTGATTCTCCAAACCTTTTCTATAAACCTCCTTGATCCGATGATACTATCCATACTCCAAGCCACTGCATCTTCGAACGGACCCATAAACATCTCGTATACGCGCAAAGTATCTGCACCGTAAGTTTTTACAATACTGTCAGGATTCACCACATTGCCTATGGATTTAGACATCTTTATTCCGCCTTCGCCCAATATCATACCGTGCGAAGTACGCTTTGCATAAGGTTCGGCTTGTGGTACGAGTTTTAAATCATATAAAAATTTATGCCAAAAACGAGAATACAAAAGGTGTAAAGTCGTGTGTTCCATACCGCCGTTGTACCAATTTACCCCGCCGTGGCGTGGGTCGCTTCCAAGCCAGTATTTTAGATTTTTCTTGCTTGCAAATTCTTTACTATTTTTTGGATCAGTGTAACGCAAATAGTACCAAGAACTTCCCGCCCAGTTTGGCATAGTGTCTGTTTCCCTTTTGGCCTTGCCTTTGCATTTTGGACATTTTACATTTACCCACTTTGCAATACTTGCCAATGGCGACTCCCCTGTGTCTGTAGGTTTGTAACTTTTCACATCTGGCAACTTTACCGGTAGATCTTTTTCTGGCACTGGCACGAGCCCGCATTTTTCACAATTCACGAGCGGTATCGGCTCACCCCAGTATCTCTGTCTGGAAAATATCCAGTCACGAAGTTTGAATTTTGTAACAATCTTGCCGCCCACAAATTTTGTGATTTCCTTTTTGGCTTGCTCACTAGTTAATCCATCAAACTTTCCGGAATTTATTAATACACCTTCTTGAGTGATGCAGTGTGTTTTATTTTTAAACAACTTCCACAACTCTTGACCTTCACCATGATCTAAAAAACTATCCAGCTCACTTTCTGTAAGCCACACCACCTCGTGTTTCATTTTTTCTTCGTTAGATACGCCAACATTTTCATTGTTTTCTAATTTGAAATGCAAACCTTGAAAATGAGCAAATCTGTTTTCATTTTTATGGGGTGCCCAAAATTTAGCATGCATTTTACCACCTATATATTTTATAAATTTAACATTCTTAAAACCAGTCTCTTCGAGAATTTCTCGCATTCCTGCGGTGACATAATCTTGCCCATCTGTGCCACCAACAACAAAACTACGCCAACTCTGTTTTTTCCATTTTAAACCAATATATTTTTTTTCTTTCCAATGTTCCACGATACACATAGAAACATCTCTTTCTATAAATGGCTCATCTTCGTGTATCTTGTCCGGACCACTTGTATCTACCCATACAGGTTCTATGACATCCCTTATTTCAATATTATATTTTTTTGCAAATGCACCATCTCGATCATCATGCGCGGGCACGGCCATTATCGCGCCGGTGCCGTATTCTGCCAATACATAGTCGGCTATGAACACAGGTATCTCTTCCTGACTTGCAGGATTTATGGCTTTGATACCTTTCAATTCCACACCCGTTTTTTCTTTTTCATCTGAAGTACGTTCGACTTCTGATTTCTTTTTTGTTTTTACTATATATTCATCTACCTCTTTTTTATTTTTTATTTTATCTCCAAGAGTTTCAACCAAGGGATGCTCTGGTGCCAAAACCATATATGTCGAACCAAAAATAGTATCAGCACGGGTAGTAAAAACTCTTATTTTCTTGTCTGAGTTTTTTAAAGAAAATTCAATTTCTGAACCTTCGGACCTCCCTATCCAATTCCTCTGCTGTATTTTTACCCGTTCTGGATAATCCACTGTGTCCAGATCTTTATCTAGTCTATCTGCGTATTTTGTGATGGCTAGTATCCATTGTTCTTTTTCTCTTTTTTCTGTCTGCCCGCCACAACGCTCGCACACTCCACCTATGGCTTCTTCATTTGCCAAACCAATCTTGCAAGAAGGACACCAATTAATAAAAGATTTTGCTTTGTACGCCAAACCCTTTTTGAAAAATTGTAAGAATATCCACTGTGTCCATTTGTAATATTTTGGATCGGTAGTATTTATCTCGCGAGACCAGTCAAAAGAAAAACCCACAGACTTCAACTGTCTTCTAAAAGTATCTGTATTTTGTTTCGTCACCAAAGCTGGCTTTTTGCCTGTCTTTATAGCATAGTTTTCTGTCGGCAATCCGAAAGCGTCCCAACCTATAGGATACAAGACATTGCATCCTTCCATGCGACGCTTTCTGGATATAATATCCATCGCTGCATAACTGCGAATATGTCCAGTATGTAGCCCTGCACCTGAAGGATAAGGAAACTCTACCAAAGGAAAGAATTTCTTACCCTTGCCATCAAGAGCTTTGTATAAATTTTTCTTCTCCCAATCTTTCTGCAATTTGCCTTCTATTTTCTTGTGATCGTAGTTTTTCATAAATTAGTATTTTTTAAGAATCAAAATATTCTCGTAGGAGTATTCGCTACTGACAGATAGGACTTGCCCTTCCAAGACAGAGTGCGAACGACGGAGAGAATGATTTTAATTTTTATTGCTTTCCAAATTTCTTCACAGCAAGCCAGATGAGCGCCACGAGGGCAAGAGCGAGAATTATAACTTTTACCAAATTATCAGCAGATGACCAATATCTGACAGAAGCAATAATGAGAGATAGCACACCACCCCAAGAAAGCCCTAATGTTAGTATTTCATTTGTTAAAAATGATCCAATAGCCAAAGACAAAACACCGAGCACTACAAGCATGATGAATATATTTCTTTCATAACTCTGTCTTGCTTTGTCGTATTCCTGTCTCTTTGTAAAATCTCTGTCACAGTAATCTCCTGGCTGAGGAACTTCTTGCCCATCTATAAGTTTGTAATATCTGGTATTCTCTACCCACTGTCCGCCGACATCGAGACATTCAGATTTGGTTTTTATCTCTTCCACTACTTGCTGTTGCGGAAAATAGCCATCATAACTAGGAGCTTTGTAAAAAAGCGAAATTGTGTAATTAAAGAAAAGATTAAGCACAACCACCATACCTATAATAAGAGCCCATTTGAGAACCTTTGGTTTATTTGTTTCCATATTGGAGAGATTATAGCACATTTAGAGCAAATCGGTATATAGGCTAAAAATACAAATCCCTCAGCTGGCGAGCCGAGGGGAGGTGATGAGAAATTTTTACCGTCTTTCTCGGGACGTTTTTTTTGCGCGTTCCGGCCATTCCGCAAAAGCGGCGCCCAACAAACAAAGCAAAGCAAAGCTGCCCGTGAACTTTGAAAATATCGCTACTGAAATTTCAAAGCATGCAGCAGTTGGCAAAATGATAGCCGCGATCAACAAAGCTATCAGAGGTGTCGTCTCTTTAGACATATCAGTTCTCCTGAAAAATGTTTCCGTGTTTCCCCTCACGGCGCGGGTGTGGGCTTGAGCAGCCCATGTGATTTGTACGACTACCAGTATATTATAGCACAATATATACTTACTTGTCAAACCAAATGGCCGTATTTGAGAGAGACATGGCACGGGAGGTTGATTTTTCAAGTATGCACAGCTCGCCTTGTTTTATTTCCCCTTTCAGTCCATCCATCGCATCTGCGAGCGCGTAGCCTAAAGATAGCGCCGAAGAATCTATGGCATAAGAGTTTAAAATTACAAAAAGAGGATCATCACTCAGTATTTTCCGCACTTGTGCTAAAAGTTTCGGCAAATCGCGTTCTATTTTCCATTCTTCGCCTTTAGGTCCACGGCCGAATTTTGGCGGATCCATTATTACTGCATCATATTTCATTCCCCTTTTTTCTTCTCGCGCTAAAAATTTCAAAGCATCATCTAAAATAATTCGCATTGGCATTTTTTCCAGTCCAGCAACTTTCTGGTTTTCTTTCACCCATTCCAAAGTTTGTTTAGAAGCGTCCACATGTGTCACTTCCGCGCCAGCGCGCAGAGCAAACAAGCTCGCCACGCCGGTGTAGCCAAAGAGATTTAGGAATTTGGGCTTGCGAAGGTCAATCTTTCGTAAATTTATTTTTTCCTCTATAAAATCCCAATGTACCGCCTGCTCTGGGAAAAATCCAAGATGCCTAAAAGGCGTCGGCGAAGCCAAGAATTTCACACCTTTGTATCCCATAGACCATTTTTTATCTATCTTGTTTTTAAACTTCCACCCAGCCTTCGCGCCTGTCTTTGCGCTCCAAAATTTTCCATCTGCATTCTCCCATTCTTTTTTTCCTAAAGTCTTTTTCCAAACGGCATCTTCATACGGACGCACAAAAACATACTGACCAAAACGCTCCAATTTTTCACCCTCACCCGTATCGAGCAGTTCGTAATCAGTTTTATCCTGAGTACCTCCGAAGGACCAATCTTTGCTAAAAAATATTTCTAGTTTGTTTTGCATAAAATTTTAAAAAAGATATAATTTTCATAATTATTTTTTAAATCAAAAATTCTATTACATCTCCATCTTTTACCACATATTCTTTCCCTTCTGTGCGCACTAAGCCCTTTGCGCGAGCGTTGGCGTATGATCCAGAGTCCAGCAAATCTTTCCAATTTATAACTTCAGCTCTGATGAATTTTTCTTTAAAATCATTGTGTATAGCGCGACCCGCCTCCGGCGCGGTAGAGTGTTTTTTTATAGTCCAAGCACGTGTTTCATCTTCACCTGTTGTGAAAAATGTTTCTAGCCCTAGAAGTTCATAACTCTTTTTTATCAAATCATCAAATCCTTTTTCAAAAACAGGATCTATTTTGACAGATAAACCCGGTAGGTCTATGTCTTTATTTTCATTTGCTTCTGACACATTTAGCACATAAAGCATGGGTTTAAAGGTGAGTAAATTCAGAGATTTTATTTTTGCTTTTTCTTCGAGAGATAATTCTGATTCACTTGCCATTTTTCCTGCTTCAAGACTTTTCATTACTTTTTGTAAAACAAGATCTTCTGCTACTGCTTCTTTATCACCCTTTTTTACATCACGTACCAGACCAGCCAATCTCTTTGAAACGACTTCCATATCAGCCAAAATAAGTTCAAGATTTATAACACCGACATCTTGCAGGGGGTCAACTTTATTTGCCACATGTATCACAGAATTATCTTCAAAAGTTCGCACCATATGCGCTATAGCATCCACTTCTCGAATATTAGTCAAAAATTTATTACCCAAACCTTCGCCTTTTGAAGCCCCAGCTACGAGTCCGGCTATATCCACAAATTCTATTACTGCTGGTATAGTTTTTGCTGATTTTGAAAATTCTGAAAGTTTATTTACCCGCTCGTCTGGCACAGGCACGATACCCACAGATGGATCAATGGTACAAAAAGGATAGTTCTCTGCTGGAACGCTCTTTTTCGTTAGGGCATTAAAAAGCGTGGATTTACCCACGTTTGGTAGACCTACTATTCCGATACTTAAAGACATGGGAATAATATAGCAAAACAATATAAAAAAGTCATCTTGACTTTACTTTAACGCTGTTAATTTTGAAGCCAAACCTATATAATTCTCGGGTGTTATATTTTTCAATTCTTTTTTTACCTTCTCTGAAACTTCAAGAGAATCTACAAATTTATAAATATCTTCTAGTGTGAGTTTTCTGCCACGAGACAATTCTTTCAATTTTTCATAAGGCATTTCCGCACCTTCTCGTCGCAATATGGTCTGGATGGCTTCGGTTATGACTTCTGGACGTGATGTTAAGTATTCTTTTATCTTTATTTCATTCACGGAAATCTTGCCCAAACCTTTTAATATAGAAACATATGCAAGAAAAGCGTGTCCAAATGCCATGCCAAATGTACGCTCTACCGTAGAATCAGAGAGATCGCGTTGAAGTCGCGACACCGGAAGCTTACGAGCAAAAAATTCAAATAAGGCGTTTGCGATACCTAGATTGCCTTCGCTATTTTCAAAATCAATCGGATTTATTTTATGTGGCATTGTAGAAGATCCAACCTCGCCTTGTTTTGGTTTTTGGATTACCCAATCATCAGAAATATATCTCCACATATCTTGATCGAAATCGAGCAGTATGTTATTTGTGCGTTTCATCGAATCGAAGATTCTGACATAACTATCATGGCATTCTATCTGGGTAGTGACAAGATTTATTTCTAGTTTCTGTATTCTGTCTTTATTTAAAGTTTCAATAAATCTTTTACTAAAATCAACCCAGTTTACTTTTGGATAAGCTACACTGTGTGCGTTGTAGTTGCCCGTGGCTCCGTTTAACTTTGATTTTATTTTAATACTTTTTAGATTTGCGAGCTCGTCTTCCAAACGTACAGCAAAAACTTTCATTTCCTTGCCAAACGTAGTGGGTGATGCGGGTTGTCCGTGTGTTCTAGCAAGCATTGGCAAATCTTTATATTTTTTGACCAAAATATTTAGTTCAGAAATTATTTTTTTTATTTCTGGAATCATGACTTCTTCTAAGGAAGATGAGAGCATCAGAGCGTAAGCAATATTGTTTGTATCCTCAGAAGTCAGAGCAAAATGCGCCCATTCAACAACATCTTTCAAAGAGGTTTTACCTAGTTTTTCTTTTATGAAATATTCTACTGACTTTACATCGTGATTCGTGGTCGCCTCAAAGTTTTTTATGGCAGTGTATGAATTATCATTAAACTTTTCATACAAATCAAAAAGCATTTGCTCTTCTTTTTTGGTAAATTTTCTAAGATTTATTTTAGGTTCTTTTGATAATGCCACAAGATACGCGCACTCCATCATCACTCTGTATCTCATCAACGCTTGTTCGGAAAAATACTCGGCTAAAACCTTTGTCTTTTCCCTATATCTCCCATCCAAAGGACTTATAGCTTGCATTATATTTTTGCTAAATTATTTTTAATACGCTCTGCTGTACTTTGCGAAAAATCATGCTCAAACTTTTTTCCTGTAATCGTCTCATAAATCTCTATATACCGACGAGAAAGCTCGGCTACTAAATCAACTGGCGCTTTAGGTAAGACTTCGTCTTTATAAGGATCACAATGTTCTTTGAACCATAGACGCAAAAATTCTTTATCAAAATATTCTGGCTCTTCTCCGCGAGAAAAACGTTCCTCGTAAGTATCAGCTTTCCAGTACCGCGAAGAATCCGGTGTATGGATCTCGTCTATTAGCGTAAGTTTGTTTTCTTCATCTAACCCGAATTCATATTTAGTATCTACTAGTATGAGTCCTCGTTCTTTTGCAATCTCTTGCCCCTTTTTAAACAATGCCTTAGCAACTCTCTCCAACTCTAAAGCCATTTCTTCTGGGAGTATTTTTTCTTCTACGATTCCCTTGGGTGTTATCGGTCTATCATGTTCATCTGATTTAGTGGTAGGAGTAAAGACGGGTTCTAAGAGTTTTTGATTTTTCTTCATATCATCTGGAAGTATAAAATTGCCAAAATCACGTTTTCCTTCTTTGTAATGTGTCCAAAGCGATGTAGAAGTAACTCCAGTGATGTATCCCCTCATCACACACTCGATAGGTATGGGCTTACATTTTTTGGCAACGAGTACATTTGGATCAGGGGAACTTAAAACATGATTTTTGACGATGTCTTTTGTTTTGTCAAACCAAAACAAACTGATTTGGTTTAATATCTCTCCCTTAAAAGGTACATTGGCAATGTTTCTATCAAATGAAGAGTGCCTGTCTGTTGAGATCAAAGTTATATGATCCGGTGCTGTATACACATCGCGAACCTTGCCCACTTTTTTCTCGCCAAGATTTGGAAAATCCGTTTCTATAACTACATCATTTATATGTTCTTTTATTTTTTCTATGTTCATATAATTTTATTTTAAAATTACTTTTTTATTACCATTTACTACTTGACCTATTTCAAAAACTTTGTATTCTAGATATTTGTTTAAAACTTGAAACACTTTTTCTTTTTCGCTTGTTGGGAGAATCAAAATCAATCCTATGCCCATATTGAAAACGCGAAACATCTCCTTTTCTCCAACATTACCAAGTTTTTGCAAATAAGAAAACAGAGGTAACACAGGCCAAGTGCCTGTATTGATAATCGCATCTAAGTTGCCAGGCAAAACTCTGGGAATGTTCTCAATCAAACCACCACCTGTAATATGAACTATGCCACGAATATCTATACCACCATCTAGCATTTCCAAAACTGGTTTAGAATAATTTATATGTACTTTCAAAAGAGCCTCTCCAACAGTCATACCTAAATCAAAAACATTTGTATCTACTTTGTGTCCTGCTACTTCAAACAGCAATTTCCTAGCCAAAGAAAAACCATTCGTGTGTAATCCGCTAGAAGCGAAACCTAAAACCACATCGCCTTCCTTTATCTTTTCTCCCGTGATTATTTTTTCTCTTTCAACTACACCAGTAATAGAGCCGGCAATGTCATGTTCGCCTTCTCTATAAACTCCGGGCATTTCGGCGGTCTCTCCACCGACGAGGGCGATGTTGTTTTCTCGGCAAGCTTTTGACATACCGTAAACCATAGCTTGCATAACCTCGGGCACGAGCTTGTCGTGAGCTACATAATCCAAGAAAGTTAGTGACCTCGCTCCCATTGACAAAAGATCATTTGCGCAGTGATTCACTATATCTTCTCCGACAGTGTCATATTTATTCATCATCTTTGCCACAGAGAGTTTAGTGCCAACACCATCTATACTCTGCACTAAGACAGGATTTTTGTAGTTCTTTAATGCTTCACCTATATCATACAAACCTCCAAAACTGCCAATACCTGTGAGCACAAAAGAATTGTGAGTACTCGCAACATCAGATTTGATTCGGTCCACAGATTCATTGCCAGCATCTATGTCCACACCAGATTGTTTGTATAAATCTGACATAAATTATTTTTCTAAATATCTTTTATAACCTATTTTTGAAAGTTTTTCACCTTTTATTTTAACTTCTTTGTTTAAAGTATTTTTGTACGCTGCTAACTTTTTTTCTAGATTTTTATCATTTGTAGCGAGAATACTGATAGCTAGGAGTCCTGCATTTTTCGCGCCATTCACCGCCACAGTCGCCACGGGAATACCTGCAGGCATCTGCACTATGGAAAGAAGTGAATCCAAGCCATCCATTGTTTTTGTTTTTATCGGTACACCTATCACAGACAAAGTTGTCATCGAAGCTGTCATCCCCGGCAAATGCGCCGAACCTCCTGCTCCAGCAATGATTATCTTTATCCCACGCTTTTGCGCGCTACTTGCGTATTTGTAAAGCTTGTCCGGTGTTCGATGCGCAGAAACCACATCGATCTCATAGCCAACACCAAATTCTTCCAAAACTTTTGCCGACTCGCTCATAACCGGCAAATCCGAATCCGAACCCATTATTATCCCTATTTTTATATCTTTTTTCATATTGAAATATATTTACGCACTTTTTTAGCTTTAAATTCGGCTTCTTTTACGGTATTACCCAACACTGTCAAATGCCCCATTTTGCGCTCTTTTCTAGTCTCCATTTTACCATATATATGTATATGTGTATTATGAAGCTTTTCCGCATCTTTATTTAATCTATATTCTGCCTTGCCTTCTCTGTCACCTAAAATATTTATCATTACTGAAGCTTTTGCTTTTGATTCTGCCTTAGCGAGTGGCATACTTGCGATAGCCCTCATGTGTTGTTCAAACTGCGAAGCAGAGTAACTTTCAATAGTATGGTGTCCTGAATTGTGAACTCTGGGAGCTATCTCATTTACCAAAACTTCTCCTTTTTTTGTTAAAAACATTTCCACAGCAAAAACTCCCACTCCACCCAAAGCTTGCAAGACTTTTTGCGCCATCTTTTTTGCTTTTTGTTTTGTCTTGTCTGGAATATCGGCAGGATGTCGAACGATATGACAAATATTATTTTTATGCACAGTTTCTACTACTTCATATGACTCTATATTACCGAAAATATCACGAGCAGAAACTATCGCTAATTCTTTTACAAATGGCACGAACTTTTCAGCATACAATACTCGACCGACAAACTTCGCTAATGCTTTTTTTATTTCTTTTTCATTTTTTACAACATAGTTTCCCCTACCATCATAAGCATCCATGCGAGCTTTCAAAAGAAAAGGATACTTGAATATCTTGCCAGTTTTTATACAATCTTTTTCATCACTAATAGAGACAAAGCGCGCAACTGGTATTTTGTGTTTTTTCAAAAAGACTTTTTGAACATATTTGTCTTTTATTATTCCTAGAACTTTTGGATCAGGATGAACTGATTTCTTTTTTGCGATCTTTTCTAGAATAGCGTCATTTACGCCTTCTATTTCAAAAGTTAAACAATCAGATATTTTCGCCAATTCTAAAATTTTCTTTTCATCTTTAAAACTACCGATTATCTGTTTGTCAGCTACCTGTCCTGCTGGAGAATTTGGGGTAGGGTCAAGCACGACAACCTTGAAACCAAGGCGCTGTCCCGCTTGCGCAAGCATTCTGCCTAATTGTCCCCCACCTACTATACCTATTGTTTTCTGCTTCATAAATCTAGTGTTTAAAATGTCTAAATCCTGACATAACCATCGCCATATTATATTTATCTGCCATATCTATAGACATCTGATCATTCTTTGAACCTCCCGGATGTACAACAGCACTCACACCTACTGCACCAGCTATTTCTACACAATCAGGAAATGGGAAAAATGCTTCCGACGAAAGGACTGAACCTTGAAGTGAAAAACCAAACCTTTTTGCCTTGTCAATTGCTTGATTCAAGGCATCTACTCGTGATGTCTGACCACAACCCATCGAGAGCAACGCGCCATCTTTAACCAAGGCAACAGAGTTTGATTTCAAATATTTAGTAGCAATGCTAGCGATGACCAGATCCATCTCTTCTGTTTTTGTCGGAGCACGCTTTGTAACCACTTTCAAATCCAAAGCACTTTCTGTATGCATATCCCGATCTTGCACGAGCATTCCTGTAAGACAAGTGCGCATTTGCCTATCTGGCAAAACAGGATTATGCCATTTCAAAATACGACAATCTTTTTTCTCCATTAAAATCTTCAATGCTTCTTCAGAAAAATCCGGCGCTATGATAACTTCGATAAATAATTTTTGTTCTCTGATTAATTTCGCTATATCTTCTTCGATCTTTCTATTGGTTGCCAAAATGCCACCAAAAGCCGACACAGGATCGGCGTTGTATGCTTTTTGATAAGCATCAACCAAATGACCCTCTTCTGCTACAGCCAAACCGCAAGCATTCATATGTTTAATGATCGCAAAAGCAGGTTGAGAAAAATCGTTCACTAGCATTATTGCAGCCTCTGTATCCATCAAATTGTTATAAGATAACTCTTTGCCATGAAGTTGGGTAAATGGCTCTGCCAAACTACCGACAAATTCGCCTTTTTGATGAGGATTTTCTCCATAGCGCAATTTGACTCCTTGGAAATATCCCCTGATAGCCATGTCGTATTCACTCGTTACAGCAAAGGCATCGCCTGCCAACTCTTTGCGAAACTCCAGACTCGTTTCATTGCCTGATTTTAAAACTTCTAATAGTTTTGGATATTGTTTTTTTGAAGGCACTATCACTACATCATTAAAATTCTTTCCTGCCGCGCGAATAAGAGCGATACCTCCTATATCTATCTTTTCTATTATTTCTTCTTCGCTTGCGCCACTAGCTAGAGTCTCTTCGAATGGATACAAATCCACGATCACCAAATCAATGTCTTCTATTCCATGTTGCGCTTTCTCTGCTTTGTCACTTTCATTGTCTCTCCTGTTTAGGATACCGCCAAATATTTGTGGTGCTAAAGTTTTTACTCTGCCATCAAATATCGATGGAAAATTTGTAATACTTTCTACTTGAGTCACTGGCACACCGAGTTTTTTTACAAATTCCGCTGTACCACCAGTAGATATTATTTTTACATTATGCTTGTGAAGTAATTTTATAATTTCATCGAGACCTCCATCTTTATGGAAAACTGACACCAAAGCACTCTTTATTTTCTTATTCATATATTTAAAAAATTAAAATTAATAATAGAAATAACCTCACTCAAACTCCGTTGTAGCCGGAGGTTTGGGTGTCATATCAAAAAACACTCTTACTATATTTTTGTGCTTGGTTAATGCGCTAATTATTTCATTTGTAACCTCTGGTGTAAAGTGATATCCTCTCGTCGTCATAAAATCCACAGTTTGTACGGCACGCACTGCTATAGAATGTCCATATACTCTTTCATCACCTTTTACTCCAACAGAATCAAAACCGAGTAATGCCACTACGAGTTGCGAAATATCTTTCAAAAGACCATTCTTCTTTAGTATTTCTGTGACGGTTTTGTCTGCTTCACGTACTAGTTGCAAATGTTCTTTTGAAACAGGAGTACCCACGATCCGTAGATAAAGTCCCGGTCCTGGAAATGGATTTCTCTCATATATACTAGATGGCAATTTCAAAGCGCGAGCCAATTCACGAACTTCGTATTTAAACAAATCTCGAAACGGATGCAGATCATTCACTGCCCATTTCAGACCGACATTGTGATGTGTTTTTATCATTGTTGACTCACCTGCTTTGCCACTCTCGATGATATCAGTCGCCAATGTGCCTTGCGCTATAAAACCTGCCTTGTATTTCTTGATCTGTTCTTCGAATATCTTTTTGTATACTTTGCGAAATTCAGCTCTTTTTTCCTCTCCATGTATCGTAGTAGAAATATTTTCTACAAACTCTTTACTTTTATCAACCACTACCAATTTTTTAATTCCTGCTTTTTTGATATTTAATTTCAATTCCTGCATTTCATTTTCGCGCATTCCTCCTGTGTCTATTGCCACACATACTAATCTTTGTTTCAAAACAGGAGCAAGAAGCGCAGCCAAAGTCGTCGAATCCACTCCTCCAGAAACTCCCAATATCACATTTTTTTTCTTATCAACTTTATTTATTTCGTCCAAAACTTCTTTTTGTATTTTATGAATTAAATTTGTCGGATTCCAGTCTCTCACACAACCCGCAAGATCAAGAAAGTTCTGCAAAATTCTTTTACCATCTTTTGTATCATTTACTTCTGGATGAAATTGAATACCTAGCACACGATTTTTCGCATCAGACATAGCCGAAATACCTGAAGACTTTGCAATAGTAAAATATCCTTTCGGAAGTTTTCTCACGGTATCACCATGACTCGCCCATACTTCTATTTTTTTATTTTCTATTCCTTGCCATAAAGGATGGTCCTTTTTTACGAGATCAACCATCGCGCCACCGTATTCTCTGTGAAGCAATGGTCTGTCTACCTTGCCACCATTTTTATGCGCGAGTAATTGCATACCATAACACACGCCTAGTATAAAATATTTTTTTCCAGAAATATCTAGATTCTTTGGTAAATCTGGAGCATCAGTATTGTGTACGCTATAATTACTCCCCGATAAAATCACGGCTTTGGGTGTATTTTTAGACAGCCACATACTGGCTTTTTTAGGAGACAAGATAATATTACGCACACTGAGTTCTCGCAAGGTTCTACCTATGACCAAAGTATATTGGGAACCATAGTCCACGATCAGAATTTGTATATCATCCATGCCATGATATTATACACACATATACTATGCCGGCAAAATTTACAGAAAAAGACCGTTTTATAGAAGGATTGACCTACGATGACATTTTGCTTGTGCCTCAATATTCAGAAGTATTGCCAAGAGAAGTAGATATTTCATCTTTCTTGACTAAGAAAATAAAATTAAACGTGCCCATAATATCTGCTGCTATGGACACCGTCACAGAATCAGAGATGGCGATAGCCATGGCTCGAGAAGGAGGTATCGGCATAATACACAAAAACATATCTATTGAAAAACAAGCGAGCGAGGTACGTAAAGTCAAACGCTCGGAAAGTGGCATGATACACGATCCTATTACTCTGATGGAGGATGCCACATTAGGTGAAGCCTTAAAACTAATGAAAGAAAATAGTATAGGGGGTATCCCTATCGTAGATAACAAAATGCAACTAAAAGGCATACTCTCTAATCGTGATATCAGATTTCAAAAAGATCTATCAATCTTGGTCAAAGAGGTAATGACAAAAGACGACTTGATCACTGGTAAAGGTAATACAGATTTAAACGAAGCAGAAAAGATTCTTAAAAAATATAAAATAGAAAAATTACCTCTAGTAGATAAAAATAATAAATTTATAGGTCTGATAACCTACAAAGATATTTTAAAAATAAAATCTCATCCTAATTCATCGCGAGACGAGAAAGGCCGCTTGATAGTCGGCGCGGCAGTCGGTATTAGTAAAGACACCGTAGACAGAGTAATAGCCTTGGTAAAAAACAATGTGGATGTAATTGTTTTGGACACCGCTCATGGACATTCAAAAGGTGTTATAACAATGCTAAAAAACATCAAAAAATCATTCCCAAAATTGGAGGTTATTGTCGGAAATATCGCCACCAGAGAAGCTGCATTGGATTTGGTAAGAGCCGGCGCTGACGCCGTCAAAGTGGGCATTGGACCAGGCTCTATATGTACCACTCGCGTTGTAGCGGGTGTAGGATATCCTCAATTTTCTGCTGTGTACGAAGTATCAAAAGCATTAAAAGGAAAGAATATTCCTGTCATCGCAGATGGCGGTATTAAACACACCGGCGACATAGGCAAAGCCATAGCTGCAGGAGCCAGCACCATTATGGCGGGTTCTCTTTTTGCAGGCACAGAAGAATCCCCAGGAGAAACTATTATTCTTGATGCAAGAAAATACAAAACTTACAGAGGCATGGGTTCTGTTGAAGCGATGGAACATGGATCAAAAGATCGTTACTTTCAAGATATGGAAGACGATATAAAAAAATTAGTACCCGAAGGTATAGTAGGCAGAGTGCCTTTTAAAGGCAAAATTTCCGAAGTCATCTATCAACTTATCGGTGGATTAAAAGCCGGCATGGGATATTGCGGATCAAAAGACATTAAAACATTTCAAGCAAAAGCAAAATTCGTTCGTATCACCAGCTCAGGTATCAGAGAGAGCCACCCTCACGATGTTATAATCACCAAAGAATCACAAAACTACCACGCGAAACAATAAAAGACACTTTGAATCTTATTAATAATCTTTAAAAAAGATGCCAATAGTAAAAAAAGGTTTTGTAGATGTGCTAGTGGGCCTACAATGGGGAGATGAAGGCAAAGGGAAAAATATTGATGAATTATTGTCCCACGGAACATATTCTGCAGTGGCACGATTTCAAGGAGGCGCAAACGCAGGACACACCATAAAAAAAGATGACATCACTTTCATTGGACACATCATTCCCTCTGGATGCCTGCACCAAAATATTGAGCTATACATAGGCAATGAAGTGGTGGTGGACATAGTGTCCCTAGCTAAAGAAATCACAGAATTGAAAGTTTTAGGCTTTAATGTGACTTCTAGACTTTATATATCAAACAGAGCCAAGCTGGTTTCTTTTATGCACCCATTTTTAGATAAAGCAGAAGAAAGTTATAGAAATAAAAACACGAAAAGTATAGGCACTACCTCACGAGGTATAGGCCCTGCATATTCTGATTCCAGATCAAGGAGAGGTTTATTGATGGGAGATATTTTATCTGATGATTTTTCTGATAAAGTAAAAAATCTCAAGGAATTTCACATGAATCTTTTGGACATGTACAAAGAAAAATATAATTTTGAATATTCTTTAAAAGAAATTGAGGAAGCAGAAAAAAAATGGCTTGATGCGCTAAACATAATAAGGGAATTAAAAATATACGATTTATCATTTCTAATAAATAAAAGATTATCTGAGGGGAAAAATATATTGGCAGAGGGAGCTCAAGGCATAATGCTGGATATAGATTTTGGAGATTATCCAAATGTTACTAGTTCAAATACCCTACCAGCAAATGTATGTCTAGGACTAGGAGTATCACACAGGTATCTGCGTAATGTATACGGGGTTATTAAAGCATATACTACAAAAGTAGGTGGAGGAAGTTTTCCTTCAAGGATAAAGGATGAAAATCTAGAAAAACTTTTTCAAAAAGCAGGCAATGAATTCGGAGCAACCACTGGCAGACCTAGGATGTGTGGCTGGCTCGACCTGTTTGCTCTTCGTTATGCCATCAGACTATCTGGAGTAAATAAGATTTTTATAAACAAAGCTGATATTTGCCTGAGCGAAAAGGTAAAGGTGGTAACAGGATATAAAAATTCAAATAAGATATTTGAAGAATTTCCTCTCCGCTTAGATGATGTTACGAATGTAATCACAGACGAAATACCCGGCTGGGGCGATAAAAACTTTGGCGTAAATTCTAAAGAAAAAGCATCCAAAGAACTCTCTTCATATTTAGAATACATAAAAAACAAATTATTAGATTTGGAAGTCAGCATAGTGTCTGTGGGCACGGGACCTGCTAGAGAGCACACCTTCAACTGGGACAAGTGATGATTTTATAAAACGAATATAAAATGCTATATTATAGCAATATGATAATACTATACTATACATT
Organism: uncultured Candidatus Saccharibacteria bacterium; assembly: GCA_964361705.1. Classification (GTDB taxonomy): domain Bacteria; phylum Patescibacteriota; class Minisyncoccia; order Phycocordibacterales; family UBA9973; genus UBA9973. The sequence goes on from CAYIBP010000002.1 coordinate 84,103, forward strand.
GCTTTGTTTTTTATTTTTTGTTATGTTTTTTTGCCTTCTATTCCTTTTGTCTCCACTTTTCTCACTTATACCTTTTGTTACAGTAAGAAAAAAAGTATTAAATGAAATAATCCGAGAATTAAATCTCGATGAAAAAAGTATTCTTTATGATTTGGGGTGCGGTGATGGTCGTGTTCTTTTTGCGGCTTTAAAAACAAATCCTGATATTTCGTGTGTTGGTGTCGAAATATCGCCATTCCCATTTTTACTTGCAAACACAAAAAAAATATTTTTTAATTTTAAAAACATTCAAATTCTCTATGGAAATTTTTTTAAGAAAGATATCTCTCCAGCATCTCATGTGTTTTTATATCTCTTTCCAAAAAGTTTAGATGAGCTTTTACCTAAACTTGAAAAAGAATTGAGGGTTGGTTCAAGAGTGATTTCTTGTGATTTTGAATTCTCCAAAAGAAAACCAGATAAAATCTTAGAGTTACAGGCATCGACAGGACAAAGAAATAAAAGACTCTATATTTATGATTTTTGATAAAATAATCTGAAAAGGTTAACTAAGGAGAGTGACTCATTGCGAGTCACTCTCGAGAGATGTTTTCTCCACGGTGTCGGTCAGGAAGATTTGATTTTCCCTCTTCCACCACCGTAAAGAGAAAATAGGCTGCTGTCATATTCGGCATAAGGTATAAAAACGAGGGTCTGTTTTAACCATTCTATCCTTGCTACAT
>CAYIBP010000003.1:0-79199 GCA_964361705.1 uncultured Candidatus Saccharibacteria bacterium
AAGCGAATTTTGCGAAATACTTTCCCCCCAACCCCCAGCATTTCGCAAAATTTCGTTCGCGTTCCGTATTTGCATTTCTGCACACCACACATCCTTTTTAAAAGATTGCGTGGCGTGCAGAGCGTTCTCCCGCACTTCTGCTTCAGCAGAAGCTCTGTGCTTCGCACAGAGGCGCTTCAGCGCGCGGGGAACGCTTGTGGATATTCTCATGAATTTTTGATAAAGTAAGTTCGAGCGGAATCATAAAGACACTCCGCAATTAAACTCAAGGGTTTTGAAAGACCCAAATGGTGGGCGGGCATAAAAAGAAAATTTCATTTCTTAAATACAAAGTCCAGCAGTCCATCCGGTAGTACCATCTGCATTACCACGATGACACATTCGCGTAACAGTAGGTTGCCCAAGTGTCCACGTTCCATTCTGATATGTCGCGATCGATACTCTTTTGGTTTGTGAAGTAGAATCATCAAGTTCAGTGAAAATTGCAGTAACTACATATTGACCATTACTATTTTGTGTTACTGTGACAGTAACACCTCCGCAATCTCCTTGAGAACAGTCACTCCAAGTTTGACGTACTAAAGTTTCTGCTTGCGATTGCGTAAGAACAGGACCTCACAGCGCTTTGATAGTAAAATAATTATCGCTATAATCTATGGACTCTCTAGTATCACTACAACCAAAGTTACACATTATTCTTACAACATATTGTCCCGGAGCAAAATTAGCAGGGATCTTCCATTGCACTTGGCTTTGATTTGTTGCTTCTGTAACAACAGCTTTTGGAGGTAGTCCTGCGGACTTACCTGCGTAAGGAGGTTGGATCAATACATTAGTAATATATACTTGCATAGATGAACTACCATTTTGCCAATTAATTGTTATAGTCTCTTCTCTGTTGAAAACTTCTCCGCCATTAGGTGAAAGAACTGTGATTAATGGAGTGCGTGCGGGTGCAGGTGGAAGATTATTATTTTGTGTTTGTGTATTTTTAGGAATTGTTGAATTTTGATTTACTGGTGGTTGATAATTATTTTCTTCTGTGTTTGGAGAAGTAGCTGGTGCTTTTGTTGCATAATAAACAACACCTCCACCTACAATCAAGACAGCAATAATTGATACTATCATGCCTATTCCTATAAAACCCTTGTTATATTTCATAAAGTTAGTAATGACTAAGTTAAATATGACCTTTAATAATAAAATTCAATACTATGCCTACATCGTAGTACAAATCACCTTAAAAACGAATAGCCAAATCATTTCTGCCAGAAAGATATTTTTTCGCTTGACTTCTTTTACTGTTCATATATACTTACAGAGTCCTTAGAAAAAGTCGCGCTTCGCGGCTTTTTCCTTTTCTAAGCCTCTTTTTTAATCTGAAATTTCAAGTTATCTATCTCAATAAATTTAACTGGTGAACCGCTTGCTTGAGTAAGTTTACGAAGTTTTGTTGATAATCGGGAAGTAGAATATCTTGGTCCTTTCGGCACTCTCTTTGCACTTGAGACAATAGAAACTTTACAACCTTTTGCAATAACTTTCTGAATTAAGAATTCAAAATCGCCATCACCAGAGAATAGAAATATTTCTGTGTCTTTGTCAGCATGGTCAAGGACATCTGCTGTAAGTTCAACATCACAATTACATTTCCACGAATAACCCATTTCTATTCTCTGCGTAATCTCAGTATTACACTTTGGACAATTTGTAATGGCGATTTTGTCTTCATTTTTGTATGTGAAAAAATATTTTGGTCTTACAATAGCACCAAGTTCTGTGAGTTTAGTAAATAATTCTCCGCGAGTGTCATCACCATGCTGTATTCCTGGATAAAAAAATATTTTTTCACATTTCCATTTGTCTTTTAGATAGTGAAATAATTTTTCGTGGTCAAGCGCAAACTTCAACACTTTCAGTGTTGTCGTTTCGGTATTTTGTACATCAATAAAAGCGAACCTTTTCATGGAAATTATTTTAACATTTTCTCAATCATTTTTCTAGTGCTTTTTAGGAATGCCCGCCCACCAAAATTCCGCCAAAAAATCAGGAAGTACGCGAAGCGAATTTTTGATAAAGTAAGTTCGAGCGGAATCGTAAAACCACTCCAAACACAACCCTTGTTCAACTACGAATCTTTGTCCTTGGATACGCTCTCTGTATCTTTTTCTTGCAATCCAAAAGATTGTTCTATGAGAGATTTAAGTTCTTCTACACCGTGAAAACCCGTCAACGTTTCATCGCCGATCACGAGCGCAGGAAGTTTTGTGTCTTCTATCTTATAAATATCAAGTAATGTTTTTACAGCCGATACATCAATACTGTAATCAAAAGAATAAACCCTCAAATCCTTATATTTATTTCTCAGAGCAGAAAGCACTATACCTGTCTTTTCGCATTCACTGCAATTTACTTTAGTAGTGTAGAAGTAAAGTATAAAAGCTGATTTTGTCTTGCAACGCTCAGAGATTTTCTTGGTCAAAAGATAATCCTTGATTTGAAGCAAAGAATAATATCTCTTCAAGGAAAGCACCGTGTCCGTCGCCCCCAGATTTGTCTCACTCCATTCTAATTTGCGTCCGAGCTCACCTAGTTCGTCTGATAGTATTGAATACGAAATATTCTTACAAGAAAGCTCTGAAAGTAAAGAAAATTGCGTTTCGGAGGAAAGTATATCAATAGCTATCTGATCCTGGATAGATTTCAGTTGATTTACTTTTTTACCGCTAAAATAATTGCTAATATAGCTGACAGACAAGAAAAGTCCGGCTGTAATCAAAAAAACTATTAGGTATTTTTTCCAATCAATGTTGTTATTATTCATAATGATTCGCTATCTCCAAGCAGGATTCCTTGACAGGGCCGTATTGTAAACTGCCTTTAAAAGCCAAAATGGTCCTACTATGCTGAAAACTAAGAAGAAATATAGCATATAAAAAGGAAAATGCCACTTACCTTCCACAATTTTCTTTCCAAAGAAAATAGAAAAAATAATCAACGAATAAATAAGTATTGAGATAAATACTAATGATTTCGTATTTATAAAGAAAGGATCAAGATTCCCAAAGTTTGAAACAAACTCAAAACCAGTGATTTTAAATTGAGTAATTTTTGTCAGAATAAAATCCCATATCCTTGCAAGTAAATTACCAAATATTAAACTCACAGCAAAGACAGAGATAATACCTGAAGGCAATGTAAACAGCGCAAAGTTACCATATTTTTTTCTGAAAATAACACGACGATAATCTATCGTATTGTTAATAAAGCCAAAAATCCAGCGCGTTCTTTGTCTGTAAAGTTTTTTTACAGTAGAAGGAGTATTGGTATATATATACGCGTCATTACACTGCTCTATCTTGTAACGATGCTCTTGCATCCTGTATGCTATCTCCATATCTTCGGTATTATGAGCATGACGATATGGACCTAAAGTATCAAAAACTTTTTTACGAAAAATAGTTAGCGGTCCCGGAGTCACATGAATTGCTCCCATAAAACCAAGCATTTTTTTTACATATACCGACATATCATATTCTGCTCTTTGAGCGCTCTGAACTATACCCTTGCCTTTAAGAGCAATAACAGAAGGTGCAACTGCCATTGCACTTGGATCCTTTTCAAAATAACTCATAATCCGCGCAAGGGATTCTGGGTGCGCAATCGAATCCGCATCGAGACATCCCACAAATTCGGTGTCTGTGTGTTCCAAACCAAGATTGAGCGCTGTATATTTACCACCGTTTTCTTTACGAAAAATTTTTACATTTGGGTTTTTAGAAAACTTCGACATCGCATTCCATGTACCATCAGTAGATCCATCATCTATCAGAAAAACCCGAAACTTGTTTTTAGGATAATTAAGCGCGAGCAAAGATTTGACTGTATTATACAAAGTCTTTTCTTCGTTCCAAGCAGGCACTATGATAGTGACTTTTGGATATCTAGAAAGACTAGTGGGTCCGTTTCTTGTAATTATTTTTTTTCTATTTTCCAAAAAAGTTACGAGAAAAAACACTTGCACATACAAAGACAAGAATAACAACACATGCATGCCGGTGCTCAAAATCTCGCTCATATTTTGTATTTATACTATATTATATAATATATAAAAGCAAACGAAAAAATCGGCAAATATTTGCCGATTTTTTCAAATAAATCCAAAAATATTACATACCACTTTTCATCTCACTAGAAGAAGACATTGGAGCATCCTTTGCGCAGTGTCCGCACAAACCGCCGGAGCACTTAGCACACTTACAACCAAAAATATACATTACGGCTGCAACTCCCACAAGAATATAAACCACTGATTCAACTACTGGCATGGAACCCAAAAGCATACTAACTACATTCCAGCTCTCCATCCTGCCTAAGAGCATACCTACGCCTATCAAACCCCAATTCAAACCACCGATTACTAATAACACTTTCATAGCCATAGACGCGGCACATCCGCACCAGTTGCCCTTACAAACACCATCTTTACATTCACACATAAAATTTTTACCTCACAAATCGCATAAATAATAAAAATGCAAAAAGCGAAGTCAAGTTAATTTGATAATACTCTTACAGTATATCATAAATAAATAAAACAAGTGGTTTTTTCCAGCATTACAGGCAAGGCCTGAACAGCGACTAATCAAAATACCCCTTCAGCCTTGCTATCTTTTCGTGCTGGCGGAGTTTTTCGTGCACTTTTGCCTCTATCTGACGAATACGTTCGCGAGTAACCCCGAATTCCTCCCCCACCCTTTCCAGCGTGTGCTGTATGCCATCTATCAATCCATAACGCATTTCAAGAATCTTGCACTCTTTTGGATTTAATTCATTAAGAACTTCTCGTATTTGATCTGAGAGTATCCTCCTTGCTGATTCTTGATCTGGACGAAGGATTTTATCATCTGGAATAAAGTTTTCGAGAGTGGATTTATCATCATCACTACCTATAGGCTGTTCTAGAGATATTGTTTCTTGACTTATATTTTCAATGACATGAATCTTTTCTACAGGAATACCCATCTCTGTCGCTATCTCTTCCGCCAACGGTTCACGTCCCAAATCTTGAGAAAGCCTGCGATATATTTGTTTATATTTAGAGATAGTCTCCACCATATGCACTGGAATACGAATGGTGCGACTCTGGTCAGCTAATGCGCGAGTGATGGATTGACGAATCCACCAAGTCGCATAAGTAGAGAATTTGTAACCCTTAGTCCAGTCAAATTTCTCAACTGCTTTAAATAGACCAAGATTCCCCTCTTGAATCAAATCAAGCAGTGTCAGGTTTGGACTTCTACCCACATATTTCTTGGCAATGGAAACAACCAAACGCAAGTTTGCCCGAGCAAGCAGGTTTTTAGCTTCGGAATCTCCAGCCTGTATGCGTTTCGCTAGATCTTTTTCATCCGCAGCATGAATCAACGCATATTGACCTATCTCTTTGAGATACATCTGTATGGAATCATGCATCGTGGACTTGTTCAAATCTTTATCCACAAGGTCTTTATCAAGGTTGAGCAGATTTCCACCTTCAAGAACATCAATACCCATCACCGAGAATCTCTCGTAAAGCTCATCTAGATGAAAGATATTGTTTTCTATATCCGGGAAAGTTTTCAGTATTTCGTCGTATGTTATAAACCCCCTCTTCTTGCCTTTTTCTATAAGCTCGTTGGAAAGACGTGTAAATTCCTCCGCTTTTTTGTCTTTCTTGCCTTTTGGTTTTTTAACATCTTTCGCTTTACTAGTCTTTCTGATCTTAGGCAACTTTTTTACCGCTTTTATTTTCTTGTGATTCTTTTTTACTGCTTTTTTAGCAGGCTTTCTCAATAGCTTCTTCGTTTTCTTTATCTTTGATTTTGCAATTTTTTTGTTTTTTGTTTTCTTCATAAATTATTTGTTTTAGCGACCGCTTTTAATATCTTCTATTTGTTTGTTAATTTCATTTATTTCTTTTAAAGTTTGCTCTGCGAGCGATACTTCTTTTTTTTCTTCCAGTTCTTTAAGTTCTCGTATTTTCTTGGAAAGTTTCTCTTTTAAATCTTCTTCTTTCAGATTTCTTAGGAGCTCCATTGTATCTTTCTTCAAATCAGCTCCATCTCCATAAAAAACCTCCGCTTCAAATATCAAATCTTCTTTATTGCTTTCCGCTTTATTAAAAATGGTTGATTCATCTTTGCCTAAAATGACTGTCAATTCTCTCAACAGACTCTCAACATCAAAGCTTTGATTGTTCAAACTTTTTTGCCAAAAAACAATACCAAGCAATCTGTTCAAAATATAGTCTTTCCTGAAAAATGCACTTCTACTGCTTTTGGCTTGTTCGATCTCATCTTTCTCTGTTTTTGATTCTTTTTCAATTTTTGACAGGTCTTCTCTTAAATCCTCCCCCCTTATCTGCGATGCGTCGCTTATCTTGCGCAAAAAATCCGCTTTCTCTATTCTGCTTTCAAGCGCATTCACATAAGGCAACACTCTTTCTTTTATAGCTCTGCCCGCCTTGCGAGTATCATTTTTATATTCGTTTAAAACTTTCTCTAAGAAAAATTCTATTATGTGTTTTGACTCTCTAATAGCAGAGCGCCAAGCATCAACTCCATTCTTTGAGATCAAATCTGCCGGATCCACGCCTTCTTGCATGGAAGCAACTTTTACATCCATACCCAAAGACAAGGCGATCTTGCCAGCGCGAGCAGAAGCATTCACCCCGGCTCGGTCAGCGTCAAATGCAAGTACGATGTTCTCTGAAAGTCGGCGAAGCAATCCTAAATTTGAAACTACATTTTCTTTTGAAACAAGAGCATCAGAAAGCGCTGTACCAGAAGTCGCTACTGTATTTTTAAACCCAGCCTGATGCGACAATACCAAATCCATCTGACCTTCAACCAAAATAGAAAAATTATTCCTGCGAATTGAGTCTTTTGCTTTGTGAAGACCGTACAACACGGCAGATTTATTGAAAATGGGGGTATCCGGACTGTTGAGGTATTTAGCGGACTTACCATCATCTTCAAAAATCCTGCCAGAAAAAGCAATAATGCGTCCGCTAGAGTCAGAGATAGGAAACATAATTCTTCCTCTAAATCTATCGTAGAATCCTTTTTCAGATTTCTTTGCAAGTCCCGCCTTTTCTATTTCCACATCCGTAAAACCCTTTTTCTGCAGATGAACGAGCAACAGCCTCCAATCGTTTTTTATAAAACCTATTCTAAAATCCTTGATTGTTTTTTCTTCTAGACCTCTTTTTTGCAAATATTCTAGAATTTCTTTGTTGTTTTCCAAACCCTGCTCAAAGAACAAACACGCTTCTTCCATAGACTTGTACAACCTTTCTTTTTCGCTCTCTTTTTCTTTAGAGAATTCACCCAATACGACACCCGCTCTTTCTGCAAGCAACTTCAAAGCACCTTTAAAATCAAGGCCTTCGAATTCCTGCACAAAAGAAAAGATATCTCCTTTTGCGGCACAACCGAAACAATAATAACTACCTCGATCTGAAGATACAAAAAAGGATGGTGTCTTTTCGTTGTGAAAAGGGCATCTGGCTTTGAAATTTATGCCTGATTTTTCAAGCTTTACATATGAAGATATAACCTCCTCAATAGAAAGTCTCTCTTTGATCTGCGAGACAGGAGAATTTGCTCCATTGTAAATTTTCATAAATTATTTTGAGTTACAAAGGCGAACTATTTCGTAATCCAAAGTATATTATTCTTCTGTATTCCCTGTTTTAAAACCAGTACCCACCGGTATAAGTCGTCCGATGATAACGTTTTCCTTTAGTCCTCTCAAAGAATCTATACCACCTTTTACAGCGTTCTCTATCAAAACACGGTTTGTGTTTTGGAAAGAAGCGGCAGAAAGCCAACTCTTGGTGCGAAGAGAAACTTCAGTTATACCAAGCACTATAATTTCTGCTTTTGCTTCTTTCAAACCTTCTTTTTCTACTCTTTGATTTTCTTCTATAAGAGCGGTATTTTCAATTATGTCTCCTATTGAGAAATTTGTTTCTCCTGCTTCTTTTACCTTTCTACGAGAAAACATTTGGCGCACGATGATCTCTGTGTGTTTTCTGGAAATAGAAGCACTTTGCAATTCGTACACTTTGTTTATTTCACGAATAATGTATTCTTCTACCATTTCTTTTGTGCCAAGACTAAACATTTCAGCAATATCTGCGGAGCCATCAGTTAGGAGTTCACCCTTCTTGACCTTCTGTCCAACCTTTACGATAGGAGTTCTACGAAAAGCGACGGTGTATTCTATTTCATTGGATTTGTTGCCCTTTACAGGATCGTCTGCCAAGATTTTGATAACTTTTTCTTTAGCGCTTAATTGCCCGTCCACCAAAACCTTTTCTTTAATTTCAAAGACTTCCCCGTCAACTTCAGAAATCACGGCAGAATTTTTAGGAGTTCTTCTTTCGAATATTTCCTCAACACGAGGCAAACCCGTGGTGATATCGGCACCCGCCACGCCTCCAGCGTGGAATGTACGCAAAGTAAGCTGTGTACCCGGCTCACCTATGGCTTGCGCGGCGATGATTCCCACAGCTTCACCAAGATTAACCATGTGGTTTCTTCCAAGATCAAGACCATAACACATCTGACAAATTCCGTGCGTGGTTCTACAGGTCAAAGGAGATCTGACGAATACTTCCTCAAAACCAGCACCTTCGATATTACGAGCTTCTTCTTTGGTTACTAAGAAGCCCTTCTTGTAGATAGTCTTGCCGTCTGTGTCTTTCAAATCGCCGGCAAGTACTCTTCCGGAAATATTTTTAGCTAGTGGTATTTCAATACCGGAAATGTTTTCTTTTGTAACTACCTTGCCTTCTTTTGTACCGCAATCTTCTTCTGTGATCACAACATCTTGCGACACATCCACAAGTCTGCGAGTCAAATAACCCGCCTTTGCAGTGTTAAGAGCTGTGTCTGAAGCTCCTTTACGAGCACCGTGAGTGGTAACGAAATATTCAATAGGAGAAAGTCCTTCTTGATAACATGGAATGATCGGAAACTCTAAAGTCTTACCCTGGTTATTCTGAATCAGACCTTTCATACCCGTCATCTGAATAAGTGAAGTCATCGTGCCTCTCGCGCCTGAAGTAAAAAGATCATAAGTAGAGCCATTCTTGTCTAGAGTCTTTGGCAAAACCTTTTCCAATTCTTTCTTGGATTGAGTCCAGATCTCTATAATCTTCTGATATCTTTCTTCTTCGGAAAGAAGACCGTCGTTCCATTCGTTGATTATTTTTGCTTCTAACTTTCTGCCATTTTCTATAATGCTTTCTTTCTCTATTGGAACTTTCACATTATCAAGACCCCAAGTCGTGCCTGAAAATGTCGCGTACTTGAAACCGAAATTCTTTATCTTGTCCAATATTGGAGGAGTATTATCCACACCATAATGTACGATAAGCTCGTCAAGCAAAGCGGACAACCTCTTTTGTGTCATTTCATCACTGATATAAGGAAAGTCACTGGGCAATACACTATTGAATAACAATTTACCTACAGAGGTTTCAAACATTTGTTCATCAAACTTTTTATATTTAACATTTTTAGTAGCCAAAACTTTTATCTTTGCTCGAAAAGCCACAATCCCATATTCGTATGCTGTAATAGCTGCATTTGGACTAGAAAAATATTTTCCTTCACCTTTTTCTCCTTCCACATTCTTGGTCATCCAATAAGAACCAAGCACCACATCTTTACTAGGATGCACTATAGGATCTCCGTTCTGTGGCTTCAAGAGATTTTTATTTGAAGCCATTAAATTTTTAGCTTCTGCTTGCGCTTCTTCTAAAAGAGGCACATATACAGCCATCTGGTCTCCGTCGAAGTCTGCATTGAACGCCTGACAAACAAGTGGATGCACTTGGATCGCATTGCCTTCTATGAGGATAGGATTGAATGCTTGAATACCTAGTCTGTGCAAAGTAGGCGCGCGGTTCAACAAGACATACTTGCCTTTTATTACTTCTTCAAGCATAGCCCAGACTTCTGGAGTGCGTTCTTCGATAAGCTTGTTTGCGCCACGGATATTGAAAGCAAGCTCGGCCTGCAAAATTTTTGAAATTACAAAAGGTCTGAAAAGCTCCAAAGCCATATGTTTCGGAAGTCCGCATTGATTCAAAGCAAGTTCGGGACCGACAACAATCACAGAACGACCAGAATAATCAACACGTTTACCGAGAAGGTTCTGACGGAAAAGACCTTGTTTTGATTTCAAGTTGTCTGAAAGAGATTTCAACGGCCTTTTTTGAGACTGACTCATCGCCGCACTTTCGTTTTGTTTTGCTATTGAATTGTCTATCAAAGCATCTACCGCCTCCTGAATAATTCTTTTTTCATTTCTCAAAATAACATCCGGTGCATTTATTTCTTTGAGTTTTTTCAAACGATTATTTCTGTTTATTACTCTTCTGTAAAGATCGTTCAAATCTGAAGTGGCGTGTCGTCCTCCATCAAGAGCGACCATCGGGCGAAGCACTGGAGGAATGACAGGGATCGCAGTCAAGAACATCCATTCTGGTCTGATATCCGCATAGATCATGGCTCGTATTAGAGATAATCTTTTTTGAATTTTTTCTTTTTCTATGGAACTTGCCTTCTCGGATATCTTTTCTATATGGGATTTTAGTTTCTCCAAGTCCAAATTCTTGAATATGGAATAGATAGCTTCTGCGCCGATACTAGCTTCAAAACATGTGCCATATTTCAAAGAATAGTGATGAAAAGAAAATTCATTCAACACTTTGCCTTCATATATTTCTTGTATTTCTTTTTTTGTATTTGAGAATAGCTCTTTTAGTCTTTCACGAGTCTCATCGTCAGCAGAATTTTTAAACTTTGCCTTGTATTCTCTTTCTAGATTCTCTATAACAGAAGTTTTCTCTTCTTCATGAACTTTTGTAATGATGTATCCGGCAAAATATATAACCTTCTCTAAGTCCGAGACTGGAATATTTAAAAGAATACTCATCCTAGAAGGTACGCCTCGTAGGAACCAGATATGAGCCACAGGAGTAGCGAGTTCTATATGTCCCATCCTCTCTCGTCTGACTATGGAACGAGTCACTTCCACTCCGCATTTCTCACAGATGATATCCTTATATCGAATACGGCGATATTTTCCACAATAACATTCATAGTCTTTTTCTGGACCGAAGATCTTTTCATCAAAGAGACCTCCGCGTTCTGACCTACCAGTGCGATAGTTTATAGTTTCGGGCTTTGTTACTTCTCCATACGACCATTCTTTGATTTGGTCCGGAGATGCGAGACGGAGTGAGATGTGATCAAAGTCTGTTTTGTTTAATGTTTTCATAATTTTTTAATTTATTTATTAATTCATTAATCTTACTTTTTATTTTTCTTCCGAGAACTTCTTCAAATTCACATCAAGCGCAAGTCCTCGCAAGTAATTAAGCAAAACATTAAACGAAGCTGGCGAATTTGGCGCCTTGATCGCTTCGTTCTTGATAATAGAATCAAAAGTAGCGGATCGACCCATAATGTCATCTGATTTTATAGTTAGCATTTCACGCAACGTATAAGCAGCGCCGTATCCTTCGAGTGCCCAGACTTCCATTTCTCCAAATCTCTGTCCTCCGCCTTGAGCTTTTCCTCCAAGTGGTTGCTGAGTGATGAGCGAATACGGACCGATGGAACGCATGTGAATTTTGTCTTCTACCATGTGGTGTAATTTGAGCATGTACATATATCCCACTGCCACATCTTGCGCAAAAGGTTCACCTGTACGTCCGTCGAAGAGTTTGAGTTTACCATTCTCTGGAAGTCCAGCTTTCTTAAGTTCTTCTTTGATCTCTTCGTGTTTCGCGCCTAGAAATGGAGGTACTATCGCTTGATAACCTAAAGCTTCTGCCGCCATTCCAAGGTGTATTTCCAAAATCTGTCCCAAGTTCATACGAGAAGGCACACCAAGTGGTGAAAGTATTATATCAACAGGAGTACCGTCAGCATCGTAAGGCATATCTTCTTCTGGAAGGATTTTTGAAATAACACCCTTGTTGCCGTGTCTTCCAGAAAGTTTGTCTCCGACGGAAATATTTCTAATCTGCGCAACTTCAACCACTATCTTTTTTATTATTCCCGCTTCAAGAGTATGTCCTAGATCACGAGAAAATATTTTGACTCCTATTATGCGTCCGCGCTTGCCGTGCTCCATGCGAAGTGATGTGTCCTTCACATCACGAGCTTTCTCGGCAAAGATTGATCTTAGAAGTCTTTCTTCTGGAGTGAGCTCTGTTTCGCCTTTGGGAGTGATTTTCCCAATCAAAATATCATTTTCTCTTACCTCCGCGCCTATGCGCACTATTCCATCTTCATCAAGATCTTTCAATTTCAACTCTCCGACATTTGGTATGTCGCGAGTTGTAACTTCCGGACCAAGTTTTGTATCGCGTACAGTACAAACGAATTCTTCTACATAAATACTTGTGAACTTGCTCTTTTTTACAAGTCTTTCCGATAAAATAATCGCGTCTTCATAGTTAAAACCAAACCAAGACAGAAACGCAACCCTTACATTTTGTCCTATTGCTATCTGCCCATCCACGGTGCTTGTGTTATCAGCTAAAACATCGCCTTTCTTTATTTTCTGTCCTACAGATACGATAGGTCTTTGATGCAAGGCGGAAAAATTGTTATTCCTCAAAAAGTTTACAAAATTATATGTTTTTTCTTTATCTCCTTTTACTACTGCTTTTTTAGCATCTAGATAAGTCACCACACCGTCTTCTGTGGCGATGACCATTCTGCCTCCATCTCTTGAAGCGAGCGATTCGATACCTGTCGCGACCAAGGGTGCTTCAGGCAAAATACATGGTACAGCTTGTTTCTGCATGTTTGATCCCATCAGTGCGCGATTCGCATCATTGTGTTCCAAGAAAGGAATCATGGAAGTACCTATCGAAAAGGCCTGATTCGCGGCTACATCTATGAAATCCACTTGATCTCGAGCGATAGTGCCTGCTTCTGTTTTAACTCTAGCCGCCACTCGATCTTCAGTAATTTTGCCATTTTCATCATAAATAACTCCCGCGTGAGCAATGTTGTATTTTTCTTCTTCTAGAGCGTTTAAGTATTGGACTTCTCCTGTAATTTTGCCGTTTTTGACTTTGACATAAGGGGTTTCGATGATTCCAAAATCATTTATTTTTGCGTATGTGGCAAGGTGAAGAATAAGACCGATGTTAGGACCTTCAGGAGTGTGTATAGGACATACTCTTCCATAGTGCGAAGGATGCACGTCGCGTACTTCAAGACCGGCTCGCTCTCGTGTCAAACCTCCGGGTCCCAAGGTAGAAAGTGTTCGCAGATGTTCCATTTCGCCGAGAACATTCTCCTGCATCATGAATTGCGAAAGCTGGTTGGTAGTGAAAAATTCTTTAATGCGAGCCTGAAGAGGACGCTGGTTTATGATGTGTATCGGCAAAGCAGTATCTACATCTATGATAGACATTCTGTCTTGAATATTCCTTTTGATCTGCATCATACCAGTGCGAACCTTTTGCTGGAGCATTTCACCTACAAATCTGACTCGCCTTTGACCCAAATGGTCTATATCGTCAGCCTTTGCCCCTGGAGTGTTATTAAGAGAAATTACATGTTTGAGGATAACCGCCACATCATCTTTTGAGATAGTACGGCGAGCAAGTTCAGCTTCTTCTAAAGGCTTACTGAATCTTTGATTGAATCTATATCTACCTACTGGAGAAATATCATATCTTTCAGAAGTAAACAACGAATCTATAAACTCCTTTGCGTTTTCAGCAGTAGCCAAATCTCCGTCTCTTAGACGCTTATAAACTTCTATGTACGCGTCGTTCAAAGTCTTCGCTGTGTCTTTGGCAATACAAGCTTCTATCGCCTTTTTATAATCAATACCGTCAGTGGATTTCTCAAAGGCTTTCAACAGATTATCATCTGTATGATAACCCATGACTCTAAGAAGCGAAGTTGCAGAGAATTTTCTTTTTTTATCAATTCTTATATAAATGTTTCCATCACTGTCGGATTCTATTTCTATCCAAACTCCGCGAGCTGGAATAATCTTTGCTCCAAAATATTTCTTGCCTTTATTTTCAGATTCCGTAAAAAAAACTCCGAAAGAACGAGCAAGCTGTGGAACGATAATTCTCTCTACGCCATTTATAATGAAAGTGCCGTGAGGAGTCATAAGCGGAAGCTCTGACATGAATATTTCTTGTTCCTTTACTGTGCCCAATATTTTATTCTTAAGCTTTACACGAGCCTTCAACAAACCCTGATATGAGAGTTTGTTGACCTTTGCATGAAGTTCATCACAATTCGGCTCACTCAAAGAGAAAGAAGTGAATTCAAGTTCAAACTTCTTGCCGAAATAATCAACAATCGGCGAGAATTCTTTAAAAACTTCTTTTATTCCATCTTCCACGAGCCACTTGAAAGATTTTACTTGCGCTTCTATAAGATTAGGAAACTCTATCAAGGGTTTTTTATACCTTGAAAAATATTTCTTCGGACGCTTTTCTGTTTGCATATTTTATGATTAAACCAGAAGAAAGCCAAAACAAAGAAAGCAAAGAAAAACAAAAAAGACATAGAAACTTGCTTTTCTTTAATTTCTTTTGTGGCTAACTTCGGATAATGTTATTTAATGCTTATTTTAAAGCTTATAATAATCTAGGATTGCATCCGATACTCAATCAATGAATCTCAAAATAGCCTACTCTTTTACAATCTTTTTGTCAAATCAAGGCTGTGGATTGTCTCTTTTTTTCCACTCCTCTATTTTTTTATGATTACCAGAAAGGAGGACTTTGGGAACTTTATGATTTTTGTTTTTATATCTTAAAACTTCTGGACGAGTATATACTTCGCTTGATGAAATACGCTCTTCTTCAAGAGATTCAATCTTACCTAAAACTCCAGGCAACTGGCGAGAAACACAATCGAGCAGTATCATGGCGGGCAATTCACCACCTGTAACCACATAGTCCCCTATCGAGATCTTTTTTGTTTTTAAAATTTTATCCACTCGCGCATCTATGCCTTCGTACCTGCCACAGATCAAAATAATATCTGTATATTTTTTTGAGATTTTTTTGGCAAAACTCGTAGTAAACTTTTCGGCGTTTGGAATGAAATTGATAGTTAAAATTTTTACTTGTTTTGTTCTGTTAGTAATATTTTTTAATTTTGAAATTTTTTTTAGAGCCTGCTCATAAGCCTTTATGATCGGTTCCGCACACATTACCATACCCGGACCTCCGCCATAAGGTTTGTCGTCCACCGGCTTATACCCATTTTTACTCTTTGTCTTGTCCTTTACAAAATCTCTAGGGTTATAAAAAGACACAGAGATTGTTTTGTTTTTAATGGCGCGACCCACAATAGACTCGTCCAAATACGAGCTAAAAATTTCGGGAAAGATTGTAATAATATGAAAATTCATAAAAAGAAAAACCGTGACATCAATATATCACGGTTTCTTCTTTTTATTAAATACCTTTCAAGTCCTCCATCGCCTGATCAACAGTCTTCATGCTCATATCGTTTCCCATACTTGGGTTTTGAGGTCTCATGCCACCCTCTGGTTCGTTGATCTTTAGATTCACACGAGCGTTGTTCTTCATACCTATAATGCGAAGGAGTGTGCGAATAGCCTTTGCTGTATTGCCCATCCTTCCGATGATCTTACCCATATCGGCTGGGTTGACTGTGAGACTGATGAGTACCCCCATCTCGTCTACTGTGCGATCCAACTTTACATCATTTGGATTATCTACCAATGCCTTTACTATATATTCTAAAAATTCTTTATCAGCGTCATGCATAGTGTTTCAGATTAATTAATTTTAAATTTTTAATGTTCGATCTACCAACGAAAACAGTTTTGATACGACCCCAAAACATCACTTCCATTAGTATGAGTATAATTATATATTATTACTTTTGAGCTTTCAACTCTTTTCTCTTTTTAGTTGGTTTCTTTTTAGATAACACATTTCTTTTCTTGCCTTCTATCACCTTTTGGCTAACCATAAAGTTATGCATAGTGTCAGAGAGTTGAGCGCCCTTTGAAACCCAATATTGTATTCTCTCGGCCTTAAAATTTGTCTCTCCTGCTTTCGGATTATAAGTACCGACTATCTCCAAGAATTTACCACTCTTGGTACTGTTTTTAGAATCAGTCAAAACAGCTCGAAAAGCTGGGTCGTTCTTCCTGCCTATCCTTTGTAATCTTATTTTTAACATAGGAACAGTCTAACATAATTTATTAAAAAAGCAATAAAATAAAAAGACGCGGAATGCGTCTTTTTATTTTATTTATTCTCTAGCTATTACAGAACTAGATATTGTCTATAAACTCGTTTGCTAGACTTAGCACAAGAGCAGCTTGCGCGTCAGTTAGATACTTGTAGCCTTTCTTTTTTCCTAATTTCTTCTCCATATCATTAGCTACTCTTTCCATCTTCCTTTCTGCTTTATCTAGTTTATTTTTCTTTCCTGCTAAAGCAATCATATTGTCTATTCTGTTTAAGAGCTTCTTCTCATCAGGGGTACTGCCTGGAAATGCTTCAACGGTTGCTCTCATAGAAAGCAAATGCGCCATAGGATCAAATGGACCACCATAGGCTGCAGCAGAACCAAAACCCAAAACCATCATCATCGTAACCAATAAACTCGCACCTAAGAACTTTTTCATAAAATATAATTAGTTAAATTAATAATAAAAACATTTCGGAATATTATTTATATAGCCGATAGCATCATTATACACAATCATATATAATATGAAAACAACTTTAGATGTGGATAACCCACAACAGAGCTACTTATGGAATTAATATGGATTTAAAACAGCAAATAAAGCCTAAATATATATTTTTAATATTAGTATCCTTGCTTGTTTTAGGTGGATTTTTTAGATTTTACCAACTAGAAAAAGCCCCATACTGGATGGATGAAGGATACACCATCAATGCCGTACTTTCTGTCGAAGAAAAAGGCTCAACAATACTGGATTCCGGAGAAAAATATCGTTGCCCTACATACTGCCATATCACAGCTTATATAGCTGAACGCTTCGGTAACAATGCTTTTTCTTTTAGGTTTCTTTCTGTAATTGCAGGGATACTTTCTATAGCGCTGATTTTCTACACCACCAAGAGATTTTTTGGGAATATTGTTGCTATCACCTCGACCTTTTTTATAACCTTTTCATATTGGCAAATAGCCTGGTCTAGACAAGCCAGATGGTACACGCTTTTTGCTTTATTTTTTTGGCTAGCTATTTTGTTCTTTGATAAGTTTTTGAAAAGCGACAAAAGCAACTTGGAGAAATATTTATTTTTGACAAGCTCGCTGGTATTTTCTTTTCTTGCGTCTATAACCCACGGACTTGGATACTTGATGCCTTTTATTTTTATGATTTGGTATTTTGTTGAAAAAGTCATTATAGAAAAGAAGGCGTCTTGGAAAAGATATGTCCTTGGATTCATATTAATTACAGGGACAATCCTTATTCTTGATTCCCTGCTAGGAACACGGTTTTACAAAGGTCTGCTACGAGGAATTAATCTTGATTTCAATCCGCATTATTATATTTACTTTTTGATTAAGAACTATTGGCTGTTTATTCTGCCTATGATATATACTTTATATACATCAATCAGAAAAAAGAAATTCATCGTGGGAATTTTATTTTTTATTTTTCTAGCCTATTTACTGCCACTTTCTTTTTTAACAAAACTTGTAAATTATAGATACATTTTTCATGTTACCCCTATACTGATCATTTTAGGCTCTTTAGGAATATACGACATATACTTGTTGATAAACAAAAAATGGCAGAAAATAGCTTTTATTTTGTGCATCATAATATTGTTCTTTTCTTTTGGTAAAGGAGTACTTGCCCCTAAAAATTTTTATTTTTTGGAATCAGACACTCCAAAGACATGGGGCAAGGGGGCGCATTATTCATACACTCCGCAACCAGACTGGAACAAAGCCTATGACTTTATAAAAAGTAATATGGAAAACGAAGATCTGGTGATCAGCAGTTTGCCTCATTTTAATAAAATATTCCTCGGCATACCAGGGTATTGGATAAAATATAATTACTTGGGTATAACAGGCAAAGAATCTAAGACAAAAGACAACAAAGAATTCTATGTGGGAGCTGAAACAATAAACAATTTATCTGAACTTAAAGAATTAGCTTCAAAGAATCATGGATACATCGTACTGGATTTTATGGCAATAGATGAAAAAATACAGCCCGATATATTGGAATACATCACAAACAACTTTGCACAAGTGTTTTACGACAGGATAAACACATATTCGCGAGTTTGGATATATAGATTTTAATGTTTACTTTGCATATAGCTCGTGATATAAACGCTATATGCAAGAAAAGATAAAGAACTGGTTTAAATCTATAAATTTTAGAGAATTTGCAAAACAAGAAGCAAAAAATCCTATATTTTGGGCACGATTTTTTGCTTATGCTATTCCCCTAACCTTTTTGCTCTATATACTTTATATAAATTTTCTGCCCTTTGGATATGATAAAACTTTCGTCATAAATGCTGGTTCAAAAAACGATATTGTTGTCAGTGAATTTTACTTGGAACCATCGACAAATCTTTCAGAAGACAAAGTAGATGAAAATGGAAAAACATATCGCGAATTAAATGGTAGCGCATATGCAATATTTAAACCCAAAGCGATACTAAAAAACGCGACAGTAGCCATCACGACGGAAGACGAAGGAATATTTATAAACTCCTCTCTTTTAGATTTTGATAAAGATGAAATAGAATGGGAAAATTCTTTTGATTTCAATGAAGGAATACCAAAAGGATGGGGTGGAAACGCGTTGATGGTTGATGATGAACTCACCTTCAATGGAGAAAATTCGCGCATTTATCTGCCCTACTCCAGAGATAGATTTGAGGACGGGCCTTTTAGTTTATATATGGAGTGGTCTCCGACAGATGAAGACTCAAATTCCCAGCAGATAGTGGGACATTATAACTGGGAACTTTGGCAAAACAAAAACAATGTAGAATTCAGAGTGGGAAGAATGAATGACAATCAGGGACCCGCTTATTCTATTAAATACACTTTTGACCCTGATCTTTTTTTCTATGACACACATTCAGCTATCGCGATCTATAACCCAAGCGACAACGGCTACATAGAACTATACATAGATGATGAATATGCGGGTAGAACATACATAGGTAAAGATAAAATTTATAAATATTATGGTGATCAAAATCTGACCATCGGATGGAGTCCTCACAACAATGGCAATAATTCATATTTTTCTGGCACTATATATGATCTGAGATTTGCACTTAAAAACATAATTACGCCAAACAAAACTGTGACACTAGAAATGGAAGATAACGCTCCTCTAAAAATAGAACTTTTTTCAAACGGTACGGCAAAGTTGAGACAAATCAAGCTAAATGCAGTCAAACAATAAGTTACAAAATATTTGGATTCTATTGGATAGCTATTTCTTCATGCCATTCTTTAGCGCTCTAGCTCTAGTTTTTTTGTGTTTTTACATCGCTCCACTGGAGTTGTTTTATTTTAGTAAAGTATCATCCATCTACACAGCTATCATTTCCGCATTCATTGCTTTTTTTCTTTGGTTTAGAAGACTAGGAGAAGAAAGTAGAATAAAAAATCTTTTGACTGAATTAAATAAACATTTCTTTCTTTCAGGTTTAATAACCATAATTATCTTGAATCTCACGCCCTTTGGGAATCTCTCTTTTCCGACGTACATAAAATTAGTTTTAAACTTTGCGACATTTTTCAGCGGATTTATAACGATCTATGTCAATAAAAATTTATTAGTAAACATAGAATCGGAAAGAAATGATGAAATACTTGTGGAGCAGGAGAAAATAAACGAATTCAGAAACAAATTTCCAAAAATAAATAAAATTCCATTATTTAGAAATGTTGCCAGATTTATTTACATAGAAAAATGGTGGTACTCTCTTTCTATAATCTTACTTTTGGTTATAGGTTTTGTGATAAGACTCTACAATCTTGGTGAACTGAGTCTATGGTGGGATGAACTCTTAACAGGAACTTACGTCACGAGAATTCTGGAAACAGGTTTACCAATATCACCGTCCGGTTTTGAATATTACTGGAGGGGAATATCATACCATTATCTTGTTTCTGGCTTTACATTTATTTTCGGAAACACTGAATTTTGGCTTAGATTCCCTAGTGTACTATTAGGAATTGGAACCATAATACTATCTTTCTTGATAACGAAAAGAATAAACAAGATTCTAGCTCTTTTTATAGTAATTATTTTAACTTTTTCGATTTACAACGTAGAATATTCTCAATTCGCTCGTTTCTATATAATGAACGCCTTTCTTTTTTTACTAAACATAGAATTCTTTTGGCGAGGATTCTTTGAGCAAAAAAAGTGGTTTAAGGTGCTCTCTATCATTACTTTCTTAATAATGATATTAACCGTACAGTTAGGATCAATATTTATTTCAGTAATATTTTATTACTTAATATATAAAATATCTTTAATAAAAATTAAGAAATCAAGAATCAGAGACTTATTTAGTTTAAAATTATTTATACCTATAATGCTTTTTTTGAGTTTATATATAACTGGAAACCCTTTTGATTTGATTGGTATCTATAAAGATCATCCTTATGAAGTGGATTTAATTAGTCAGGTAGATGGCAATGTAAGATACATTTTACCTAAAATACCCTACCCAGAATTTAAAAATATCGTATTACCATTTTTTAATGACTTTTACTGGCCAACTATTTTTTTCATCTTAGCATCAATTATTTCTTTATTTTTAATTTTTAACAAACTAAAATTAAACAAAGAACTAGGTTACTCAGAATATATTCTGGGGATATCTTTTATATCACTAATACTCTTTGAGTTCGCTAATCCATTTTCAAAAGAACCTAGACTATACCTAATGTTTGAACCTCTTTATATCATCCTATCAATGATGACTATTTTCATCATTGTAAAAGAAATCTTACAACTAAAGCATAAAAAAACATTGATTATTCTGTCTTTCATTCTCCTTGCTTTATTTTTTAGTTCAAAACCATCCCTTTATGATGTGATGAATATTAGATACGGTGACAATGTGTCAAACGATCCATTTAGAACTACTTGGGCTCAAGCGTATCGTTCCGATTCAAAAACCACGCTTGAATATTTAAAGAAAAATATAGAAGACGAAGACATTTGGATCAATACTCTTGAACCAGCATATTTTTATTTACAAAGAAATCCAGATTTTATTTTGAATCAAAATTACAAATGGAAAAACATGTGGCGAGAAGAAATTTTTACCGATAAAGATAAAAACTATATAGAAATAAGATATAACAGTATACTTATAAACACAATGGAAGACTTACAAAAAATCTTAAACAATAATACTAATAAAAATGTATGGCTCTTAGCAAACGGGCAAAACCTCGAAACATTATATACAAAACAATTAAATAAGGATTTTGTGGACTTTTTATCCGAAAATACAGAAAACGTTGTATATTCTTCTCCAGACGAAAGAAGCAAGCTTTTGCTTTTCCAAAAATTAAATCAATCCTTCTTGTTAAAGAAATAAAATATTCCTCCAATTGATGTCTGAATCAACATTATAAAACGTGATAACAAAGAAATACTAAGAGATGCCTCTGCCGAAATACCAATGAAAGACAACAGAGATATCAAAGATAATTCATATACACCAATAGCATTCACAGAAATAGGTACGATACTTATTAATTGTATTACCAGATAAAAACCTGTAACTAACAAATAATCAGTGTTATATCCAAACATTAAGAGATAAATCCATAGGCTTAGCGATCCAAGCAAGGGGTATATTATTGAAATTGACACAACTCTAAACCAATTTAAATTCATCTCTTTTATATGATTTTTAATTTTTAGAACAATTCCTTTCAATTTACTTGAAAAAAAGTAGATAATCAGAGCAAAAAGAAAAATAACAATAAATAAAAAGATAATTGAAATCTTTTTTACTTCTAAATAAAAAAACGGCAAGATTTTATAAGACAGGAAAATTAAAAGAAGTAGTGTGCCAGCGATCCCCGACAATCTGTCTAATAAAACGGAGGTGAGGACCTTGGTCTTGCCCAATTCTGGTCCTAACTTTACAACCTTATAAGCATCACCTCCTATCGTGGAAGGTAAAAAATTACTGAAGAAATTACTCATCCAGTAGATTCTGAATAGTTTCCAAAACGGGTATTTTATCATCCCCTCCCATTTCAGAGTAGATAAAAATAATCCAGGTAAATATAAGAAAAAAGGAACAAGAATCAAATAATTAACATTTGAAAACAATTTTATAGATTCTTCTAAGTCTATTTGACTTAAAACTAACCAAATAAACAGAAACATAAAACAAAGTTTTATAAAAAACCTGTGTTTAATTAGTAGTATTTTATATGGTTGTAAAAAATCAATTAATTTTTTCATATATTTTAGCAAGAGAAGTAATGTAATTATTTAAATCTTTACCTTTTACATTATCCTTACCGTTGTGAATAAGTTTCAAATAAAGTTCTCCGTCAGATAGTAGGTATTTTATTTTGTTTGCTAAATCAGCAGAATTCTTAGATTGAAAGGTCAACACATTCCTTTTATCTTGTACCAAACTAGCCAAACTTTCAATATCAGAAACAATAACAGGCACACCAAACATCCAAGATTCATTTAGAACTATTGGATTTGCTTCACTTAGAGAAGAGATCACTAGCAAATCGATCTCGTTGTAAACATGCTCTACATCAGAAACGAAACCAAGAAATTTTATTCTGGAATCCAGATCCAGATCTCTTGATAAAGTTTTTAAGTTTAATAATTCTGGACCATCACCCGCAATAATCGCCTTATAATTAGTAGGTAAAAAAGACAAAGATTCTATTAAGAATTTACATCCTTTTACTTCACTCAACCTACCGATAAAACCTATTGTATAATTGTCCTTTGGATAAAAATCAATATTAATAATATCAGAAGAGGCAGAGCACCTAACAAAATTATTCAACACATACAATTTATCTTTCTTGATTGATATATTTTTAAGTAAAAAATCTCTTATGTAGTCAGATACACAGATGACACCGTTTATCCTTTTTTTACAGATTTTAAATAAGTTATTGTACAGACGATTGTTTATTAAAATATCTCCATGTTCATGGTGTATAAATTTTAAATCTCGAAAAATAAGAGATAAGATAATTCCAAAGTAAAACCCCTTACGATGATGAGTGTGTATAATATCTATCTTTTTGTTTTTAATTATAAAAAAAATATCTATGAGAGGAAAAAGATTAAATTTTGAATAGTTTTTCACTATTACATTATTCTTTTGTATTACTGGTTTATCAACAGGTTTGCGAATAAAATAATAAGTAAGTTGAATATTGGGTATATTAAAATTCTTAATTAAAGAATCTACGATGGACTCTACGCCACCGAAACCATATTTATCAACTATATGTAAAACGTTCATAATTTATAGATTTGAATATGCCACTAATAAATCATTATTTTCATAATTACTAATTATATTATTCCTCGTACTGATCACACCATCTAATAAAGCATTATTATCTCGTTCAAGTCTAGAAAGGATATTTTGTAAATCACCTTTGTTTTTATAAAACAAACCATTAAAATTGTCACGTAGCAACTCATGGTTACATTCAATATCATTAGCTATCGTGATTTTATCCATAAGCAGATAGTGTATCATTTTCATACTAGGTTGTCTGCCATATATTCTAGGTAAAACGCCCGCTATAGATTTTTTGATCAAAAAATTAACATGGGGTACTGATAATTTACCAGGCAAGAAAACTTTTGCATTTAATTCGAGTGTATTTATCAAATCATTGATATTTTCTGAAATCTTCCCAACAATGACTAATTTAAACTCGCTTTTAACTTGTGAAAAAAGATTTAAGAAGTTTTCAATACCTTGGTATGATTCAGAATTTCCAACATAAATAAGATATTTTTCATTTTTTTTATTATCAATAATATAATCTTCAATCTTCAAATCTAATTTATCATAAAAAAGTACAGTTTTTTTATCTTTAAAAACTGGATCCTTTGAATAAATCTGCCAATTCAAAATTATTAAATCGCAATTTTGGATAATCTTTCTTTCTAAAAAAAGAATAAAACTCCTAAAGGGAACTTCTTTTCTGGAAATTTCTAGATTATCTATAATGCGATTATGTAAGTCATAGATTAATTTAACTTTTTTTGATACAAAAAAAGAAAGGATATATCCAATAAAAGCAGCCTCAAAATCTTCACAGTGAACAAAACTATACTGTCTGGATAATATCAAATACAATCCTTTACAAAAAATCAAAAAATCTAGAATTATTCGAGATAAATTTATTTTTCCAACACCTATCGTGGGTTTAAAAAAACTAATAGTCCTGTATAATCTTGTATTTTTTAGCTCAATATCTTTCCCAAGATTATAAGTAAGTAAATCAATTTCATATTTTTCACTTAATTTGCTAACCATCGAATACACACGAAGAGAAGAACCTTTTTCTTCGTAAAATGGTGTTGTGGCAATTACCAATACCCTCTTCATCTTTTTTTATTGTATGCTTTTAGGGTGCTTTCGACCATTTCTAGCAAGCCGAATTTTGGTTGCCAGTTTAATATTTTTTTTGCTTTATCAAAGGATGCCACTACGCTGGTAAGATCGCCCAATCTTTTCTTTATAAACCTGTATTTTACTTTTTTACCAGAGACTTTTTCAAACATATTCATTATTTCTAAAACAGAATAACCTTTTTCACTTCCTAGATTAAAAACACCAGAACCTTTCAGATTCATGGCTTTAATATGCGCATCGGCTATATCGGATACATGCACATAATCCCTGACACCTGTGCCATCTACTGTATCGTAATCATTGCCAAATATTTCAAGTTGTTTTTTATTACCAAAAAGCACATCGGCTATAACATTAAAAATATTTCTTACATTTGGACCTATATAGTTCAATCCTTCATAACCTGCTACATTGAAATATCTCAGGGCGACATATCTCATGCCAGACAGATCAGCATGCCATTTCAATAAATCTTCGCCCATAAGCTTTGTAAAACCATAAAAATTAGCGGGGTTGCATTCGTGTGCTTCATTTATTTTTTTCACCTTTGGTTCGCCATATACTGCCGCAGAAGAAGAGAAAATAAATTGTTTGATCTTTAGTCTTGGTGCAATCTCCAAGAGATTCATCATGCCTTTAATATTCTCATCATACAAATCAGGTCTTTCCATAGATTCACCAACATCCTTTCTAGCAGCGAAATGCATCAGCACATCAAATGCTTTATTTTTTAAATTCTTTTCAAAAGATGTAAAATTCAAAATATTTACTTTGTGAAAAACGGCTCTAGAATCCACATTTTCCTTTCTACCCCTTGAAAGATCATCCACCACTGTGACAGAATAACCGGCATCCACGAGCTTTTTCACCACTACGCTACCAATATATCCGGCTCCCCCTGTGACAAGTATTTTCTTCATTTTATACTTCTATTACCTCTCTTATATAATATCTTTTTTCATACGGGGAATTGTTTAGGTTGAGTTTAATCAAAAGATCGATGACAAGCCCAAAAGAAAAGAGCATTATGCCAGAAGTAAGGAAAAAGAAAGTCAGAAGACCCCAACCGTTTCTGTTGAGACTAAGTCCCAAGAAAAATTTGCCGTATAAAGTCCAAAGTCCAGAAAGAAAACCCAACAAAAGTAGAACAAAACTAATCGAACCAAAAAGATGCATCGGTCTTTGTGAGTATTTGTGTATAAACCATATAAAAATAAGATCAATCAATCCTTTTATTGATTTCTTCCAATTGTACTTGCTTTTGCCATACTCTCTCTTGCGATCATTTACAAACACCTCACCAATAGAAAAACCTTTCCAACGCAAAAGAGCGAGGATGTATCTGTGCATCTCGCCTCCTATATCCAGAGATTTTACCGCTTCCCTCTTGTAAACACGAAAAGAACATCCGGTGTCATGTACGATGTCCTTGATAAGTATCTTTCTAAACCATCTACCTATGCGAGTGAAGACTTTTATCATATTTCTATCTTTGCGAACTTTTCTCCACCCAGCCACCACATCCAGATCTTCGTCGTGCATTTTTTTTAAAAGCAAATGAATATCACGCGGATCATTTTGCCCGTCACCATCCATGGAGATTACTATATCCCCCATTGCAACTTTAAAACCAGCATCAAAAGCTGTGGCTTGGCCATAATTGCGATTGAGATTTATTATTTTTGCCTTATTTAAAGATTTAAGTTCTTCAAGTGATCTATCAGTACTGCCGTCATTTATGTAGATAATCTCGTATTTTGAACTTAAAGAGGCCAATTCACTGCTTATTTCTTGGTGCAGTGATAAGATGTTTCCTTCTTCGTTATATATAGGTACAACAACAGAAAAATTAAGGCCTTCTTTATCAGAATTCATATACTGTATTTATACCAAAAAATAAATCTTTTTCAAGCCGTCTAATAATCGACACAAGACACATAATTCTTTTTTTGCTATATTAAATAGAATGAAAGAAAAACATACAAAAAAGCCGATGAAGGTGTCGGGCATTATATCTGTTTCTTCAAAGGGTACTGGGTATGTCTCGGTAGAGGGTAAAGACAAAGACATAGAGATAGATTTCGCTCGTTTGAATACTGCTCTCCATGGAGATACGGTAGAGATATGTATCCATTCTAAGGGCAAAGACAATACTAGGGGCGAAGTGATAAAAGTAATTTCTCGCGCAAAGACAGGATTCTCTGGTGTTCTGCAAAGAGAAAAAGGCGTGTATTTTCTGAAACCTGATGACACAAAGATGTATGCCGACATATCAATACCAGAAATGTTTTTAAATAAAGCAAAAGCTGGAGAAAAAGTGTATGCAGAAAT
Organism: uncultured Candidatus Saccharibacteria bacterium; assembly: GCA_964361705.1. GTDB lineage: Bacteria > Patescibacteriota > Minisyncoccia > Phycocordibacterales > UBA9973 > UBA9973. Next base: position 27,059 of record CAYIBP010000003.1, read on the forward strand.
AATGTCTTGGCAAGATTCTTCCAGATTACCCGAAGGCAAAGTATTAAAAATACTCGGCAAGCCGGGCAACAACGATACCGAAATGCACGCTATCGCCATAGAAAAAGGTTTCGATAACGATATGCCAGAGAGAGTCAAAGAAGAAGCAAAGAAAATAAAAACTCTCGGAATGCAAACAAAAGATTACGCAGACAGAAAAGACTTCAGAAAGATTCTGACATTTACTATCGATCCCGAAGATGCAAAAGATTTTGATGATGCGATATCCATTAGAGAGATAAAAGTAGGCGACCCTGCTCTACCCGAAGGAGGCTATGAGATAGGGGTACACATAGCAGATGTAACACATTTCGTACGAGAAGGTGGCACGATGGATGAAGAAGCCAAATCACGAGGTACTTCTGTGTATTTAGTGGACAGAACAATACCGATGTTACCAGAAGAGATCTCCAACGATCTGTGTTCCCTGCTACCACACAAAGACAGGTTTGCAATGAGCGCAGTTTTTATGATGAACAAAAACGCAGAAGTAAAAGGAGAATGGTTCGGCCGCACGGTAATACATTCGCAAAAGAGATTTACATATGAGGAGGCGGAAAAATCTATAAATGATCAAAACGCACATCTGCACAGGGAACTACATATACTAAACACTCTTGCAAAGAAATTAACCGAGGAGAGATTTAGATTAGGCGCGATGTCCCTAGAACAAGAAGAAGTGAAATTCGTACTAGATAAAAACGGTAAACCTTTAAAGGTTATAAAAAAAATACGAGGAGATTCTAATAAACTCATCGAGGAATTTATGTTGCTCGCCAACAAAAAAGTCGCGGAATTATTTTCTGCCAAGGTAGATAAAACAGAAAAAGACAATGGGGTATTTATATACCGAATACACGATAGACCAGAGAAAGAAAAGGTTATTAATCTAGCTTTCTTTTTACGCAGTCTCGGACATAAAATCTCAATAATAAATGATCAAATTCCAAAGCAAGAGATAAACAAAATTTTACAAAAAATATCCGGGCAAAACGGAGAAGATACGATTCGAAAGATGATCATAAGGTCTATGGCAAAAGCAATATATTCCACAAAAAATATTGGGCATTATGGTCTGGCATTTGATTATTACGCTCACTTTACTTCACCTATCAGACGATATCCGGATATGGTAGCGCACAGACTCCTTGCTGATTTTCTGAAAACAGAAAGCAAACATCAGAAAGCAAACAAAGAAAAAGTAGCAGAGTTTCAGAAAATAGCAATGCGATCTTCTGAGCGCGAGAAATACGCTGCCGACGCAGAAAGAGCCTCGGTAAAATACAAACAAGTGGAATATATGTCTCTTAGAATTGGCAAAACTTTCTCCGGTACGATCAGCGGTGTCACCGAATGGGGAATGTTTGTAGAAGAACACGAAACTAAATGCGAAGGTTTGGTGCGTCTGCGCGAGATGAAAGATGATTTTTATATTTTCAATGAAAAAAAGATGGAGCTGGTAGGAGAAAAACACAAAAAGAAATACAGTCTGGGAGACAAAGTAAAAATAAAAGTGAAAGACGCAAACCTAGAAAGAAAAACAATAGACTACGAACTCGTATGAGGCATAATTTTAAACAAAAATTAAAAGTTGTTTTTTGGTTTATTATCGCTATATTTCTCGGCATATCTGTCACCTCCTTTGCTTTTGAAAAACTATCTAAAGAAAAAGAATACCAATACAAAGAAACACAAGCTACAGCACTAGAGTCCATAGAGAAAGATACAACTCCAAAATATTTTTATGTTACAAAAGATGCGAGCTCAAAACCAAAAGTCGGAGCGAAAGCTTATCTTGTGGGAGATTTGGATACAGGTGAAATCATTCTTGAAGAAAATAAAGACGCAGAATTCCCCATAGCTTCAGTTTCAAAGCTCATGACAGCAACCCTTGCCAAAGAACTCATGTCTCCAGAGGATTTGGCAATCGTATCTAAAAAAGCCCTAAGCACACAAGGTACAAATGGAGATTTAAAAATTGGAGAAAAAATAAAAATAGAAGACCTTGTATATCCTCTACTTCTAGAATCCAGTAATGATGCCGCAGAGGTAATAGCTGAATATTTTGAAAGAGAATATTTTTTGAAAAAGATGAATCAATTGGCAGAGAAATTAAATCTTACCAAGACGGCATTTGACGATCCGAGCGGGCTTTCTGCAAAAAACAGATCCACAGTGTACGAGATATTTAAACTTACAGGATATATAAAAGAAAAAAATCCGGAAATACTTGATCTGACAAAAAACAAAAGTTTCAAAAACAAAAATCATCACTGGTTTAGCAACAATCAATTTTTAAGCGAAGATGGATACAATGGAGGAAAAAGCGGATACACAGACCCGGCAATGCAGACAGTAGTTTCCACTTTTGCGCTTCCTCTTTCGGAAACAGGAACACGCAATATAGCTATCACGTTACTTCAAAGCAAAGACCGTTTTAAAGATGTACAAAAAATATTAGAATATTTAAATCAAAATACATATTATGGAGGCAAAGCTGACGCAGAGAGCGCTTGGGTCAAACTACGCACAGATGTAGCTCCAGTTTACGAGAGGGATTTCGTATCGCTCACCTTCGGAGGAGACATGATGCTTGACCGCGGAGTAGAAACTTCCGTAAACAAAAATTTCGACGGAAATTTTTCCGCATTGTTTGAAAATTTGGGTATTTTGAAAAAAACAGACATATCATTTGCAAACTTGGAAGGCCCTGCATCAGACATAGGCAAAGACAGACAAAACTTATATTCGTTTAGAATGCACCCTTCCACTATACCCGCTTTGAAAGGCGCAGGGATCTCGGTGGTGTCAGTAGCGAACAACCATGTAGGAGATTGGGGACGAGATGCATATCTGGACACATTAGAAAGATTAAAAGAAAATGAAATATTTTACACTGGAGGCGGTGTGAACAGAATCGAAGCAGAACAACCAATCATAATAGAAAAATACGGGATCAAGATAGGATTTCTTGCCTTTTCAGATGTTGGACCAGATTGGATGCAAGCCGACGAAGACAAAGCAGGCCTCTTGATAGCACGCGATCCTCGTTTTGAAGAAATAATAACTAACGCCTCAAAACAAGTAGACCACCTAGTCGTCTCATTTCACTTTGGAGACGAATACAAGACAATACACAATGCTCGCCAAGAAGACCTGGCGCATAAAGCCATAGACTCCGGAGCAAAGATAGTGATAGGACATCACCCGCATGTAATACAAGACACAGAAATTTATAAAAATGGATTTATAGCCTATTCGCTGGGCAATTTTATATTTGACCAAAGCTGGTCCAAAGACACTATGAGAGGCATGCTCTTAGAAATAAAACTAGGAAGAGATGGAAATATGACTATAAAGAAAAACATCTCAAACTTGAGCAACTTTTTCCAACCAGAAAAAACGATTGCAGGTAAAGAGGAAAAATTATAAACTTTAAATAAAAAACATGAGCTTAGATAAAACAATCTCACAGGTGATGGATGTCCTACCAAAAAAATCCTCAGTTAAAAAAATAGGTAAAAGATTTATCCATAATCAAGAAGACAAACTGTATGTTGTAATACCATACTGGAAAGCTTCCCTATCGCAAGCACCAATGCGCGTATTATCTGAAAGGATAGTAAAAGCAGGATATTCTTGCTTATCATACGAGTTTCCGACAAATATTCTTTCTCAAGATATATATAAAACTCGCGAAGCTTTTTTAAAAATCAAAAAAGATATAAGGAAAGAAATAAAAAGAATAAAAAAGTTTTACACTTTCAAAGAAATCACCATCATTGGTATTAGTCTTGGTTGTGTAAACGCTACAATGATAGCCGATAACAATAAAGATATAGACAATATTTGTCTAGTAGTACCGGGTGATTCTCTGGCTTTTTGTCTCTGGAATGGCGTAGCAACGGTGGATATAAAAGAAAAGATTGAAAAACAAAATATCAGTTTAAAGACTCTTGAAAGGGTTTGGAAGAAACTCGCGCCAAAAAATAATTTATCTTATCAAAAAAATAAACACATAGAAATATACATATCGAGGACTGATGATGTCATACCTTATGAGAGTGGCAAACGTCTGGTAGAAGAAATGAAGAAAAAAGGTTTAAATCCAGAAATATTCACAAACAACAAACTCGGACACTACCTGACACCGGTAAAGTTTATCCTATCTAAAAACTTTAATCAAAAGAAAATAAAAAAAGCTGAAATAATTTAGCGTAGTGTTGAGCATTGGGTGTTTGACACTGTGACACGAAAAGATTATTTCGCGATAGCTTGTGCTTCGTTGAGTTTGACGGAGAGGAGTTTTGACGCGCCATCGGCGCCTATGGTCACACCGTAGAGTATACCTGCGCGAGACATAGTCTCTCTGTTGTGGGTTACCACTACGAGTTGTGAATGTTTTGAAAGTTTTTCAAGCATATCTCCGTACTTTCTGGAATTTGCTTCATCTAGAGCAGCATCAGTTTCGTCCAATACTAAAAAGGGTGGAGGATTTACTTGCGACATTGCAAAAAGTAATGCTATAGAAGTGAGAGATCTTTCTCCTCCAGAGAGAGCATTTAATTCTTTGACTTTTTTCTGAGGTAAAGATACATCAATATCTAGGCCCTGTTCAAAAACTATTTCCTCCTCATCTTTTTCTGTTTCTTCATCTTCCTCCGGATTATTCTTCCTTGATTTTTTATTTTCAACCAAAAGAGACAAGTGCGCGGACCCGCCACCAAACATCAGATTGAAGAAATTATTGAATTCTACATTTATCTTTTTTACACCTTCTTTGAATTCTGTATCTATTTTTTCTTTAAGCTCCGCCATCAGCGTGCGGATAGATTCTATACTTTTTGCCAAATCTTCTATCTCCTTTGCTAAAAACGCATCTCTGCTTGTAACTTCTTCATATTCTTTTACAACTTCCAAACCCCTATCTAGCCCAGTGTCTTCAAGCCTTATTTTTATCTTTTCTATCTTTCTCTTCAATTCTTCATGTTCCATCTTATTTGATGTATAAGAAACATTAAAATCTCTGTAAAGCAGAATATCTCCACCTATCAACACTGAACCTTCTTTTATCTCGTTATCAAAAGATTCAATTTGTCTGCGCAGGTTGTCTTCTTTGATTCGCACCATATCGAGCGATGACATGAGTTCTTGTTTTTTCATTCTTATATTGAATCTTTCTTTTTCTTTCAAGTGCAAAGATTCGCTTTCTCTGCGAGCTTCTTCTTTGAGCATCAATATCTTTTCAAAGATGTCTTTTTCTTCTTTTCTTATATTATCTAATTCCACTTCTATTTGTTTTTTTGTATTTTTGAAATTTTCAAGCTCGTCTAAATTCTGATCTTCTCTATCACTCACAGAAATCTCAATTTTAAATTTCTTCAAAATCTCGTTCACAGAAGACAAATAAGACTTTATTTCAGACAAGTCATCTTTTAATATCGCGTCATCTATAATGCTTTCGATTTCTTGCAAGAAAACAGACACTCTTTTTACTGGCACTGCGGTATCTCTGTATTCTATGGACCTGTGTCGTGAGCTTACTTCTATCATAGCCTCTATGCGGCCAAGCTTTCTTTCAATCTCACTTTTAGCGCCACTCATTTCAAAACGCTTTTTCTCGAGAATTTTAATTTCTTTTTCTTTTTCACTTTCTTCTTTTTCTCTACCATCGCGTGATTCCATTTCTTTGAGTTCTTTTTCTGTATTTTCAAGTTCCCAAGAAATCCTTTTTTTGTCAGAGCTGACGATAGTTTTTTCATTTTCAATATAAATACTTTCTTTTTTCAAATATTCCTGATAAAGCAAAGAAAGTTCAAAACGCATTTCTTTTGCTTTCTCGAGCCTTTCCATCTGCTTTTTCAAGAAATTAAGGTGCGGCGCATTTTCCCTGCGAAGCATGGTAACTTCTTTTATATTTATTTCCGTTCTTTCCAATTTTTTCGCGGATTCTTTTATCCTATACTGATATATTTTCAAACCCAAAGCTTCTTCTACCATTTCGCGTCTATCTTTTGGGTTTGCATTCAATATTCTGTCCGCTTCACCCTGTGAAATTATATGATGCTGTGAAGCGCCGATATTCACCGAGGACAGGAGGTTGTGAATATCTTTCAGCCTTGTCTCACTACCATTCAATATGTATTTATTTAATCCATCCGCGTAAACCTCACGAGAGATGGAAACAACATCGTAATTGAGATTTATATTTTCACCTGCTTCATTTGAAAGTTTAAAAACATGGTCGGAATTGTCAAAATAAATGGCCACGCTAGCGCGTGTACCCTTAGACAAATTTTTAGAACCCTTGAATATCATATCCTCTCCTTTTGATCCACGCATAGATTTCATGGATTGTTCTCCAAGTACAAAACGAATAGCCTCAACCACATTTGATTTACCGGAACCATTAGGACCTACAATGGAAACTATTGGATTTTGAAATTCTAAAACAGTTTTTTTAGAAAAAGATTTAAAACCATTTATTTCAAGACTCTTTAGGCGCGTCGAAAGCATGCTCGTTTTTTAATCAGACCAATTTTTTATTCTTAATGCGGATTCGGCGGCTTTTTGTTCCGCTTCTTGTTTTGATTTACCTTTGCCTTCTGCCACTAATTCAGAACTGAAAAATACCCCAACAGTAAAGTGTTTGTCGTGATCAGGGCCTGACTCGCTTAGAATCTTGTAAGCAGGGGTTACTCCTATGTGCTCTTGCGCCTTTTCTTGGATCAGACTTTTTGAATCACGCCAGAGTTTTTTCTTTACTATTTCATCAGTGTATGGCAAGAGAGTATTTGTAACGAATTTATTTGCCACATCATAACCCTGATCAAGATACACCGCCCCTAAATAAGCCTCGTATGTATTCGCCAATATATATTGCCTAGCTTTACCGGTATCTTTGGCTTCGCCTTTAGATAGAAGTAGATAATCGTTCATGCCAATTTTTAAAGCAACTTCGGAAATAGTAATAGCATTTACAAGAGCCGACCTGATAGCGGTAAGTTCACCTTCGGTGTAACCTTTATATTTTTTATAAAGAAAGTCAGTCACGATGAGCTCGAGCACAGCATCTCCTAGAAATTCAAGCCGTTCGTTATGTAAAAGATTTGAGCCTGGATTTTCGTTTATATAAGAACGGTGAACAAATGCCTGTTTGAGCAGAATTTTATCCTTAAAAGTTATTTTAGTGGTTTTTTCAAAATCTGAGAATTGGATCATGGGGGTTTTTATATTAATAAATTTAACTTATTTTCTTGCTTATAATATCTATCGCCTTGGTAATAAGCGGAATAATGTCATTGTAAATGCGAAGCTGTGGGATTTCAGAAAGCTGAAACCATCTCGCATCATCAAGACCACCAGACTTTTCTAACACAAGTTCTTTGTACTCGCTCTCTGCTAAAAAATAAACCACTTTTTTCAAAGTCTTGCCATTTTCCGGATGAGTTGCAACATATTCATTCACGCCTATTTTTTCTTTGATTTCTACATCAAGACCTATTTCTTCTTTTATTTCCCTTTTTGTGCCTGTCTCTATTTCTTCTCCTGACTCTACTTTACCTTTTGATAAAGTCCAATACCCAAAAACATCGTGTACAAAAGCAAATAAAACATCACTGTCCTTCTTTGCATAAACTAATGCTCCACCCAGATTCTCAACGGGAAGTTTGCTGATATCTACAGACTCTTCTTTCTTTTTCGTTTTGCTTATCTGTTCTTTGCCCGGCTCGCCTATCTCTTTGTACACAGCACCCAACACGCCATTGATAAACTTGCTTGAATTTTCTCCACCGAAAGTTTTTGCAAGCTCTATGGCTTCGTTTATAGCAACTTTCGGAGGCACTTCATTTCTATCGCCGAAAAGGAGTTCGGTGAGACCAATCCTTAATATATTTCTATCAACAACCGAGATTTTCTCAAGAGGCCAGTCTGGAGCTGCCTTTTTGATTATCTCATCAATAATGCTAGTTTTTTTTAATACAAGTTCAGCGAGAATAAAAACAAACGGATCATCTTCAAAACTGGGAGTGAATTCTTTCAGGTTTCTTTTTAGAGCATTTTTCACTTTCTCTTCATCCCAAGAAACACCACCTTCATGAGTAGACATAAAATCCCATTCAAAGAGGGTTTGGAGAACTATTGATCTTGAAAGGTGCCTGTTTGCCATAGCAAAGATTAATGAACAAAAGCGGACAAAAAACCAAAACTCGTGCGCAGAACAAGAAGTATTATTTTTCTTCTGCTTTCTTCGCTTTTTCTTTCTTTTGCTTCTTTTCTATCTTTTTGATTAAATCCAATACTTTCTTGCCGTTGTAATATCCACAAGACAAGCAGACTGTGTGGCCTTTCTTTGGAAGTTTACAGTTTTCACACTTCACAAAAACGGTCTTCTCCAGTGCGTGGTGAGATCGTCTGTTTTTCGTATGCGATTTTGTATGCCTCATTCGTACTACCATAATACCGATTATACTAGCATATAAAAGATAAAAAGCAAAATTTTAACTCTGCCTTGTTGACAATAAATATATCCGCGCTATCATACTCTTATATAGAGATTGTCACGGCTACCAACCGTAATCCGATTAAAACGGACTCTTAAGAGAGCTAATCTATGAAAGAGCGCTCGGGAAAATTCTCGAGAAACTAGGTGGAACCACGAGGACTTTAACTTCCCCGCCCTAGTAAGGATGTAGAACTTTTGCATCTTTACTAGGGCGGGGATTTTTTGTTTTATATTATTAAAATTAATCAATTAACCTATTTGAAATAGTTTTTATGGAAAAAGAAAATTTAGAACACAAAAGACATTCGTTAGCGCATTTGTTATCAGCAGCAGTTTTGGAACTTTACCCCGATACAAAAAACACTATCGGTCCTGCTATTGATGATGGTTTCTATTATGATTTTGAATTCTCTGAACCTATATCAGACAAAGATCTGCCAAATATAGAGAAAAAAATGCGCGCGCTTTTGAAATCTTGGAAAGAATTTAAAAGTGAAGAAAAAACAAAAGAAGAAGCGCAAGAATATTTCAAAAATAATCCATACAAACTAGAACTAATAAACGAGATAAAAGATAAGAGTGAAAAAATTACTTTTTATACTTGTGGCAATTTTACTGATTTATGCCGAGGTGGACACAGTGAAAACCCTAGCAGAGATATCGCCCCAGACTCTTTCAAACTTGATCGCGTAGCAGGCGCATACTGGCGTGGAGATGAAAAAAACAAAATGCTCACTCGCATATATGGATTAGCTTTTGAAACGAAAGACGAGCTTGAAAAATATATTTATCAAAGAGAAGAAGCAAAGAAAAGAGACCATAGAAAGCTCGGCAAAGAACTTGAACTCTTTACAAACATAGAAGAAATCGGCCCTGGGCTTCCCCTCTTTTATCCAAATGGCACAATATTGCGTAGAACGATTGAGAACTTTATACAAGAAACTCAGGAAGCGCTGGGCTACGTTCCTATCTGGATACCTCATATAACAAAAGAAAATTTGTATAAAATCTCTGGGCACTTGGATAAATATGATGCCATGTATTCACCTATGAAAATAGATGATGATAATTATTATCTAAAACCCATGAATTGTCCGCATTTCATGATGCTATACAAGACAAAACCACATTCATACAAAGAAATGCCTGTGCGATACACTTGCACGACGACAAATTACCGTTACGAAAAATCAGGTGAACTATCTGGTCTCACTCGAGTGCGCGCGCTGACTCAGGACGACTGTCATGTATTTTGCGAACCAGAAAAAATAAAAGAGGAAATAAATTTAATTCTAAAAATGATAGAAAAAGTTTATTCTGCATTTGGACTCAAAGATTTCTATGTACGCATATCGCTCCGTGATTCAAAAGACAAAAGCAAATATTTGGGTTCCGATAAAGTATGGGAAACGGCAGAAAACGCTCTCCGTGAGATAGTGAAAGCTACAGGTTGGAAATACGAAGAAGCCGAAAATGAGGCCGCTTTCTACGGACCAAAATTAGACTTTATGTTCAAGGACGCCATAGGTCGTGAGTGGCAACTCTCCACCGTACAACTAGACTTTAATCTGCCAGAAAGATTTGAATTGGAGTATACAAACAACAACGGAGAAAAGGTTCGTCCTGTAGTGATACATCGTGCAATTCTCGGATCCACAGAAAGATTTATGGGTATAATGATCGAACATTTTGCTGGTAATTTCCCTCTTTGGCTTTCGCCTACCCAAGTCGCCATAGTACCTGTACGCGAAAACCACGACGAAGAAGCACTCAAACTTGCAGACAGCTTGAAAGCAGAAAATTTGCGCGTAGAAATATATCAATCCGCATCAGATAGTCTTGGCAAGCGCATCCATAAAGCAAAAGATATGTTGATACCTTATGTCATAGTCCTTGGTGACAAAGAAGTCTCCTCCCAAAAACTCACAATAGAAAAGAGAGATGGCACAAAGATAGAAAATATTTCTGCTTTAGAATTTATAGAGAGTTTAAAGAGGGGAACAGAAAAAAAAGACCTTTGATTCATATGTTTTCAACATCTCGTAATTTAAAATACTCTAGTTTGTATTTTCTCTTGCGTCTTTTTCGGCTTTTTCCCTTAACATATCCTCATATGCTTTTTGTTTTGCTGCTGCATCTTCCTCGGCCTTTTTTAACGCCTCATCATCTTCTGCTGGTGTTGTTGCATGTTCTCTATTCATAAATGGATTGACTCTTATTTATATATCTATCTCCGCAAGTTTTGCATTGGACTGGATGAAAGACTTGCGGGGAGGGACTTCGCTACCCATCAATATCTCGAAGACTTTGTTGGCTTCTTCGGCATCTTCGATCTTGACCTTTTTTAATACACGATTCTTCGGGTCCATCGTGGTCTCCCAGAGTTCTTCGGGATTCATTTCTCCGAGACCTTTGTAACGTTGGATGTGGAATTTGTTTGATTTTGCTTTGGCTTCTTCCTGTTCTTCTTTTCCTTCATTACTCTCTTGAGATACATCAGTCTCTACTTCTTGGATCTCTGCGACGTCCATGTCTTTGCCAATAATTTTTATTTTTTCTTCATCGGAATACGCATAGTTTATCTCTTTGCCTTTCTTGATCTTGTACAATGGTGGCTGGGCTATGTATATGTAGCCGGCTTCTATCACTGCTCTAAAATATCTGTAAAAGAGGGTAAGTAAAAGCGTGCGTATATGAGCGCCGTCCACATCGGCATCTGTCGCTATGATGATCTTGTGATAACGTATTTTAGAAATATCAAAAGTATCTCCAATAGATGTGCCCATGGCTATCACCAATGCGCGGATTTCTTTTGAATCAAGCATCTTGTCTATGCGAGCTCGTTCAACATTTAAAATTTTTCCGCGAAGTGGCAGTATGGCCTGCGTCCTGCGATCGCGACCTTGCTTGGCAGAGCCTCCTGCGCTATCTCCTTCCACAAGAAATATTTCTGATTCTTCAGCACTCTTGCTCTGACAATCTGCGAGCTTGCCGGGTAATGTCATACCCTCGAGCGCGCCTTTACGGAGCACGGAATCTTTGGCGGCTTTAGCGGCTTTGCGAGCTTTGAGAGCGAGTATGGATTTATTTATTATCGCTTTTGCTTCATCTGGATTTTCTTCCAAGAAACTGGCAAAAGCTTCACCAAAAACTGTCGCCACTGCGCCTTGGGCTTCTACGGAGCCGAGCTTAGCTTTGGTCTGACCTTCAAATTGTATCTCACGGAGTTTTACAGACACTACAGCTGTAAGACCTTCTAGAACATCGTCTCCGGTGAATCCTCCCTCGGACTCCTTCATCATTTCATTTTTCTTGCAATAAGTATTGAGAGTGCGAGTGAGCGCAGTCTTGAATCCGGTGATATGTGTACCACCCTCTGCTGTATGAATATTGTTTGCAAAAGGAACTATTCTATCTGCTATGTCATCCACATATTGGAGTGCCACTTCGACGCCAACTCCATCAACTTCTTTTTCGACATAAAAAATATTTTTATGGAGTGGTTTTTGGAATTTATTGTAATATTTGATGAGAGATACAAGCCCCCCCTCGAAATAAAAAGAGATAGAAGGCAATTCGAGCTCTAATTCTCTAAAATAAAAAAAATCACCATCACCTATTTTGTCTTCATAACCACGAGCATCTATAATTAAAATCTTCAAACCCTTTACTAAATACGCCTGCTGACGAATATGACTCACAACTGTATTCCATTCAAATTTAATATCTTTAAAAATTTCTATGTCTGGCTCAAATGTAACTATGGTGCCATGAAATTTAGAAGAACCGACTTTTTTCACTGCACCCTTTTTCTTGCCCTGAGAATATTCTTGCGCATATTTTCCGCCATCTCTATGAACCTCTACTTTACAATAAATAGAAAGGGCATTCACAACAGATGCACCCACACCGTGTAGCCCCCCAGAAACTTTATAACCACTCTCTTCTCCGCCAAATTTTCCTCCAGCGTGAAGCGTGGTCATCACTGTCTCAAGCGCGGAGACTTTTGTTTTCTTATGAATATCTACAGGAATACCTCGGCCATTGTCAGCCACACGGATACGATTGCCAGGTAAAAGTACAATCTCAATATCATTACAAAAACCTCCCATTGCTTCATCGCGTGAATTATCAAAAATCTCCCATATCAGGTGATGCAAGCCATCTATGCCCGTAGTACCGATATACATCCCAGGACGCTTTCTGACAGGCTCTAGGCCCTCTAAAACCGATATACTTTCAGCTCCGTATTTAGACTCTTTTTCCTTTGACATACAGGGTATTATAGCAGAAAAATAAACCGTTTGCTAGTGAAAAAATTTTGAAATATGAGATATAATAAAAAAAATAGTCTGCGAATGAAAATTCGCAGACTTTCGTGACGGTGACGGGATTCGAACCCGTGGACACTGCTTCTCAGGCAGTTGGCGATCCTATCGCCTCGTCTCCACCGTCATGAACATCGCATTTGATACGACAAAGTCATATGAAATGCGATATCCACGATAGATAAAGACAAAAAAATTGGGGGTGGATTGAAAAAATTTTCGCGCCAACCCCCTCATTTTCTCTATCCTTATTTGCCTTTTCGTTTAACCAACTCCCTTCTAAAGAGGAATTGGGGGGAAGGCATTCAGATAGAGAGCAGAAAACACAAAACCTTTTATTTATGTCAATTGCTCTCTATCCGAAAATCTTTGCCAAAGAACAAAATCTAGTAAAAACTAAACTAGCCCTATCCTTGCGGAGAGGGCTAGTGTTTGAGTTGTATATTTTCCCTTATTTCCTTCTTAGTTATACAGCGCAAGCATCAGACCTCTCCTTCCCGTGTTGGGTGAGGATAGTAATAAAGAGGACGACGTATTTGCTTGCAAACTGTAAAGTTTTCACAGCTACAAATATACCAAAATCGAAAAAAACCTGCAAGCGCAAGTGTGGATAACTCCCAAATTTTAAGGAGCAAAGCGACTATAAAACTTGAGGATCCCGCCAAAGGCGGGATAAAAATAGAGATTTGGGCAAAATTTGGCCCTCAGCATGAAGCTTGCTGAGGGCCACGATAACTCCGGCTAGGCTATCCCACATAGGGACCTCCGAGATTAAGTTATTTTCATCTTCCAAGATTATAACATTTACAGACAAATTAGTCTACCTCACAGACCAGCTGGACTGTGAATTCAACTTTTCGGTGATTTTGTTTATTATGGTGTTTATTTCTTCGTCAGATAAAGTGCGTTCGTAAGATTGGAAAATGACCTTGAAAGCATAGGATACTTTGCCGTCTTTCTTAAATTCATCAAAAAGTTTCGGGCCCAACACTACCATATCTCCTATATTTTCTTTTATAATCTTTTCCACATCTGCACTCGAAATAATCTCAGGCACCCACACTGCTATATCACGCGCAATGAATGGGTAGAGTGACCACATTTTAAATTTAGAATTCTCACCTATATTCTTTTCTGAAGAGACTTGAAAAAAAGTACCAGGCGAAGTTTCTGGCATACTTTTACAAAACTCTTCCAAGCTCATTTCTTTCACTTCTTTTTTATCTGCAATACAAACATGTATCTCCTCACCTTCTTTTTTAAATACTGTTCCTATTTCAAATATTTTTATTTCGTCCATTTCTAGAAGCGGAGAATTAAGCTGATTTAGTTTTAGGCTTTCTTTCACGCCATCAGAAAGATTGACCCTCAAGAATTTCTTATCCGAAGCAGAAGCTAAAACTTCTACATCCCCTTTATTTCTAAAAACATAAGTCATCACCTCGCTGTAACCATCATTTAAAAGTTTTTCTCTAGACCAAGATATTTTTGAGAATATATCATTCGCTTGTGGCTTGAAATCAATCTTGGGTAATTTCGGCACAATCTTGTCATAACCCATAATTCGAGCTACTTCTTCAGCTATATCTTCCTCCATTGAAAAATCGAGACGCATAGGGGGAACATTAATCTCAATTATCCCATCTTCCTTTTCCTCAAAATGTATATTGTACCTGTCTAAAATGCTTTTCATTTCTTCGCTAGTCACATCCACACCCAACACCTTAGAAACTTTATGCAAAGAAAAAGAAAGTTTACGATCTTCTTGTTTTACGGGATACTCATCCACAATATCTTCAAAAACTGCTTCTGGACATATCTCCATTATGAGACCCGAGAGTTCTTTCATACCATAAGATACGAGCTCGGGTGATAAATCATTTTCAAATCTTTTCTTTGAATCAGTCTGAATATTTGCAGATTGAGCGGTCTTACGCACAGATACTGGATCAAAATTTGCTACTTCGATGATTATATTTTTTGTATTACTGTCCACTTCTGCGGATTTACCACCTTTTACACCAGCTATGGCTAAAATATTAGTATTGTCCGCTATTACCATGTCTTTGGCAGAAAGTTTGACTTCTTTATTATCCAAAGCGGTCATCTGTTCGCCATCTCTCGCCTGTCTGACTATGATTCCTCCATCTACTTTATCTAAATCAAAAGCGTGAGTAGGCTGACCACTGTCGTACATCACAGTATTTGTAGCATCTACTATGTTGTTGATACTTCTCTGTCCTATTGATTCTAAATGTTCTACAACCCAAGCAGGCGAAGATCCTATTTTTATATTTTTTATTATTCTTCCAGCGTACCTGCGACATTTATCCGTATCTATCTTTATTTTAAGATTAGTTGGATTTGAATTTGGAATTTTATATAAAGGTTCTGGATTCTTGAATTCTATTTCCAAAAGAGAAGCGAGCTCGCGTGCCACACCCTGATGAGAAAGCAGATCGTGAGCTCTGTTCGGTAGAATTTTTATATCCAAAACTACATCTCCACCTTCGAGTTTTTCCATGCTTTCAACCTCAGCTAGATGGTATGTAACAATATCAGCGAGTTTGTCTACTTCTGGAATCTGTGGAACGTACCATTTTAACCAATTGTAAGATATCTTCATAAATTAAAATTGATTAAATCTCAAATCACCTTGATAAAAAAGTCTTACATCGGGTATACCCCATTTGATCATCGCGATTCTTTCAAGTCCCCCACCAAAAGCAAAACCTTGAACTTTTTTCGGATCAAGTCCACAATTTTTTATGACATTTGGGTGAAGCATCCCTGCGCCCATCATCTCTAACCAGCGACCTTTCCACTTGGCGAAGACTTCTATTGAGGGTTCAGTAAAAGGAAAAAAGCTTGGACGAAATTCTACCTCTACATCGTCGCCCAAGATTTTTTTATAAAAAGTAGAGAGCACTCCCTTTAGATCAGCAATAGAAATATTTTCACCTACCATAGTGCCGTCTATCTGGAAAAATTGCATTTCATGTGTGGCATCCGTGGCTTCATTTCTGAAAACTTTACCGACAGAAATAAACGCGCAAGGTAATCTGCCTTTCTTTCCAGCTTGTTCGACAGCACGAGCAGTGACATTGGTGGTATGTGTGCGTAAAACTTTTCTGTCTTCTTTATTTTCACCTTCTTTTGATTTTATCCAAAAAGTATCCTGCATATCGCGAGCTGGATGGTCTTTGGGAACATTTAATACATCAAAATTGTACCACTCGCTCTCGAGTTCAGGTCCCATAGCTATTTCAAAACCAAGCTCAGAAAACACGCTATAAGCCTGATTTGCAAGCAAAGAGAGAGGATGAATAGTGGCTTTTTTGTTTTGTTCCATAAAAATCAAATTATTCTTCAAGCATGAAGGCCATTATACCAAATTTGCTTCGACCGGGCTAATCTTACGTCCGTGACGAGATAGCACGCAACCACCAGCACAAAATGCTTTGCCATCATTTCTTTCCAAACATTTCTCGCAGTTTATAAAATGCCTGTGGCAAACTGGATTTGAACAATTTACATAATTCTCAGAAGTATTTCCACAACTATCACATCGTCCAACAACTTCGTGTTTCTCATCATTAGTATAAAAACCCATCGCCACTCTGCCATCAAAAACATATAGCTTGCCTTTGAAATCTTCATTTGGATATTTTTCCATATAGCTCACTATCCCGCCGTCGAGCTGATACACATCTGTAAAGCCTTGCGAAATCAAAAAACCAGATGCTTTTTCACAGCGTACCCCGCCAGTGCAGACAGTGAGCACTGTTTTATTTTTCAGATGTGTGATTTGTTCTACAACTCTCGGC
Organism: uncultured Candidatus Saccharibacteria bacterium; assembly: GCA_964361705.1. Classification (GTDB taxonomy): domain Bacteria; phylum Patescibacteriota; class Minisyncoccia; order Phycocordibacterales; family UBA9973; genus UBA9973. The sequence continues at coordinate 43,759 of CAYIBP010000003.1, forward strand.
AAATCTCTAAAGTTCTCTATTGAAGGTAAAATAGAACCAGCAAAATGTCCGACTTTATGTTCGTAAGCATTTCGCATATCTACTATATAAAACTCTTTTTTATCTTTTATCCATTCATGCAATTCTTCTGGTTTTAGATGTATGCCCGTGATCTGATTTGGATCGATATCGCACACTCCATCATCAGCTAAATGGAGAGACACTATTTCTTTACGCACTTTTATGGAAAGTTTTGGAAAAGCATTTCCCGTGCCAGAACTTAGTTTGAAATGAATATTTAAAAACATAGAATCTTTTTCAAGTTCTTTTATGTATTTTTGGATATTTTCTTTCGTGCCTTCATATGTGGCATTTATGCCCTCAAAGGCGATGATACACCTGCCTTTCAAGCCCAGGCCTTCGCAAACTGCGCGTTCTTTTTCAGCTGTTTTTTCAGGGTCTTCTATATGAATATATTTGTAGAAAAGGATTATTTGAAAATTCTCTTGCATAATTTTTATACTAAATAAATCTTGCTCATTTTGCAATATTTACAGGAAGCATTTTGTTTGCCATATGATTTGAAATGACAAGGTCTCTCGTTCCACTCGCCTGTCTTAATCAGGCGATCATAATCGGTGATATCTCTCCGAAGCAGATCAATCTTTTCTTCATCTACAAATATCTCATAAAAATATTCTTTTGGATCGGTGGCTTCCAGAAATTCCAACCGAGACATAGCAACATCTTTTTTCCATTTCCCTTCTTTACCCAAGAGATATGAATACATAGCCAGTTGGCGCATATAATCGCTCATTCTGCCTTCCTCATCTGTCTTTTCTATATCGCTCTTTTTTCTTGGATTACCAGTTTTGAAATCCGTAACTTCGGCTCTATTTTCTTTGTGCATTTCCACAAGGTCTATCTTGCCGTAAATCTTGAGATGGGAAAATCTTTTATCGGAAATAGATACATCAAGCTCGCTCTCTCGCTGTTTGGAAATATTTGGTAATCTTTCTTTTGCCCATCTTGATACTATATCTGTGACATTTTTTATCATTACCTCTTTTTGTTTTTCTTCAAAAATATTTATACTTTGCGCTTTTCTTTCTACTATGATTTTCACTTCTTTCTCACTCACAGACATATTCATATCAATCAATTCAGATATAACACCATGTACTAGACTTCCGAATTCCAGACTCTCTGTTTTTGGCTCGGGTAATTCTAGCAAATTCCTAAAATACCATTTCCAAGGACATTCAAAGAAATTATTTAAAAGTGAAACTGAAACTCTTTTATCTTCATATTCATCTTCTATTATTTTATTCAAATCTTTCAGGTTCACATTCTCACCTCCAATCTCTTTTTTCTGTATAAAAGCCTTTGGATCTGATGCTAAAATATTCTTTTCCGTTTCGATAGCATTTTGTTTTTCTAGATCAGACAAAAGAGAAACGACTATATTTGCAAGTTCCAGCTCTCCTCCTGTATAAGAGAACAGTGAATAAGACAGCGTGCAAAATCTCTTTGCGCGAGTGATAGCGACATATAATTTTCTCTTTTTTTCATCTTCATCTTTTTCTCTATCTTTTACATCTAATTCTTGTGGCAAGGCAAAGCCTGAACGACCAGACCCAGATACGGATTTCTCATCTAGATGCGCGATCCATACAAAATCAAACTCTAAACCTTTAGCCCCATGAAAAGTCAGCACGCGCACTCCTTCATTTTTACCAAACACCGACATGGAGATATGTTCACCATAGGATTCAAGTCTTCTAATAAAAGAAATAAACTCTTTTAAAGTGAGCTTTTTATTTTTTTCCATTTCAAACAGAGCTAGATGCAAAAATGTGCGCATTATTTCTATCCGAGAAATCATCTTCTCATGATCTTTTGCATTCTCCAAAAGCAAATCAGAACCTATGTATTGCAGAAAAGAATAAACATTCTGTTTTGTAGATACTTCTATGAAACTTTTAATCTTTTTTATCCAAGACTCCACCGGATCAGATTCTTCAAATAATGTCTGACCAGAAGACCTATCGTCAAATATAGAGAAATCGCGCATTTTGTTTTTTCTCAAGAATTTATGAGCAGAAATAGGTGGTACCAAAGAAAGAGGATTGAAAAAAGTAGTTGAAACCAAAGCCGAATCATGCGAATCCGATATTGCTTCCAATATTTCCAAAAATGCTTGGGCTTCTTGTGAATCAAAAATATTCATTTTTTCTCCTGACGCCACAGATAGACCCAAATCCCGCAGAAGCATCATCGCATTTCTGGCTTGTCTGTTGTTTGGCACCAATACTGCTATCTCTTCTGGTCTTATTCCCTCTTTTATCTTTTTCTTTATTTCAATTGAAGCCGATAATATTTCATCTCTCTCGTATTCAGCCTCGATTAGTTTTATTGGGTGATTCTCTTTGTGATTACTTTTGATTTTTTCATCAGTCAATGAACTTTGCAAGAGAGAATGAGCAAGATTTAAAATATTTTCAGTTGAACGATAATTCTCTATCAGATTTATCAGTTTAGCTTGACCAAAGAGATGTTTGAAATTATCAAAATACTCGAGCTTTGCTCCAGAGAATCCATAAATAAGCTGTCTGTCATCTCCCACCACAAAAATATTCGGCTTCTCGACTTGTAACCTACCCCATACTGCTTCCAAAAATTCATTTTGTACCAGAGAAGAGTCTTGATGTTCGTCTACAAGTATATATTGATACTGTTCTCTGATATCAGAGGCTGCTCCTTCTGATACCTCCACAATCTTCACCAAACCTTCTAGAAAATCATCATAGTCAAAAAGATTTTTTTCTTTTTTCTTTTTTTCATAAAGACTGAAAAACTTTACTGCTTCAAGGGTGCGCGACAAGGATTCTATCTTGCGCAAAGCGTCTTTCTTCATCTCACCTTTCGTGCTGCCACGACTTGAAATATTGTCTGGGTCTTTTTTTATTTTTTCTATTTCTTGCAAGATTGATTGTTCAAAAATTTCTGGACTCTGACGCTCTCTTTTCAATATAGAAATCAGGCTTTTCAAATCTCTGAAATATCTCGCTGTATCAGAGCGAGGTTTAATATAATCCCATTCGTTTTCTTCCAAGATACTATCGCACAGAGTCACAGAATCTCTGTCGTCTATTATTTTTGGCGGAGACGACACAGAAAGCGCGTCAAAATACTTTTCCACTATCTCTACGGCAAAACTGTGAAAAGTAGAAACCCGCACATTTACATATTCCGCGCCGATGTATTTTGCCAGTCTTTCTCGCATCGCTTTTACTCCGGATTTGGTAAAAGTCAGGCATAAAACACTATCCGCTTTTGTGTCGGTTTTTGTAAGTATGTTTGCTATACGTAAAGCTAAAATCTGCGTTTTACCCGTGCCTGGACCTGCTACTACCATCACAGGACCCTCTGTAGTGTCTACTGCTTCCTTTTGGGCTTTATTTAGCTTTCCATATTCTTCTTGAAAAATCTTTACAGACATTATATGTATATTCTAGTCCTCTTTATTTTAAAAGCGAGGGCAGGCAAATTAATATTTTTCCCCAAATCGTTTGCGATACTACGAACATAAGTGCCACTGCTACATCTAATCTTAAAATTCGCAATAAAATACTTATCCTTGTTTTTGCTCAATTCTTTATTCCAGATATTTAAAATCTCTTTCTGTCTAAAATCACCTTTCACTTTCTTGATTCTCCTTTCAATATTTTCCAGTAGCTTTTTCGTACCGACACTTTTCAAACCCAAAAATTTCAAACTTTTCACTTTTACTTTATTTTCCGGCAACATCACACTCACCCCCTCTCTACCGTATTCAAAGAGAGGTTTACCCTTCACTGTCTTTGAAGAAAAAATAGGATATTTTTGAATTATATCGCCTATGAAAAATCTTAGATTCTTTAATATTTCCTTTTTTAGGCCTATCGTTAGGCCTTGCCTAACGATATTTTCTTTTTTTAGAATTTTCCCCAATATATCAAAAGTGTCTGTCGCAAAGCCAAACAAAACTTCAAACTCGTATTCTTTATCAAGTTTCAGATACTTTTCTTTATTCTTTACTTCATCCCCTGCGAGAATAAGCAATACACCGGAGGCCATAGGGTCCAACCTGCCAGCGTAAGTCATCAGCAGATCTTTGTATTCTTTATGTTTTGCCCGAAAATGTTCAAGAGCTTGAAGAGGAGTCTCACCTTCTTTTTTATTCAGCACTATGACCTTTTTAGCTTTATTCATCACCGAATGATTATATACGACTTTCTTTTTTATAGAAATAAGGTAAATTAGATATAGCCGGAGGCGTCGCATAGTGGTCTAGTGCACCACCTTGGAAAGGTGGCAGGCTCGAAAGGGTCTCGTGAGTTCAAATCTCACCGCCTCCGCACGAATTTGAAAGAATTTATGTCCCATAATAATTTAAACTCAAAAAACAAATTGATAAGCGAAAGTCTAACGGTCCGACTAAACACGCTGGCAAATCAACTCAAATCTGAAGGCAAGAAGATAATAAACCTCACTGCAGGAGAACTCGATTTCCCTACTCCGTCTTATATACAACAAGAAGTAAAGAACAAACTGTCTCTGAACAAATACACTCCCACCACAGGGTTTCTGGATTTGCGTCAAGCTTTGGCAAGACAGGTATTCAAAGAATATAAATGGCAAGTCACACATCAAAATGTGGCAGTAACATCAGGATGCAAACAAGCGCTCTTTGAGAGTTTGTTCGCAATACTCAAAAAGGACGATGAAGTCATAGTCCCATCACCTGATTGGGTGACATACAGATACCAGATCATTTTAAATGATGCTGTGCCTGTGATCGTGCCACTCGATAAAGATTTCGATCTGGATGTGGAAAAAATAAAAAAAGCGATCACTAAAAAAACAAAAGCAATAATACTAAATAGTCCCAATAACCCCACCGGCTCTATATATAGTACAAAAAAACTTCTGGAATTAAAGAAAATTTTAAAAGAAAAAGATATATATGTAATAGTAGATGACACTTACAGCAAAATCGTGTATGACGCGTCTTATAAATCTCCGGCGCTTTTTATGCCAGATGAAAGATATCTGATCTTGGTAAACAGTTTTTCTAAAAGCCAAGCACTGACTGGCTGGAGGATAGGATATGTAATAGCCGACAAAGAAATCATAAATGCAATATCTTCTTATCAGAGCCACACCACAGGCAATGCTCCAATACTGTCGCAGATCGCTGCGCAAAAAATATTGGAAAAAGGAGACAAGACTGAAAGATTTGTAAAAGTACTAAAGAAACAAAGAGACCTAGCTGATAAAATATTAAAAAATATATCTGGGATTTCCTACACAGTTCCAAAAGGCGCTTTTTATTATTTCATAGATGTGTCTAAGATCGAAAAAAACACAGAAAAGTTTTGCGAAGAACTTCTGAAATCGGGATTGGCGTTGGTTCCCGGTGAAGCTTTTGGTTATCCCGGATTTGTGAGATTGTCATTTTCAACTTCGACAAAAAATCTGATCGAGGGTATTAAAATATTTAAAAAGTTCTGCGAAAACTATAAAAACCATGATTAAAATTCCAAGAACAATGGCAACACAGCATCCTGATAATGCCAAAGCTCCGTATTGGGAACAAGATGGCGACACTTTTGTGAGCGCAAAAGAAGAACCAGCAGAATGCGTAGATGCATTTCAAAATCTAAATGTAGAAGAATTTATGTGGGACTGGGAAGGCAAATTTGCAGAAGAAGCGGTGATAGACAGGTTGTTTCATAAATATTTTGATTACTTCAAAGAAAACCAGCTTGGACTAAAGAAAAGACTCACTTTTCGCATACCAAACATTTGGCAGGAAAAAGGCTACAGTCTGATCCGCGCATTGATGGTAATATTGACCAGTGAAGATTTTGCGCGAGATTTGAAATTTCATTCACCTCCCTTGTTTGAAGTCATTTTGCCGATGACAGAGAATGCAAAACAACTTATCTTTATTCAGAAATCATTCCAAGAATTGGCAAAGATAAAATCAAAGATATTCAACCAGTCTGAAAAAAATGCTCAATATATAAATATAATTCCCCTTTTTGAAGATGTACACACGCAAATAAATGCAAAGAGAATTCTGATAGAGTACATAAAACTCCATAAAAGAACTTTTGGCTTCAAGCCAAAATATTTGCGCGTATTTATAGCTCGCAGTGACCCAGCCATGTCTTCAGGCATGGTATCCACAGTGCTTGCCAACAAGATAATCCTCTCTGATCTTTGCGAATTAGAAAAAGAATCCGGCATACCCATATACCCTATCTTGGGCGCAGGCTCTCTGCCTTTTCGCGGAGGACTTTCACCTTTGACCATGAAAGAATTTGATGAAGAGTACAGAGGAATACATACCATAACAATCCAATCAGCTTTCAGATACGACTACAAACTCTCTTCAGTCAAAAAAGCCATAAAATATTACAATCAGCAAACTATCCGCAAGCCAGAAATCATTTCTAGCGAAGAGCGAAGCAAGTTACTGAGAATAATAAACTTGTTTGAAAAAGAATATAAGGCGAATCTAAAAAAGATCTTGCCTGATGTTTCTTTTGTATTCAATTCTTTCCCAAGAAGAAGGGAGAGGCACCTGCATATAGGGCTCCTCTCTTATGGTAGGAAAATACATGGTGTAAATATGCCACGCGCTATCACATTTACCGGATCTTTTTATTCATTGGGTATTCCGCCAGAGTTTTTAGACGTAGGAGCTATTTTATCACTCACAGACAAGGAAGTAGCCTTGGTAAATAAATTTTATAAAAATACCAAAGGTGCCCTTTCGCATGCTGGACGATTTTTAAATCGAAACAATCTGCGCAAACTAGGTAAAAAATCAAAAAGTTGGGCAAAAATTGAAAAAGATATAGAACAAACCGAGAATTTTCTAAAGATTAAATTCAAAACTCAAAGTAAAGACGACATAGCTCACCTTAAACTCACAGGCATGCTTCTGAAATCAAAGAAAAATCCGAAAAAGATAAAGCAAATCATAAATAAAACCGGAATCCTGAGAAAAAGTCTAGGATAAAATAGATATTTCCCATCCAAAAATACAAAAGCCCCATATAGATACAATATCTATACAGGGGAGATTTTTACGATAATCTCAAAAACGTAAAATGAAAACTTGCTCAGCTTGCGACGGGCTCTGCAGCAATCTCTTCGGGCCTGCAAGCAACAATTGCCACGAATAACTTCTTCGTTGGCGAAGAAAGTGGTAAAATTTCGCTTGTGATTTTGCCCAAATGAGAGCGTAGCAATGTAAAATTGCTAGCTCCAGTATCTGTCCCAAAAAATGCCAGAGGAGACCCATTCAGAGCCTCCTTAAAATCATTGACATCAAAAGACGCGATATTTCGAGCCGTAGTTGCTCCAGCAAGGCAAAATCCTAAACCGCGCCTGCGAAAAGATTTGGCAATTTCACCTGCCGTTCTCCCTTCGCCACTGACAGCCACAACCGCAAGTTTTTCGTCGTCCAGAAGAAAAGCCGGATTTTCCCTGAAGAGCTTCAGGGCATTGAGAGCTTGCGCGTAATCGTCTTTGATTTCGGCCTCAGCCAAAATCGACGCGGCCTGCGTCCCCGTGACGGCTTGAAGGTTGAGAGGTTGCCTAGCGCGCGGATCAAAAGCGGTCCTAGTGCCAATAGGAACCGGCGAAAGTTCTTCGTCCGGCAACTTTGTTGACGAAAATTCTTCTTGTTCTTGAGATAACAATCCGTGGATAAAAGCCTCGAACTTTGCCTTGAACGCATAAGGACTGCTGATAATCCAATCGTTCAGGGTTTCGAATTCTTCCTCCGAGAGTTCCATCATCTTAAGCCTCTCAGCGAAGCTTCTAATAATATCTCTTCTGAGATCCCAAATGATCAGTTTTTTTAGCATGGCTCTTTTCTCCTTAGAGTTTAGCCATTTTACTAACACTACGCGGGATTGGGTGCGTAGTCATAGCTCCAAAAACCCAATATTTATTGGGTACTTAAAGCTATGACTACTTGAGCAAGTAATTTTTAAAGAGCTTTATACTTTTATATTATAGCATACTGGACACCTATGTGTCAAACAGACCTGACATGATGTCAAAGAGACTCTTTGACATCTAGAGCATTTTTAAAAATTCTGCTTCTTTTATTATCTTTACTCCGAGTTTTTGGGCATTTGTTAGTTTGGAGCCGGCTTCTTCTCCTGCTACGACGAATGAAGTATTTTTAGACACAGAGCCGGAAACTTTTCCTCCTAAAGAAATTATCTTTTCTTTTGCCATCTCGCGCGACATGGTGGGCAATGTTCCTGTCAACACAAATGTCAGCCCTGATAGTTTGTGATTTGTATTTTTCTTTTGTTTTTCTATCACTACTCCATTTTTAAAAAGTTTTTGTATGAAAAGTTTATTTTCTTTGTTTTTGAAATATTCACACACACTTCTAGCCACCACAGAGCCAATGTTCTCAATACTGGTAAGATCTTCTATAGTCGCATTTTCAAGCTTTTCTAATGTAGGAAAATGCACAGCCAAATCGCGCGCAGTTTCTTCTCCCACATGCAGTATCCCCAATCCCCGCAAGAATCTGGCGAGAGGAACCTTTTTCTTGTCTTTTATTTCTTTTATTATATTCTCTGCGCTCTTCTCGCCAAAACGCTCAAGACCCTGTATGTCCTCTTTTTCTAAAGTAAAAATATCCGCCGCGTCGGTGATCAAACCTTCATCTTTGAATCTGCGTAATATCTTTGGGCCCAGTTCGTATATCTCAAAGACGGCAACAAAATGTTGTAGATACCTCTCATTCTTTGCGCTACATTTTGGATTGGAACAATAATGCGCCACACTTTCGTCTTTATCACCTTGCCTTTTTTTCACAAGACTCTGGCACACGGGGCATTTGTCGAGCATTTTAAACATTTTTTCTTTGCCAGTGCGCATATTCTTCAACACTTCTAAAACTTTTGGAATTACATCTCCTGCTTTCTCTATGACTACAGTATCACCTATTCGCACATCTAACCTTTCAATCTGATCCATATTATGAAGTGTCGCTTTGGACACTGTAGAACCCGCAACTAAAGTCGACTGAAATATTGCAAGAGGTGTAAGTACCCCCGTACGTCCTACATTGATCCTTATGTCTTTCACCACAGTCGTCGCGCGCTCGGCAGGATATTTATAAGCAATGATTCCTCGCGGATCTTTCCCTACCACACCTAGACTCTCAAAAATCTTTGTATTGTTTATATTTATCACCACACCATCTATATTGAAAGGCAATTTCGCGCGGAGTTTAGCTACTTTTTCTACGAAAGCGAAAATATCTTTAGATGAAGGAACTTTTTCGGAATGTTCATCAACTTTAAAACCGAGCTTAACCAAAAGCTGATGCTTTTTAGAATGCTCTGCTACATAGCTCTGCCATTTTGCATCTTTATCTATATCTACTATCTCATAAGCAAAAAAATCCAAACCTCGCTCTTGTACGAGTTTTGGATCGAGCTGGCGCAGACTGCCAGCGGCAGAATTCCTAGAATTCGCGAAAAGCAGTTTGCCTTCTTTTTTATTCTTTTCATTTAAACGCTCAAATGCTTTCTTCTGCATTATCACTTCTCCGCGTACTTCTATAGTCTTTGGAAAAGGACTTTTGAGAGTAAGTGGAATACTTCCAACCATTTTAAGATTTTCTGTCACATCTTCCCCTATTTCTCCGTCACCTCGTGTTGCGCCACGCACAAATCTGCCGTCTTCATAGGAGAGCGATACCGCAAGCCCGTCAAACTTGAACTCACAAAAATATTCGAGAACAGAAACATTGTGTAGTAGTTTCAAATCCCTTTTTTCCCATGCGAAAAATTCTTCTTCAGAAAAGACATTAGCTATAGAAAACATAGTGCTTATATGTCTGACCTTTTCAAATTTCTCAAGTGGTTTACCGGCGATTCTTTTTTCAGATGCATTTTTAGAACCAAGTTCGGGATAATCTAAAAGTAAACTTTTTAGTTCTTTATTCAGAGAATCATAAACCTCGTCTGTTACAGATGGATCATTTTTTGTATGATACAGATCGCGGAGTCTAGCGATCTCGGTTCGCAATTTTTGTATTCTTTTTTTAGCATCTCTGTTATTCATCTTTAAAGTTCGTATGTCAGTTTTATCAGTCTTTCTACACTAAAATCATCAAATATACACGAACTTCCGCCGTTGTTGTAACCTTTTGAGGTAATTGTGGTTTTTATTAAGGGACCATTTCTGTCTTTTAATACTTGAACTTTCGCGCACCCGTTGCCATCACTACCTAAATCTGTAATTTGAAATGAATAATTCCAAAGATTGTTGCTACCGTTAGAAAGCGGTATATCTCTAGAACAATTCAAGGGAACATTTGGATCATTCGTCGGCGGTACAAATCTGTCTATATCAGGTCTGTCATAATACAGAGCACATTCTGCACCAGTATCAGCAGCGAAAAATGCATCGTTGGTTTCTTTGCCAGAAGTGCTAAATTTTATTTCTCGAAGCGAGATATTGAGAACGCTTAGAGTGATAGTGAGAAGCACAGCCGAAAGCATCATCGAATACAACAAGACAAAACCCTTGTTTTTTTCTTTAATCACTTTATTTTTGTTTAAAATATTTCTTTCCATTTTATTATTCTATCCAGTTATATAAATACTCTGTAAGTACGATGCTGTGTGTACCTGACTGTTGACTCCAAGACACCCTTGAATACACTTTTACTCTATCCACAACTGAAGTATCCGCCCATGTAGTACGAATAAATCCAGAATCAACGCCATTGGCAGGATTCGTGCTGTAATTGCCATTATTAAAATACAAATGACAATTGCTTGGATTTTCAGCACACTTAAACACAGAGATCGCATTGGTCTGGTTTACTATCGCAATATTGAAACCACAAAGTCCAGTTTCATTTGAGCTTGGGGGCTGACTTCCACTGCATTTGGTATTTGAAATACCTGTAAAATTAAACCTAAAATCATTCCAATCTGTTGGATTGCTGGAAAATAGCATATAAGCGTTTCTTTTGTTCAAGAAGTATTCTATACCTTCTTGAGCCAAATATGTGGCAGTAATTTTTTTCTTTGCGTATTCTATATCAGAAAGTCCATTGCCCAACACAGACATCAAAGACACAATGGATAAAGAAAATATCGCAACAGCAACAAGCGTTTCAATCAAAGTAAAACCTTGTTTGGTATTTTTGATATTTATATTTTTTTGCGTAGAAAAATTATTCATGGTTTTTTATTGTATATCTACTAACCGTTGTGATATGGTGGTTTGCAAGGCAAAAGGCGTCTTAATATTTTTATAAAAAATATCTCCCATGAGTCTGATCCTCACCATGGGTTGCGCATCGTCTCCAGCTTCGGCGCCACTGACTATGAATTTAGATCCACTACCTATCAACACATCGCTTGTATTTAATGTTGCCCACGTAATTCCTCCATCTGTTGACTTCTCTATGTTAGGAGGAACGATCTTGTATATCCATTGATTACTAGTGTCATCATACACAAATTCTTCCGGTTCAAATACAATCTGCGCACTTCCATTCAAACAACTCACAGGATCTTCACTTGCGGCTTCTCCAGCAAGACCACAATGATAGAAGAATCCTGTTCTTAAGTTCCTAGACATATCTTCCATTATAAAACTCAAACTATCCATAATAGAACGCATATCTTCCGATTTCCTATGAACTAAATTTGCATTTAGAAGCGAATCCATGCCCACCATAGTAACCACCAGAAAAATAGAAACGGCAATCATGGTTTCTATAATAGTATATCCGCTAGTTTTTAGTTTCTTTCTTTTTTCTTTCATATTTTGTTTTTTAAAAAATATTTTCATCACAATAAAATATAATTTAATCTATATCTATCCTGCCGGAAGAATACACCTTTATCGTGGAGCCAAGAGCGTTTGGCGATACCACATCTATGGCTACATATTCTATCTTACACGAAGGGCCAAGTGAAGGAGTGGCTTTTATATTGGCAAGCGAACTCGGTCTTTTAAAAGTAATGGTTATATTGTTTGTCGTAGCCGGACATCCCGTGCCAGAAATTCTAAGAGAAGAAATAAAATTACCTTTTGTGATGTCTATTTTATCAAGACATTCTTGATTGCAAGTGGAATTACCTATAGTGGGACCAGTATAAGAACCGTTGTTATCAAGATCCACAAAATATACAAATCTTTTGTTGTTATTATTATCGAGATTGAAACGCAAACCATAAGAAGGTTTCCATGTTGTCCCTGCGGCCAGGTTTAGCTTGCCAGACATCGAAGATCTCTGTGCTTCTACGATTTGGAGAGCAATATCATTTGCTAATACCTTGACATCTACCCTGCCCTGAAACCCTCTGTAATCAAAAAGCACCACAGAAGTCATAACAGAAAAAATACTGAGCACTATTATGAGTTCGACATAGGTCATGCCTGCTTTGAGGTTTTTAAATTTCCCAAGATGACAGCAACCTTGCCATTTGTTTCTTGTGTTTTTTATAGATGATGTTTCCATATACTGAAACTCTTTTCAATCAAAATTAAAAGCCAGATGGCAAAGCACTAAATATTCCAGACTGAAGCATAAAAGCAATAAAAGCTCCAAGGGCTAAAAACGGCGCAAACGGTAACTCACTTTTTGCTTTGTATTTTTTAGAAAATAAAAGTAGTAAAATCCCAACGATCGCTCCTGACCAGAATGCCATAACTGCGCCAGTGGCTATCTTTGCAAAGCCAATGACCCAACCTATACCGATGGCAAGCTTTGCATCTCCTAACCCCATCCATTCACCGCGTGACAGGAGCCAGAGTAAAGCAAAAGGCAACGCAAGCACAACTCCAGAAATAAACTCTGTGAGAGGCGGTATGTTCGGATCGAGGTGATATCCAGAAAAGAAAAACAGGCCCAAGAAAGCAAAAACCCCAAAGAACAAAACCAAGGAGTCGGGGATGATCTTGTGTCTTAAATCATACACCGCCATTACAAGAAGCAAAGAAAACATCGTCACATAATATGCGTAAGATACAGAAAAATCCAAGGTACTCAAATAAAAAGTATCCTGAAACTTTAGAAACACTAAAGCAAACATGCCTCCAGTGACAAATTCAACTAAAGGATATTGCCAAGAAATTCGTGTCTTGCAATGTCTGCACCTCCCTTTCAAAAACAGAAAACTAAGCACGGGAATAAGCTCACGCCATCCGAGAATATGCCTGCAAGAAAGACAACCGCTCCGCCCGCCAAAAGTGCAATTAGTGTTGAACCTTAGTATCACCACATTCAAAAAGCTTCCAATAATCAATCCAAGGCCGAAAAAAATAATCGTGAGTAATAAAGTCATATTTAATAACTTTATTATAACAAATATAGAGCTTGAAGACCAACAGATACGTCCCGCCTACTGGTTAGTATTTACAGCATTTTTCAGCACCTCTTTGAATTTCAAGCCTTTTACATCCAAACTAGCATTTGCATCTACGGTAAACAATTTGCTTTTAGAAAACTTTGACATCACTGTATTGGAATCGGTAACATCGTTGCCCACTTGCCTATCTACATCCATCACCACATCTTCTGTCGGATCTATTTTCAAAGTATAGGCTAAACCATCCGGCACGGAAATGAATTTCGTACTACCTATCTCTGTGTATCTGGTCTGTGGTATCTCTTGCTTCACTTTTCCGGTCGTAAAGTCTACACCAGTATATCTGCCTTTTGCATCCACTATACCCACCCTACCCTCAGTAAAGAGATGATAATGTATGCGTGGAGCAAATACGGTCGTAGGATAATGTTTGACCACCACATCTTCTGAATCAGAAAACGGAACACCTGTGATTTTTGATTTTATAAAATCACGCAGGTTAGAAACCTCCATTATGTCTTTGTGATTTCTCTCTACAGCAAACCAAGTATCATACTTGATCAGATCAACCCACCATTTTTCCACATTTAGATTTGAGTCTGACATCCACAACGCAGAGGAAGTAACTACAGTATTGTCCCCTTCGGAAATATATTTTGGTTTGTAAGTTACATCTTCTTGCCCGCTTTTTACAAATGTTTTGTACTCTATACCTGACACAGTCTCTTTACCCCAGCCCGCCAACTGCACGACTTTTGTACTTGATGAAGGTTGCCAAGAATCCAATACATTATGTACGGACTCCGCCTTTGGAAAAAGTATCGAATTGCCTTTTGCGGGCTTTTTCACTTCATCAAATAGAGGCTCTGCCCTGCCGTCGCCACCGAGCACATAATCTTTTAATTCTGAAAAATTATTCACTTGCAAACCATATTTTGAAATCTGTGGATTAAACAATGCATGATTCTGAAAAGTCACGATCTGATCCGGAGCTATCACTGGATCATTAATGCTAAAATAACTCACCGAAGGCAAGAGATTGTAAGCTGTGGGCATATTTTTTGCCAGCCATCTATTTCTCTTTGCCGTCATCACGAAACCCACTGGACCCATAGACTCTCCATGCAACATATTGATCAGAGCTTGCGGAGTACCTATCTGAGGTACACCCACAAAGATTACCTGATCAATCTTGTCATATAGAGGATCGTTTGTTTCCTTTAGCTTTTGTATCAAAGCTTTGATAACCAAGCCGCCATTTGAATGACCTATGAGAGTGACCCTGCCAGTCCTAGATGTAGCCTGCAACTCTTTTAATTTTTTCAAAATAAAGGACTCGGAGAAGGTTTGATTATTGTTATAAAAAAGTTTTCCATTCACATTCAAGTCACCTTTTACGACAATATCCTCCAATGCCACGCGCCAGTCGTAAGGTATAAAATGATAATCATTGATTGTGCCTTCTTTTTTCCAATCCTTCAAATCAAAAAGAAATGAATTGTAAATATTAAAACCCGAAATCTCATCCACGATACCTGTTTCCCTTTCATATCCATCGCTGATTTTCTGCGTATCATTCTTTGTGTAAACATTTGAATTTTTGCCATTTGTATTCAAAGTTAGCTTGGATTGCAAAGCGTCATCAGCCGAAACCCATAGTTCTTTTTCACCATTAGATTCTTGCAAATACAACCGAGAACCCATTATTCCCGGGAAAAACATCACATTTGAAAAACAATTTATTTTGCATATTTCCTTAGTAAGCCAAGGAGTAAAATTTACATTATCAGAAACCTTGTCACCTTTACCATTTGGATTCTTGGTCAGATGATAAGGTCCAGATGAATCTCCCCAATAGTTATCTTTGGCATTTACCAGTACTTTTGAATAAACACCAGTTTGATGACCAAATATATCACTATTCGTTATATTCAGAGACCCACGCTCTACATAAATACCATAAGATTGATTATTTTTTATCTGTGAAGAACTAATATTTAAAGAACCATAGTACTGTCTAATACCATACATTTCATTATCTTCGATAGAACTATTAACGAGAGACACATTGCCACCACTGTTATATATAACACCATTATTTGATCCACTATAGGAGTAATACCAACGACCTCCGTACTTCATAGCAACATGAGAAAGCTGACTTACACTTTTATCTCCAAAAAATAAATGATTCCAGTCACCTGCGCTAGGAGCGATATCACTTTGATCATTATTTGTATCGCCACCTACAGTATCATCATTAATAGATGTAAAATATACTTTCTGCTCATTGGTACCATTAATTATCAGGTTACCTTTAACACTCACACTCATGTTTCTTTTAAACTTTACAATAACTCCAGGATCAATATTCAGAGTTACACCCAAAGGAACAGAAAAAACATAATCGGATGAATTGTAATTCGTTGTACCAGAACCATTAATAATATAGGGCATATTATCCTTGGTCCATGTTTGATTTTGAGATAATTTACCAGATATATAAATACCATCCGACTTAGTGGAAGTGTTACCGGAATGTAAGAAATTACGAACACCATTTAAGTTTATATATATTCCTCCATCAAAAACATTATTTGTTAGTGTAATTAAATCTTCAATTTTATTCTGTCCACCTCCACCGTAAAAACCCCAATAATCTCGAAGAACTGTTCCTGAAATATTCGTGGTGCCAGCATAGGTCTTCACCCCATAAAGCACATTATTCTCAACCAAACTGTCTGTCACAGAAATATTACCACCGTGATTAGAAATAGATCCAACAGTCTCAGCATAATAGCTATAGTAATAACTACCTCCATATCTGATAACAGTATTATTAAATACACCCGTACTCCCTTGATGAAAAAGAATATTTGCCCAATCTCCTACTTGTGGTGCGGTATCCAAACCGTCATTGTTTGTGTCACCACCTATAGTATCATCATTATAAGAAGTAAAATATACCTTCTGTTCTGAAGTGCCATTTACTCTTAAATTACCATTTATGGAAATACCATATTTACCAAAAATCTTAACAATTACACCGGGCTCAATCGTCAAAGTCACGCCAGACGAGACAAGCGGAACATGAGTAAAACCTCGCAATATATCATAGCTATAAATAACATAAGGGCTGTTTTCTAGCGTCCATGTCGTATCAGTATCGATTGGCGCAGAGATAGTTGTGCTGGCATCTGCATAATTTATATTCCAGAGAAAAAGAAAACTGAAAAATAAAACCATCAACGCAAGTTTAATCTCGTTTTTTAAAAAAGTCATAATAGTCAATATTATACAATAATTAGAGAAAAGTCAAATTTTATATTTGGTCTTCTATAACGAGTTCACAGCAAGACTACAATCCATTCCAGAAACCAGACTTGCAAAAGCTATCTTTTTCGAATTTCCGTGATTATCAACACACCAAGCATTTGAAGAATCGGACTTTAATGGTATTGCTAAAACATAATTATTACCATTTGCTTGACATTTTGCATCCAATCCGCCATTTGCGTCTATCGCAGCCTCAATTTGTTCTTGAACAGTAGCATCATTAAAGACATTTGTTGCTGGGGTAACAGCTATTATAGTTCCACAATTAGTTATAAAAGACCGATTACCATAACTGCCCGATAAATTACCATAAATAATTTCTGCTTGTGTTTTTAAATTCGCTAAATTAGATTGAATACTGGCATCACTTCCACTTTTCTTTGCGCTATTTAGCGACCCTAAAACCACAGACGCCAATATACCAATAATGGCGACAACTACCAAGAGTTCAATCAATGTAAAACCTTTCTTTAGATTCTTCATAAAAATTTTAAGTAAAAAATACTTTCTAATTAATGAAGAAATTATACCAAATACAAAAAACAAAAACCACCCTATAGAGATGGTTTTTGTAAGAAACACTGTAAACAAAGAGTAGTAACTATGAAGCTGGACAAGCAGCTGATGAGCCAGCAAGAACACTTACTCTACCTGCAGAAGTCCCAAGACTATCCACGCACCAATATAAATTACCATTATCTGCGGCTTTTAGAGGAACTGATATAGCCCAAGCTGATGATGTTGCATGACAGTTTGAAGTTGTTGCTGTTTGTGCCGTTGCGTACGTAAGAACTATACCACCACTAACACCACTAGCCGAATGCGCTGCTGTAAGAGCTTTTGAAATCGTTCCATCCTGTACACCATTACAAACAGTATCATAACTATTTGGATTTGCTCCATCATAGACTATCTCTGCTTGAGCGCGAATATTTGCAAGATTTGCCTTTATCGCGGCATTATTACCTTTACTTCTCGCTGTATTCAAAGACCCCAAGACTACAGACGCCAAGATACCGATGATGGCGACGACGACCAAGAGTTCAATTAATGTAAAACCTTTTTTAAGATTATTCTTCATAATTTATTTTATAAAAGTTAATAAATACTTTAACGAAATTTCGACTCGTTTTAATATATGTATTATAACTTCTATTATGAAGAGGTTGCAACAAGGTTATCCACACCAAAATTTTGGCGTTTAAAAAAATATGAGAAAAATTATGTTAAGAAAAAGTTTTTATGCGATATTATTCACCCACAAAGGTAAAATGAGCTCCCTCGGGCGACCATTTGCCGGCCGCGTCCGCATTGTCCCAAAGTCTTATTACCCATTCATACTCAACGCCAGATTTCAAAGCAGGACCACTATATTCTACTGGTATTATCAATCTTTGTCCGCTAAAGGTCTCCATGATAGGATAGCCCGGTACTTCTTTTACACCAGAGTCCCATTGGCTTTTATCTCCACCCTTGATTATCAAACGATACTTTTTGACCATATCTCCTGTATCAGGATCGTTGAAAATTACAGAGAATTCAGGAGTTGGATCAGTCACTTCTTTTGGATTTATTTTATCTTCCACTAGAGGCTCTGTAGGAAAAGTCGGGGCGTTATTATTCACATTATCAAGGACAGCAGAGACAGTTTTTGAACTCATATTGCCGGCGTTGTCCTTTGCTTCAATATGCAAATAGAAAACTCCATTACCTTCCGATACGGTCGTATAGCAATATTTTCTGCTAAAAGCCCCCGTTGGCTTACCTATCGGATTTTGATCAACGATAAATCTATAAGTAGAATCATCATCTGGGGAAGCACACCAATTCCAATATTTTGTCTTCTTGGCTACTGTATCGTCCACTAAGTCTGGATCACTTAAATCTGGCGGAGTCGTATCTGCCACCGAATTTACTAATAAACCGTTCACAAGAGTAAAGGCAAAACTGCTGTGTGTTTGCTTGCAATCATTTCCTCCATAAGCTTTAAAGACCACAGCGTAAGTGCCGTTGGCTCCTGGAGCTTTCATCTGAAAAGATTCAGTGCCGGTGGTGCCTGCCTTGTGGTTTGCGGTGTCTACACACACCCAAGGAGCTTTACCTATTTTATACATAGTAGAAGCCCAGTTACCAAGGTTCTTTGACTCTACGGTAACGCTCGCATTCACCATTTCACTCTTCTTTACAGATGCGCTGCTGACACCATTAAGTGTAGCACTTATAATATCTCTCGCTGCAGAAACTTGCGAAAAAGGCACAAAAAAAGCGCTAACTAGGAGCGCGATCATGGCAACATTACCAAGTACATATTTAATGAAAACCCTATAATATAAAAATCGTTTTTTCATAGGCTTTATTAATTTGTTAAAACCCTATTAATGCCATTATTAGACTCTATAAGACTAATACTGTCAAAGATTGACTGTGGATAACTTTTATTGTATTCCGCCTGTCAAATTATATATAGGAATGAGTACAGACACCAAAAGTACACCGACTCCCAGACCTAAGACCACTATCATGACCGGCTCTATGAGTCCAACCAGAGTATCTATGGCATCATCAACTTCTCTTTTATAGAAATCAGTAAGGGTTTTCAATATTTGACCAAGCGAACCTGTCTCCTCACCTATCTTTATCATTTGAGTCATTATGCTAGGAACATAATCCTTGTGTCTTTCAAACGTTGCAGAAAAAGCAAGGCCGGACTTCACGCCGTCTTGAACATCTTGCATTATTTTTTTGTATATCTGACTGTCCACTACCTCGGATGTGATCTCTATAGCTCGGACAATAGGCACACCAGAAGTTAACATTGTATCCATATTGTCGGCTATGCGAGAAAGGTAGAATTTTTTGTAAAGATTCCCGACTGCAGGCGTAGAAAGACGCATCTTGTCCAGATATATCCTACCCTTTTCAGTAACAGAAAGTCTCCAAAGCCATATGCCCAAAAGTATAAAGAAAATAATTACTAGGAAACCATAATCAACAAAAAAATTCGAAAGAGCAATGACAAATTTGGTGTACAAAGGCGGTTCTTGTCCTGAATCAAGTATTATAGCTGAAAGCTTTGGTATCACCACCACAAACATCAGAGCCATCACCACAAAAAAAGTGAAAATAACAAAGACGGGATAAATCAAAGCATTCTTGGTCTTTGAAGTCAGAGCATATTGGCGATTTAAATAATTTGCCAGATGATCAAAAGTTTCATTGAGTTTACCTGTTTCTTCTCCGACACGAACCATATTCACATAAAAATTTGAAAAGATATCAGAATGTTTTGCTAAAGCACCAGAAATAGAAAATCCGGCTTGCAGATCATCTGCTATCTCTGTCAATTTCTTGCTTAAAGTTTTATTTTCAGTGTTCGTGGCAAGTATGGTAAAAGCCTTTAAAGCAGAAACCTGCGCTTCAAAGAGAGTTGATATCTGACGAGAAAGAATCACTACTTCTTTTGGAGAAACTCTCTTCTCAAGAGAAAACGATAGAAAAGATTTTCTCTTTCCTTCCTCAACAATAGAAACGATTATCAAACCGCGCCTCTGCAAACCATTGATGGCCATATCGCGACTCTGCGCGTCTATCTCGCCTTCTTTGTTTAGTCCCCTTTCATCTACCGCTTTGTATTTAAATAGCATGGAAAATTAAATCATTCGCTCAAGACCTTTAGGATTAAATGAATACAAATAAGCATTCTCTATTGTTATTTCTCCGGCACGTACAAGCTCGATCAAAGAGTGGTTCAAATCTATCATGCCGGATTCTGAACCAGTCTCTATAACTACATTGATCTCTTGTGTTCTTTTTTCGCGAATCAAGTTTGCAACAGCGTTGTTGTTCAAAAGCAACTCGCAAGCAGGCACGAGGCCTCCAGCGATTCTGGGAATAAGTCTTTGTGATAATATTCCGAGTAAACTTCCCGCGAGCTGTATGCGTATTTGGTCTTGTTGTTCTCCCGGGAATGAATCAATGATGCGGTCTATAGTTTGCGCGGCATTGTTGGTATGCAGAGTAGAAAGCACGAGGTGTCCTGTCTCTGCCGCAGTCACAGCAGTAGAAATGGTTTCGGTATTTCTCATCTCGCCTACCATTATTATATTCACATCTTCGCGAAAGACGGATTTGAGCGCGGTGTGAAAATCTTTGGTATCAATGCCGACTTCACGCTGATTGATGATGGATTTATTTGGAGTAAACATATATTCGATAGGATCTTCGATGGTCACTATATGGCGAGCTTGTTCACTATTGATCAGGTTTACCATAGCCGAAAGCGTGGTGGATTTGCCTTGACCTACCGGCCCCACTACCAAAAAGAAACCTTGTTTCTTACGAGCAATATCTGCAAGGACAGCAGGCAAATGTAGATCAGTCAAAGTCTTTACTTTTGGCACCAAGCGAAATGCCACGCTGATCAGATTTTTCTGAAAAAAAGCATTACCCCTTAAACGCATTTCCCCACGAAAGTCGTAGGAAAAATCAACTTCTTTATCTTTAAAAAATTTTTCAAGTTTTTTCTCATCTAAAACCTCACTCAAAATACCAACCACATCTTCTTTGGACATTTCGGGATGTTTAGCAAGAAAAATAAGCTCGCCCGCTACGCGTATAGCCGGTACTTTCAAAGCACCTATGTGCAAATCCGAAGCGCCTTCGCGCATGAGCGTCAAAATAAGTTCTTCAAATTCTTTTTTATAATCCATATTACAAGTATATTACAAAAGAACGACAAGAAAAAGAGGGCACTCTGAAATTTGTGGACAACCGCGTGAAGTTAGCCTTCGGCAGTGAAATTAAAGACTTCTTTGTATGGAATGATACCATTTATAGCTTTGAGCATCGCGTCTTCTTTCATAGAAAGCATACCGTCTTTTCTGGCGACTTTATATATTTCGTCGTTTACTGGATTTTTAAGAATGACAGACTGCATTTCTCTATTAATTTTGAACATTTCAAATATCGCTATACGACCACGAGTACCAGAAGGACAGTCTGGCGATGGCACAGTATCGTACATTTCGTTTTTTATTTCTATAGTCTTTTTGAATTCCTCTGGTAAATCTTTCAAACTGCCCTCTATTTGAAGCTTGATGCTTTCATCCATAGGTACTTTCTTTCTTGAAGATTCACAAGTAAGTTTTGAGAGTCTTTGAGCGACAGATAATATGAGTGTAGGCGCTATAAGATAAGGATCGACTCCCATATCCACAAGTCTTGGCACAGCTCCTATCGCATCATTTGTGTGCAAAGTAGAAAGCACAAGGTGTCCAGTAAGCGCAGCTTGAATGGCAAGTTGCGCAGTTTCTTTATCGCGAATCTCACCCACCATAATAACATCAGGATCTTGACGAAGAATAGATCGAAGACCTGAAGCAAAAGTGTATCCTATCTCGGGCATCATCTGAGACTGGTTTATATCCGGCATGTGATATTCCACAGGATCTTCCAAAGAGACGATATTCGTACCTTCCTTGTCGAGTTCATTCATCATAGAGTAAAGTGTGGTGGATTTACCTGAACCCGTAGGACCTGTGATTAAAATAAGTCCATATGGCTTTTTCAAACTTTCGCGCAGAAGTTCCAGATTTCTTTCTGAAAGTCCAAGCTGATCAAGTGGCTTGACCCCTTTCTCTGAATCAAGAATACGCATCACGACTTTTTCGCCATAATACGCCGGCATAGTAGAAACGCGAAAATCAATCTTTCTACTATTTAATGTAGTAGTGAAAGATCCGTCCTGTGGTTTTCTTTTTTCGTCCAAGCGAAGCTTTGCAAGTATTTTGATACGAGCTACGACTCCATTGTAAACACTAAGTGGTAAAACCGTAGTTGTGCCAAGCGTACCATCTATACGGACGCGAACTTTTACTTTTTCTCCCGTATTTTCTATGTGTATATCTGAAGCATTGCTTTCTATGGCGTTACGCAAAATCACCGCGACGATCTTGATCACAGGAGCGTCTTCAACTATTTTTGTATTTTCTTTTCCTTCTGCGTTTTTTAATTCAGCGTTCAAACTACTGAATTCATTGGCTGTTTTTATATCGTCTGATTTTCCTTCTTTGATTTCACTCAATGCATCTTCAACTTGCACAGAAAGACCTTTATAACTCTCCATCACCTCTTTGTAATCACTGTTTGATATCAAAAAAAGCTTAAAGGATATACCTGTCTTTGCCGCGATGAACTGTAACGCGTCGAGGGCTTCTGTGTTCTCTCCGTCTGTAATACCCACCTCCAGCACGCCGTCTTTGAAGTCTATCGGCACAAATCTATAATGCGATACGGCTTCTTCGGGTATATATTTCAAAGCGTCAAAAAGCGTGGTCTCTTTTATGTCTACTTTTTTCGTCGGCATCTTGAGATAAGAGCCTTTCGCTTCTAAGATTTTATCTTCTGGAACGCCAAAAGACATCAACGCCAGATCTATGTCACCTGCGTATTTTTCTTTTGCTAAATCTTTTATCTCATCTATCTGGTCATGATTGATGACATCTTTTTTTGCTAATTCTTCTAAAAAACTCATAGGTAATTATGGTCTAGCCCCAGTCCTTCCGCCACTTGTCGATCCGGGAGTGGTATTCGTGGTAGAAATAGGAGCAAAAGGATTTGGTCTTCCTTCATCACCGGTAGGAACCAAAAGAATACTTGAATCATTCAAACCGGCAAAAACTTTGTCTGAAAAAATAGAATCATCTAATTTGATGTTTTTTACGCTAAGCAATACCGAAAGGAAATCCTGCGTTACTCTATTCATCTCACTAGTTGTGGGTGAAACTGGAGGGATGTTAGGATCATAAGAAAATTCCCCTGACGTAGATGACAAATTCGCCTCTTCCCCTTTACTCCCTATAAAAAAAATATAAGCTAAGACCACCAAAGCTCCTATCACGACAAAGAGTATTATGTTTTTGACAGTTGTGTTCATTTTAGTTTTTTAGCCAATAAGTCTTAATTTTAAAATCATAAGTGTAAACTTCGGACAAAGAGGATCCTGCACCCAAGTTTGTATTTGAAGAAAATTGTATTGAAGATATATCTACGATACGTAGGTTACTTTCTAGGTCTTTTATAAAATTTATAAAATTACTATACGAGCCAGAGGTTGAAAACTCAAGATTCCAAGTATCATAATCTTTAACCATGATTTCTTCCTCTGCTGGCACAGATTCTTCGCCCTCTGTCAGAACAACATTCTCTCCCGCATCGTATTTGACATCTTTGAGCGCCATGCCATATGGAGAAGCTATTTTTTCTATCTCAAGTATGAGGCGTATATTGTCTACATTATCAGGCAAAAGCTTCTGCAGTTTAGATAAATTGTCTGGATTAAAAGAATTATATTTTTGAGTGAGCTTGTCGCGTTCAGCTTCAAATGCTTTCGCGTTATCAAGCGCCTTATTGTAATCTGAAACCTGACTTCTCTTCAAAGAAACATCTTGGTAAAGAGGACTTGTAAATAGGAAAAAGGCTGTGAGCGCTATTCCTATTAATATACCTGGTAAAATAAATTTAAACATAAATATCTGCTAGAATCACAAGTTTAATAAATCCTCTTCGCTTAAAACATCTTCTTCTGCTTCCAAATCGTTTTCAAGATTGATATCGGCAAAATCATCTTGGGCGCCAGTGTTAGCTTCGGTAACTTCTATTAATTTTTTGTAATTTACAAAATTTGCATCTACGCCGAATTCCAGTTCAAAAAGTACGTTACCCTTGTCATCCAGCGATAGGTTGGAAAAAATCGGGTCAATAAAATTTTTATTTTTAGCAAAAAGATCTGACTGGAGAGCAACAGACCTGTAACCCACAGCCACACCATCAAGCTTGATCATCACCAAGCCGTTCTTGCTGTTGGTTAAATCATAAGTGAACTTGGTATAGCCAATAGTCTGCATTGTAACAGTCTGAAGCTCTTTGAAAATCGGAGAAATAGCTATGTGTTTGGCAAGAATTTCATCGGAAGCTCTAAGTCTCTTGTCTAGAACCTGTAGCTGGACTATTTTTGATGGTTCAAAACGGTTCTTGGAAAGATTCAAATCGCTTTCCATCTGGATTATGTTCTTTGCTAAAACTCCGTTGTAAAAATACAGAGCTCCTGTCGCAAGAATAATAGTAAAGAAAATGAAGACAGAAAAAACTGTCAGGTAGCTTGCCCGACTTCCACTTACAACCCTAGCTTCAATCATCGGTTTTTTGGGAATGAAAGATGTTTGAAAATTTTGACCGTCCATTTTGTTTATAACCCTGTATCTATTATCTCAACTTATTGTAATTTACGCAAGGCAAGACCGATGGAAACAGCAAATTCTGGACCAATACTTTCCAATACTTTGTTTAAAAATTCAGGTGCGTTGGTTTTAGAGAACGGTTGACCGATCTCAAGCTCTGCTCGGAAGTTATTAATTGCTATTTCCTTAAAACCTTTCATAAGTGAACCTCCGCCAGTTAGAATAACCTTGGTGACGGTTCTGTCGTACTTTTTCTCATATCCCAAAAGAACACTATTTGCCTCTGAAAAGATATAATCTGTGTGAACTTTTATAATATCCGCGATGTTTTGTTTTAAGGGATTTTCAAAAAGACCATATTCTTTCTTCATTTCTTCAGCTTGAGGAAAAGGAATTCCTAAAGACTGCGCTATAGAATTAGATATCTCTGCGCCACCTCGATTTATAGTGTGATGACCTTTTACCATGCCGAATTCAACAAGCGTAAGTTTGGTACTTGAAGCGCCTAAATCCATAACGAGCACCAAAGAAAGCTCATGTTCAAAATTTGACCTTATATACGAAAAAACTTCTATCTCAAAAAAACTCGCCTCGAGGCCACATTCGGATACTATGGATCTATATCTTGAAATAGCTTCATTTTGTATTGCAACAGCTAGAACTTCTTTTTTCTCTTGAGATGCGTCTGGTAAAACAGTCGCGTTTGCTTCTTCAAAGGACATTTCTCTTTTGGGAAGCATAAAATAATCTAGCGTGACTTCAGTGATAGGAAGAGGTATGTATTTACGCGCTTCTATTGACACTACAGAAGCTATGTCGCCTTCTTTTACTTGGGGAGGCAACGCAAGCGTAAATATCAAACTTGACTGCACAGGAATAGAAAAGGCGGAAGAAGTAGTAGAAACACTGGATTGTTTCAATACTTCCTTAAGGGCTTCTACTACTTTATCTACAGGAAGATTCGTGACTCGTCCAAGATCAGTGTTCGCATAAGGGCCAAGAGAAATAGCGCCATAAGTTTCAAGCACGATTTTGCCTCCCTTTTTCTTTAGTTCGACGATCTTGATGGCCGAAGACCCTATATCTATACCCAATGCGCTGCCTGTATCGGCAGGCTTTAAACTGCCTAATTTTGAAAAAATGTCTTTAAAGATATTGTTCATTTCCTTGAATTAATAAGATTTATGCTTATAATTATAGCACACAATGTATTTTTTAGATGCCATTTTATCTGTAATATTCCCCGTTCGCTGTATTTCCTGCAAAAGAGAAGGGTTAGAACTTTGCATGGATTGTATTGCGTCCTTTCCTATAGCAGAAAGAGAAACACCTGAATGGATAATCCCAATGTTTGATTATAGACATCCTTCTATCAAGAAATCCATTTGGTTTTTAAAATACAAAGGCAAGAAAAGACTCGCTTTAATATTCGCAGAGATTTTGCATGAAAGAATAATTGAGGAACTTGCTGATCTAAAAGTCTTAAGAAATTTTCATGATCCTATACTTGTGCCGATTCCCCTTTCAAAAGAACGCAAAAAAGAACGAAAATATAATCAAACAGAACTGATATGTGAGGCATTAATCCAAATAGACAAGAAAAGTGGACAGAAAAACTTTGATCTAAAAAAAGATATCTTAATAAAAACCAGAGAGACAGAACATCAAGCAAGAATCAAGGATCGAAGCGATAGATTAAAAAATCTAATGAATTCTTTTGCAGTAAAAAATGAACAGAAAATAAAAGGAAGGAATGTTATACTCATAGACGATGTAACGACCACCGGGACCACACTTTCTGAAGCCAAAAGGATATTGAAGAATTCCGGCGCTAAAAACATCATAGCTTTCACAATAGCGCATTAGAAAAATTTAAATAAACAAAAGAAACACATAGATCCCTTTTTAGTCCTTTTTAGTTAAAAGATCTTGGTATATAATAAAAAATATGCAAAACGAAACACCAAATGAATTAGGAAGTGAATCAGAAGAAAAACCTGAACCAAAAGCTTCAACAGAGAACAAGCTTGCCATACCCATGGCGATAGTAGTGGCAGGCGCGATGATAGCTGGCGCAATTTACTTTTCTTCTATCGGAACAACAAGCAACGATTTGTCTCAAGAAAAAATATCCGAAGAAAAATTAGAAAATCTGCGACCCATATCAAAAAGAGACCATATAAGGGGCGATCTGAAAGCACCGGTGAAAATAATAGAATATTCAGATACTGAATGTCCTTTCTGTAAAACTTTTCATACAACAATGAAAAGAATTTATGACGAATATGGTAAAAGCGGAGAAGTCGCATGGATATACCGTCATTCCCCTCTTTACAGACCAAACTCTCTAGGTCAGTCATTACATTCAAAAGCATTGAAAGAAGCTGAGGCTCAAGAATGCGCATACGAACAAGGAGGCAATGAAAAATTCTGGGAGTACACTGACCGCATGTATGAGATAACTCCTTCAAACAATCGCTTGGATATGAATGAACTTCCTAAGATAGCTGAATTTGTGGGACTAGATGTAAATCAATTTAATACTTGTCTAAACAGTGGAAAATACAAAGACTATGTAGATTCGGATTTAGAAAATGCTTATGACACAGGTGGTGGTGCAACACCTTGGAATATCATCATTACCAAAGACGGTAAAAAATATCCGCTCATGGGAGGACAGCCTTATGAATCAATGAAACAAATCGTAGAATTTGGACTAAAATAAAAAAGAAATTTTCATAAAAGGATAACGCCTGTCAAAACTTTCTAAATAAATTCAATAGAAAAATTATACATTCCCATACTGCACATACCGGTAAAAGGCTCACCTGCTTTGGGTATCCCTATATCTATAATTTCCTCTCCTCTTTGGGGTAGAATCTTTTGATAATTCAGAGATCTGATCAAAAGCGATGAAGAACAATCGAAAGATCCGTTGGTTTTCATAACCAGCTTTGTGGGGATACCCGCTTTGGCAATAGATCTCAGGGGATAATAACCTCCCTTTGCGTTTATAGTGATATATTGTATACCGTCTTTTATAACACTATTCTCCATAGTGCCATCTCCTTTTTTAGAACCATTAACAAATATCACGACAAGCGCGACAACAAGCCCAAATGTAATAATGCCCAATATCGTTTTACTCATAAATATATGATACCAAATTTATATATTAAATAACGGATTGATAACTCCAAGCGATGCAAGTCCTGACAGAAACGCAAACAAACCAAAACCTATAACAACAATTCCCGCCGTTTTGAAAAAAAGCGGAGCATGCTTTGAGTGGGCAAAAGACGCTGACCCGAAAGAAAGAAACGCAAGCACAGGCATCGTACCAAGGGAGAAAGCAAACATTATGAGTGCTCCAGAAATAAATGATCCACTCCCTAGCGCCACTACTTGCATTGATTGAGTAAAACCGCAAGGCAAAAAGAAAGTACTAAACCCAAGAATGATAGGTGTGAAAGTTTTATGCTCAACCTTCCTAAAGAAATTAAACAATGAGACTGGCAAGGTTATCCTGTTTCTTTTAAATATTCCAGTAAGATGCAATCCGAGTCCTATCATAACAATCGAAGCAATAATCCCAAGAATATTTGTAAAAGTAAAATTCACGCCCAGTGCACTGCCTAAAATCCCCAACACACCACCCAAAAGAGCAAAAGATAATAGTCTACTTGCATGAAAAAATATAAAATTCTTTGTATCGCTTATTTTATCTTCTGATACTTTTACTGAAAGCGAAAGCACTAGACCCCCTACTATCACAAGACAAGACGATACTGATGCCACCAATCCAATGATAAAACTTGTGAGTGGGGTTACGTTCCCACCGATACCAAAATTCAAAACACCAGATTTTTGTAGAATAAAGAACATCACCAAGACAAATATCCCTAAAGGCAGTGCTGTCCATATCACTGTGTCACCGTTGGTATTTTGTATCTTCTTTTCTAAAGAAAAAACATAACCGTTTCCGTTTAACTTGCTGTTAAAAATATTTAAAATCTCACTCTCGCTTTTCTGATTTTCTGTTTCAAACTCTATAATTTCTTTTTTTAGGTCAACGCGAATATTTTTCAAGAAATCTTGTTCGCCTAAAACATCTTCAACCAGTATTTTGCAAGAAGCGCAATGTGTACCCGAAACATGTAGTGTATATTTTTTCATAAATTATTTTATAATTTCTTTGCTTTAATTCGTAATGAATTTGATACTACCGACACCGAAGACATCGCCATGGCAAACCCCGCGAATGCCGGTGATAAGAGCCAGCCGAAGATCGGATAAAACAATCCTCCCGCAAGCGGTATCCCCACTACATTATATATGAAAGCCCAGAAAAGATTTTGCTTTATGCCACGCATAGTCATCTTTGAAAGTTTTATAGCTTTCACAAGCTTTGAAATATCTCCGCCTAAGAGCGTAATCCCAGCGGATTCGATAGCCACATCCGTACCCGTACCCATAGCGATACCCACATCAGCTTGAGCCAAAGCCGGAGCATCATTTACTCCGTCCCCTGCCATCGCCACTATTTTTCCTTGTGATTGCAACTCTTTTATTTTCTCTAGCTTATCCTCTGGTAAGACATGAGCTACCACATCATCAATCCCGACGAGAGATGCCATATATTTCGCCGCTTTTTCATCATCTCCTGTGAGCATGACCACTTTTATACCGAGCTTATGCAGATCAGAGACAGCTTGTTTTGATTCCTTCTTGACTTCATCAGCCACCATCACGAACCCAAGAATCTTTTCTCCGCCTGCTCCCGAATCATTGTGAGAGCCGACAGGTTTTGTGGCTAAAATAACAGGAGTCTTTCCTTGTGCAGTATATTGCTCTAATTCTTGTTCATTAAAATTTATACCAGAATCTTTTATCAATTTGGCATTGCCAACAAGATATTCTACCCCATTCACTATCCCTCTTAACCCTTTTCCTTTTATACTTTCAAAACCAGAAACTTCAGAAATTTGTATGTTATTTTCTTTTGCGTAATTCACTATCGCGTGAGCGATCGGATGTTCAGATTTTTTCTCTAGAGAAGCTAGGATAGATATGAGAACATTATTGTTTAAGTTTGAAAAGTTTTTTACATCCACGAGTGTAGGTTTGCCTATTGTAATAGTCCCTGTCTTATCAACAATTACAGTATTTACCTTGTGAAGTTTTTCGAGGGTAGCCGCATCTTTGACCAAGATACCTTCGCGCGCGCCCTTGCCGACTCCAACAATGATAGCAGTAGGTGTGGCAAGACCCAGTGCACAAGGACAAGCAATGACAAGAATACCCACAAAAGAAACCAGACCAAAAGAAAGCGCTTGAGAAAATCCAAGAGTATCAGACCCGATCAGAAGCCATAAACCCAATGTCACAAAAGCAATAACAAGTACTACTGGCACAAATATAGAAGAAATTTTATCGGCTAAAGCCTGAATGGGCGCCTTGCTACCTTGAGCCTCTTCCACCATTTTTATTATATGAGCCAAAAGTGTTTCCGAGCCAACTTTTGTCGCCTTAAAAGTAAAAGATCCAGTGGTATTTATCGTGCCCGACACAACACCGTCACCGTTTTTCTTTTGAACGGGCATCGGCTCACCTGTAACCATTGATTCATCAATAAATGATTCCCCTTCAATAATTATTCCGTCAACGGGAATTTTCATACCTGGTTTTATTATTATGGTGTCTCCATGTATCACTTCATTTACGGAAATCTCCACCTCTTTGCCATCACGAATCACCAATGCTGTCTTTGCTTGTAGATTTAAAAGTTTTTCAATAGCGTCTCCTGTCTTTAATTTTGATCTTGCTTCAAGATACTTGCCAAGAGCGATGAAAGTTATAACTATGATCGTCACATCATAATATGTGGCATCAACATTTATAAAAGGCCTCAAGACATCTTCAAACGCGCTTACGGCAAAACTATACAAAAATGCCGCTACTGTGCCGATACCAATCAAAGTATCCATATTCGCCTTACCGTATCGAAAAAATCTATAAACTCCCAGAAGATATGGCCAGCCTATAGTTATAAAAATATATGTAGCTAAAACAGGCAAAAGATGATGGAAAAATGTAAACAGGGTTTCTGGCATTTGCTTTACCACACCATACTTTCCAAATATCTCCCATGCCATAATAAAAATAGAGATAAAAGCCACAGGCAGAGCACCAAAAACTTTTTTCTGCATACTGTTGATCTCTTTTAATTTTTCTGATTTAGACTGACTCAAACCCAAATGAGCTTTATGCTCATCTGGGGTCATCCCCATTTCTTCCGCAGTCATATCGTGAGATGGTGCGATAACTAAAGAATATCCGAGTGGTTCTAGTTTCTTGTTAAAATCTGCCGAGCTTGTCTTGTTTTTATCGAAAGATATTTTCGCATTTTCTGTACCACTGTTCACAGATATATTCTCCACACCCTCAATCTTTTTAACTGTTCTCTCGATAATAGAAGCGCATGAAGCACAATGCATTCCTTTAACTTTATAAGTATTTGTAAATGACATAAAATATACTACTGCATATTATATACTTTTAATAATTCCTTAATCGTCCCGACTTTGTCGGTTTTTAACCTCTCTATCAAACACGATTCAAGGTGTTCTTTTAAAAGATCCTTCCTCGCGCTATGCAACAACCCGATAACACTATCTATTTGTTGTATGATATCAGGGCAATACCTGCCAGTGTCAACCATCTCTGGTATTTTCACCACACTGCCTATCGCCATGTTTATAACTTTGCGAGCTTTTTCGTTGGGAAGTCCATGTTTATGGGCATCCCCGTGCTTTTGTTCGTTTTTCTTTACCATACACCCTATGGTATAGGGTATTAGTACAGAAATCAATAGCTCCGTTGTGGATAACTCCGGTTTATCACAGATTACTTTTCTAACACTATGTATTCCCCTTCTTTTAGAGCATGGATTGGTAGTGTTTTGTCACCAAATTCTTTCAGTTCCTCGTAAGCATTCTGCCAATCCACAGGACCTTTACTATCCGTACTTCCAAAGTCAGATTCATAATGCGGGATGAATTTTATAGGAAGTATTCCCAAGCCATCCATGCACTCGCGCCAATCACAAGTAAAAAAATGTCTTGCCAGCGCATCAGAGCTGGCCGAACTTGTGGCTACCACTTTATCCTGCCACACTCTTGGTATATCAAATTTACGAAGCCAGTATTGTAACAGATGATCATCACCTCCGTGGATATACACCACATCAGATTCTGCAATTTGTTTTTCAAAAGTTTCCGGATACGCCAAAATCATCTCTGGACTAACCCCTTCAGGGAAAAATGCCGGAAATATTTCCAAATCTTTTTTATAACATTCATCCCAGTCCTCCCTCTTCTCAGCAAAACAACAGATCAAAATCTTCGGTCTCCCACCAAGACCCGCTAAAACTTCAGCAAAGAACTTCTTCGCCTTCTCTTTATCCTTCTTCACTGCTCCACCATTTAATACATATTTTGTCATAAATATTCTTATTTTTTAATATATCCCAAATCTTTCAATCTCGCTACTGCTTTTTCAAAAAAATATATCCAATGATCCACATCTTTGTTTTGATTGTGCTCTTGCCAGTTTTTTAATATCTCCTCCCCTGTCGCCCAATATAAAGAAAATTTTTCATGCGCTTCGAGTTTTGTATCTTTCAGATCTTTACTGCGAAGAACAAGGAGCAAGCAAGTAGCCAATGCCACTCGATTCACATTTTTGAGAGAATTATAAAAATGCGCCAAAGCCTGCCCTATTTCTTCTCCATGCTGAAAATCATAAAGACCGCTTTCCTCCAGTACTTCCCTTTTTATACCTTCGTGTACATTTTCCTCTTCTTCAACTCCACCAGAAAAAAGTCGCAGGCGTCCATTGTCGTGATGTCTACCGACAGCATACAACCCACTCTCTGGATCAAAAATAACAGCGCACCCGCCATCGCGCCTCTCTTCATTTTCTCTTTTTATTCCGAATTCAGGAATATTTTTAGGAATGTTTTTCATTACCTTCTTGAAACTATTATTTATTTCCTAATCTGAAAGTTTATCTTTCACTCCCCGCACTTCATCTACAAAAAAATCCACACCATCGGAAGATACTTTCACATAGCCAGCATTTTCCACTGCCCCAGAAGGGATGTTTTTGTAAGTGAAATAGCCTAAGTGTATAAGAAAAGTCCTAATGCATCCACCGTGCGTAGCGACGAGCACAGTCTTGCCTCTATAAGCGACAGCAACCTCTCGCAAAAAAGTTATAAACCTTGATATTATCTCTTCATCGCTTTCCATATCAGGCGAAGGCTTAAATTTTACACGCTCATTATGGTCAGCTTCTCGCATCTTTTCATATATTTCTTTAAAATTTTTTCTAAATTCTTCTATGGTTTTATTTTCCCACCTACCAAAATTCCTCTCTCGCAGAGCTTGTGTAGTCTGTACAGCCAAATCTCTTTCTAGTTTTATTATTTCTGCTGTCCTATGAGCTCGCCCCAAATCAGAAGAAAAAACAGCGTCAAAATGAACATCCTTTAATTCATTAGCGGTTTGTTTTACTTGCATCTCTCCATCTTCAGTAAGTAGCGCATCTAAATGCCCCATGATGTATTCAGCTTTATTTGACTCCGTCTGTCCGTGACGCACCAAATATATAATGCACAAATTTTTATCTTCTTTGTCTTTCATACTGGAATCTAAAATATATATTAATTTTGTCTTAATGCCTTTTTATCTTTTCTTTAGCATCATTCAGTAGCGGAAGTTGTAAGATATTGTTTGTTTCATCTGAAAAAATAGCACCTGCATATCCACGAGTTAGCACTCCATAGAAAGCCTCCAAATGATTTGCTTTACAAAAAACATCTCTGAAATATCTGATGGTTGCCTCCGAATTCCTTCCATTTATACTTATTTTATAAGGAGATCCTTTTGAGTCCTTACGTTTGAATAAAACAGCGCCTCCACTTAGAGCGGCGGCAACTTGCGCTGACAATAAATTTTCTGAATAACCAATCCCCATATTGCGCATTGTAAGATTCACGATCTTTATACCATCAACTATCACAGAGTCCGTGCTTTTTTTTATTTTTTTTAACCAATAAAGAATTTTTTCTTGCACCACAATGTATTCTGATCTAGTTGATTCTGCAATATTTTGTATCTTCAATCTCAAGACCTCATTTTTAGTTACACCTTCGCATCTACCTTCGAGCGCATCAAGAAAACAATGGTCCATCGCGGCAAGCACTTTCTGTTCGGGAGTTGGCTCCATTCCAAATAATTTCAGTAATCGGATCAGACTAGACGCTTCTAGATATCTTGTATAATCTAAATTATAACCAAGATCTCCTTCTCTATGGTGATCTATCCTGGCAACATCCGTCCGATCTTTAAAATTCGCAGGCTCAGTTTCGATAAGAACAGGCGTATAACCATCTGGAACTTCCACGGCATCCGCTTCGTATGCTTGACCAGGATTTACTCTCTCCTTTTCTATCTTTGCAAAAACAAACATTTCACCTTTTTCTGTTAAGATTTTTACTATTTCCCTCATTTCTGGATCATCTGCCCCTAATATAAAAAAGTTTTTCTGCATGTTTAAAGTATATTACAATATATTAATTTTGCCGATACCTCACTTTTCTTAAGCTTTTGTAATTTGTACCAAAACCTTTCTGCCGAGCCTGCTCTAAAACCAAATTTTAAATTTGTTCCAATGTCATCTTTTCCATAAGCAAATATTAGCACAATTTCATTTTACAAAAAACCTAAAATATATATTTATAAATAAAGAGAGCGCAAGAAATATAAGACTAATCTTTTCAAAAAAATTATTAGAAACATTCGCCTTGGAAAATTTGTGCGTATAATATGTCGTCCAAGCAAAATCATAATTCGTGGCAGGGTCGATCTTTTTTCTGAGATCAAATTCCCATTTACTCAGAATGCAATATCCATATACCAAATCCGAGAGCAGAGCCACAGCCAAGGTCACCATATATAAATACCAAATACTAGGCACAAGCCACCCAAAAAGCGCAACCAAAATGACAAAAAGATGTATCAAACAAATCACATCTGCAATAATTCTGTAAAATAATTTCATTATTCGGCGGTGTTTACTGGACAAAGTTCGAAACTATTTCGAGCAAAATCCAAATGATTAAATTACTAAAAATGGACTCGGCAGGGCGAAACAATATTTTTGGGGATATGGGTTCGCCCTGCCTCGGCTAAATGTTTTTGAAATTCGGCGAGATTCCGAATTCTGCCCGCAGGAGGGGTTTGGGGAGGAATGCGGGAAACTCAAAATCCAAAATGCTCGGTGCCTTCGTTCATCATATCATATTGTGTCAGGTCTAAAGGGAATACACCCTCGGCATCCGCCTCGGGAATTTCCGCTAGGGCTACGAGCGCCAGTTCTAGGTATGGGAACGGCTCAA
>CAYIBP010000004.1:0-59998 GCA_964361705.1 uncultured Candidatus Saccharibacteria bacterium
CTAAACTTTTAAGAAAGTTGGATGAAGTTTTTAATGCGGGACGGGTGGGGAGATACGGAACGCACACAGTTCCTTTCTATCATCCAGTTCTTAAGATAAATACCACTGGTCCAGCAGATATTGCTCACGCTTGGACTCACTACGCTGAACTTGAGAAAATATATCCAACAGTAAAAATAAATCCGGCTACAGTTGGAGAAGTCACAGCTGTAAAAAATCTGAATGCGCTTACCCAATCCTTTGTCTCCACCAAAATATCGACAAAGAGGTTTTTGCAGAGTATGCCGGGAGGAAAAGATCAAACTCGCATAGGCAGAACAATGGTATACGATACCACCACCAAAGAATTTGCAACATTTACCCCAAAAATTGATGGTTCAGTACAGATACATACTCACTTTGTACCAGATAATCCCGATGATTATGTGTTCAACTTGGTCGATGGACAAATTAAAGTATTTAATTACATCGAAATAAAGTAGTATGGAAAAACAAAATTTTGGAATTATTCACGAAAGTAGATTTGAGCCTCCCTTTTCTTATTACACAGCAAGAAATGCATTTTATGCACTAGTAAATAATTACGCAGACAAAAAGAACATAAAGCTCATCACCTCTGAAGGTGAAGGCAATAGGTGGCTCCTCATCCTCAAGGATGGAACCAAGGTGTTGGCGGAGGATATGAGTTTTGAAGGAGATCCTATAGGCATGTGGACAAAATATGTACCAGGAATAGGTCTTACAAACGGAGACGACATCCTCATCCCCCAATCTGATATCAAAGAAGTTTTAAATCCTTACAAATACGATTGGAGCAAAGAAGAAAAGAAATAATATTTTATTAAAATTAACGGAAAAAGAAAAGATATGGATTACATAAAGAATTTATACAGTGGACGAATAGGAAGAAAGAATTATATTTTAGGTTATTTTGTTTTTACATTACCTCTTTTAGTTTTGTATTTTAGCCTGTTTTCTGATACAGAAACGGCAGATTTGTTTTCAACATTATATATAATCCCTTATTTACTGGTTTCCTTTTATGTTTACGCCTTAATGGTTCGTCGTCTTCACGATATTGGTAAAAATGGCTGGTTTATATTTTTGATGGCTATTCCATTTGTGGGTGTTATTTATTTTTTTATTCTTTTGTTCAAAAAAAGCCAACCAATCGTCAACAAGTATGGTGAAGTTCCAGACAAAAACAAAAAGTTTCTTGATGATATTTTAAACAGGAAACCATTGTCAAATCAAGATTAAGAACAAAAAATAATCAACAGTTCTCTAGAGGAAAAGTAATTGAATGATACATTTATCAAAATTAACATAAAAGAAAAAATATGTATTGTCAAAATTGTGGATCAAAAAATGAAAGTGACTCTAAGTTCTGTCAAAACTGCGGAGTAAAATTATCAAATAGCCAACAGGAAAAGAAAGAAGAAAAACAGATAGCTAACATTGAATACTTTGCTATATCTCCCAAACGCCTTGCTCTATTTTCTATTCTTACATCTGGTATTTATCAGGTTTATTGGTTTTATAAAAATTGGGAAGCAATAAAGAAAGCAGAAAGGCAGAATATTTCGCCATTATTGAGATCGCTTTTTGCTGTATTTTTTTGTCATGGTTTATTCAAAAGAGTTTTGGGATCATCAAAAAGCCATGGATATAAGGAATTGTATTCGCCGGGTTGGCATGCAGCAGCATATATCGTACTTCTTTTGTTTGGAAATATTCTGAGCATAGATGAGTCAACCAATGCTAGTATTGTTTGGTTGGTTGCTGTATCAGTTAGTTTTATTCCCTTGTTGTCGGTTCAAAGAGCAATTAATTTTAACAACGAAAAGTTAAAAGAAGGTAGTAGTTTTAAACAAGGATTTTCTGGTGGTGAAGTTGCATTGATCGTAATTGGAGTCATTTGGTCTTTGTTGATATTAATTGGCATATTTTTATCTTAAATAATTTATAAAATGTTAAATAAATAAATGGATATCAGAATCTAGATATTTCTTAGTGATGTTGTTTACCAGTTGTTTGATTAAAGTTGCGAGAAGACAGAGATTTGCCTTAAAAATAAAAGATGCTATCATATCTAACATGCTTGATAAGAAGAAAATAAAAGAGAAATTAGAAAAGGAGAGGGATATGCTACTTGAGCAAATGCGTGGTATGGGCAAGTTGAATCCAGAAACAAATGACTGGGAAGCCACCCCTGAAGACAAGGGTTACAGAGATACTGATCAGAACGACATGGCAGATAGATTTGAGGATTTTGAAGAGAGAAGCTCAATGATAAAGGTTTTAGAAAGCCGATTGAATAACATTTTGATCGCCCTAAAAGGTTTAAATCGAGAGTCTTTCGGTAAATGTGAAGTCTGTAAGAAAGATATAGAAAAAGACCGCATAGAAGCCAATCCTGCAGCCCGTACCTGCAAGAAACATCTAGAAAAATAATAAATCTTCCTGAATTAACCCCCACCTAAAATAATATGAGCTTCGCAAGAGTGTATTCCGCACAGGTCAATCTGCTTTCTGGACAAATAGTCACTATAGAGGTTGATCTATCTAAAGGCCTGCACACTTTTAATGTCGTAGGTTTACCTGACAAAGCAGTAGATGAATCAAAAGATCGTGTAAGCTCGGCTATAAAAAATTCTGGTTTTAAATCTCCAAAAGCAAAAAATCAGAAAATAATAGTTTCTTTATCACCGGCTGATTTGAAAAAAGAAGGGCCGTTTTTTGATTTAGCTATAGCACTCGCCTACATGCTTGCGGCGGGAGATTTAAAATTTAACGGAGAGAAAAGGATTTTCTTAGGTGAACTGTCTTTGGACGGCACACTGCGTGGTATCAGAGGATCTTTGCCCCTCGTTATGGAAGCTAAAAAGAAAGGATTTGAGGAAATATATTTGCCGAAAGAAAATGCAGTAGAAGCGGCTCTTGTAGATGGCATAAAAATTTTTGGCGCTGGGAGTTTAAGGGAAGTGGTAGAGCATATCAACGAGATAAAATCTTCTCATTTGGAAGCAAAGCAAAAACAAAATAAAAAAATACCACCTCAAGTAAAAACAAAAATAGCATACAAACTAGAAAAAAGAATTTCTGATTTTTCTGATATTAAAGGGCAAGAAGGAGCAAAAAGAGGTCTAGAAATAGCGGCAGCCGGCGGACACAACATCGCTATGTATGGTCCGCCTGGTACAGGTAAGACGATGCTGGCTAGAGCGTTTTCACAGCTTTTGCCTGATTTGGAAATAGATGAAGTACTTGAGATCACAGGAATACATTCCGTGGCGGGAGCTATACGAGGAGAGCTTGTGTCTTCTCCTCCTTTTCGTTCACCTCATCACACTTCTTCGTATGTATCTATAATAGGCGGAGGCACTTATCCGAAACCAGGTGAAGTGACTTTGGCGCACAGAGGAGTGCTTTTCTTAGATGAATTTCCAGAATTTGAAAAAAGGGTTATCGAATCCTTGCGTCAGCCTCTTGAAGACAATATCGTATCGATTTCTCGCGCTAAGGGCACTGCTACTTTTCCATCCAATTTTATTTTGGTTGCGGCTATGAATCCATGTCCATGCGGTAATGCCACTTCTAAACAGCGGGCCTGTATTTGTAAGCCTTCGGATTTAGACAGATACAAAAGGAAACTCTCCGGCCCGATAATGGATAGGATAGATTTGTGGGTTTCTGTAGGTAATGTGGATTATAAAAAATTAAGCGAAGAGGGGAACGGAGAAAAAAGCGACAAGATAAAACAGAGGGTAATGAACGCGCGCAAAATTCAGAAAAAAAGATTTGAAAAATTTGGCCGAAATATAAGTATGAACAGTGAAATGAATGTGAAAGATTTGGCAAGCATGGCTAAACTCGATGAAGAAGTGAGACGTATCCTAGACGATAGCGCCGAACATTTAGCTCTCTCCGCTCGTGCTTATCACCGAGTAATCAAGATCGCCCGAACAATAGCGGACCTAGAAAATTCAGAAGAGATAGAAGCAAATCATATCCTTGAAGCTCTGCAATATAGGCCAAGAGTGAATTCGTAGGTTATCCACAGTTTTTGTTTGACAGTGAACGAACGTTCACTTATACTTATCTACATAAGATTATCAGTAATTAAGTATATATAATTTTATGTCGCAAAAACAATATCTAAAAATTATAGAGAAAGAGATCAATAGGGTAAACAAGATAATTGACCTCAAGATCCTTCGCGGAGAGGAATACTGGAAGGAAGCCCGAGATCACAAACTCCTTTTGAGGAAGATTCGTTTCTATAATAGGCAGAGCTTTCTCAAGAGATTATTTCCCAGCTTTCTTTTCAGCTAAATTTTATGGTCAATCAGTATCAGAAAAAATTAGAATCTTTCTACGAAAACAATAAAAGAATGCCCACATATTCCGAGATGATGGAGTTGTTTGATTTTAAATCCAAAAATGCAGTCTTTAAAATCGTTCAAAAGCTCATAGATGGGGGAATGGTAGCCAAAGACCACCTTGGAAGACTGGTACCCTCAAAATCTTTCGGTGAAGTGCCAATGCTCGGTTTTGTGACTGCTGGATTTCCTGCAACTGTAGAAGAAGAGCTTACTGATACTGTAAACCTCGATGATCTTTTAGTAAAAAATAAATCAATAACATATATGCTCGAAGTAGATGGAGATTCTATGATAGATGCTCATATAGAAAAAGGCGACATGGTACTGGTAGAGAAAACAAATCAGGCCAAAGACGGACAAATAATAATAGCTGAAGTAGATGGGGAGTTTACTATGAAATATTTTCGTAAAGACGGAAGCAAAGTCTGGCTCGAACCCGCAAATAAAAACTACAAGCCCATTTATCCAAAACACTCTTTAAATATAAACGCCGTGCTAAAAGCGGTGATAAGAAGATACTAAATAACTCAAAATTAAAAAACACTCCAAATTATGGGAGTGTTTTTTAATTTAATCTCGAGATTAAAACTATGCAACCGCGTCTTTAAGAGCTTTTGCTGGTCTGAATTTTGGAACTTTCTTTGCAGCAACTTTGACTTGCTCTCCTGTCTTTGGATTGCGAGCCATTCTAGCTGCGCGAGCCTTAACAGAAAAGATTCCAAAACCGGCAATTGAAACATCCATGCCTTTTTTCATACCGCCAACGATTGCATCGAACAATCCATCAACGATTTCCTCAGCTTGTACTTTTGTACCTCCAAGCTTTGCCTGTACCCATTCAACCAATGATTGTTTATTCATGTTATTAAAAGATAATTCTTGTAATATTTCGACCCTACCACCTTAGTATCATACCAAGACGGCGATTTACTTATAAAATCAATACCCCTATATTATATATCAAGGGTTTTTTAGCGCAAGAGCACAAGGGTTTTTCCTCAGAATTAGGTTTTTGTAATTTTTATGCTGGATTAAGAGCAGAAAAATGAATTATCTTGCGTATTCTATCACTCTTGTTTCTCTTATCAGTATTACTTTTATTTCACCGGGGTATTTTAGCTCTTGCTCTATTTTTACAGCGATATCACGGCCCATTATTTTAGCTTCTGCGTCGGAGACTTTGTCTGGAGTTACGAATATCCTTATTTCACGGCCTGCCTGCAGAGCGTAGGACTTTTCTACAGCAGGGAAGGCGTTTACTAGAGCCTCAAGTTCTTGTAGTCTCTTCAAGTAATTCTCGACTGAATCGCGTCTAGCGCCCGGTCGTCCTCCTGATATAGCATCTGCGGTCTGCACTATTACTGATTCAATTGTTTCATAAGGATAATCTTCATGGTGCGATTTCATCGCGGTTATAATACGCTCATCTGCGCCGAATTTTTGAAGGATGCGTATGCCTATTTCTATGTGAGTACCTTGGACCTCGTGATCAAGGGCTTTTCCTATGTCGTGTACTAATGCGCCGGCTTTTGCTATAGCTACATCCGCTCCGAGTTCTTCGGCTATCATACCAGCGATATGCGTCATTTCTATGGAATGTTGCAAAACATTTTGTCCATAACTTGTACGGAAGTAGAGTCTGCCGATTATTGCTACTATTCTAGGATCGAAATTCAAGATTCCGCATTCGTAAACAGCTTGTTCACCCTTTTCTTTTATTATTTTGTTTATATCTTCTTTTGCTTTTTCAACCAATTCTTCTATCTTTGCAGGTTGAATTCGCCCGTCTAATATGAGGTTTTCCAGCGCAAGGCGCGCAACTTGTCTTCTGACAGGATCAAAGGAGGAAATAACTATAGTACCAGGAGTGTCATCAACTATGAGCTCTACTCCTGATGCGCGTTCAAAAGCGCGAATATTACGGCCTTCTTTTCCTATTATTTTCCCCTTGATTTCGTTGTTTGGTATGCTGACCGAAGTCACCATGAGTTCAGCGGCAGTGCTGGATGCTAGGCGTTGGATAGAAGTGGATAATATGTCTTTTGCTCTGCGGTCAAGCTTTTCTTCATTGTTATTTTCGAGTTTTTGAATTCTTATCAAAAGGTCTTCCTCGTATTTTTTCTCTATATCCTTGATCAAGAGCTCTTTTGCCTCGGATTCGCTTAACTTTGAAATTCTTTCAAGTTCTGTTTTCTTGTCTTCTTCTATCTTAGAAACTTTTTCTTGTACCTTTTTTACTTCTTCTATCTTGAGTTTGATATTCTCGGTTTCTTTGTCTATATCAAGCTGTCTCGCGTCCAAGAACTCATCTTTTTTTATGAGCCTTTTTTCTTTTTCTTTAAACTCTTGGTCGTGCTTTTTTTCT
Organism: uncultured Candidatus Saccharibacteria bacterium; assembly: GCA_964361705.1. Lineage (GTDB taxonomy): Bacteria > Patescibacteriota > Minisyncoccia > Phycocordibacterales > UBA9973 > UBA9973. The sequence continues at coordinate 6,751 of CAYIBP010000004.1, forward strand.
TCCTCTTTTAATTCAATGAGCCTTTTTTCAGCTTTACTGTTTGCTTCGTCTAATATCTTTTGCGCTTCTTCTTTGGCAGAGAGCGTCATCTGTTTGATATCTATTTCTATGGATTTCCTTTTACCTAAAGCGACGATGACTCGCAGGTAGTATCCGATCCCAACGCCTAAAAGGAGTACTCCGACTCCAATTAGTATTATAATTAATGAGCTCATAAGCTTTGTTTCAGCTTATAAAAACAGCCCCTATGCTTTGTTTTGCTTCTGTTTTAGACGCAGATTTGCATTCATGCACAAAATACCAAAATCTTCTTTTAACGATCTTTCTTGTATTTTATCTCGCAACGACATAGATGGGAATTTCTATAAACCAATTGAAAATAAATTTGTAAAATCAACATTTACAATATAACAAATGTTAAAGACTTTGTCTATGTTTGTGTTTCTAATGAAAATCATCAAAAATCTGACAGTCTAAGCCTTAGATGGTGGAGTTTTGGTCTTAGTGAGAACTTCGTCTATGATGCCGTATTTTTTGGCTTCTTCTGCGTCCATAAAGAAATCTCGTTCTACATCTTTCTCTATTTGAATGAGAGACTTGCCTGTATTTTTAGCAAGTATTTTGTTTAAGCTATCTCTTGTTTTTAAGATATGTTTTGCAGAAATAGCAATATCTGTGGCTTGACCTTCTACTCCGCCGAGAGGTTGGTGGATCATAACTTCGGCATTTGGCAAGATAAATCTTTTGCCTTTTTTGCCAGCAGAGAGCACTAAGGCGGCGCCGGATGCTGCGAGCCCTACACAAAAAGTAGAAACATCTGGACGGATGTGGCTCATAGTGTCTACTATGGCCAATGTGGAAGTGACGGATCCGCCGGGAGAATTGATATACAAGAAGATATCTTTTTTGGGATCTTCGGACTCTAAAAACAAAAGTTGAGCGATGACGATGTTTGCCACATTGTCATCTATTGGCCCTGCCAGAAAAACTATGCGCTCGCGCAAAAGGCGAGAGTAAATATCATAAGCTCTCTCTCCAAACTGCGATTTTTCTATAACTGTTGGTATTAACATATTTTTATTTAAGATTTAAAGTTAGTAAGTAAGAGGTATTTTATAAGACCACTTCTCGCCCCGCTGTGGCGGGGTAACTGTTGGTATTAACATAATGGTATTATACTAAATTTTCCAAGAACTGGAAGACTCTTTCGTTGGTTAGGACATTTTCTGCATGGATGGTGGCGCGTTCTTTGTCTGCATCTTTATAAATTTCTAAAATTTGCGTTACCTCTCTTTCTACTTGTTCTTTATCGGCAAAAAGTTTCTCAATTTCCGCTATCTTATTTAATGCCATAGATAATTTGGCTTTTTTCTCCGCATCTTTTCTGAATTCTCCTTTTAAATCTTCCATCGTCTTATTCAGATGTTTCAAATAGTCTTCAAACTTCAAACCCATCTGATTAATATCTGATTCCATTCTGTATAAAATCTTATTTAGTTCTATATCTACTAGTATATCTGGAAGGTCAGTCTTGATTTCATCTATGATTTCCTCAACTATTTTTAACCTAGTTTTTTCTTTTAGCTGATTTTCTTTTTCCAGTTTTATATTTGTTTTTAGCTTCTCCTTAAAGTCAGCGATATTTTCAAAAGGACCGAGAGCTTTTACGAATTCATCATTAAGTTCTGGCAAGGCTTCTTTATTTGGAGAATCTGTTTCATCTTCCTTGTCTTTAGCCCCTTCTTTTACTTGTTCGGCAATGTGTTTTTTGGGAGCGCGAGATTTTCTGATGTCTAAAATAGTGTCTTCTAGTTCTTTTTCTGTTACTTCGAGATTTTTATCTTCTTTGCTAGTTTTAGTGATTACTTTTTTTGCTATTGATTTGTAATCAGGCAATTCTATTTCAGGCATGACTGAAAGTTTTATTTTGAAATTAAGAGGATTTTTGCGTACGAGTTTAGTGATGGATATTTCTGGTCTGCTTATGGCATCAATTTTATTTTCTTCTAAAATCTTGGGATAATGCTCATTGAGAGCCATATCTGCCATCTCTGTAAGAATTTGAGATTCGGGAATTTTAGAGAGCAGGACACTTTCCGGCGCTTTACCTTTTCTGAAACCAGGTAATTCAATATTTTCAGCGATCTTTTTTACAGCTCTACTGAAGTATTCCTCAAAGATTTCAGCTCCAAGCTCTGCCTCTATTTCTATTTCGCTTTTAGGCAACTTTTTTATATCTATTTTTAGCATACAACTATATTATATTTATCACTTGCGTTTGTCAAAAAATAAAAAACCTTCCAACTATTGGAAGGTTTTTTATTTTTTGATATCTAGTTTACTGAATTTATATCAAGATCAATCTCAGAATCTAGTCCTCCAGCTTCTTCTTCTAGAGTGTTAAGTTCTGCATCATCTAAAGTGGTGGTTGCTTCTTCTTTGTAGTTACTGTCAGTTGCCTTCTTTACTTTTGATTGCCAAACATAGATCCCGCCAACTACCAATATGATGATGATAATGATCGATCCGACAAGTGCCCCATTTGATTTTTTATCTTCTTGTGACATTGATTCCATAATGTTTTTAAAAGTTATTTATAATAAATTGATAATTTTATTGTGTTGCACCGGTATTTCCCGTAGTAGTGTTCATTGTTGATTCAGTGCTCTTTTCCATTTCTCTCTTTAGCTTGAATTCTTCCTTGAGTGATTTTATAGCATCATTTAAGGCTTTATGAGCTTCTTTTAAAAGGGTTTGCGTTTCTCCTGCAAGAGTTCGCAATTTTGTTTTTTGTTCTGCCGTTAACTGTTCAAGGGAAATAGCTAATAATGCATTTGCTTCCGCTACTTTTGTCTTTGCTTCAGTTAATTTTGTTTCAGCCAAGGTGACAAAAGTCTTTGCGCTTGTTACATTTACACCTTCTGCTCCAAGTCTTGTAATGTGTTCGTTTACTCTATTTTTTAATACATTAATTCTCTCTATTGCATTGTCAAACCTCTCAAGAGCTCTTTCACGACCCTCAACTCTCAATTCTTTTATTTTCGCTTTAGCCTCATCTTTCTCTTCTTTTAATTTTTCTCTCAGGTTCTCAAACTTTTGTTTTGCTTCTTCTCTCTGTAACTCCATCTTTGCCCTGAGACTTTCCATTTCTTTCTTCATCTCCTCTCTCTTTGCTTCCATTTCTTTGAAGAGGGCTTCTCTTTTCAACTTCATATCTTCCCTTATCTCTTCCATTTTTTCTCGTTCTTCTGCGGTCTCTTCTTTACCAGCCTCTCTTTTAGCTCTTAGCTCGGCCTCTATTGCTTCACGCTTTGCTTTCAGATCATCTTGCATTTTAAACTGAGCTTCCAATCTTGCTTCCATTTCTGCCCGTCTTTGCTCGGGAGTGATACCTATATTTGCTTTTACACCAACACCAGCTTTCAACCTCAATCCAGATCCTGTGCTGTACGGTGAAGAACCACTACCACTGTCTTCTGCGTACGCATTAGAACTCAGAGTAAATGCTATGGCTAAAACCAAAAACAAACTTAAATATTTTTTCATAATTTTCTCTTTTAATTTATAAAATCTACCTTAGCTTATAATCAAAACAACAACCAGCCCGTTACCGGACCAGCTAATTATACATGGAGGGTGTTTTTGACACAACAGGTCATTTTCACTGTTCAAATTTTGGTAGATACAATTCCTCGTATCTTTTTTCACATTCTTTGATGACTTTTACTGCTTCGTCTTTGTCGTAAAAACCTTTTGTTACTCCTGTGCCCGGTTTCTTCAAATATTTTATATGTTCCCAGAAATATGTTGTCTCTTTTTTGAATTGTTCACCGAGATCTTCTACTGATTGTATATGATCGCTTCGTCTGTCATCTGCGAGCACTGCTATGATTTTGTCATCAACTTCGCCACCATCTACGAATTTCATAACACCTATAACACGAGCTTCAACAACGCACCCAGGCACGAGGGGTTCTATGACATTTACTATTTCTACATCGAGTGGATCACCATCATAATCCCAAGTCTTTGGTATTGCGCCATACGCGAAAGGATAGGCGAGTGAAGAATACCCTACACGGTCGAGTTTGAGCTGACCGCTCTCGGTGATGATTTCGTATTTATTTATAGAGCCAGAATTTATCTCTACGATGGTATTTATCACGCCGTCTTTGCCCTCTACGAAAGGAGGAAGGACATGCAATAAATTTAACATGTATTTAGAAGGTTTGTGATTTATATTTGCCATATGAGGATTATAGTATAGTTTTTTATTTTTTCAAAATATTATTACTGAAGACTTTTTATTAAGATTTCTATTCTTTGACTATCTTTGGGATATTTTTTTAAAAGCTTATCGTGTAGGGTTTTTAATGTTTCTTTTTTATTTTGTACATATTCTAAAATCCCCTTCATATATTCTATAGAATCATTAATATGATTTTGTAATAGATCATAGTTTTCAATGTTTAAAACCAGCATATCTGGAATCAAGCCTTCTTGATCTATATAAAGAACATATTTTTGAAATTCTTCTTGATTTTTTGCTCCTCGTATATCCAAAAGAAATTCTTGTAAAATCTCTATACGAGCCTTTTCCTCCTGTCTTTTGGAGTCTTGATATCTTAGAATCCATCTGTTTATTTCTTTGTCTGGATTGGTTAATAAGAATATCATTATGAAAACAAGCCATCTTTTCATTTTTTCGAAACTCGCTCCAGAGGGAAATTTTTCATGATTCATATATGAAAATAATACTATTTATTTATACCGATTACAAAAATTTAAAGTTACCAAATTACCAAAGGTTACCAAAGGTGCCCTTTGGTAATTTGGTAAGGTGGTAACCACAGAAGAAGTTTGATTTGCATTTTTTTCTATATTTTGTACAATATGTACATATGAAAACAATAAGCATAACAAATGCCAGAAGCAGCATGAAAGCTTTGATAGATCGTGTCAAATACCGTGGGGAGGTTTTTGCGATAGGTAGGCGCAATTCTATAGATGCTGTGATTGTTCAGTTTCCTTCAAATTACAACAAAAACATTGATGACATTACCAACATCAATGCCAATTCTAGGAGTTTTGATTTTTTGAAAGACGAGCCGGATATTTATAGCAGAGAAGATTTAAAGAAGATATATGCATAAAGGCAAGATTGTGCTGGTTCCGTTTCCGTTTACTGATTTATCTGGTCAGAAAATTCGTCCTGCTCTGGTATTGAGTGTTGAGAGTAAAGGAGATGATTTTATAGCGTGTTTTATCTCCTCAAAGTCAAACGACAAGGTCGGAGCTTTTGATCTGAAAGTCAAAGCAGATAAACAAAATGGTTTGAAAGCAGACTCAATCATAAAAGTTTCCAAAATTGCCACACTAGAGAAAAAGATAGCTATAGGAGAGATAGGCGGTTTAGACAGAGCTACCTTCCTAGAATTAAACTTGAAACTAAAAAAAGTTTTTGGGTTGGAATAGGGAGATAAGTGTTTTGTATATTGGTGATCATGATGTATATAAATAGGAAATAATAAATTTCGCCCTAAACGAAAAACAGCCCCTCACAAAAACCGGGTGGTAGGGTGTTTTGATGGGGCCGATCGCGCGTGTTATCGCCAATCGTCCCTTGTCACCGCGAAGATATTCTGTCCAGAAGTTGTGATGTTCACATCTTCTTCGTAGACGAACACCTTTGTCATTTCAGCGGCTTTTGCCTCGATCTTTATCCGGCGTTTTCCTGCAAGAACCCCTTTCAGAGTCTTGGCAAGGGTTCCGTAGCCACTGGATCCTCCAAGCAACTCTTGCTTGCCGTCGACAAAGACGGTAAACGAGATGCCGCTTTTGCCGGAAAGCGCTTCCGGTGTCGAGGCCGAAATCATGAGGTTTGCCGTTATAGTTTGGTTGGCAGGATCGAGGATCAGACTCGAGTATTTGGCAAACAGGGTCACGACGTTTCCATCGCTCCCTATTGTGACAAAATACTCTCGGTCGGCAAAGGTGAAAAGCAAAGTGTCGCCCTCGATTTCAATGTTGTGCACTTGCCTTGGCTGCGCCCAGCCGGTGCCGGTGAGAATGAAAAAAGCAAGGAGGGAAAAAATGAAAAGGCAGACGCGGCCGAAGCCAGAGGTGAGGGTAATTAGCTGGCGCATGGGAAACCTCCTTTTGCGCTGAGTGAAAATCGGTGAAGCGTGATTTGTTTGGTTTGTAGCAAGCAAACATCGATCTATATAGAATAATCAATATCTATTTGCTACAACCCACATTTCAAGGTACTAATACTATACCTGTATATTATCGCACAATATAGGTCTATTTGTCAATAGTTGAAGTTGTTTCTTCATTTTCTTCTTCTTTTTCGCTGTCGCCCTTGATATCTATCTTCCAGCCGGTGAGTTTGGCGGCAAGGCGCACATTTTGGCCACCTTTGCCGATGGCGAGAGATAGCTGATCATTTGCGACTTCTACTGTCGCGCGGTGCTCTTTTTCATCTACTTCTATAGAAAGCACTTTAGCTGGAGAGATGGCATTTGAAATGAATTCTTTTGGATCTTCTGACCAAGGTATGATGTCTATTTTTTCCCCGACTAATTCTTGGGTGATGGTGTTTACTCGGGTACCTTTTTGTCCTACGCAAGATCCGACTGCGTCTATGTGTTCATCATTTGAATGGACCGCGATCTTGGAACGGGAACCAGATTCTCTGGCTACGGATTTTATTTCTACTATTCCATTTTCTATTTCTGGTGCTTCTATGGCAAAAAGTTTTTCCAAGAATTTCGGATGAGTGCGAGAGAGACGGAGATTTATTCCTCTTGGTGTGTCTTCAACAGAATACAAGTAAGCCCTTATGCGTTGGCCTCTTTGTAAATATTCTCTGGGAATTTGTTCTTCTACGGGGAGGATGCCAGTGGCACGATTGAAATCCACAAAGACATTACCTCGTTCTATTTTCTGTACGATACCTGTGACTATCTCTCCTTCTTTTGTGCCGTATTCATCAAGGATAGATGTTCTCTCTGCTTCGCGGATTTTTTGGATTATGACTTGCTTAGCTGTTTGTGCTGCTATGCGTCCGTAGTCGTCTTGATTTGGAAGAGGGAATACGATTTCGTCGTTGAGCTCTACATCTTTTTTAATTCTTCGCGCGTCTTCTAGCATGATATGGTGCTCGCTATTAAAACGCACGCGCTCATCAGCATCTTCTTTTATAGAATATTCAGAATCTTCTTCGCTTTCTGTTTTTGCGATAGTTTCATCCACAGCTATTTTGATTTGGAAAAATTCAGTTTTACCTGTCTCAAGATCAAGCTTGGCGCGCACTATCTGGCCTTTCTTGCCGTAGTCTTTCTTGTAGGCGGCAGCCATCGCGGCCTCTATAGCGTCTATGATCTTTTCTTTTGGGATCTTTTTCTCTTCCTCAAGTTGTTCCAAGGCTGATTTGAATGTTTTTATATCTAGCATATTTTGTTTTTTGTTAAAAATAAAAGCCCTGTTTCGACAGGACTTATACATACAAAACTATATCATTATTGAAGATTTTTTGCAATAGTTTATCCAGACTTTATCCACAGTAAGTGTGTAAAGGGAAGGAATAGCATTGTATAATGAAATACAATATGCAATCGCCCAAGAAAAATATGATCTTAGTTTTTTTGATTTTAGGTTTCATTGCTTTGGCTATTGCTTTATATCTTTTCAATCAGGGGCAGGATTATCGAGGTGTTTCTTCTGAAGAGAAGAAAGTATTGAAAGAACTTGAAGACCTTAAACGCCGTCCGAATGATACCAAAACAGAAGAAGAAGTTTTGAAAGAGCTTTATTCTTTAAAAGCGCCTTTAAAAAATAAGGCAGAAGAGGAAAGAGTCCTTAAAGAATTAGAGAGCTTAAAGCCATAAATAATTTTTATAGATTAAATTCAAATGAATAATTCAAAAAAAAAGAAACATTTTTTTATAGGCGGTCTGATGGCGCTGGCGCTTTTTTTAGGCTTTACCATAAGGGTTAATTCTAGTGCTTCTGACAATGTATCCGGTTTTGCTTGGGGCGCTGATTGGTTTACAGTTGGTGGCAACAGCTCTCTGGGCGGTATGGGCTGGCTTTCTTTTAATTCTATTAACGATCACAACCCAAATACCGATGGTGTACAACCATCCTCATATGATTATGGGGTAAAAGTGGACAGTAGTGGCAATATCACAGGTTATGCTTGGGCAGGGAATAGCGTGGATTCAAATATTAATGGTATTGGATGGATAAGATTTGGAGGACTTTCTGGTTTTCCTTCTGGACCTGGTACTACGCCCGTGAATGCTAAAATCGTGAATGGCACTCTCGTAGGATGGGCAAGGGTTTGCAGTGTACTGGCAACCACGAATTGTACTGGTAATACATTAAAGCCAAGTACTTCTACTGGCGGATGGGACGGATGGATAAGTCTTAATGGTTCTGGTTATGAAGTTGTCTTGAATGAAACCACAGGCGCTTTTTCTGGTTTTGCTTGGGGCGGACCCGATGTTTTGGGCTGGATTAATTTCAGTCAAGTGCTTAAAGACGCTCCTATAGTACCGCCGATTGGTTCTCTAATTTTCTCGGCTGATTCCTTTGTGGTGTATCCGCCAAGTTATCAAACTATTCTGCATTGGAGTTCTTCTCTCCCCCTTACTGATTGTGAGGCAAAAAACAATGGCACTCCTTCGACTTCCACATGGTCAGGCACAGTTGCAAATCCATCAGTGCTTCCAGCACCTCCCGCATCAAAAACGGTCAGCGTGCCCGCGGTTCCTACGTCCACGATTTACAATCTAAAATGTTTCAATGGTGGAATTGCAGTGTCTGCTGAAGCCGTGACTCTTACCAGAGGTGTTATACTGGAAGATGTCTCTTTAGGGTATACCAAGCCAGTTTTGAACAATGGAATTTACACAACCAAACTTTCATGGACTACTAAAAATATAGTTCCAAACTCCTGCAAGGCGTCGGGTGGTTGGAGTGGAAATAAAACCACTGTTCCCGCAGGTTCACAAGATGGCACTGGCTCTGAATCAGATGTTGTTGTACCGGCAATAGCTCCTCTTCTCACTCGATATACTCTGACATGTACTGGTTTCTATACGACGCAACAAGAAATATCTACATATGTGGATATAAACGAAAAAAGTAGCAGTGGAGGAAGTAATAGAAAACCTCGTTATGAAGAAGATTAAAAAAGTCAAAAGTCGGTTTATTTAAAATTAAAAGTAAGATAAGAAATTTTATTAGTTAATCAAAATATATGTCCAAAAAAGCAAAAATATTTTTACAATCGTTCATAACCCTAGCGTTGTTTGCCGTAGCCGTGCAGGTGATGGCTACATGGCAAGCTCCTTCTACTTCCGCGCCAGCAGGTAACCCAGAACCTCCGATAAATGTAGGAAGCACTGCTCAAACAAAATCCGGTTCTTTGGCGGTGAACGGACTTAGAGTTTTCACGGGTTCGATTTTTGATGGAACAGTTCAAATCAAAACAGGCACTCCAGCAGAGGGTAAGGTTCTGACTTCAGATGCAACTGGTTTGGTAAGATGGGAGGATCCTGCAACAGGAAGCACTAATAACTATTGGACAAAAAGAGGCAAGAATATTTGGTATGGGACAACAAGTGAAGGCAAGGTAGGCGTCGGTACAGGAGACAAAGATCCAGATGCAAAACTTCATGTTCAAGGAAATTTTAAAGTAGAAGATTACAGTCAGGGTGTAATAGAGACAGGAATGGTACTAACCGCTATGAATGACAAAGGTCTTGCCAAGTGGGCAAAGTTGCCAGTGGGTGGAGGAGGGGGAGAGCCAGGATCACAGACACCATGGACGCAGGATGTGAATGCCAATGGTTTTAAATTGTATGGCAATGGCACTCTTGTTTTGGATTCAAGCCAAAATGGTACGAATGGGGTTATTTTATTAAACACAACTAGAGGAGGGGTTATAATAGGAGGTTCTAATTATGGATATACTGGTCGCGCTTTGCATGTGGCGCAAGATATAAACGGAACGATGTTAGGACAAGGAAAAGCTCAGCTTTTTTTGTCCGGTAGTACTCAAAATGCAGATGGTCTTTTGCTTGGATATCAAAGTACTGCAGGGTTTACTTTTCTTCAATCAACAACCAATCAAAATTTGGCTTTACAACATTTAGGCGGTAATGTGGGTATAGGGACTTCTACTCCCACTAGTAAGCTTACCGTCGCTGGTATGATAGAAACAACAAAAGACGGTATAAAGTTTCCAGACGATACAGTACAGACAACAGCTTCTACGACTCCTCGAATAGCGCGTTATAGTGTTGGTCAATATGGTTTCAATAATGCATTATATACTTTCACAGTGCCTGATTATATTACAAAGGTATGGATTACAATGTCTGGTGGAGGTGGAGGTGGAGGATGCTCTAATGCTTCTGAGCGTTATGGTGGCGGAGGTGGTGGCGCGCACGCAATACTTGCTCAACAAATAAATGTAACACCAGGAGAAAATGTAAATGTTCAGGTTGGAGGTTTCGGTATTGGAGGCATTTCGGGTGGTGGTTGCAATGGAACAGCTGGAGGCGATTCAAAGTTTGGAACTTTGATAGTTCAAGGAGGCGGTGGAGGTGAAAGATATCTAGGGAGTGGACATGGCGCGGCTGGACAGAAAGGTGGTATGGGTGGTACTGATGGTATGAGTGCTCATGATCTTTTTGGTACAGGTTTTTATAGTGAAACACCTATACAAGTACCAAAAGGAGGTAGTAGTATTTTTGGCAATGCCAATCATTATGTAGCTAATAGTGGTACAGGTTATGGTAGTGGTGGTAATGGTGCTGGTCCTGCTGCCGATGGTGGTGATGGCGCTCCGGGCTTTGTGCTTGTGGAATGGTAAAAATTTAAAAAATAAAAAATAACTTAGCACAAAAAATCCGCCCTTGGCGGATTTTTTGTGCTTACTTGCTTTTTTTTCTTAAAGTTGTAGAAATAGGGTATTAGTAAATTAACTTTTCGTATTTTATGGATAAAAAAGTAAAAATAATTTTACAATCGGTTTCTGTTTTGATTTTGGGTGCTATGTTTTTCGGAATTGCTCTTGATCTACAAGCGCAAGGCGGTCCGGTATTATGGACGGCTGACAACAATGCAGATGGTTTTACATTGTTTGGTGATAATGTTTCAGGTGGCAATCTGATTTTGGATTCAACATCGGTCGGAACAAAAGGGAATATTATTTTAAATCCTACTAATGGAAATGTAGGTATCGGCACAAATACACCAACGGTGAAGTTAGAAGTTGCAGGGAGAATCAAAATTACCGGTGGTAGTCCTGGCGCAGGTAAGGTGTTGACTTCTGACGCGACTGGTCTTGCGAATTGGCAACCAAGACAATGGAATCCCATAGGTCAAACACAAGATATTTATAGGACTAATGGAAATATCGGTATAGGTACTGGTACTCCCACTGCCAAACTTGATTTAGTTGGTCAAATAAAAATTTCTGGTGGAAATCCCGGAGTAGGTAAAGTTTTGACTTCAGATGTAAATGGTCTAGCTTCTTGGGTCACTCCGCAAGCAAGTTCTAGCCAGTGGGTTACTTCTGGTACAAATATTTATTATAATAATGGTAATGTCGGTATTGGCACTACAGCTCCAGTTACTAAACTGCATCTAGGAGGCGATGGTTCTATTTTTGCAAATGGCAATGTGGGTTCAGGTTTTATCTTGGGTGGTGGCGGAGAAGCAGGCACGATGATGCTCTGGTATGCGAGAAAGGCCTCTTTTCGATCTGGTATAGGTCGCTGGTCTGATTCTACGATAGGTAAATATTCTTTTGCTACTGGTTTTTTGACTACAGCAAACGGTGAAAGATCTGTAGCTATGGGTGATAATACCAACGCAAACAGTCATGTATCAGTTGCTTTAGGTAGGTACAATGTCGGTGGTGGAGCATCTGATGTTTGGAATTCTGCGGATCCTCTCTTAGAGGTTGGCATAGGGGTTGATTCTGATAACAAAGCAAACGCTCTCACTATTTTAAAGAACGGCAATGTAGGTATAGGCACAGCGACTCCGGTTTATAGTTTGGAACTTACTACTGATTCAGCTGCAAAACCAAATGGTGGTTCTTGGTCTAGTACTTCGGACTCTCGTCTGAAAAAAGATGTGGCTACATACACAGGCGCACTAGAAAAATTGACACAGCTTCGTGGCGTAAATTTCAAATGGATCAATCCTGAAAATCATGGCGATGAATCCGACACACAAGGCGGTTTCATCGCGCAGGAAGTTGCAAAAGTTTTCCCTGAATGGGTAAAAGAAGTAAACGCCAAAGGCTCAGACGCAACGCTTGTCGGTTCTGGTGAAAAAGTAAAAAGTATCAGCCTTCCATTTGAGTTTGATGCGGTTGTCGTAGAAGCTATTAAGGAACAACAAGAGATGATAAAGATTCAACAGGAAAAAATAGACGAACTTACAAAAAGATTGGAAGTGTTGGAGAGTATAACAAAATAGATATATAAAAAAACTAAAAAAATCGCTCCTGTATCGAGGAGCGATTTTTTTAGTGTATAATATCTAGATGCAGATAGATGAGGGTCAGTTAAAAAAAGTTCTATTGTATTCAAAACTCATATCTCGAGAAGATCTGGAGACTCTGTCAGAAAAAGCGAAAAGTAAAAACCAAAAACTTGGCAATTTGCTGTTGTCTGAAGGCAAGATATCTGAGGTGGATCTCGCGCGTATGGAGGCATTTGTTTTAGGCATACCCTTTATAAATCTGGCAGACAAAAAGATAGAACCGGCGGTATTATCTTTGATTCCCGAGCCTATAGCTCGCAATCACAATATTATCGCTTATGAAAAAAGTAAACTTGGGCTTGAAGTTGCGATGCTTGATGTAGACGATCTCCCTATAATTGATTTTATAAAGAAAGGTTCTGGCACAAAAATATTGCCTCGTCTCACAGATAGTGTTTCCATAAAGTATGCCTTGACTCAATATAGGAAAAGTTTACAGGCGGATTTTGATAATATAATTAAAAAAGAAGCAGCCACTTTAAAAGCATCTACAAATAAAGAAAGCAAAGAAACAGAAAAAACTGAAGAAGAATTGAAAGCGATGGCAGAGGATTTGCCTGTGATCAAAATAGTTGATTCGCTTATTTCCCATGCCATATTGCAGAATGCTTCAGATATTCATGTAGAGCCCAGCGCAGAGAATCTCATAGTGAGGTATCGCATAGATGGCATACTGCATGACGCCATGATTCTTGATAAAAGTATTGCGCCGGGAATCACTACACGCATAAAAGTTTTGTCCAATCTAAAACTTGATGAAAAAAGACTTCCGCAAGATGGCAGATTTAAAATAGAGCAAAATGGTGAAAAAGTTTCTTTTCGCGTATCCACTTTGCCGACTTTTTACGGAGAAAAAACAGTGATCAGAGTTCTTAAAGAAGATTCGCACGGTTTTTCTTTGGAGACACTTGGTTTTCATGGGGAGGGGCTAGAAAGAATTCATGATTCACTAAAGCAAAAGATAGGTATGATACTTGCCACTGGCCCCACGGGTTCTGGCAAGACCACGACTCTTTACACGATGCTTGATATTTTGAACAAGCCAGAGGTAAACATTTCTACCGTTGAAGATCCGATCGAATATCAGATGCAGAGGGTAAATCAAACTCAAGTGAAATCAGAAATAGGACTTACTTTTGCAAACGGACTTCGTTCTCTTCTTCGTCAAGACCCAGATATTATAATGGTAGGAGAGGTTCGCGATGGAGAAACTGCTAGCCTTGCCATAAATGCCGCTCTAACGGGTCATCTTGTACTTTCTACTATTCATACGAATTCTGCGGCAGGGGCAATACCAAGATTGATGGACATGGGAGTTATGCCTTTTTTGATGATTTCAACTTTAAAAACAATTATCGCGCAAAGACTTGTACGCCAGCTTGTTGAAAATAAAGAAAAATACACCCTATCTAAAGACGAAATAAAGAACCTTGGAAAGCTAGTGGATCTCGATAGAATGCTTACAATTTTGAAAAATGAAAAAATTGTGGAGGAGTCTATTACTTGGGATAAAATTTCATTTTACAAGCCAGTCAAAAGTTCTGAATATCCAGATGGATATTCAAATCGCATAGGTATTCATGAAGTTTTGAAAGTGACTTCTTCAATAAAAGAAATGATTATTCGAGGGAGTTCGCAAGACGAGATCGAAGTTCAAGCCAAGAAAGAGGGGATGATGACCATACTTGAAGATGGAGTGTTTCAGGCTGTTTTAGGGCATACTTCTTTAGAAGAAGTGCTCCGTGTTGTGTCGGAATAGCATTTTTGTGTGAAATATTTACAAACTGACAATGCTTTTTTCTTATAAAGCAAAATTAAAAAATGGAGAAATTCTTGAAGGGACGATGGAGGCGATCGATCGTTTTGCTCTTGCCCACGAACTCAAGGCAAAGGGTAGCATGCCTATTTCTATAAAGGAAAAGAATAACCGATCTTTTGATCTTACTTCTATTTTTGGCGATATGTTTGGCAAGATAAATATTGAAGAACAAATTCTTTTCACAAAGAATTTGAGCGGAATGCTAAAGGCAGGGCTTTCACTCGATCGCGCGCTTTCCGTGTTAAAAAAACAAACCAAGAATCAAGCATTTATAAAAATCTTGACCTCACTTTCTGACGAGATAAACTCTGGTGGCAATCTTTCCGCAGGACTTGCTAAATTCCCAAAAGTTTTCTCGAAACTTTTCGTATCCATGACCAAGGCAGGTGAAGAATCGGGTAATATAGTCGTGTCACTTTCAGAAATCGGGGTGAATTTGGAAAAAGCTCATTCTTTAAATAAGAAAGTAAAAAGCGCGCTCATTTATCCTGGGGTTATTTTTTGCGCCATGATCATAATAGGTGTTCTGATGTTTGCTTTTGTTGTGCCGACCTTGGCGGGCACATTCAAGGAACTCGGAGTTGTATTACCTACTTCCACAAGAGCCATCATTGCTCTCGGTACATTTTTTTCTGAACACTTATTACTGTCTTTTGTGATCATTATTTCATCTGGGGTTGGAGTTTTTTCTTTAGTCCGAGCTCCTTTTATGAAAAAATATGTGGATTTTATTATACTTCGCCTGCCTGTCTTGGGCACTATCGCGAAAGAATTAAACACTGCGCGCACTGCGCGTACACTCGCGTCACTTTTATCTTCAGGTGTGTCTATAGGCAGAGCGATAGAGATAGCCGAAGATGTGGTACAAAATACTTATTACAAAGATACTCTAAATAAGGAAAAAGTTGCCATAGAAAAAGGAGAATCTTTTACTAAAATTTTCTCAGAAAATTTAAATCTTTATCCTGTGATGATGGTGGAAATGATAGAGGTAGGAGAGGAGACAGGCAAGCTTTCTGAAATGCTATCTGAGGTCGCTCTTTTCTATGAGGGAGAGATAGAAAACAAAACCAAAAATCTTTCCGTAATCATCGAACCCGTATTGATGATTTTCATAGGTGGAGCCGTCGGTTTTTTCGCCATATCCATGATTTCGCCACTTTATTCAATATTAGGTAGTATTAGCTAGAATATGACATATCTTTTTTATCAAAAAGGAATAACAATGTTGGAAACCTTAGTAGTCGTGGCTATCATCGGTATTTTGGTAATGATCGTGTCTCCTGGATTTTCAGATATAAGAGAAACTCAAGTTCTAAAAAATACGTTAGAGGATATTACTTCATCTTTGCACAGCGCTCAATCTCAAAGTCTTGCTTCAGTGGATTCTTCAGAATACGGGGTACATTTCAAATCGGATCAGGTTATTATTTTTAAAGGCAAGATTTTTGCAGAAGGGGCTATAGACAATAAAGTTATAAATGTAGTTTATCCAGCTAGTATTTCAAATGTTACATTGGGTGGAGTTAGCGCATCTTCTGGGAATCTATATTTTGAACGACTCTCTGGCGCTCCCAGCAAGATTGGCACAATAACTGTTCTTACCCCTTCTTCTACAAAGATTATTACAATCTCCGCTACTGGCGCAACAAGTGTGAATTAAATTTGCTCATTATTTAATATAATTTTATTAATCAGGTGAAAAGAAATATAAAAATTAAAACAAGAGGATTTATGATGGTCGAAGTTCTAGTATCTTTGTCTATTATTGTGGTTTCGATTCTAGCAGCGATGTCTGTCACAGAAAAATCCATGGCTGTGTCTCGCCAAGCTCTGCATACTGCCCAATCCTCTTTTCTTTTAGATGAGGGGGCTGAAGCGGTACGTATACTTCGAGATGGTTCGTGGAATAATATTTCAAATCTATCTGTTGGGACTCCTTACTATCTTGTATTTGCAAATGGTAATTGGTCTTTGTCCGCTACGCCTTCTACTGTGGGGAATTTTACGCGCACAATCATCATGTCCAGCGTTAATCGTGATGCTAATTCCTCAGATATCGTTGTTTCTGGAGTAAATGACCCACTAACGAGACTAGTAACGGTAAATGTATCTTGGAATGAAAGCGGACAAATCAAAAACAAGACTTTACCATTTTATATAATGGATATTTTCTCATGATAAAAGGCAAAAAAAATATTAATAATGGCTATGCGCTAATGGAAACCCTTTTTTACATCGCTCTATTTTCGATTCTATCTATTCTTATTATTAATTCAATGATTGTAATGATGGGGTCCTTTAAAGAAACGGCTATCCAAGCTGAATTAAGACAAGGTGCGGATATTTTAAAAAAAATGACTCAAGAAATCAGAAGCGCGCATCGTATAGATGAGATAAGTACGAATGCTTTAAAGATTGGGACCTTAGATGAAGATAATAATGAAAGAGATGTGGATTTTTTGCTCTCTGGCACTGATGTAAGGTTTCTGGAAAGTGATGACTTTATAGCGAATCTAAATTCTCAGAATTTGGAGGTAACAAACTTGTCTTTTACAGAGATTAACACCACGAATAGCGTAGCGATCAAAATATCTGTCTCTGTAAGATCCAAACGAGATAAGCAAAATCGAGTTGTAGATTTTTATGACACGGTCGTCCTTCGCGGGTCTTATTGGTATTAAGTTTAATTTATAAATAACAAATGAAAATATATAAAAAAAGAAAAATAAACAATCAGTCTGGCGCGGCAATGCTGATATCTATAGTTTTTTTCCTCTTTATTTCCTTGGCTATTATTTCTGGTCTTGTATCTCCAGTAGTTCGTGGGTTTAAAGATACCAGTGACTTAACAAAATCCCATCAGAGCTTTTTTCTTTCGGAGTCAGCGATTGAAGATTCATATTTTCGCTTGAAAACAGGAAAGAACATTGGAACCACGAATACGATCACCTTGAGTGGTAGTTCTGCTACAGCCACGATAACGGATTCGGGTTACAATGAAAAAATTATTTCTTCCTTGGGTGATGTTTCTTCTAGACAGAGAAGAAATGAAATTTTATTAAACACTGGAAGCGGAGTTTCTTTTAATTATGGCATTCAAGCTGGTCTGGGAGGTTTTGAGATTGGTGGTAATGCAGTGGTTAATGGCAATGTCTATTCCAATGGTCCAATTGATGGTTCAAATGGAGCTACTATCACAGGCTCTGCTTTTTCGGCTGGTGCCTCTGGTTTTATCAATAATATTATTATTGGCACTCTAGGTCAGGGAGATGCCAGAGCGCATTATATAGAGGATTCTACTGTCGCAGGCAATCTGTACTGTCAAATTGGTGATGACAACAACAAGGATTGTGACACATCGCAACCAGATCCTGAAGAAGCCGCAATGCCTATCACACAAGAAATGATAGACGGATGGAAAGCAGATGCTCTGTTGGGTGAGGTTATCAATGGTAATTTGACTATTTCTTCACCAGGAACTTTAGGTCCTAAAAAGATTACTGGTGATCTAGCTATCAATGCTGATTTAGTCATTACTGGAACGATCCATGTTGTTGGTAATATAACAACAAAAAATGGAGCGAAGATTTCTTTAGACGAATCGTATGGTTCGACAGGTGGCATTATTGTTACTGACGGACGAGTCACCCTGTCCAACAATGTGCAGTTTTATGGTACCGGAGAGCCTAATAGTTATGTGTTGCTTGTGTCCACTAGCGCTTGTCCTTCAAATTGTTCAGGTTCAAATGCTATAGAAATTTTAAATAATGTTGGCGCTATCCTTGTAAATGCTCAAAATGGCACAGTACATTTGAATAATAATGTAGAGCTGAGTGAGGTTGTAGGCAAGATGGTTGATATAGATAATGGCGCAAATATTACTTATACATCTGGTCTTGCAAATACCTTGTTTACGTCTGGTCCAACTGGTGGGTGGGAGATCACTTCTTGGAAAGAGGTTAAGTAACTTTGAATTACGTGATACAATTCTCTGTATGAAAAAAATTGTCGTTGGTAATTGGAAAATGAACCCATCTTCTTTAAAAGAGGCAGAAAATCTGTTTGAAAAAATAGTTAAACTGATGCCGAGATTGAAGAATACTGAAGTGGTAGTTTGTCCGCCGGTGCTTTTTATAGAAGAGCTCGAAGAGATTTCTAAAAAAATCAAAATTGGCGCGCAAAATGTTTCTTCTGAAAAAGAAGGGTCTTATACCGGTGAAGTTTCCGCTAAAATGCTGAAAAACATGAGAGTAAAGCATGTGATAGTTGGGCACTCCGAAAGAAGAAAGATAGGAGAAACTGATATTGATGTAAATAGAAAGATAAAAGCCACGCTTAGTTCTTCACTTGTCCCAGTGCTTTGTATAGGGGAAGAAGTACGAGATGAAGATAACAAATATTTTGATTTTATAAAAACACAATTAAGAGATTCACTAGAAAACATATCAAAATCAGATATTACTAAAATCATTGTAGCTTACGAGCCTGTATGGGCTATAGGTACTGGCGCTTCTGCTGCGACAGCGACGGAATTTTTTGAAATGGGAATTTTTATAAAGAAAGTATTGAGCGATAAGTTTGGTCTAAAAGTTGTATCCAAAATACGCATAATATACGGAGGTTCGGTAGATGAAAAGAATGCGGAAGAATTTATAAAAATTGGCAAAGCAGACGGTTTTCTTATTGGTCGCGCGAGTTTAAATGCGGAAAAGTTTTCTAAAATCATAAAAACATGCGAAGTATCAAACAGGTAAAAGATTTAAAGGGCAAAAAGATTCTAGTGCGTGTGGACTTTAATGTACCCATCAAAGATGGGAAGGTAGAAGACGATTTTAGAATTCAAAAAGCATTGCCGACCATAAAATACTTGTCGAATGCTGGGGCAAGGATAATTTTAATTTCTCATTTGAGCAAAGCAAGAGAAACCCTCCTTCCTGTTTCCAGATTCTTAAATAAATATATCAAGCATGTTTTTGTTTCTGAAGTTCTTGGTGAGAAGGTTTCAAAATCCGTAGCCGAAATGAAAAATGGCGAAGTCATCCTGCTCGAGAATTTAAGGAATGATATAGGTGAAAAAGAATGCGATAAAATATTTGCTCTGAATCTTGCAAAGCTGGCAGATATATATGTAAATGAAGCGTTTTCTGTGTCTCACAGAGAAGATGCCTCGATAATTCTTTTACCAAAACTCTTATCTGCTTATGCGGGATTGCAATTTCTAGAAGAAATAAAATATTTATCCAGAGCGTTTGAAAAACCCAAGCACCCATTCCTTTTTATCTTAGGTGGAGCCAAATTTTCTACTAAAGTACCCTTGATCAACAAATATTTGAAACTCGCCGACTTGGTTTTTGTGGGTGGAGCGTTGGCAAATAATCTTTTAAAAGCCAAGGGAAACGAAGTGGGTAAGTCTTTGGTAGACGAAAACTCTTATGATTTTTATGAAATTTTAAAAAACAAAAAACTTGTCTTACCTGATGACGTAGTGGTGGAGTCCGAAAGTAAATTGCTAAATAAAAATATTGATGAAGTCGAAAAACATGATGTAATAGTGGATATTGGCAGAGAGTCCACAGCATTCTTGGTTGAATTAGTTAAAAAATCCAAATTTGTGGTTTGGAATGGACCTTTAGGTAAATCTGAATTGGGCGATAATAGCGCTACAAGCACAGTATTGAAAAGTTTTTCGAAATCAAAACAAGAGAGTGTTCTCGGTGGGGGAGATTTGGTGTCTTTTGTAAAAGATGAGAAAGATTTTTCTTTTGTTTCTACTGGAGGTGGAGCGATGTTGGAGTTTTTAGTAAATGGCACTCTGCCGGGTATCAAAGCGCTTGAATAATTTTCTTTGCTTCTTTTTCTAGTTCTTCTTTACTTGGATTTTTCTTTGGCCAAGGCATTAAGCCATCGTCTTTATATCTAGGCATGATATGTATATGCGAGTGAAAAATAGTCTGTCCTGCAACAATGCCGTTATTTGTATTTATATTTATTCCCTCTGCTCCTGTGTCTCGCAATGCGTGACTTACCTTTTTCGCTATTTTTATCATGTGTGCCAAAGTGTCCTCTGGCAGTTCAAATATATTTTCCAAATGATCTTTAGGTATTACGAGTGTATGTCCTACGTGCACAGGCTCGATGTCCAGGAACGCTATGGCCAAATCGTCCTCATAAATCTTGTAACAAGGGATATCGCCAGTTGCGATTTTGCAAAATAGGCAGTCATCTTTTTTCATACAGTGTATTTTAGCATATATGTTATTATTTGGTCTATGTATTCGGAACTGATTTCGTCTTTACTAGAAAAGAGAGGCCTAAAAACCAAAGAGGAGATTGAAGTATTTTTAAATCCAGATTACGAGCGTGATATGCGTGACCCTTTTTTAATGCGTGATATGGAGCGCGCCTGCGTGAAGTTGTTTGAAGTTATTGATGCAAACGAAAAGACCGTGATTTATTCCGACTATGATTGTGATGGTATTCCTGGCGCTGTGATCTTGGAAGATTTATTTAAAAAAGTTGGTTACAAAAATTACGAAATTTATATTCCAAAGAGAAATTCAGAGGGGTATGGTTTAAATTTATCTGCAATAAAACAATTTGCAGAAAAAAAAGTAAAATTGCTCGTTACTATTGATCTGGGTATCACGGCTGTAGCAGAAGTTGCTCAAGCTACCGTAGATGGCATGGAAGTGATAATCACAGACCATCACTTGCCACGCATTGGTGTAAACGGGTTTGTTGATATTGTTTTACCTCGTGCGTATGCGATTTTAAATCCAAAAATAGATGATTATCCTGAAAAGATGCTCTGTGGTGCGGGAGTTATATTTAAATTTGTGCAGGGTTTTGTAAAAAAATATGGAGAATATTTTAAAATAAATAATGGCTGGGAAAAATGGTTGCTCGATATGGCTGGACTTGCGACCTTGTCCGATCAGGTCCCTTTGATTGGTGAAAACAGAGTGATCGCTTATTTTGGTATGAAAGTTTTGCGTAAATCGCCTCGTCCGGGTTTGCAAAAGCTTTTGACTAAAATGAATATTGAACAAAAGCATCTCGCAGAAGACGATGTGGGTTTTATGATTACACCTAGATTAAATGCTGCCTCCAGAATGGATGATCCTTTACGCGCTTATGAGTTGCTCGCGACTAGCGATGTGGGTGAAGCTGGAGTCCTCGCAGATCATCTGTCAAAAATAAATGACGAGAGGAAGCTAATGGTTACGAATATTATGCGTGAAGTTAATAAAAACTTTTCAAAAAGAGAACAAAGCGATGTAGTGGTACTAGGCAATCCAAAATGGAAGATAGGAGTGTTGGGTTTGATAGCGGGCAAGGTGATGGATAAATATAAAAAACCGGTTTTTGTTTGGGGCAGAGACGAGAATGATTTGATAAAAGGTTCGTGTCGTAGTGATGGCTCTGTCTCTGTGGTAGAGCTCATGACAGAGACCAAAGAATTTTTTGCAGAATTTGGCGGGCATGAGCTCGCTGGAGGGTTTACTGTGCACAATGAAAAGATTCATTTCTTAGAAGAGTCTTTATCTATTTCTTTTCAAAAAGTGAAACGAGAAAAAAAGACAGACAGTGTGACATATGATGTAGAGACTGGTTTAGATTCTGTGAATATGAAGAATTGGAAAGATTTAGAAAAATTAGCGCCATTTGGCATGAGCAACGAGAAACCGATCTTTCTTTTTAATAATGTGAAAGTCGAAAAAATAAAACAATTTGGCAAGAATGGTTCAGGGGAACATCTGGAGATAGTCGTCTCTGACCAAAGTGGCAAAGAAATAAAAGCCGTTGCATTTTTCTCGGGCTTGGATTCTTTTAAAATCCCCATTTTAAATCAAAATAAAATAAATCTTTTGGGAACTTTTGATCTTTCTCGTTTCGGCGGACGCACCGAGCTCCGATTGCGGATAGTTGATATAATATAAAATATGAAAAATGAAAAAATCACAATTTACACAGATGGGGCGGCGAAAGGAAATCCGGGGAAGGCTGGCTGGGCAGTAATTTTATTTATAGATAAAAAGGTTATTGAGCTTGGCGGATTTTCTCCTCACGCTACCAATAATCAGATGGAGCTAACCGCGCCTATAGAAGCATTGAAATATTTGCAAAAGAACATCGCTAGGCAAGGCCTAACGACAAGAGAAATTGAAATTTTCTCAGATTCAAAATATGTGATTCTAGGTATAACCGAATGGATATTTAATTGGCAGAAGAATAATTGGCGAAATGCTGCAAAAAAACCTGTTTTAAACAAAGAACTCTGGCAAGAACTTTTTGATCTTACGCAAAATTTCAAAATAAAATGGAAATATGTAGAAGGGCATAGTGGAGATAAATGGAACGAAAGAGCCGATGAAATAGCTACTAGCTTTGCGGATGGAGTATCGGTTGATTTATCAGCATGAAAGAAAAAATATTTTTTACGGTTTGTTTTGGCTTTATTTTTGGTGTGCTTGCGCGCTCTATGTTTTTTATTGATTTTCATCTGGCTTTATTTTTAAGCGTGATGTCTTTGGCGTTTCTTTTATTTTTTAAATTTGTTTCCAAACATGATATTGGGATTTTGATTTCTGTTTTGATGTTACTTTTTTCTTTTGGTACCATCAGATTTCATTTCAGTAATATTGCGCCTCCTCTTTTGTTTGAAAGCAAACTTGATCAAGAAGTTGTGCTTATGGGTAAAATAATAGATGAGCCAGATATCAGAGAAAATAACAAAAAAGTTCTTTTTGAGGCAAAAGAAGATGGATATAAAGTTAGAGTTTTAATTACGGCGGATTTTGGTCTTGATTTGAGATACGGAGATGAGATAAAGGTCCGAGGAGTCTTAGAGAAACCAGAAAATTTCATTACAGATCAAGGCAAAGAGTTTGATTATGTAAATTATTTGCGAAAGGACGAGATTTTCTATCTTATGAGATATGTGGATGTTGAGGTTTTATCAAGTGGGCACGGGAACTTTTTGAAGGTTTTTTTGTTTTCGATAAAGGAGAAATTTTCAAGCAAAATAAATCTTGCTGTCAGAGAACCTGAATCATTGCTTTTGGGCGGGCTCATCTTAGGAGAAAAATCCGCCTTTAGTGATTCTTTGAGAAAAAACTTTGTGGATACTGGCACGATACACATCGTTTCTCTTTCTGGCTACAATATTACTATAATTGCCGAGTGGATAATGAAAGTCTTCTCTGTGTTTCCACAAACTTTTGCTATTGGAGCTGGGATTCTTTCTATTTTACTTTTTATTTTGATGACAGGCGGAGCTTCTACTGCTATTCGCGCGGGAATAATGGCAGTTTTAGCTTTGTACGCTCGCGCCTCTGGCAGGAATTATGATGTGGCGCGAGCGCTTTTGCTTGCGGGCGTGGTGATGACATTGATCAATCCATTTGTACTCTACTATGATGTGTCTTTCCAGCTTTCTTTCTTGGCTACTATTGCTGTGATATTTTTTGCGCCTAGAGTGGAGAAGTATTTTCAATGGATTACAAAGAGTTTCGGTCTGCGAGATATTATTTCTGTCACCAGCGCTGTGTATATTTTTGTCCTACCTTTTATTTTGTACAAGATGGGTAATCTATCCCTTGTCGCCTTGCCTGCGAATATTTTTATATTGCCTTTTATTCCTATCACTATGGGTATTGGATTCCTGACTGGTTTTGCAGGATTGTTCTCTTATTTTCTTTCTGTGCCGTTTGGATATTTATCATACCAACTGCTTCATTATGAGCTCGCTGTTGTTGATTTCTTTGCGCGTGTTCCATTTGCCTCTCTGTCTATCCCAGATTTTCCACTAGTTTTGACGGTTCTTATCTATGCTTGTTTTGCATACAAGCTTTTCGGAAGAGATATAAAAGAATCTTTTACTTCACCTCGTTAAAGTTTTCTTCAACAACTTCCCAATTCAGATTTTTAAAAAATGTTTCCACATATTTTTTCTTTTCGGAGGTTGGGTAGTCGTACACAAATGCATGTTCCCACATATCGAGCGCGAGGATAAGAGTGCAGTCTTGTAGTTGGCCTATATGCTGTTCGTCTATCCAAGTCATCAGCAACCTTTTTTCTTTTCTGTCGTAGTAGAGCATTGCCCAGCCTATGCCTCGGGTGAGGGCTATGGATTTGAAACGATTGAGCCATGAATCAAATGAGCCCCATTCTTCTGTAATCGCTTTTTTTAATTCATTCATCTCTGTAAGATCTTTTGGACCATTTTCAAGTGAAGAAAAATAAACTTCGTGATTTCTCATACCATTGTATTCAAAACCAAATCTTCTTTGTACTTCGCCTAAAGCATAGGCATTCTTTTCCGCATCTTGCGCGAGCTCATTTATCTTTTCCAATATTAAATTGCTATTTTTTACATAGCCCGCATAGAGTTTCAAGTGCTCCTCTATGTTTTTATTAGAAATGCCTTTTAATGTTCCAATATTAAACTTTTTTTCTTCAAATGTTTTCATATGCTAGCATTATACCAATGTTTCAGAATTGTAAGAAATATTGGTTGTTTTGGCTGACATTGGCACTTATCGCCGTGAATGTTTTTATCTTTCGTCTTGATTGGCAAAGCTCTAATAAGGGTTTTACTTTTGCGATGCTAGATGTAGGTCAAGGCGATGCTCTCTTTGTAGAATCTCCCACTGGTACGCAAGTACTGATAGATGGGGGTGGTGAAAGAAAAATATTAAGCCAACTTTCACGCATCATGAGTCCTTTTGACAGGAGTATAGATGCTCTAATAATTACAAATCCAGATCAAGATCACATAGGTGGATTTCTGGATGTTTTGAAAGTTTACAAAGTGGGCAGAGTCTTTGAACCAGGCACAATCAATGATTCAAGAGTTTATCGAAATTTAAAAAATGAAATAAACAAAAATAAAATACCAAATATTTTGGCAAAAAAGGGAATGATATTGGATCTTGGGGCTGGAGTCAAAATAGAAATCTTGTTTCCTGATCGTGATGTGTCTTTGTTCTCTACCAACGATGGTTCAGTGGTTGCTCGACTTTCTTATGGAGAAAATTCCATGATGCTTATGGGAGACTCAACTGTAAAAACAGAAAAAATAATTTTACAAAATTACAAAAAAGAAAATTTAGAAAGTGATATTTTAAAAGTAGGACATCACGGTTCGCGCACTTCAACCAGTGATAAGTTTCTAGAAGCCGTTTCTCCCAAATATGCTTTTGTTTCAAATAGTAAGAATAATAAATATGGTCATCCGCACAAGGAAATCTTGGATATTTTAGGCTCTTTTGGAGTGGATATACTGAGGACGGACCAGCTTGGTACTATCATCTTTAGGTGTGATACAATAAAGCAATGCAAGATAAAAAAGTAGAAAAACTAATACAGGGGGAGCAAAAGAGACAGTCAGAAGGGTTGGAACTCATTCCTTCTGAAAATTATGTTTCGGCAGATGTCTTGGCGGCAAACGGTTCTATTTTTACAAATAAATATTCCGAAGGTTATCCGGGTAGGCGATATTATGGTGGGCAGGAGTTTACTGATCAAGTAGAAACTCTGGCGATAGAACGCGTAAAGAAACTTTTTAAATGTAAATTTGCAAATGTGCAGGCGCATTCCGGCGCACCGGCGAATCTGGCTGTGTATTCTGCACTCCTTGAGCCGGGTGACACTGTGCTCGGTATGGATCTCTCTCACGGCGGACATCTGACCCATGGACACCCGATGACATTGCCGGCAAAGATATATAAATTTGTCACATACAAGATGAAAGACCCTGACACTGGAGAAATAGATTATGAAAATCTCCGCAAGGTTGCTTTGGAAACAAAACCAAAAATAATTCTTGCTGGATTTTCCGCGTATCCTCGTACTTTGAACTATAAAAAATTTGTAGACATAGCACGTGAAGTCGGAGCGATAACCATGGCAGATATGGCACACATTGCAGGGCTCATAGCGGCGGGAGTTTTACGCAATCCTTTCGCTGATGGTTTTGATATTATCACTTCCACTACACACAAGACGCTCCGCGGACCAAGAGGAGGTTTGATACTCACTAGAGAAAACGAAGAGATTGCCAAAAAAATAGACAAAGCAATTTTCCCCGGTATTCAAGGTGGTCCGCATATGCATACCATAGCTGCTAAGGCAGTGGCATTTGGCGAGGCAATGAGCCCAAAATTTAAAGTTTACGCAAAACAAATTTTGAAAAATGCCAAAGCGATGGAAAAAGTTTTCAAGAAAAATAAAATCCGCATGATCGGCGGAGGCACGGACAATCATTTATTACTCGTAGATGTTTTTGGTTCACTCGGAGTTACAGGCAAAGAAGCGCAGAGTGTGCTCGATGAAGTGGGTATAACTTTGAATATGAACAGCATAGCAGGGGATACAAGAAAACCACTTGACCCTTCAGGTATTCGCTTCGGCACACCAGCCATCACAACTCGAGGTTTCAAAGAACCACAGTGTGCTCGCGTGGCAGAGCTGATGCTAGAGGTCCTGAAAAGTAAAGATAACAAAAAAGTAAAAGAAAAAGCGCACAAAGAAATAATTAAGCTCGCCAAAAAGTTCCCAATACCCAAAAAGTTTGTATAGTATAATATGCTTCCACAAGAAATAGTATTTATATCAATTGCTACTTCGCTCTTTGCTGGATTTTTCTATCTTCGCGATACCTTGAAAGGGGAAACAAAACCGAATCGTATAACTTGGCTTATCTGGGTTATAGCTCCAGCCGTAGCGGCCGGAGTGCAGTTTCAAAAAGGAGCTGGGCTCTCTGCTTTGCCAATTTTTATGGCAGGAGTTGTACCATTTTTTGTTTTTCTTGCTTCTTTTAAAAACAAGAATTCATATTGGAAGTTAGGTGTTTTTGATTATGTGTGTTTGGCATTGTCACTTCTGGCGATTTTCTTCTGGCTTTATCTGAAAGAGGGAGTTCTGGCGACGATTCTCGCGATACTAGCTGATCTGATAGCTTTTGCTCCAACATACAAAAAATCTTGGGACTATCCTAATACAGAAACCATAACTCCATATCTTTCAGGTTCTTTTAACGCATTACTTAGTCTTTTTACGCTTTCATTTTTCAGTTTTAATACCGCCGGCTTTGCCGTGTATCTGTTTTTTTGTAATTTAATCGAAGTTATATTAGTATTGTATAGACGAAAAGTGTTAGCAAAAGATTTATCCAAAGTATTATGAAAAAAAAGAAAGGCAAACTCATAGTGATAGATGGTACAGATGGTTCTGGTAAACATACACAGGTCGAGCTTTTGGCGAAGACCCTGAGGGACGAAGGGTGGAGAATTAAGATTATAGATTTTCCTGAATATTACAAAAATTTTTTCGGAGCTTTTATTGGGCATTGTTTGTCAAAGCAGTATTACAATTGGGTCGGCGTGCATCCAAAGATTGCTTCTATCGCCTATGCGGCAGATCGTTTTGAATCAAGCAAAGATATTAGAAAGTTTTTGGATCAAGGTTACATTGTGATAGCCAATAGGTATGTTTCTGCAAATCAAATACATCAAGGAGGTAAAATAAAAAGCGCGAAAAAAAGAGAAGCATTTATAAAATGGCTGGATCAGATGGAGTATGGAGTTTTTGGTATACCGAAACCTGATGTTACTTTTTATTTGAGTTTGCCTATTGATATAGTGATGGATTTGATAAAGAATCGCGAGAGTAGCAAGACGAAACGCGCGTATTTAAAAAAGAAAAAGGATATTTATGAAGCCGATATAGAATTTCAAAAAAATTCTATAAATAGTGCTCTCTGGCTTGTAAAAAAAGTTCCAAATTTTATAAAAATAGAATGTGCGGAAAAAGGGGAGATTCTGCCGAGAGAAGTGATACACGAAAAAATTTACGAAAAGGTGAAGAAAGTTATAAAATAGGTTTATTATGCAGATTCCGATTGTAAACGAACAAGACGAGATGATAGGGTATCAAGAGAGAGAAACTAGGAATCCTAAAGATATTTGTCGTGTTACAAGTCTTTGGCTTACCGATACAGCTGGCAATATTTTGCTCGCGCAGAGATCTTTTGAAAAGAAAAATGGTCCTGGACTTTGGGGCACAGCTGTTTCTGGTACAGTAGAGGAGGGTGAGACTTACGAATCAAATATAATAAAAGAAGCGGAAGAAGAAATAGGATTGAAAGATTTAAAGCCCCTGATAGGACCGAAATTTAGAAGGTCTACTACTCATGAATATTTTGGACAATGGTTTACTGCGATGGTGTCACACGATTATCCTTTTGTGAAAAAAGACGATGAGGTTGAGCAAATCAAGTGGTTTACAAAAGACGAAATAAAAAAGTTACTAGAAGAAAAACCAGAGATTTTTTTGAAAAATTTTAAGCAATATAATTTTTGGCTGGAATAAAATGCAAATCAAAGTAAAAAAATTAAAAGAAAATGCAAAATTACCGCAATATCACCATCCTGGAGATGTGGGTATGGATGTGTACGCCATGGAGACAGTGACCATCGCGCCGATGGAGCATTATCGTTTTTGGCATGGATTTGCTCTAGAATTTCCAGAGGGTTACGGGGCGATTATCATGGATAAAAGCAGTATTTCAAAAGCAGGGCTTGCTCACATGGGAGGTGTGTTTGATGCGGGATATCGGGGAGAGTACAATACTCATCTGGTCAATTTGTCTGATAGACCTTATACTGTTGAGGAAGGAGATAAAGTGGCTCAGATTTTAATTTTGCCCGTAATGCGTGCAGATATCTTGGAAGTTGAAGAATTGAGTGAATCCGCCCGTGGAGACGGAAAGTTTGGTAGCACCGGTCGTAAATAAAATGGAAATAAATTTTAAAATAAAAAATCTAATAAAAGAGGCGTTAAAAAATCTCGGCTTGGGAGAAGTGGATTTTGTGGTTGAACATCCAGCAGATTTGAAAATGGGGGATTATTCTACAAATGTGGCTATGGTTTTGGCGAAAGCTCAAAAGACAAATCCAAAAGAATTGGCAGAAAAAATACTGCAGGAGATGTCAAAGAGTCTCTTTGACACTGATTCTGACATAGAGAGGGTGGTGTCCGCAGGAAATGGATTTATAAATTTCTATCTTTCGAAAGAATTTTTGCAAAATAGTGTTATCGCGATAGTGGATACAAAAAATCACAATGAAAATTTTGGACACAATGAAATTTTTGCCGGTAAAAAAGTGATGGTGGAATACACTGATCCGAATCCTTTCAAACCTTTTCACATAGGACACTTGATGACGAATGTTATAGGCGAATCCGTTTCCAGGTTTATAGCTTTTTCTGGGGGTGAAGTTTTACATGCAAATTATCAGGGAGATGTGGGGCTTCATGTAGCGAAAGCTATTTATGGACTTTTGAAAAAAGGAAAGCCAGAAAATGATCTTTCAATAAAAGAACAAGCAGAATATATAGGCAAATGTTATTCTTTTGGTTCGGGTGAATATGAAGAAAATGAAGGAGCGAAGAAAGAAATAGACGCAATAAATAAAAAAGTCTATGAAAAAAATGACGAGAGGATAAACGAACTTTATGATTGGGGGCGCAGGATTACACTTGAAGCTTTTGAAAAGATTTACGAGATGCTCGGCACAAAATTTGAATATTATTTTTTTGAATCAGAAATGGCGCCGATAGGCATGAAGATGGTAAAGGAAAATATCGGTAAAGTATTTGAAGAATCCGATGGCGCGATAGTTTTTAAAGCGGAAAAACATGATCCAAAACTTCATACTCGTGTATTTATAAACTCCCAAGGTTTGCCTACATACGAGACAAAAGACATCGGACTAAATATTACAAAGTTTGAAAAAGAAAATCTTGATTTGTCTGTCATCGTCACTGCCAGTGAACAAGCCGACTATATGCGCGTGGTACAAAAAGCTCTGTCGTTTATCAAGCCTGAAGTAGAAAATAAGATGAGGCACATCACTCACGGAATGCTCCGTTTTGCCTCTGGCAAGATGAGTTCGCGTAAAGGCAATGTGGTGACTGGTGAGTCATTGATAAATGATGTCAGGCACATGGTGTATGAAAAGATTCGAGATAGAGGTTTTTCGGAAGATGAAAAGGAAAAGATCGCGACAGATGTCGGCGTGTCAGCCCTAAAGTTTTCCGTTTTAAAGCAAGCTTCCGGCGGAGACATTGTTTACGATTTTGATAAATCAATATCTTTTGAAGGCGATTCAGGCCCGTATTTGCAATATGCTTACACGCGAGCGAAAGCAGTTTTTAAAAAAGCGCAGGCAGGAAATTTTGAAGCTAAGCTTCAAAATTTCCTGCCTGCCGAATTTCCAATAACTGAAGTAGAAAAACTTTTATACAGATTCCCCGAAGTGGTAGAAAGGAGCGCCAAAGAATTTGAACCTCACTATATGACGAATTATTTGATAGAGATAGCTCGCGCATTTAATTCATTTTATGGAAACAACAAAATAATAGATGAAAAAGATGCGAACTCTCCATACAAAGTCGCCATCTGCGAGGCATTTTCCGTAGTTATGAAAAACGGCCTCCATCTCCTCGGCATCTCTACGCCGGAGAAGATGTAGCTTTTTTGGTTTATTTTTGTTACATTGTTAATGTATGAAAACACCGATGAGGCAGTTTACAGCATTATATAAGAAATCCGGCAGATGGTATGCTGGTTCTATTGAAGAGATTCCAGGGGTTAATACTCAGGGCAGGACATTAGCTGAAGTTAAAGAAAATCTCAAAGAAGCGCTTCTGCTTATTTTAGAAACCAATCGTTTTTTAGCCAACAAAGACAAGAACACTTCATCTGTTACTAGGGAAGTTCTTTTTGTTCCGGCGTAGACCTATGAAACTTGTAGACCTGCTTAAACACCTTCGCAATAATAATTGTATTTTTGTGAGGGAGGGTGGTTCACATAGTGTCTGGTATAACACGATAACTGGCAGGACTTCTACCGTGCCAAGGCATATTGAAATAAATACTTATACTGGAAGAAAGATTTGTGAAGATTTGGGAATTCCAATAATCAAAAAGAAATAAAATCTCCGCTCCGGAGAGGATGTAGCGCCAAAATTTAGGGTGTTAAAACTCCAGAAATATGGTATAATTAGCTTATGAAAAATGTTGATGAAATCAGCAAAGAGCGAGCCCTGAAACTTTTTGGTAGCTCTGAAATTGAGGTTTTTGAAGTTGGCACCACGAGGGGTTTGCAACAAATTCATGTCTATCTTTTTGATGGCCTTTATGATTTTGCCGGAGAAATTCGCAAAAAAGATTTAAGCAAAGGTGGTTTTCGTTTTGCATCTCATTTGTATTTGACTGAAAGTTTGGCGAAGGTGGAGAAAATGCCGGAGGATACATTTGAGGAAATTGTGGCTAAATATGTAGAGATGAATATAGTACATCCATTTATGGAGGGTAATGGTCGCAGTATGCGGATTTGGCTGGATTTGATTTTGAAAAAAAATCTGAAAAAATGTGTGGACTGGGCGAAGGTTGATAAAATGGATTATCTGAATGCTATGGGGCGTAGTCCAATAAATGATTTAGAAATTCGTGAGCTTTTGCGTGGCGCTTTGACTGATAAGACAGACGATCGTGAAGTTTTTATGAAAGGCATTGAACAATCATACTATTACGAAGAAGTTGATTTGTATAAATGAAATTGAAGCAGAAAATTCAATATTTAGTATTGGGTGTACGAAAACTTGACAAGACATTCTCTGTATGCTATACTATAAAAGTAAGTTAATTTTGTACCTTAAAAATTGTGGTTTTGACGAAAAAGTGTTTATTTGTAAGGTTAAATGAATCTTTTTTCGTCTAAATCACACAGTTTCTTATCACATAACTCCAAAGGAGGAGCTATGGGTTTTATCGTTGGAGTACTGGCATTCCTTACGGTTTCGTATCTTTTCCCTGAAGCTCATCTTCTCCTTCGTTGCTTGGGGGGGCTTGGGCTTGGAGCCGTAGTAACTATTGCTGTGAAAGAATTTCAAAAGTAAGAATATTCTTTCACAATTTGCAGCCCATGATTGATCAGAAATGATTGGTCGTGGGCTGTTGTATTTATAGGAGGAATTTTTCTAGTTTACTTTGAATTACGAAACTCCACAAGACCACTTTTCCCCAACCAAGCAAAATAACCTCAAGAGTCCTTGATTTTTAAAACGGAAGTTTAATTTTTCTTGTTAACAACTTTCTCTACCTAAGCACATAGGCGAGAATCGAATAAATGTAATTAGCAAAGTAACCATCAATAGATCTGGGAAACGAGGTTAGAAAAGCGTACAGCATTTTCAGATTTCTGAAGTTCAACTCAATCAGCATTCTGGTATTGTAGAGATGATACTGGAACTCAGTAATGATTTTCTTCATATTCTTTCTTGGCTTAGCAAACAGAATTCTTTTGTTTTCAATGTAGAATTCTTTTTCTAAATTTTCTGAAGAATATCCTGCGTCAGCCACAAATATACCATCAATATTTTTGTTCATCTTCTGGAATGTTTTTCGATCATTCCCATTTGCAGAAGTAAATGAAATAGCTAAAACATTGCGATTTAAATCAGAGGTCAATGACATTTTAAGCCCATAATAGAAGCCTTTTCCTGAATGTCCCCAAGAAGAGAGCATTTTCATAATTTTGTTGTGTCTGAAATTTTTGTTCAGACAAACCGGAATATCGGTGGAGTCGGTGTATTTAACTATATGAGCATTTTTCTGATTCCATTTTAGAATTGCGTTTAAGACCCTAAGCGCTTGCAATGCAAATCGATTCATCTGAATACAAAGTGTCTTGTAACATTCCTTAAGTTGGAATATCTCCCAGATTTTTTTCTTGGTGGGGATGCCAGTATTTTGTTTGAAGAGAGCGAGCGCGATTGTTTCTTCTCCAGAGATTGCCAATTTTCGACCAGTGCTTTTGCTTAATTTCAGTTGTAATTGTTTTGAGAAAAATTGAACTTTTGTTAATATGTCAGTATACAGTTGAATGACTGTGTTCATAACAAAAAGCACCTCACGGCGCTTTTTGTATTTTAACCTATTTTAATTGAAAAGTGGAGTTTCGTAATTCAAAGTAGTTTACTTTTCCATATTTTTTAGTATTATATAAACATAAGCGTTGAAGAGGCTATCACCTCAGAGCTTTTGGGAAGAAATACTTTGTTGATATAGCCCGCCTGCGCGCGAGGCTACGGCGAGGTAAAGTAGAACCCTATGAATTAAGTGTCTGCCCAGCGCAAGTTGGTTTGGGCGGAAATTAAGGTGGTACCGCGGGAGAGTCCCGTCCTTAGATAGTAATTTTTTAATTATTATTTTAGGACGGGATTTTTTATTTATCAATTTGACCTTTCCCCTCTCCTTTGGGGAGGGGAAAGGGGTGGGGTGTATTGTAAGGAATATATTTTAAAACACATGCAAGAAAAAGAAGAAAACCACCGCCAAGGCGGGGTGAACACAAAATCAGAAGTAGCTCTGAGGGAAGAAAAGATTATGTATTTTTGGCGCGAGCATAAGACTTTTGAAAAAAGTTTGGAAAAGGATTCGCCAAAGGGCAATTATGTTTTTTATGATGGACCGCCTTTTGCCACGGGACAGATGCATTATGGGCATATATTGGGCAGTACTGCCAAGGATGTCATCGGGCGGTATCAGACGATGCGTGGATATCATGTGCCTCGCAAGTGGGGTTGGGATTGTCATGGTTTGCCGATAGAAAATATTGTAGAGAAAGAGCTCGGCATCGCAGGACACAATGAGATAGAAAAATACGGCATAGACAAATTCGTGGAGTATGCGCGGAGCAAAGTTTTGGAATACGATGCGGATTGGCGAGTGGGCATAGAGCGCATAGGCAGATGGGTAGATTTTGATGGTGGGTACAAGACGATGGACAATGATTTCATTGAGTCTGTGTGGTGGGCGCTCGCGGAATTAAATAAAAAAGGTTTGATATACGAGGGCGTGCGAGTGCTGGCGTATTGCGCGAGATGCGAGACGCCGATAGCAAACTCCGAAATAGCGATGGACAACAGCTACAAAGACATCGCTGATATTTCTGTGTATGTGAAGTTTGAGTTGGAAGATGAGTTTGGTACAGAAAGTCCCTCGCTTCGCTCGGGACGATCAAATACTTCGTATTTGATCGCGTGGACCACAACGCCGTGGACATTGCCGGGCAATACTGCCATAGCGGTGAATAAAGATATTGAATATGTGAAAGTGGAAGCTGATGGGGTGAATTATATTTTGGCAGAAGCAACATTAGGAAATGTTTTTAAAGAAAAAAGTTTCAAAATTTTGGAAAAATTCAAAGGTGATAAACTTGTCGGCAGAAAATACAAGCCGGTTTTTCCATATTATCTGGATGCCGACATGCCGAACAAAGAAAATATTTACAAAGTCTGGCATGCGGATTTTGTGACGACAGATATGGGTACAGGGATAGCGCACGAGGCGCCGGCTTTTGGCGAAGACGATATGAACCTCGCTCGAGAACACAAAATACCTTGGATCATACATGTGGACGAGACGGGCAGATTTAAAAGCGAAGTAAAAGATTTCTCAGGTCTCAAAGTAAAACCAAAGGACACTGCTGAAGACAAAGACATGCATCTGCGCTCTGATATAGAGGTCATAAAATATTTACAGGCAAATGGATCGTATTTTGCCAAAGAAAAAATAACACACTCATATCCGCATTGTATGCGTTGTGATACGCCGATCATTTACTACGCGCTTCCGTCTTGGTTTGTGGATATACAAAAATCAAAACCGATAGTGCAAAAAACTGCCGAATTTATAAATTGGGTACCGGAGCACT
This sequence comes from uncultured Candidatus Saccharibacteria bacterium, assembly GCA_964361705.1. Taxonomy (GTDB): domain Bacteria; phylum Patescibacteriota; class Minisyncoccia; order Phycocordibacterales; family UBA9973; genus UBA9973. The sequence goes on from CAYIBP010000004.1 coordinate 41,932, forward strand.
TGAAAGAGGGCAGATATAAAAATATTGTAGATAGCGCGCCAGACTGGAATATCTCGCGCAATAGATATTGGGCTTCGCCTTTGCCTGTGTGGAAGTGTGACACTTGCGACAATCAAGAATTTATAAGCTCTCTGGAAGACTTAAAAGAAAAATCCGTAAAATCCGGCAACAAATATTTCGTGATGCGACATGGGGAATCTGAAGGAAATATAACAGGCGTAATTAGTTCATACTCTGAGCACACAGATCATTTAACAGAATTGGGCAAGAAACAAGTATTTGAAACATCGCAAAAGTTAAAAGATAAAAATATAAATTTGATTATTTATTCTGATTTGGCTCGAACAAGAGAAACCGCCGAGATAATAAAAAAGGAACTCGGTATTCTGGATGAGAATTTTATTTCAACTAAAAAAATTAGGGAAATTTCCACTGGAGTTTGGGACGGAAAAAGATGGACTGAATATGTTGCTTTTATAAAGAACGAGGGAATGCAGAGGTATCTTTATCGCCCAGACAATGGTGAATCGGGAGAAGATGTAAAAGCCAGGATGGCTAGGTTTCTTTATGAAATAGATAGCGAATATAGAGATAAAAATATTCTGATAATAACTCACGAAGGTCCAGCTAGGATACTTTATGTAGGTGCTCTCGGTTTGAGCTCTTCTCAAATGGAGGAGAAATTAAATAATAAAGAGATAATCGTTTTTAAAAATGCGGAAGTTAATGGGTTGAATTTTGTCCCATTTCCCCACAATGCAAACTTTGAGCTTGATATGCACAGGCCATATATAGACGCTGTAAAATTAAAATGTAAATGCGGTGGTGAGATGACGCGTATCACGGAGGTTTTGGATTGTTGGTTTGAGTCAGGGTCTATGACTTTTGCGGAGGATCATTATCCTTTTGAGAGTGCTGACTGGCAAGAAAAGAATTTCCCAGCTGGATTCGTGGCGGAATACATAGCGCAGACTCGTACGTGGTTTTATTATATGCATGTTGTTTCGGCTCTGCTTTTCAATCACGCGCCGTTTAAAAATGTCGTGACCACAGGCACCCTTCGCGCTGAAGACGGACAAAAGATGTCCAAGTCCAAGCACAATTATCCTGATCCGTGGGTTTTCATAGACAAATACGGCGTGGATGCTTTGCGTATATATCTGATGTCTTCACCACTGATGAAAGGCGAAGATGCGAATTTCTCTGAAAAGCTCGTGCAGGAAATATCTAGTAAGATTGTCGGCAGATTTCACAACACGATGCTTTTTTATGAATTGTATCGAGATAAAAATCTAGAAGATGTTTTTGAAAAAGATTTAAAAAATGTTTTGAACAAATGGATAGTCGGCAGACTCGATGAAGTGATAACAGAAGTGACAAAAGGCATGGAAGCGTACGATATGGCGATGGCTACTAGGCCGCTTGATCTGTTTGTGGACGATCTCTCTACTTGGTATTTGCGTAGATCACGTGATGCCATCAAAGATGGTGATAAAGAAACAAAACAAACACTGTATTTCGTACTAAAAACTTTTGCCAGACTGATGGCTCCATTTGCGCCGTTTATAGCAGAAGAAGTTTGGAGAAATTTGCGCGGAGATACGGATGAGGAGAGCGTGCATTTGGTAGAATGGCCAGAGGCAGGTTCTCTCGTGTCAGATAAAAATAAAATAACGCAAGATATGGCAGATGCTAGGCGCATTGTGTCGCTAGGGCTTGAAGCTCGACAGAGAACGAATATAAAAGTCCGTCAGCCATTGTCAAAAATAAGCGTAAAGACGTATTCGCTCTCGCGAGAATACGAAGAACTTATAAAAGACGAGTTGAATGTCAAAGAATTAAAAGAAGATAAAAATTTGGAAAATGAAGTCCTGCTCGATACAGATATAACAGAAGAATTAAAACAAGAAGGCGACTATCGCGAGCTCTTGCGCGGTCTGCAAGATTTGCGAAAGAAACTCGGACTCACACCGAAAGACCTCGTCACCTTGTCCCTAGAATGCGATGATGCTGGTAAAAGACTTGTCTCAAAATACGAAGAGAATTTATTGAAAACTGTGCTTGTCTCAAAAGTAACTTACGAGAAAAATAACGGCGAAGAAATTCTCGTCGGCGAATTATCTTTTAAGGTGAAGATGGAGAAATAAAGTCTCTAAAGGATGCAAAGGCAGAACTATACAAATCTAGACTATAAGATAGACACGGCCGTATCTATATGATAGCATCATGTTTATGAGAACAATTGATAAAGAGTCGGTTTCAGGTAAAATAATCAGAGCATTGGGATATGGTATAGGTATAGCTGTGGCGCTTTCTAATAGAAGGACGAGTTATCGATTGAGTAAGGAAATTTTAAAAAAGTCCTTTAACCTAAATGAGAAACCCAAGAATCTTTCGCAGTATTTCTTAAAGTTAAGAAAACAAAAGTTGATAACTCTCAAAAGAGAGGGGGATTTTCATAAAATAATTCTCACCGAAAGTGGTAGAGAATTGTTTTTGAGATTTAATTATAATGAATTGAAAATAAAAAATCCCAAAATTTGGGATAGACTTTTTCGAGTCATAGTATTTGATGTGCCGGAAACTAAAAGACAAGCCAGGGATGCCCTCAGAGAAAAAATAAAAGAATTAGGATTCGTAAAATTCAATGACAGTGTCTGGGTGTATCCTTATCCATGCCAAAAAGAAATAGATTTTATTGCAAACTACTGGAGGATAGGGAAATTCGTACATTTTATTTTAGCTAAAGATATAACCAATAGGGAACTTCTAGAAAAAGCTTTTAATCTGTGATTCCTACCTTCCTTAATTTTTCATAGTATTATAATGTTATGTTTATCCCGCGGACGTGGGAAAGACATAGTAATAATGTGTATTGTATGTTTTAACTTTAATACAATCTTCAGACTCTGATGAATGTGTTAAAATATCTAAATATGAAAAAAGTTTTTATCGTGCATGGATTTGGTGGTATCCCCAATGGTGGTTGGTTTCCTTGGCTTATGAAAGAATTGGCAAAAAAGGGTGTACCTGTTTGCTCTCTCCTTATGCCCCACACAAATGATCCTGTTGTTTCGGAATGGGTTGACCACATAAGTTCCAATGTTGTAGGAGAAGAAGAAAATGCGATACTGCTGGGGCACAGTCTGGGAGTGCCGGCGATTTTGCGTTATCTAGAATCTTTACCGGAAGGCAGACGAATAGGTGGCGTGGTCCTTGTCTCTGGATTTATAGAACCTTTAGATACGGAAGATCCAAATAGTGCTTTCCGAAAGATAGACGCATTTGCAGTACCAGAAATTAATTTTGAAAAAATAAAAGATATTCCAAAGTCGGCAGTTATCTTGCATGGATCGGAAGACAAGCTCGTGCCATTCTCTCATGCTGAAAGAATTGCAAAAGGTTTGAACTGTAAGCTCGTGAGAATAGAAGGAGGAACTCACTTTAGTCAGATCACAGAACCTATTTGTTACGAACTACCGGAAGTTTTGGAAGCAGTATTGGAGATAGCCAACTCTTAATAAAAAATGCATCACATATATCACACAGAGGGGATCATATTGGATAGCAAGGATTTCGGTGAGGCAGGGAGATATTATTTTGTTTTCACGCGGGAGTTTGGGATGTTGATGGCTTCTGCTCAAGGTGTCAGAAAGATGTCTTCGAAATTGCGTTTTGTTTTGCAAGATTTTGCTTATGTGAAGATAGATTTGGTAAAAGGCCGAGATTTGTGGCGCATTACTAGCGCTTCAAAGACAAATCAGCTTGAAAGTATAAAAGAAAAACATATACTTGAAGTTTTTTCAAAAATCGCAAAACTTTTAAGGCGTTTGTTGGTGGGAGAAGATGCGAATCAAATACTTTTTGATGATGTGTTAAGAGGGTTTCTTGTTTTGGAAAAAACAAAAAGCAAAGAAGAAGCCTATAACACAGAAGCTGTGATTGTGCTGCGTATCTTGCATAACCTTGGATATATCGGTGGTGACGAAGCAACAAAAGATTTGATTTGCTCACCATTTGAAAAAGATTTGATCTTTATGGCGTCTAATAATCGGACGAGGATTTTAAATCAGATTAACAAAGCACTTAAGGAAACTCACTTATAATTTGTGCTACAATTAGAAGATGGATCTGGGGGATAAAAACAAGCTTAATAAATTAGAAGATTTGAAGAAAAAACTTTTTGATAAGAACTATCAGGTAAAGTTTGAACATCGAGAGAACTTTCCTCATTTTCACAGCAAAGAAGTGACAGATTCCTGGGAGAAGAGAGAAGTATCTTCACCTGATACTAGATTTAACATGTACGGTAAAACATCCATTTTTAAAAAATTTTTTGTGTTCTCAATGATTTTTTTTGTGTTGGCGCTCGTTTATGCTTCTTTTATGTTTTTTATCAGAAGCAATACCGTTTCTAATGAAAATATAGATATTTCGATTCAAAGCAATGCCTTTACTGCTGGTGGAGAGGAATATTCATTATTGCTTGAAGTTGTGAATAAAAATAATTCGGCATTGCAACTTGCTGATCTTGTAGTGGAGTATCCCAAAAGTTCAGCCTCTAGTCTATCGAAAGACAATGAACACATAAGACTTTCTCTAGGCACTATCCCCGCTGGTGGCAAAAAGAATGAGAATGTTAAATTTATACTTTTTGGTGAACAAGGCACGATAAGGCCAGTGAACGTTTCTCTTGAATATAGAATTGAAGGTTCAAACGCGATTTTCGTAAAGAAAAAAATTTACGATGTGACAATAAGTTCTACCCCGATAAATATTTTAGTGGATGCGCCTTTAGAGGCAAATTCAAATCAGGACTTGATATTAGAAGTAAGTACGATTTTAAATGCTACTAAACCGGCTTCTAGGATGTTGCTCAAGGTTGATTATCCTATAGGTTTTCAATTTATAAGAGCAACACCGATGCCATCTTCGAATAACAATGTTTGGAGTTTAGGAGATTTGGCTCCTGGTGCTGAAAGAAAAATATCCATAGTGGGCAAGATGCTAGATGTCTTTGAAGGTGAAGAGAAGATTTTTCGAGTGTGGAGTGGTTCACAGTCTGTGAGTGATAAGTCCGTCATTGAAACAATTTTTAATTCCTTTGAACACAAGATGGTAGTCAGAGAATCCGCGATTGAAGCGAGATTAAGCATAAACGGCGTATCAAACAGAGAATACGCGGTGGATACAAAAACTGGTATTGAAGGTCAGATACAATGGAAAAATAATTTAGAAACAAAGATAAGCAATCTTGAAATCAAAGCTAGGATTTCTGGTAATGCTGTAAATAAAAAAACCATCTCAGCAAGGCAAGGGTTTTATAATTCTGCGCAGGATATAATAATATGGGACAAAAATTCCAATAGCCAACTTTTAGAAGCGGATCCCGGAGAGATCGGAGCGGTCTCTTTCTCTCTTTCCTCATTATCTCTGTTTTCGGCTTCTAGCGGTCTCTTGTCTTCACCCTCTATTAATATAGATGTTTTCATTACAGGAGAAAAAAGTGAAGCTGGAGGTTCGAGCGTGAACCTTGCAAGTAAGGAATCTAGAATTATAAAAATAATTTCAGATGTTGGTCTTTCAGCAAAAGCTCTTTATGCTTCAGGTCCATTTACAAATGTTGGACCATTGCCTCCAAAAGCTGAACAAACCACCAGCTATACCATAACTTGGTTTTTATCTAATACCGCAAACCCTATTTCAAAAACCCAAGTTCGAGCGACGATACCTTCTTGGGTTAGCTTCAAAGGTACATTTTTGCCAGCTAACGAGGATTTGTCTTACAATGCTCCTACCAGAGAGATTGTCTGGAATGTGGGCAACATCACGAAAGGGGCTGGATTAGTTGGAGGCGGGCGAGAAGTGTCTTTCCAGCTTGATTTTAATCCATCGCTTTCCCAAGTGGATTCTTCACCTATCTTAATAAATGAATCAGTTTTGACTGGACACGATGATTTTGCTAATGTGGATGTGAGGGTTAGGAAATCCTCACTTGATATCAGACTTCTGAACGACCTTAATTTCCCTCCAGGAGGAGATAGGGTAGTTGAATAATATATGGAAAAAGAAAAAAACAAAGATAATGATTTGATGAATAAAGTGGTTTCTCTATGCAAGAGGCGAGGTTTTGTGTTTCAGGGGTCCGAAATATATGGCGGTCTCGCGGGTACTTTTGACTGGGGTCATTTTGGCGTGGCCTTGAAAAATAATATCAAGCAGAATTGGTGGAGGAAATTCGTAGAGAGCAGGCGTGATATGTATGGAATGGATGCGGCTATTCTGATGCGACAGGAAGTGTGGCAAGCGTCAGGGCATGTATCAAGCTTTTCTGATCCAATGGTCAGTTGTAAGTCTTGTGGTAAACAGTACAGGCCCGACCAGATAGGAGGTGTAGTTGATGATAAAGATTCAAAAAGATGGACACTGCGTCCTTGTCCGAATTGTGGTATGAGCGAATGGACTACAGTCAAAGAATTCAACATGATGTTCCAAACCAAAGTTGGCGCACTAGAGGATTCTTCGGCTGTTTCATATCTCCGTCCTGAAACGGCACAAGGTATGTTTGTGAATTTTAAGAATACAGTGGATGCTTTTCATCCAAAACTGCCCTTCGGTATGGCACAGATAGGTAAAGCATTCAGAAATGAGATAACTCCTCGCGATTTTCTTTTTCGTCAAAGAGAATTTGAACAGATGGAGATAGAATACTTTATTCGCGAATCTGAGTGGGAAAAACATTTTGAATACTGGAGAGATGAAATGAGTGAATGGATGGAGGGTGTGGGGATAGATATGGCGAAAGTCCACGAGCTTGAAGTGCCGGATTCTGACAGAGCTTTCTATTCAAAACGCACGATTGATTTTGAGTTTGATTATCCTTTTGGAAAAAAGGAGCTTTTTGGTTTGGCATATCGCACGGATTATGATCTTGGTGTACATAAACTTGATTATATAGATGAGGAAAATAAGACAAAGATTGTGCCCCATGTCATAGAGCCTTCTTTTGGTTTGGATAGAGCAATACTGGCAGTGTTGTTTTCTGCTTACACTGAGGACGAGAAAGACGGTGAAGTGCGGGAATATTTAAAATTGAAACCTAGCATCGCGCCAGTCATTTGCGCTGTGTCTCCACTTTTGAAAAATAAACCAGAATTAGTGGAATATGCCAACACTAAAGTTTTTGCTCCCCTTAAAACAGAGTTTGGTAGAGTGGCTTGGGACGACAACGGCAACATTGGCAAAAGATACAGAAGGCAAGACGAGGTAGGTACACCATTTTGTATTGTTGTAGATTTCGATACTCTCACAGATGATACTGTTACTGTGCGTGACCGCGACACTGGTGCGCAAGAGAGGATAAAGGTGGTTGAACTGAATAAGTATATAAAAGAGAAAATAAGCTAAATAAAAAAATAGAATGAAATTCACAAAAAAGATTTTACCGAATGGTTTGCGGGTTGTGGTGGTGCCCATGAAAGACAACCCCACTGTGACAGTGCTTGTCTTGGTGGAGGCGGGGAGTAAGTACGAAGATAAAAAGGTCAATGGTATATCTCACTTTTTGGAACATATGTGCTTCAAGGGTACAACAAAGAGACCCAAAGCCATAGATATTTCTCGCGAGCTTGACGCTATAGGTAGCCAGTACAATGCTTTTACTGCGCAAGAATACACGGGATATTACGCAAAAGCAGACGCGAAACATTTCAAAAAGATATTTGATGTCGTGTCAGATATTTATTTGAACTCTACTTTCCCAGAAGCAGAAATGGAAAAAGAAAAAGGTGTGATAATAGAGGAAATAAATATGTATGAAGATTTGCCAAATAGACACGTGCAGGACTTGATGATGAAGTTGTTGTACGGAGATCAGCCAGCAGGGTGGAACATTGCTGGAGAAAAAAAGAATATCACTGCTATGAAGCGAGGTGATTTTGTAAAATACAAAGGCGAACATTATCTACCAGAGGCGACGACGATAGTGGTAGCAGGCAAGGTGAGTGAGGCGGATGTGATGCAAAAGGTAAAGAAAGTTTTTAGTTCTCTTTCAAAAGGTAAAAAATCTCAAAAATTAAAAACCATAGAATCGCAGAAAAAACCGGAGGTGCTAGTGTCTTTTAAAAAGACAGACCAGACACATTTTATCTTGGGTGTGAGAAGCTATGATCTTTTTAGTAAGAAAAATGCTGTACTTTCTGTCTTGGGTGGAGTGCTTGGTGGAGGGATGAGCTCTAGACTTTTTCAAAAGCTTCGCGAGGAAATGGGTGTTGGCTACTATGTGCGCGCGGGTAATGACGCATATACTGATCACGGATTTTTTGATGTTTCTGCCGGAGTGGATAACAAAAGAATTTATGAAGTCATAGAAGTAGTGTTAAATGAATTTCGAAAGCTAGTTACAGAAAAAGTAAGAGCAGAAGAGTTGGAAAAAGTAAAAGAATGCCTGATAGGCAATATGAAGCTCTCTCTAGAAGCAAGCGATGATATTGCCAACTTTTATGGTGGACAAGAGCTTTTGAAAAAAGAAATAAAAAATGCCGAAGAAAAAGCAAGTGAATTGCGTAAGGTTACAAGTGAGCAAATTCAAAGTTTGGCCAAAGAAATCTTCAAAAACGAAAGACTTAACCTCGCCCTCATAGGGCCGTTTAAAGAAAAAGCAAAATTCACACAAATACTAAAGTTCTAAGCATTTTAGACTTGCTTGATTTTATGATATTATAATAAGCATGAATGGACAGAATAATTCTATGCCAATGTTTATAAGTACTGGCACGATCATTCGTTTCTTTTTGGTTGCTATAGGATTTTTATTGATTTGGGTCTTGAGAGACCTGCTTTTGGTCATTTTGACCGCTATCATGCTTGCTTCATTTGTGGAGTCGGCGGTTCCTTATTTCAAGAAAATTAAACTCAATAGGGTGTTTGGTGTAGTAGTGCTTTATGTTTCTACTATATCTGTTTTGACAGTTTTATTTTATTTGTTTGCTCCGCTTTTGATCACTGAAGTTTATAATTTCTCGGTATTCTTGTCTTCGTATGCACCTAATTCTCCATTGCTCAATTATTTCAGCCAAGACGCTTTCGGAGGAGCAAAGGATATTTTGAGCAATCTCTCGCACAGTCTTTCACTGACCAATCTCCTCGCTACTTCCAAAGCCTTTATCACAAATCTTTCCGGAGGATTTTTCCAAGTTTTGTCTGTTGCCTTTGGAAGTATATTCAATGTAATACTTATCGTGTTGCTCTCATTCTATCTTTCAATACAAGAGAAGGGGATAGAAAATTTTCTGCGTATCATTCTGCCGTTACAATATGAAGACTATGCCGTAGATCTATGGGAACGTTCTCGCAGAAAGATTGCCTTGTGGATGAAAGGACAGATGTTGCTTGGTATTTTGATTGCGGTTTTGACTTATTTAATACTCTCCCTGCTTGGTATACAATACGCGCTTTTGCTTGCTATTATCGCAGGGGTGATGGAGCTCATACCTTATGGAGTTTTGATAGCTTTGATTCCGGCTGTCTCTTTCTCCTATCTGTCTGGCGGAATCTCGAGCGCTTTTATGGTATTCGGAGCTTATATCATCCTGCATCAATTTGAAGCTTTTCTTTTTGGTCCACTTATTATCAAAAGCGTAGTTGGGCTTTCTCCTCTTGTCGTTATTTTAGCGGCGGTGATAGGCTTTGAACTTGGCGGATTTTGGGGTTTGGTTTTAGGTATTCCAGTCTCGGTGATTATTATGGAATTAATGGGTGATCTTGAGAAAAAGAAAATCTCTGCTAGAACCGGAAAATGAAAAAAGATAGCTTTTATATTACCACCACACTGCCTTATGTAAACGCTCCACTTCATATGGGGCATGCGCTAGAATTTGTGCGCGCAGATGCGATAGTTCGCTACAAGAAACTTTTAGGGTTTGATGTGTTTTTCAATACTGGTACAGATGAGCACGGAATAAAGATTTACAACAAGGCAAAGGAGCAGGGTCTAGATCCGCAGGAGTTTGTGGATAGGGGTTTTGAGATTTTTAAAGAACAGCTCAAGATGTTTGGTATCAGTGAAGACGTGCATTTTGTGCGTACGACGGACACGCATCACATCGAAGCTGCGCAGGAATTTTGGAAACGCGTAGATAAGAATGGATATATCTATAAAAAAAACTACGAGGCAAAGTATTGCGTGGGTTGCGAGAGTGAAAAGACAGACAGCGAGCTAGACGAAGCAGGTGAATGCCCACTGCACCCCGGACGCAAACCCGAAACTATCAGTGAAGAGAATTATTTCTTCAAATATTCAGCTTTTAGCGAGAAACTTTTAGAGTTTTATAAAAAGAATCCGACATTTATCGTGCCTGATTTTCGTTTCAATGAAATTAAAAATTTCGTAAAAAACGGCTTGCAGGATTTTTCTATATCAAGGTTGAAAAGCAAAATGCCTTGGGGTGTGGGTGTGCCAGGGGACGATGAACATGTGATGTACGTGTGGTTTGATGCGCTTACGAATTATATTTCTACCTTGGGTTGGCCCTTTGCTGACGCTCAGGGTAAACCAGAAGAAAGTTCTTTTGAAAAATATTGGATAAATGGTAATCCTACTCAATACTGTGGCAAAGACAATACACGTTTCCAAGGTGCTATGTGGCAGGCGATGTTGATGGCATCTGGGCTACCGAATTCACACCAGATAGTGGTAAATGGTTTTATCACCGGTGAGGGCGGAATACGAATGTCTAAAACTATAGGCAATGTCGTGGATCCGCGCGATGTCGTAGCCCTATACGGCACAGACGCTCTGCGATATTTTCTACTTCGAGAAATTAGTAGTTTTGAAGACGGTCCTTTTACACTTGAACGATTCAAAGATGCTTATAATTCCGGCCTTGCAAATGGGCTGGGGAATCTGTCTTCGAGGATTTTAACTTTATCGGAAAAACATCTGGAAAGGACGCCTGAGATCCCAGAGAACACAATACCCCAAGAATTTTTTGAATATTTAGAAAAGTTTGATCTGCAAAAAGCGACAGAATTCATCTGGAGCAAGATAACAGAGCTAGACAAAAGAATCCAAGAGACCGAACCGTTCAAGATCATAAAGTTCGATGAAGCTAAAGGCAAAGAAATGATAAAAAATTTAGTTTTGGATTTGTACACCATAGCCAGAATGTTAAATCCACTTCTACCCGAAACTTTCGAAAAAATAAAAAATTTAATAAAACAAAACAAAAAACCCGAAGACCCGCTTTTTTTGCGAAAATAATATGTATGAAAGAGTAACAAATTTTAATATAAAGAAAGGAGAAAAACAACCAAATGATTTCGATAGCTTTTTTCAAAAGTCTTCATTTGGAAAAGCAATCAATAAAGAAATTAACAGGAAAGGAAGAGATGATACAGGGGTTTTTTTTGATAAGAGTTTAGAAAAAAGATTAACAGAAAAAGAAAAACAAGAATTAATTAATACTATAAAACAAATTTTTTCTTTACTTGAAAAATTACTACCAGATTTTTTAGAAGAGCTGGGTTTAAGCACAGAATATTTTGAGGCTATGCCTAAGCTTGGTATTGAAATCAAAAATTCATTTCTCTCCAATCTTTTTAAAGAAGGTTATCATATTCCAGTTTTTGACAAGTTGATTTTATCTGAAAAGATAATTAACAGCAAGTTCTTTTTTAGGACATTGATCCATGAATTTTCTCATAGTATATGTAAAAGCGTTATTAAATATTCGCCAGATTTTAAAAGGACAATTATGCAGACGGGTTTATCTATAAGAATGACCGAAGGTAAACCGGATAAAAGATTGGGTCATACAGAAACTGTAAACGAAGGCATGACTGATATTTTTGCGAACAGATTATATTTATATTTAATTGAAAAAGATCCGTCTTTGTTTGAAAAATATAATCAACCGAAGACTTATGAGCCTGGGTACAAAGAGGAAGTTCAATTTATTGAAAGAATGGCAGTTTTGATTTCTAGTGAAAATGAACCATATGAACAAGTTTTAAAAGAACTGATGCAACATTATTTGGATGGTAATGCTGGTTTGTTTTACAAAAAACTCTTTTTGAAGTTTAATCCAGATGATAAGAAAAGAATTTTAAAACTTTTAAATAAATCCAATTTTAGGAATATGTCTCTTTTTTCATCTAAAAAGATAATGTTTAGAAAAATTCATAAGGCAATTGATTCAATTACACAGGGTAGCCCTGTGTAATTTACATAAAAACTGACGAAACCAAAGGCAGGGAAATGATAAAAAATTTAGTTTTGGATTTGTACACCATAGCCAGAATGTTAAATCCACTTCTACCCGAAACTTTCGAAAAAATAAAAAATTTAATAAAACAAAACAAAAAACCAGCGACACCTTTGTTTTTAAGGAAAGAATAAAATTATTTTTTTGTAGATTTTTCGTAAATACTTAACGCTTTTAGTAATCCCTCGTGTTCATTTCCGCAAAGTGCTTTTGCCAAGTCTCTGTAAACTCTCGCCAATTCATCATATCTTTTATTTCCTAAAAATATCTCAGCTTGTTTTAATACTCCAGAGGCATGGAATTTTAATTCCGGAGCATCTTTTTCTGAAAGTTTCTCATAAACATCTTTTATATTTTTTAATAAACTAGAAAAGTCTTCATGACGCTCAGCATATTTCTTCTTTCTGCGACGCCACCATTCTAAAGGTGTTTTTGCTATACCTTCGATCTCACCCCCTATATTTCCAAGCATATCAACATATGTACCATAAACTAATAAAAAAAGTATTGTAATGGTATAATACAACTCAAATATCTTATGCCCCGCTATATAGACATACACAGCCATGTGAATTTAAATGCTTTCAAAGATGATGCTGATCTGGTTTTAAGGCGCGCACTGGACAATGATACTTGGGTTATAAATGTAGGTACGCAGATAGATACTTCTAAGAAAGCGATAGAGCTAGCAGAAAAATATGATGAAGGCGTATATGCAATAGTTGGGCTTCATCCGGTGCATACCAGCGCGTCTTTTCACGATGAGCAAGAGCTCGGCGGTGAAGGCAAGGCTTTTACTTCGCGTGGAGAGATTTTTGACAAAGAAAAATATCGTGAGCTTTTGAAAAATCCAAAAGTGGTGGCGATAGGCGAGTGTGGGTTGGACTATTATCATTTAGACGATACAGCAATACAAAAAGAAAAGGAAGCATTTATAGAACAGATAGAACTCGCAAATGAATTTGGTAAGCCACTGATGTTGCACATTCGGAATAATCCAAAAGATAAAACCAATAATGCATATACGGATGCGCTGGAGATTTTGAAAAAGTATTCAAAAGTAAAAGGAGATGTGCATTTTTTTGCTGGCAATGCAGATATAGCGCAAGCGTATTTGGATTTTGGTTTTACTCTTTCGTTTACGGGCGTCATTACTTTTACGCATGATTATGATGAAGTCATAAAAATGACTCCGCTAGATATGATAATGTCCGAGACTGATGCGCCATATGTGACTCCTGTGCCACATAGGGGCAAGAGGAATGAACCTGTCTATGTAAAAGAAGTTGTCAAAAAAATCGCCGAAATAAAGGGTTTACCTGAAGAAGAAGTGGCGAGGGTCATAGTGCAGAATGCAAAGAGGGTATTTGGTTTGTAACTTTACTTTTGCTAACTCTTTTGATAGTATGGGATTTATGCAAGAGGACGAAAATAAAGAAGATGTTTTGATGTCTTCAAACACAAAAGAGTCAGGAGATGGACGAGTTTATGAGCTCGGTTATCTTATCGTGCCTACTATTTCAGATGAAAATATACCGGCCAAATATAGCGCGCTTAAAGACCTCATAGTAAATATGAGTGGTGAGCTTATTTCTGACGAAATGCCCAAGCTGATAAATCTGGCTTATACTATGGATAAGGTCATACAAAACGTTCACAACAAATTTGACACTGCATATTTTGCTTGGATAAAGTTTGACATGGATCCTAAAAAAGTCGGTGAACTCAAGAAAAAGCTCGATCTAGATGTTGAATTGGTTAGATTTTTGATATTGAAGACTGTCCGTGAAAATACCATTGCCGCTAAGAGATTCATAGGTAAAGATTCAAGGAGAAAGATACCAAGCACAAAGAAAGAAGGCGAAGCGGAGATACCTATAGACAAAGAAGAAATAGACAAAGAAATAGATGCGATGGTTGCGGTATAATCGAATAAAACCATCCAGTTAGCTTAAACAAAAAACAAAAATATGTATTTGAATAAAGCAATAATAATAGGCAACCTGACTCGCGATCCAGAACTCCGATCTTTACCATCGGGGATCAAGGTCTGCTCATTTTCTTTAGCTACAAACCGCGTATGGAAAGACAAGAATGGCGCTCGTCAGGAATCTGCTGATTATCACAATGTAGTAATTTTTGGCAGACAAGCAGAGACGGTTGCCCAGTACATGAAGAAAGGTAATTCTATGCTGGTAGAAGGTAGAATGCAGACTAGAAGCTGGGATGACAAAAACAGCGGAGAGAAGAAATATCGCACCGAAATAGTAGCAGATCGTGCGCAATTTGGTCCTAAAGGTAGCGTTGGCGGAGGATCTTCTTATCAAAACAATTCGTCAAAATCAGAAGCCCCAAAAGATTCAGGTGAAGTCGATACCATAGAATATCCGGAAGAAGACATAAATCCAGAAGATATACCATTTTAATAAAATTTAAAAACATCATATGAAACAAGACTTTTTTTCAGCCAATAATATAAAATACATAGATTACAAAGATTTAGATATTCTAAAGAAATTTCTAAATCCAAATGCCAAGCTGATAGGGCATAGGCGTACTGGTATAACCATGAAGAATCAACGCCAGCTAGCCAGCGCCATCAAAATCGCTCGATTCTTCGGCCTCTTGCCTTTTGTTGCAAAATAGTTTTTTTTATGTTTTTATACTATAAAAAGAAGTTGTCTCCAAGGCAACTTCATGGTTCCTAACAATATGACAACCGGAGAAGACCATGTCTATCATCAGCGATGAATCTTCTACGACGCCCAAGACCGAGGCCGAGATTGCAGCCGAGGTCAAGGCCGCGGAGGAATTCAGAAGATGGATCACTCAGGTGGCGGTGTTTTCCCCCTTCAACCCACCACCGGAAGCTCCAAAAGAAAAAAGCACAGGTTACATTTTTTGAATTTCTTTCTTTGCCATGAAAGGTCATTCTACGAATGGCCTTTTTTAACTTTGATTTTGTATTGATTAAAAAGTATCTACACCCTCTCCACATATTCGCCAGTTTCGGTGTTGATGCGGATGCTGTCGCCTTCGCTTATGAACATAGGCGCGTTTAGGGAATAGCCGTTTTCTAGAACTATCATTTTGTTGCCACCTTTTGAAGTGTCTCCGCGCACGGCAGGGGGAGCCTCTTTTACTTTAAACTCCATTTTGATAGGTAGCTCTACCTTTATTATTCTTTCTACTTCATCCTCATCGGTCCAGACTAGCGCGTTGACAAGGCCGTTGTCTTTCAAGAATTTTCCTTTTTCACCTATGATACTCGCCTCGAGCTTGAATCTGTTTTTTGGATCTTCTGGAGGGCAGAACCAGTATTCGCCTTTATTGTGGTATAGGAATTTTGTTTCTTTTTTTTCTATACCTGCTTCATCTGCGCTGTCTGACACATGAAATGTAGCCGCTACGGTCTTGCCAGAAATAAGACTTTTTAATTTTACCTGATTTTGAGGTTTGCGTTGCTGGGTTCTGGCTACATGTGAGTCTATGACTTCATAAGGTTCGCCGTCATGAATGATAATCTTTTTTTCGCGTATTTCATTGTATTGAAGTTGTGACATAGCAAGTATATTAGCCCAAAAATGTGTTTTAGGCAACCTTTCAACACCCACTAGGCAAGACCTCGTGGGTAACACCTTCAACTATTGCTTTTTTAGTCAGGATTTGGTATAATATATAAGTAACAATAAATCAAGGATATTTCATGTTATCCTGAAAATCATGCAAAAATCGTTTAGATTGCGTACTTCGGTCACATTTTTAATAATAATCTCAATGCTCCTGCCATCAGTCGGTCCTGTTTTAGCGCAGGAAGAAGTAAATGAACCTATCGCTAGGCAAGACCTAGTAATTGATTCTGCTCCTTCTGATACAGAAGATACTGCAGTAGATGAAAGTAATACAGAAACCGATGTCCCTAAAGAATCAGAAGATACTACTACTTCTGATCCAGCCTCTACTCTGGCTCCCGTACAGCCAAAGATTGATACAAAGATCCGTCCAGAAGTAGATGAGACTACAGGCGCTTTGCGGTATTCATATCCGATTGAAATTCCACAAGGCAGATCTGGCATGACTCCAAATTTGTCCTTGAATTACAATTCTGAAAACAAGGATAATCAGTCTGCATTCGGTTACGGTTGGGATTTATCCATCCCCCACATAAGTCGTATAAACAAACATGGAACAAATGAACTTCACGATAGATATGATTTTGTTTCTTCTATAGATGGAGAGTTGGAAAAAGTAAATGATACTACATATAGAGCGAAAATAGAAAATGGTAGTTTCAATCAATACACATTCATAGACAACGTCTGGACTCTAAAAACCAAAGACGGTCAGACGTATATCTTTGGAGACAATACTTCTAGCAGACAAGATGATACGACACAAGAAAAAATATATAAATGGATGCTCTCCAGAGAATTGGACGCAAATGAAAACATCATTAAATATTCATATTTCAAAGATCAAGGGCAGATATATCCTGAAAAGATTGCGTATACTTTAAGTTCAACAATAGGTGGGAAATTCGAGGTTGAGTTTGTGAGAGAAGGGAGGACAGACACCATAGAATCATACTCTACGGCTTTTTCTGTGAAAACAAATTACAGAGTGAACGAAATACAGGCGAAGATAAATGGAACGCAGAGCAGAAAATACATTCTTGATTACACAGTCGGAGACAATGGAGTGAGGTCTGTACTTTCTGGTATCACTAAATCAGCAGTCAGCGAGTCAGGCATTATCACGACTTTGCCGAGGATGGGGTTTGAGTATAGTAAAAGTGGTTCTACTATTTATGGTGACACAACCAGACTGAATACGGATGAATTGTATGCTTCAAGTGATATGAATGGACTTGTTGCAGGAGATATAAATGGAGATGCGTATCCTGATATGCTAAAAGCTTACGAATATAACTGTTATAATTACTTTTTAAGTAAAAAAACATTTTTATTTAATCCTACTCTGAATCTGTTCCAGGAAAGTCCTACATATTTAGTACCAGAAAGTATCATCAACCTTACTCGTTTTTGCTATAGTAAACTTTACGGAGGTACTAGGATTTTAGATGTGAATAGTGATGGTATGGGAGATCTTATGAGGACCCCTAACTCTAATTCAAACCCAGCGAGAGAGATAAACAATGGTGATTCTTGGATCCAAGATGCTAAAGGAGATTATCGCGTGGACTACAATTTAAATACCTCGTGGTCTTTACATTCACAAGATCTAAATGGAGATGGATTGATAGATTATATACAAGATTCTCCAGACAATGTGAGTGGATGGAACACAACGACTTCTATGAACGACGGTTTTGGTTTTGAATACGTATCAAATATTAAACATCATGGAGCAGGGACTAAACCATATTCTTACACCCCAGTTTTTACCGGAAAGAATGATCATGCCGTGTTTGATATAAATGGTGACAACTTGCCGGATATCGTGGAATCTACAGAGAGGATTTGTTGTGGTTGGAATTCTACTGTCACTATGATTCAAAATGTATATATCAATAAAGGGGACTCTTGGTATCTTGATCCATCTTATGTACTCCCAAGAGGATTGATTTTCTATTCAATTAATGCGAGTGGTGAGTCTAACCAACCTTTTGATATATCTGATTTTAATAATGATGGCTTGAATGATATCTTCAACAGAGAAAATATATACATTAATCAAGGGAAAAGTTTTATTCCTTATCTTATGAGGCCAAGTTTGCAAGGTGATCTGGGTTCTGCCCGAAATTGCTCGTGTCAAAATCCATATTTCTTGTTTGATATAAATGC
>CAYIBP010000005.1:0-55250 GCA_964361705.1 uncultured Candidatus Saccharibacteria bacterium
ACCTACATCGCAAACTCCGCAAGCTCGCATTCTATCCATTGAACTATGAGGGCAATAAGTTATTATACTTAACATAAGAAGATTAGCAGTTTTTTATTAAAAATTCAATTTTTAGAAAAATGACAAACCCTGAACTTAATCTAAATTTGCTACCAAGAAGAAAAAGAGGCAGAACCCCTCATGATCAAAAAAGAGAAATTCCCGGGAAATCTAATCCGGACTTAATGGATTTATTAGATAACCCATATAGAAAGCCTTTAGAAGAAAAATATAAAATTACTTTTGGTAAAAACAACCGCATCACTTTGCCTCTAGCTATAATCAGAGGTGCTATGACATGGCTTTTACGAGAAACAGAAGCCAGAAACATTTTAATCCATAGAAAGGAAGGAGAAGCAAAGATATACACTGTTATACCCTATGACAAAAGATTTTTAGATAATCCTAAATATCACCAAGCTCCTTTGATACAAACAAATACCAATATATATTTTTTAGTTCCAAAACAACTTCGAGAAGAATTTAAAGACATGGGGAAAAGTTTAATCATACAACCAGACAAAACCAAAGGAACAGAAAACAAGGCAGAACCACTCATAGAATCATTTGATATTTCATAAAAGACTTGCCTCGGTCTTCACCACATGTAGTGGTTAGGGCTTGACAAAACAGTAAAAAAATGTAATCTAAGCAAAGGTTTTTCTAGGTTTTTACCTTACTAGATTACCCACGAGGTCTTGCCTAGTGGGCTAGACAAAAAGTCAGAAACATTACCTAGTACAGCCTCTTGACTTTCAAAGCCAAAGGTGCTATACTATACAAGTAAGTTAGCTAGTTCTTTAAAAATAGTTGTTTTGCGAAAAGTGCTGATTTTAAAAGGAATTCACCTCTCCCCAGACCCTCCTGTTTTTATTCCTCCCCTTCGGGGAGGCTAGGAGGGGTAAATTAATAAAAATAAGCCTTTTTCGCAAAACAACAAAACGCAGTTCATGCCAAAATGGAGGAAATTCCCATGGCACGCTACACTACCGCTTTTTTTGTCGCCCTCGTGGCGATGATCACCTTCTGGGCGCCCGCCAACGCCCAGCCCACCTCTGCTCATACACCCTACTCACCGGTCAACACAAAAGGCGCACCGGATCTATCTTCAATCATCATTCACACGGTGGCTGAAGTATTGGATCGGAAATCTCCAGCCGGCTTTTTTTCCATCGAAGTGTGGCGCGGTGAGGAGTACCAGAGGGTTTGTGTCGCGGAAACGACGCAAAGTTACTTCGGATTCTCTAGCCAAGGTAAAGAGAACGAAGGAGAGATTGAGGGGAACCGAATCGTAGCTTGTGGCAACGGCTGGAAAAAAAGCACGGCAAAACCGTGTTTAGACATCAGCCACACTGCCCCCGCTCACGTAACACTCGCGCCCACCTCCCGCACCGACACCTCCCGCGTCACTCGCCAACGCCCCATCGTGAAAAACATCACAAATGTTTATTACGGCACCGCTCGTCGTAGCACTCCCATCAGCACCGAACAACCGGATCAAGGATGGTCCACAGGTGAAAAGGTTTTGGCCGGAGTCGGTGCCACAGCCCTAGCTGTTGGATCATACTTTGGGTTAAAGGCACTTTTCAGAGGCAACGACGACGGCTCTTCGCGCAAAATCATTGACGAACGTGTAGGAGGCGGCAACACCCATCCGTAGTCTTTTTGCCAAGACGGCAAAAAATTTCGGAGAAGAGAAGAGAAAGCAATTTTCATTCTTGTCTTCTCCACTCTTCAAAGTCATTAAAAAAGTTTGATGATTTTGAAGAGTAAAAGAGATTTTACTTTAAATCCCGTGATAAATTGAAAATTTATTTTACGGGAAACAGTCGATTATCAGAATACTCTGTCGAGAAGACAGAAAAAATTAAAAATTATGAAAAAATTATTAACATCGTTTTTGTTTACATTTGCTCTACTTGTAGGGCTATTTGGTGGTTTCACCAACAAGGTCGAAGCACAGTATGCTGTGCCAGATTGTGATAAAGCAGAACTTGCAGGTGTAGTAACAGGCATGGATGCAAAAACCACATTCATACAGTTTGAGTATTGGACAACACAAAATCCAAACAAGATTCTTACTACTGGTAAGTGGTACGATAAATTGCATTCTGTTGATCACAGAGAAACCATAACTGGTTTATCTTCAAACACCACATATTCTTTTAGAACAAAAGCAAGATATTGGGATCTTGAAATACTATACGGAAACGGAGGTACTTTCAAAACCCCATCTTGTCCCCTACCTACAGTAAACATGAAGGTAAACGGACAGGACACTGCGTTCATTCAAAAAGGAGGAACAGCTACTTTGACTTGGACTTCTACTCCGAGCGCTGGCAACAGTTGTACTTTGTATTACGATGGCAATAATGTTTTCGTAAATCCAAGCTCAACCGGTTACCAAGTAGGTCCGATAAACAAAGACACCACATTCACTATCAGGTGTTACAACGGCACCGGCTCTGGAGATGGTTCTGTTTCTGCAAAAGTAAATCAACCTATAGTTAACCCGACTGTTAATATATCTCTTGATAATCCAAATCTATCTTACAATGGCTCAACGATTATTCGCTGGACATCTACAAACGCCACATCTTGTACTGCAAGTGGTAATTGGTCTGGAAACAAATCAACTTCTGGCAGTGAAAGTACTGGCAATTTGACTAGTACAAAAACTTACAATATTACTTGTAGCGGACAGTCAGGTACAGTGTCAGCAAATGATTCTGTAACTGTAAATGTCGCTAATCAGCCAGCAAATCCTACTTTAAACTTCTACTCAAATGCTAATAATAATCAAGTAGCTTCTGGTGGATCATTTGATCTAAAATGGTCAACAAAAAATGCAACTTCTTGTAACTCAAGTTCAAGTCAAAATGACTGGAATGGTGGAAGAAGGGTGGACAACAACAACACTGTTGTTTATACAATAAATAACTTTACTAGAAACACTACATATACAATGACTTGTAACGGAGGAGCAGGAACGACTGATGTCACAAAATCAGTCAGTGTATATTTGCAATCACAACAGAATCCCATAGCTCCTACGGCTACATTGACAGCAAGCCCTTCTGTTGTTACAAAAGGCACAAACAATAATTACACATACCTTACTTGGAATTCAAACAACGCTACGACTTGTTCTCTATCTTGGACAAACAGCAATGCTACCTCAGGATCAACTTTGGTTTATCCTACTACTACCCCATCTCAGACATATTCCATAACATGTACAGGTAATGGTGGCAGTATCACAGCGAATACTACAGTCACAGTAAACAATGTAACCACTCAAGCACCGACTGTCACTTTGACAGCGAGTGATTCAAATATAAATCAAGGTGAAAGTTCAACTCTTTCTTGGAGTTCAAATGCAAACTCTTGTACTAATTCTTGGAATTCAGACAATGGTGCTTCAGGTTCTACTACTGTGTATCCTACTGCCACAAGAACATACACCGTTACTTGTACAAATGAAGGTGGTTCTACTACAAGAACCGTTACGGTTAATGTAAATAGCAATCAAAACAATAACGATGTATATGTCAGCACAAACAGTGCAGGAAGTATCGGTAATAATTACGCAACACTAAATGGTTATGTAAGTTCAAATGGCAACGGCGACGCGATGGCTTGGTTTGAATACGGCACAAGCTCTTCTAATTACAATCGTACTTCAAGCCAAATAAATCGTGGCAATACAAACGGCGCGAATTACAGCTATTATGCTGATAACCTTTCTTCAAACACTACATATTATTTCCGCGCAGTGGCAAGAAATGCTAGTGGCGTAGAAAAGCGTGGTACAGAATATTCATTTACGACAACAAACAGTGGTAGTGGATGCACAAGCAATTGTAATAACAATGCCTATGTAACCACACAATCCGCAACAATAGGCACAAATGGCACGACTGCAACACTCAATGGCTATCTTAATACAGACGGCAATTACTTCAGAATAAAATGGTTTGAGTATGGAGTAGGTAACAACACTAATATAAAGAAAGATGATATATCACACTACAGTTATTCTTCTGGTAACTTTAGCGATACGCTGACAAATCTTAGTCCAAACACCATGTACTCTTATAGAGCTGTAGCCGAAAATGCAAACAGCCAGAGAATATACGGTAATACTTTACAATTCACGACTCCAACTACAAGCACTTCTGTAAACAATCCTTGTGCAAATAGTTCTTGCGCGGCAGTTACGACCTTTGCTACAAGCATAGGCAGTACAAGCGGAAAATTAAACGGCCTAGGATTATCAAATAGTGCGATAAGCACTACTGGACAGTTTGAATGGGGTATAAGCGAATCAGATGTCGCAAATGGTCAGGGTATCAAGACCGGCGAACAGAACATCGGCAACGATATTAGGAATTCTTTCAGTGAAAGCATCTTTAGTCTCGCATCAAATAAAACTTATTATTACAGAGCTGTCACAAAGAACGCATACGGCACATATCGTGGTGAAGTAGTATCTTTCAGAACAAATAGTTCTAGTACAAGCAACAGTACAACAAACAATACTACTAACAACACGACAAACAATGTAAGCAACGGCACTTCCCGTCCATCTCTTATAGCGCTAACAGTAAGTCGTGATGGAGAAACAATCAGACGCAAAGACACTCTTGAATACATAATAAACTACAGAAATATATCTTCTAGCAGAAGCTTAAAGAATGTAATACTTCAAGTAGCTATTCCAAAAGACTTGGAATTTGTAGAAGCAAGTCGTGGTGTGTTCTCTAAAGACGACAACATACTTGTAGCAAATATCGGCAACCTAGCTCCACAAGAAGAAGGTACTGTGCGAATGAGAGTAAAAGTCTCTGGTGATGCTGACCTAAACAAAACCATTGTGGTCTCTGCAAATATGGCCTATACTATGGTTGATAATAATACTCAAGAAGAAGTGTTTGCTTATTCTACAAACATGACAAGCGATACAAGCAGTGGCTCTCAATTCGGAGCATTGGCATTCTTGGGAGGCGATGGATTCTTGCCAGGCACTATGCTTGGATGGTTGATACTTATATTGCTTGGCACATTGCTTGTGCTTGCTGTCAAAAAAGCATATAAAGGTCCGTCAAACGGAACAACCAACGCTTCAAACATACACAACCTACCTCATTAATATCTAACAAAAGAAAAATCACCCTAAGAAAACCAAGGGGTGATTTTTGTTTTGAATGCTATACTAAAAAAACCATGAAAGACGAATATCCTATGAGGATAAATAAATATTTGGCGCAACAAAGTATCTCTACACGCAGAGGTGCTGACGAATTAATATTGCATAAAAAAGTATTTATCAATGGCAAATTGGCGGTGTTGGGCAGTAAGGTAAATGAAAAAGATAAAGTAGAAGTGAAAGAAAAAGTGTCCGAAAAGAAACATTATCTCTATTTTGCATACAATAAACCTATGGGAGTGATCACACACTCGCCTCAAGAAAAGGAGCATGACATAAAAGAAACTCTAAAAACAAATTTAGTATCAAGAGGCGTCCTTGATACTATTTTCCCCATTGGCAGACTAGACAAGGATTCGCATGGATTGATTATTCTGACAAACGATGGACGAATCACAGACAAACTTTTAAACCCAAAATACATTCATGAAAAGGAATATCTGGTAAAAACATCAAACAAACTCCGCTCAAACTTTAAACAAAAAATGGAGGACGGTGTAAATATAGAAGGTTATATGACCAAGAAATGTAAAGTCTCGATAATCAATAGTCACACATTTAGAATAGTGCTTACCGAAGGAAAGAAACATCAGATCAGACGTATGTGTTCTGCCCTATTCCAAGAAGTTGCTGATTTAAAAAGAGAAAGAATCATGAACATCAGATTAGGTAATCTAAAACCTAATGATATTAAAGAAATAAAAGGAAAAGAGCTAGAAGAATTTTTGGGTTCCTTACAACATAAAGTCGTATAGTTTGAAAGGAAAACCTATCACCCACAGCACATCGCCAAGAAAAACCCAATTTCTTTTCTTGCAATAATCTTTCATTCTCTTAAAAAGAATAGCGAGAAGCATGTATGGCAAGAATATAAAAGATATAAACATCTTTACAAACATGGATTTATTTTACTAGTCTTGATAAACGAGACTTCTTACGAGAAGCGTTGTTTTTCTTTATAACGCCCTTTTTTGCAGTTTTATCTATAATAGCGTAAGCAGAAGACAAAAGTTCTTGTGCTTTTGATTTGTCTGTCTTAGCGAGTTTCTGGATTTTCTTTATAACATCTTTCATCGCATGTTTTTGGCGATCATTAAAAGCCTTCTTGCGAAGAGAACTTCTGATGGCTTTTTTAGCTGATTTGATTATTGGCATATGTGCAATCTAACACGGAACTCATAAAAAGGCAAATATTTATATGTTATAATCAACCTTATGATAGGTAGTATAAAAGGCACTATAATATGGAAAAATGACAGATTTGTGATAGTTGAGACAGCCGGTGTGGGATACAAAATCAGTGTATCTGTTGACACGATATCTCGTTTGGCCTCTCGATCAGACTCAGGACAGAAACAAACAAGCGAGCCTGTTAGTTTCTGGATACATACACATATACGTGAAGACGCTTTTGATCTATACGGATTCCTAGAACACGAAGAATTGGAATTTTTTGAGATGCTGATAAGTGTCTCGGGTATAGGACCAAAAGGTGCTTTAAATATTTTGAGCGTGGCATCTTTAGATACATTAAAGGGTGCCATAGGCACTGGAGATACGGCGTATCTGACCAAAGTTTCAGGCATAGGTAGAAAAACTGCAGAGAAGATAGTGCTGGAGCTACGTGACAAACTAAAATCAGACAAAACCGAATCTTCCTTGCAAGGCGAAATGGATGCATTAGAAGCACTTAAATCTTTAGGTTATTCCCAAAATGAAGCGCGTGATGCCCTTAAAAAAATACCTACCATCTTAGATACAAATGCAAAGATAAAAGCAGCGTTAAAAATGTTGAGCAATAAATAAATGCCCGAACTGCCAGAAGTAGAAACCACCACCAGAGGTATCAGAGAAAAAGCTTTGGGATTAAAAATCAAAGAAGTTTGGACTGATCTTGATACTAAAGACAAAAGAAAACACGACACTGTCGCTAACAGTAAGTTTTTTGCCCATTTTAAAAAAGAAGTAACAGACAAGAAAATAATTTCAGTAGAGAGGATGGCAAAGAATATACTGGTACATTTATCCGGCAATAAGACTATTTTGATCCACCTGAAAATGACTGGGCATATAATGTATGGCAAATATATTTTCAAAAAAACTCAAAACAAATGGGAATCAGCAGAAGATGGCCCACTCAAAGACCCTTTCAATAGATTCATACACTTGGTATTCACCCTTTCAAATAGCAAACATCTGGTGATGTCAGATACGCGAAAGTTCGGCAAAATCACTGTCTTTGACACAGATAAAGAGAACAGACATCTGCAAAATATCGGCCCAGAACCACTGGCAAAAGATTTTACTTTAGAAAAACTGATAGGGAGACTAAACAAAAAATCAAAAGGCCACCGCCAAAGCGGGGTAAACAAAATAAAAACAGTACTGATGGATCAAGGTGTGATAGCCGGTATAGGCAACATTTATTCTGATGAAATACTCTGGCGCGCAGGAGTGAATCCAGAACGGTATGTAAAAACATTAATACCCCAAGAATTCGTACTGATACATAAAGCAATAAAAGAACTCCTAAAGAAAGGCATAGACTTTGGCGGAGATTCTATGTCAGACTATAGGAACATAAATGGCGAAAGAGGTAAATTTCAGCTACACCACGAAGCCTACAGACGCACAGGCGAAAAATGCAGAAAGAAAGGTTGCAAAGGAGCAATACAAAGAAAAGTCATAAACAGCCGCAGCGCGCATTTTTGCGACAGGCATCAGAGATAATTAAATATTCAGGATCCGAAATAAAGCCACGCCTGTGGCTACAGACACATTCAGCGATTCCTTTTTGCCTCGCATCGGAATCTCGGCTATTATGTCGCACTGTTTTAAAATGCTTTTTTCTATACCTGTCACTTCTGTGCCGACGATAAAGACATTCCTGTTTTTGGGTTTTACTTTTTTATAATCCACTGAATTTTTGTCTTGCTCTATACCTATGATATAAAAACCTTCTTTTTTCAATCTTTCGAGTACTGGTTTTATAGTTTTCTTCTGCTCCCACGGCACGGATTCTTCCGCACCAAGGGCAGACTTTGCCAAATCCCCCCTTTTCCTGCCGAATCTATCCAGTGGCGCAGGTGTATAGCCTGTAATGTATATTTTATCTATACCCACAGCATCCGCGGTGCGAAACATCGCTCCGACATTTTCCACGCTTCTGATATTGTGCAGTATTAAAATGTTTTGTTGGTTTTTCATATTAATTGTGAATTAATTCTGCTTTTTAATTCTAAAATAATTTCTTCTACTACTTCTTTGGGATGACTACTGTAAATCGAACCATCTTTATTAATGGAAAGAAATGGTCCTGGGTATTCTGGATCGGGATATCTAATATCTTGAATAAGATAACCACCATTTTTTCTTTTTTCAATTAATGGTTTTTCTATTTGTTGTTTTTCAAATTCATCAGCCCAATACTGAAGAAAATCCATTGTTTCTTCGGTGTTTTCTATAAATATTTTTTTAGACCTAGATTCGAACATATTTAAGAGTAATTTATTAAAATTTTATTATTAGCTCAAAAAATTCTTGTTTCTCAAATCTTTGTGATATTTTATAGCAAACCTATGTGCTTCGGAGTTTGCTAGTAATATTTCATGCTCATATTTTTGCGCCAAATTCTTATCACCTAAAATATTTTTTGGTCTATGTCGTTCGTCTTTTAACACAGCTAAAACTTTTATATCCAAATCCTGTTTTTTAAAAATTTTCTTCGTAGCATTTATTTGAGCCACTCCCCCATCTACTATTATAACATCTGGAGTTCGCCATTCACCATGCGCAAATCTTCGTTCTAATACCTCTCTAAGCGCTCCAGTATCGTTCGCATTTTCTTGTGTTTTTATCTTGAATTTTCTGTATTCATTTTTATTTACATCTCCATCTTCTACTACCACCATAACTCCCACCATATTTTTGCCTCCCATGTGGGCTATGTCATAGGCCTCTATGCGGGTAAAAGTTGAGGAGGGCAAAATTTTCATGTCCGAGGGTCCCACTTTGGTCCCTTTAATGCGCCCAAAGAAGGGCGCAGGACTGAAAATTTTGCCCTCCCCAGCTTTTACCTTTATCAAAGCAATATCGTTGATATGTCCGAGCGCAAATACCTGCCTCTTTATCTCCCCTGCTTTTTCAAACTCACGAGCCTTGGCATATATCTGCATTTCTTTTTTTAAATTCTGCAAAATCTTTTTCTTTTTTCCTTCAAAGAATAGTTTGATGTTTTTTATATTTTCCAAATACATTCGTTTATCTTTCAGGTCTGGCACCAATCCTATCTGCCTGTAAAATTCGGCATAATTTTTGCTCTTGTCATCTAAGAACGGAAAAATCTTGCGTATCATAGATACTGCGAGCTTGAGTTGTGAGCCATTTGGGTATGGTCCAAAAATTCTACTGAATTTTTGGACCTCTGTTTCTATATCTCTGCCTCTTTTTATAATTACTTTCGGTAAATCATCTTTGGTTTCTTTTGTAATACACACAAAATTAAAACTCTTGTCTGATTTTTCTTTTGTATTATATTTCGGCTGATACTTTTTAATCAGCTCTGCCTCCAATATCAATGCTTCCAACACACTGTCTGTCTGTGTCCATTTGACTGTATCCGCCTTGAAAACCATATCTAAAATCACAGGCCCACGAGTATCTATAAGGTCTTTTCCAAAATAGCTTTTCACCCTGTCTCGCAGAGATGTCGCTTTACCGATATATAAAATCTCACTCGCTTTTTTGAAAAAGTAAACTCCAGGCTTATCAAGAAGTTTTAGTTTTTTGAACTGTTTTAGATTCATTTGCGTAACGCTTTTTTCAAATATTTTCCAGTATAACTTTTAACGTTGTTTGCCACTTCTTCGGGCGTTCCTTTGGCTACAAGTTTTCCGCCGTTTACTCCCCCTTCTGGGCCTATATCTATAATATAATCAGAACTTTTGATTATATCCAAATTGTGTTCTATCAAAACCACTGTGTTACCTTTTGAAACCAGCTTATTCAAGACTTCTAAAAGCTTTACCACATCGTCATAGTGTAATCCCACAGTCGGTTCATCGAGTAAGTATATGGTCTTTTCCAAATGCGGACGATAAAGCTCGCTAGAGATCTTTACCCTTTGCGCTTCTCCACCAGAGAGAGTCGTCGCTGATTGGCCGAGCTCCAAGTACCCCAACCCTACCCCCATCAATGTTTCCAATCTGTCAGAGATAGCGGGAATATCTTTGAAAAATACCAAGCCTTCTTCGACTGTCATTTTTAAAACTTCATAAATATTTTTCTTTTTATATTTTACGGTCAGAGTTTCTTTGTCGAACCTTTTCCCTACACATACATCGCAAGTCACATATACTGTCGGCAAAAAATGCATTTCTACGGCTATCTCACCGTTGCCTTCGCATGCCTCACACCTACCACCTTTCACATTGAAAGAAAATCTGTTTGACTTCCAACCACGTAATCGCGCTTCTTCTGTTGTCGCAAACAAATCTCGTATATGGGTAAAAGCTCCGGTATAAGTGGCCAAATTTGAGCGTGGGGTTCTGCCTATAGGAGACTGATCTATCAATATTACCCGTGACAAATATTCCGTACCGGCAAAAGATGAACAATTAAAAACTTTCGCGGTCCTGTATTTACGCTCAAAACGCGCCTGCAGATTTTTATATAATATCTCATACATCAAAGAGCTCTTGCCTGAACCTGAAACACCAGTGATGGATGTCATCACTCCTAAGGGAATCTCTGTATTTAAATTGTCTATATTGAATACTTTTCCTCCAGCTATGCGAAGCGCACCTTTGCCTTCTCTCCTCTTTTTTGGAATCTCTATCTTTTCCTCTCCTCGCAGATACGACAGGGTTCTGGAATTACTGACATTTTTCTTGGCGGTTAACAAAGTATCTAAAAAGCCCGAAGCCACCACCTCACCTCCGTGCACACCAGCCTTTGGCCCTATGTCCACTATATAGTCCGATGCATATATGGTGTCTTCGTCGTGCTCAACAATCAAAATAGTATTACCCAAATCGCGAAGATTTTGTAAAGTTTTTATCAACCTGTCATTGTCGCGTTGATGCAATCCGATAGTAGGCTCATCCAAAACATACAACGCTCCAACCAGACGCGAGCCGAGCTGTGAGGCAAGCCTGATGCGTTGTGCCTCACCACCAGAGAGAGTGTTTGCTTTTCTGGAGAGTTGTAGATAATCAAGACCCACATCAAGCATAAACTGAAGTCGCGCCTCTATCTCTTTGACTACAGGCAGAGAAATTTCTTTTTCTTGATCAGATAATTTTAAATTTTTAAAAAAGTCATGAGCATCTTTTATGGAAAGTGAAGTTATATCTAAAATATTTTTTCTTTTGTTGTTGGCACTTATAAATACATTCAATGCCTCTTTACGAAGTCTGGCGCCACCACAACCATCGCAAGGCTCCTCACCTGCAAAATGTTTTGAGCCTAATCCATTACAATCTGGACATGCCCCATAAGGAGAATTGAATGAAAACAATCTTGGCTCTACTTCTGGGAAAGAAAAACCGTCATTTTTACAGGCAAATTTTGCGGACATGGTGAATTCCTCTACACCAATCATTATTGTAACCAAACCGTCTGACTCCAGTAGCGCCCTCTCTACTGCTTCAGAGAGCCTAGCACGAGAAACATCTGCATTTTTAAATTCATGTAAAGCAAAACTATCTACCAAGATATCTATATTATGTTTTTTGTTTTTAGATAATACTATTTGTTCGCGCAACTTTTTCATCTGACCGTCTAATCGTATTTCTGAAAAACCCTTACCGAGCAGATCATAAAGTAGCTGATAATATTCGCCTTTTCGTCCACGAACCACAGGGGAAAATATACTTATCTTCGTTTCATCCCAAGAAACTCCTAAAACTTCTTTTTTATTTTTCTTTGTTTTATTATTTTCAGCACTTACTTTTTTTATTTTATCTAAAATGAAATTCAGGATTTCCTCATTAGAAAGTTTCTTTATCTCCTCTCCACATTCCGGACAATGTGGATGTCCGATACGCGCGTACATCACACGCATGTAGTCATATATCTCGGTAATAGTGGCCACAGTGGAACGCGGATTGTTGGAGCGGGATTTTTGATCTATGGATATTGCAGGCGAAAGACCTGTAATCTCATCCACATCGGGCTTTGGCATTTGGTTCAAAAATTGCCTTGCATAAGAAGACAGGGACTCTACATACCTCCTTTGTCCTTCGGCAAAGATAGTATCAAAAGCGAGGGATGATTTACCTGACCCAGACACGCCAGTAATAACCACCATTTTGTTGCGTGGCATTTCTATATCTATATTCTTTAAATTATGGGTCCTAGCCCCTTTGACTATTATTTTGTCTACCCCGCCTAAGCGGTGATCTGTATTTTCTTTACCCATAAGCACAATTCACCCCGTATTGTTCATAGGGGGTGGGTATCAATATTTATAAGTACATATTATAACACATTTTTCACCTTTTCCAAAAGTATCCCAATCTCATCCCGTAATATCGCTGCGGTTTCGAAATCGAGTTCTTTTACCGCTTTGTTCATTTCTTTTTCTTTTATTTTTATTATTTTATCGTAGACCATTTTATTTCTTTCTTCATCAGAGAGCATTGTGTTTTTTATCGAATCAGATTCGTTCTTCTTTTTATTGTCTTTGCTTTTTACAAAAGCTTTTTTGAAAAGCTCTATATCTAGAGTGAGCTCGGCATTCACCGCTTTGGCGTGTTCGCTTTCGAGCTCTTCGGTAATATCTTTTATATTTTTCATTATCGTCTTCGGAGTAATGCCATGCTTTTTATTGTAAGCAAGCTGGGTATTTCTGCGACGAGTAGTTTCATCTATGGCACTCTTCATCGAACCTGTAATCCTGTCGGCGTAAAGTATAACTCGGCCTTCGGCATTGCGTGCTGCACGACCGATGGTCTGTATCAGCGATGTTTCTGAACGCAAAAACCCTTCTTTGTCAGCATCTAAAATACCTATCAATGCGACTTCTGGTAAATCCAAGCCTTCACGCAAAAGGTTTACTCCGACTAAAACATCAAATTTCCCTTTACGGAATTCTGTCAGGATTTTTATCCTCTCTATTGTTTTTATATCGCTGTGCAAATATTCGGCTTTTATTTTTTTATCTTTTAGATATACCGAAAGTTCCTCTGCCATCTTTTTTGTCAGCGTTGTCGCAAGTACACGAAAACCTCTTTTGATAGTGTGTTCTGTTTCTTTTATAAAATCTTGTATCTGACCTTTGTACTGAGGGCGCGGAGAAGTATGCTTGTAGGAGTCTTCGCTGCGAACAGAATTATCTTGCCCTTCCAAGACAGAGTGCGAACGACGGAGAGCATACTTCTCCGCGCCCTCACTCACTGGTCTCACAAATATCTCTGGATCAACCAATCCTGTCGGGCGGATGATTTGTTCTACTATCTGCCCGCTTTCTCCTTTTTCTTTCTCCGAAGGTGTGGCACTGGTATATATGACTTGCCCGATTCTTTCTTCAAATTCATCGTATTTCAAAGGCCTATTATCTTTAGCAGAAGGCAAACGAAAACCATATTCCACAAGTGTTTTTTTGCGAGAAGCATCTCCGGCATACATACCTTGGAGTTGTGGCAATGTGACATGCGATTCATCTATGATGGTCAAGAAATTGGGGAATTCGCGCGATAACTTTCTTTTGAGGGGTGTCTCGCAGGCCGACGGGCCGAGAGGCAGCGCTGGCGTAGCAACGCCAGACAGCGACCCCGCAAAAGAAGAGTTATCGCGCGAATTCCTTGGAAAATACGACAGCAGTGTCTCCGGTGGCTCGCCTTCCGCTTTTCCCGAAAGATGTCTGGAATAATTTTCTATACCACTGCAATAGCCGACTTCTTTTATCATTGCCAAGTCATAATTTGTACGTCGTTTTATTCTCTCTGCCTCCAAAAGCTTTCCCTCTTTCTCAAACTTTTTTAATTGTTTAGTAAGTTCTTTTTTTATTTCTACTAGTGCTTTATTTTTTTTATTTTCTTCCGTTATAAAATGTTTCGCCGGAAAGACAAACACACTCTCTTCTTCTTTCAAAACCTTTGAAGACACGGGGTCAACTTTTTTTATAGATACGATCTTTCCATTTTCAATCTCAATCTGAAAAGAAAAAGTCTCAGACACGGGCATAAATTCTACTCTTCCACCTATGGATCTGAATTGTCCGGGATTCAAATCCGCATTTGTGCGTTCAAAATGAATCTCAATAAATCTTTTCAAAAGACTCATCCTGTCTATCTTCATACCAACATTTAATTTTAAATTCACTTTTTCATATTCTTCCGGTGAACCCAAACCATAAATACAAGACACTGAAGCGACGATAATAACATCCGGCCTTGTAAGCAAAGCTTGAGTGCTGGCGTGACGTAATCGGTCTATCTCTTTGTTTATCTGAGCATCTTTTTCTATATAGGTATCTGAGACTGGCATATACGCCTCGGGCTGATAGTAGTCATAATAAGAGACAAAATAATGTACAGCAGAATCTGGGAAAAATTGACGAAATTCAGAAGCGAGCTGGGCGGCAAGGGTTTTGTTGTGAGCTATCACCAAGGCAGGCTTGCCCCATTTAGCTATGACATTCGCCATGGTAAAGGTCTTGCCGGTACCTGTAGCGCCGAGCAATGTCTGCTTTTTCATACCTTTTTCCAGACCCTGCAAAAGCTTTGAAATAGCCTGCGGTTGATCGCCGGCAGGATCAAAATGACTCTTTAATTTGAAATTATTTTTTAACACAGTCCTATATTAACATTCTTTACTCTACAAAATAAACATCTGGAGAATAAGTCTCGTATGCTTGTAAAACCAGATAATATGCAAGCGAAGAACTGATGATAGTAAAAACAAGCAGGTACACCAGTGTTTTGTTCAGCGAGTATTTCACAAATATATTTTAACACACATAAAATAAACCATCGGCACAGGATTGTGCCGATGGTAAGTTTTCATCTCTTATCATCCACCTCGATGACAAGTCGCGGTGGAATCGAGTCGCAGGGGCAGACTCCTACGACCTGTGTTTCCTTATTAGGCCTAAAAACTACCATCAGGCAGCTGTCCGAGACTGGGTCTCGGACATATCGCAGGCCCTGTATAATCTTTTTTGCCTCTGCTTGCAAATCAGAGGTCTCCATGTCCTTGATTACCCCAGAAAGTTCCTCTCTATAAATCTGCCCAGAGAGGAACAAAATTGAAATCGTCACCACTAATAAAAAAAGTATCGTTCCAGATAATCTTGCAAATACTTTTTTCATTATCAACCTCGTTTTTTAGACAAAAAACCAACTGGAGTGATACTCCAGATTATTTACTATTCCTATCAGATCATACAATAAAAGTTGATTTATAACGATTTTTAATGTATATTCTATTTGTTTTCAATAAGTTCGCGCCCGTAGCTCAGTCGGTAGAGCAGCTCCCTTTTAAGGAGACGGTCGTTGGTTCGATTCCAACCGGGCGCACAGCGAAGAATTATTTAGAGCCACAAGATATGCTATGGATAGCAATGCAAACAAAAAGAAAATAATCGTTGCTGTATCTGGAGGCTTTGACCCTGTGCACACAGGGCATGTTTCACTATTTGAGAAAGCAAAAAAGCTCGGTGATGAACTTGTGGTCATAGTAAATAATGACAATTGGTTGAAAAAGAAAAAGGGATATGTCTTTATGTCGGAAAACGAGCGCGCAGAGATCATTCGTGCTTTTCGGGCAGTAGATGGAGTCATAATAACCTCTCATAAAGAAGACGATGAAGATGTGTCCGTTTGTCGAGAACTTGAAATCTTGAAACCGGATATATTTGT
Organism: uncultured Candidatus Saccharibacteria bacterium; assembly: GCA_964361705.1. Lineage (GTDB taxonomy): Bacteria > Patescibacteriota > Minisyncoccia > Phycocordibacterales > UBA9973 > UBA9973. The sequence goes on from CAYIBP010000005.1 coordinate 16,111, forward strand.
GAACGCAGGAGACAGGACAAAAGAAAACATTCCGGAAGTACCTGCTTGTGAAAAAATAAATTGCAAAATGGTATTTGGTATTTGTCCAGCTGGCAAAAATCAATCATCGTCTTGGCTTTTGCAGAGATTCTTTGAGACGATGAAAAAGATCGGGAACTAGAAACATAAGTAGATTTGTCAAATGGTGTTATGATATAAATATGATTCAAGAAGCACCAAATCCAGAATTATTAAAAGCAAAATTATTTTGTTCCAAATATCTAAGAATACTGAGTAATTTTTTTAAAAACAACAAAGAAATACCTGTTGATCTACAGTTAGAGTACAAAAAATTACAAGCTCCTCAAGAGAATATAGGATATTATAGACAGATTATAGCGTTCTATGAAAAAGTAGAGGATAAAATAAAAAGCTCTACAAAAGCCTGATTAAAAATGCCCATCAAAAATTACAGACATATTATTTTTTTCTTTGCATTGGGCGTCATTACGCTCATCTCTTATCTTTGGTTTGTTAAATCAGAATTTTTCCCTGCATTTCTTGCCTGGGCGCAAAGCAATTCTATTTTATACTACATTATATTGGTGATTTCTAAAATTACAGGTATCGTCTGGCCACCACTACCAGGCGGAGTTTTTACTCTTGGATCCATACCAGTTTTGGGCTGGCTTGTAGCTTATAGCGCGGACTTGATCGGCAGTATGATAGGCTCAACTATCGCATATTTTATCGCCCGAAAGTATGGCATGAGTTTTATCCGTAAAATATTTGACGATGAAGTGATAGAAAAGTTTCAGAAAATAAAAATCCGCCCAGAAAGAGAAATAGAAAGTATTTTTATTTTTCGCGTTTTCGGCGGAAATATTGTAGAACTTTTCTGTTACGGCGCAGGATTCTTGCGGGTTAATTATTTCAATTATATTTTGGCAAGCTTTTTAGCTCATGTTGTGATAGGAATACCGACATTTTATTTGATCAGAAATATTCTTTCCGGTAAGGGCATATTTGTGAGTATTCTCTTTGCTGTAATACTCGCAATTTTGTTTTTTACCCTAAAACATCGATATTTTGAGATAGAAAAATAATATTTAAACAGTCTCTAGTAAAAATCTTTCAAATACCACTTCTGCATCCAGTCCTTTCTTGCGTGCTTCCGGCAAAAGATAAGATATTTTGCCTGCAAAATTCTTCAGCTCGTCTTCCTTGAATTTAGAAAAGTTCTTACGTAAGATCATATCTTTGGCTTTCCAAAACAAAACTCCGATCAATTCTTCCAGCCCCACACCCAAGTCCATGGCTTGTCTAAAGTAAATCCACAAATAGAATCTATCACGTGAACCAAAAGCATCTGCAAGAAGAAAATTGTTGAATTTTTCTTTCTTTTCCTTTGGTAATTCAAAAATACTTATATTTGCCTTTGCCTTTCTGAAGGCGTCGAGAGTAGATTTTGGTAATTTACCCTCTAAAAAAACAAAAGTACTTGAGGATTGAATTAAAAAATCGAGTTTTTCTAAGATAAAATCAAGGGTGGTTTCTTTTTCAAATATATTTGTAAAAACAACCAGACACTTTGCAAAAAAAAGTCCCGCCCCAGAGTATAAACTCTCCACAGACATCGGATCAAAATCATTTTTGCCAACAAAAAAGGTTTCCGTACTCTTCGGTACTGATTTTATGAAATCTCTGTAACCCTTATGTTTGTTTTTTGTATCATCACCGCAAAAGAGATATATCATCTTAGAACTTTACGCTTGATTTGTATTCCAAATATGGGGTTCCATATTTATATGCGAGTATTTCTTCTTGCTTTTTTATAAAGACAAACTTGGTAACCAAAAGAGAGACTGCTGAAAAGATAATAATAAAAGACGCATTCATAATCAGTCCAAAACCGACAAGTGAAAGAAATATGCCGTAATTCGTAGGACTGCGAGTATATCTGTATGGACCATTACAAAAACTTTCTTTGCTCATATTTTCCCTGTTTAGATGACTAGAGGACTTTTGCGCCCAGATCACTAAAAAGGTCCCTATAACCAGCAAAGCAACTCCAATTATGGAAACATCAAACTCAGAAAAAAGTTGCAAAGGAAAAATAAAATCAAAAAAAAGCCCAAGCAAAAAAGCCACAAAGTAAAAGGAATAGGAGTGAGCAAGTACATGATGAACACTGTAAGTCTTGTCGGTATTAGCGTAAGCTTCAACCTTAGGTCCTGCTTCCTCTTTAGCCATATTATTTACCGCATCTATTGTCTCTGCCATAACGTTACAAGTATAGCACAAAATAATTATTTTACATCTCCAAAATTCTTACCCACCCCAGAGTGCACTGACAGAGGTATAAGGGTTTTGTAGTGAATATAAGACCTTTCAAGCACTGTCTGCATGGCATGGCTTATCACTTTCTCCGCTTTTTCAAGCACACTCTCTTCCACTTCGTATACGAGCTCGTCATGAATCTGAAGCATTAGATGCACCTTGTCTAAAATCTTTTCTTTTTCAAGATCCTCCTCTGCATACCTGATAGCGAGCTTTATGATATCCGCGGTGGCAGTGCCTTGGATGGGAGCATTTATCGCGGTGCGCTCAGCCATGTTTTTCAAAAAAGGAATTCGAGAATTTATATTTGGAAAATATCTGCGTCTTCCAAAAAGAGTTTCTGTATAATAGTTCTTCACTGCAAAAGATTTTACTTCTTCAAGGTATTCCTGCAAACCAGAAAATTGCCTAAAATAATTATCGTAAAACTTTTGCGCTTCTTCGCGAGTGCCTCCAGTGCTTTTACGCAAAGATGAAACTCCCATCCCATAAATAATCCCAAAGTTTATAACTTTCGCTTTTCGGCGCATTTCGCTGTCTACCTTGTCTATCGGCACTCCAAAAACAAAAGACGCGACTCCCGAATGAATATCTTTCCCTGCCTTAAATATTTCTGTCATCTTTTCATCACCCGAAAGCATGGCCGCTACACGTAATTCAATCTGACTATAATCAAAAGCAACGAGCTTGTGTCCTTGTTTTGCTATAAATGCATTTCTAATCTTTTTACCGAGCTCGCTTTTGATGGGCAAATTTTGAAGATTTGGATCTTGAGAAGAAAACCTACCAGTACTTGTTCCATTTTGTATGAATTTTGCGTGCAGTCTGCCGTCCTGCCCTACCATATGTGGAATAACATCTATATAAGTAGATAATAATTTTTGGATTTCCCTGTAAGCCATGATTTCCTTAATGATAGGATTGTCATCCTCAAGCTCTTCTAATATTGATACCTTAGTAGAGAAAGACCCACTCGCGTTTTTTTTCTTGCCTGATTTTATACCCATCTTTACAAAAAGTATCTCACTGAGTTGTTTAGGAGAATTGATATTAAATTCTGAACCAGCCATTTTATATATTTTAGCTGTGAGCTTATCAAGTTCTTTATGATAATCTTCGCTCAATTCTTTAAAATATTCTTGGTCTATAGCTATTCCATAGTCCTGCATCTTTTTTATAATGGGTATTATGGGCTTTTCGATTTCCTCATACACTTTTTCTAGACCTTTTTCCTTTAGTTCTTTAAATATACTTTCCCTCGCTATTTCAAATGAACTTGTTTTTGCATAAAGCAAAATATCGTCCAAAGACGGATTGCTCATATCCGAATTTAAAAGCCACAAAGCGATGGAGGTCTCTTGCAATTTATTTTGATCTAGATTTTCTGTATTTTTTGTTGAGGATGTCTCTGTCGAAACATTTTTAAATTCATTAGTGCTTTTACTATCTGGGTCTCCTTGTACTTGCCCATTCTCAAAAAAACCTTTCAAGCGCGCGAACAAACTCCTGAATTCAAAAACTGAAAACATATTTTCTATCTTTTTCAAATCTGCATTTTGCCAAAAAGTTTTCTCCGATAGTTTAAAATCTATCGGCGCATCATCGCGTATTTTTGCCAGTGTTTTTGAGAACAAAGCTTCCTCTTCATTATCTTTTATAAGCTCTATTATCCTAGGAGTTATACCAATAGCTTTAAAAACACTTGTGTCTTTTTTAACCGCTTTGTAAATCTCTTCTATTGAACCAAATCTTTTTATCAAGCTAGTAGCGGTTTTCTCGCCTATGCCTTTTATACCTATAATATTGTCTGAGGTATCGCCCCGCAAACCTTTATAATCAGGCAAATATTTTGGCTCAAATCCAAATCTTTCAATCATCTTTTCCTCATTATAAAGAATGGTGTCATTTATACCTTTTTTCAGCGTGTAAACTTGAACTTTGTTTTTATCAACCAACTGCATCGTATCCATATCTCCGGAAGCAATTATAATTCTTAAATCTTTTTCTGATTGTAATATCTTTACTATAGTTCCAAGCACATCGTCGGCCTCAAAACCCGGCGCATCATAAATGGGAATATTAAACGCTTCAAAGATTTGTCTAGAGTTTTTCAACTGTATGACAAGAGCTTCATCTGCCTTTACCCTGCCGGCCTTATAGGCATCATATGCTTCGTGCCTGAAAGTTTTTTGAGGTAAATCGTAACAGGCAACCATATAATCCGGTTTTAAGTCTGTAACTATTCTCATCAACATGGTTGAAAGCCCATACAAAGCTCCCGTGGGCTCGCCCTTTGAAGAAAGAAACTCTGGCAAAGCGTGATAAGCACGATGAATTATGGCATGAGCATCAAGCAACACTAGAGTTTTTTCTCTTTTATTAGTCATTATGCAAATTATATCACTTAAGTTATACTTGTACTTAATAATGCCAATTTTCGATGATGAACAGCAGAATAAAAAACTGGAAGACCTGCGCAGAGAGGAGGAAGAGAATTTAATAGCACTTCTTGCCGAATCAAAATACAAACTCCCTTATATCAATCTCGCAGGGATAGTGATAGACAACGAAGCATTGCGTTCTATCAGTGAAAAAGATGCCCACGACCTTAAAGTGGCTCCTTTTAAACTCATGGGTAAAAATCTTCTCATCGGTCTGCGTTCTCCGTCACCCGAGCTTATAGCAGAGTTAAAAGATGAAGCAGAAAGAAAAGACCTTGTGCCATCTTTCTATATGATTTCGCTTGCCAGTCTAGAGAAAGTCTGGGGCAGATACCAAGAACTCTCAATGGCAGAAAGCTCAAAAGTCGGAGGCATAGATATCTCGGCGGAAGTCTTGAGAGATGTGGCAAAAAATATAAAAAATATTGAGGATATAACAAAACAAGTCCAAGCTTCTATTGACGGCACAGCGACTCACAAAATTTCCCATATACTTGAAGTGATCTTGGCAGGAGCAATAGCGGTGAATGCTTCAGATGTACACATAGAACCAGAACAAGAACAAACCCGTTTGCGCGTTAGACTCGATGGAGTGCTACACGATATTATATTCTTTGATCACAAGATTTATCATTTACTTAATTCAAGAATTAAACTCCTTTCCGGCATGAAACTCTCCGCAAAAACTTCACAAGACGGACGATTCAGTATAGAAGAAGATAAGGACGAAATAAATATTCGAACTTCCGCCGTGCCAGGTGCCTACGGCGAATCGATCGTAATGCGTATTCTTGATCCAAAGTCTATCCAAGTAGAGCTTGAAGAGCTTGGCATAGAGCCATTCTTGTTTAAAGTAATACAAGAAGAAATAAAAAAGCCAAACGGGCTCATACTCGTTACTGGACCTACGGGCTCTGGAAAAACCACTTCTCTTTATGCGTTTTTAAGAAGAATATATAACCCTGAAATTAAAATAATCACCATTGAAGATCCGATAGAATACCATTTGAACGGTATAACTCAGACTCAAGAGGAAAAAGACAAAGGCTATACATTTTTGGAAGGTCTACGTTCGGCTTTGAGACAAGACCCTGATGTAGTGATGGTGGGCGAAATTCGCGACGGAGAAACAGCCAGAACAGCGATAGAGGCTGCCCTAACCGGGCATATGGTGTTCTCTACTCTGCATACCAACAACGCTGCTGGTGTAATACCTCGCCTTATAGACTTGGGCGTAAATCCAAAGATCATGGTATCGGCGCTGACACTTTCAATAGCGCAACGCCTAGTACGCAAACTCTGTGTAGACTGTAAAAAAGAAAAAATCCCAACGGACAAAGAAATAAGTATTATAAAAATAATAATGGACGGAATAAAAACAGAGGGTAAAAGTTTATCGAATTATAATATCAATCCTGACGCTCCTATCAAACTCTTCTCCTCTGCTGGATGTGATAAATGCAACAATACAGGATATCGCGGAAGAATAGGTCTCTTTGAAGCAATCAAAACTGATGAAGCTATAGAAAAAATAATTCCTGAGAATCCAAGCGAACGAGAAATCAAAAAAGTAGCAAGCACACAGGGCATACTCTCAATGAGACAAGATGGAATTGTAAAAATTCTAACCGGAATTACTTCTTTTGAAGAAGTTGAAAGCGTTGTAGATCTAAAAGAAGAATAAATTCTTCTTAACAAGAAAACATTAATCTCTAAACAATCCTTCCAAAGCTATGCCCTGAAAGTAACGAACCCTTATAGGATAGTTCCAGAAACCAGTTAAGGTACCAAATCGTCCCACGCAAACCCGTATAACCATTGGCTGATTGCTTAGAGATTAATATATTCTTATTTTAAAAAACTCATCTAGTACATCAAAAGTACAAAAGAATTATACTACAATCCACATAGGGCAAATGCTATAATGTGGATAGCGTGTTGATAACAACAACATGGGTAGTATATCATAAAACCAATTCAATGTCAAGCAAAAACAGCTCAAAAACACCTAAAATAACTGACCAAAAAAAAGTGGAAAACGATGATGTTTTCTTGGACCAAGCCCTTCGTCCTTCCAAATGGGAGGATTATATCGGCCAAAAACACATAAAAGACAATATAAAAATCCTCCTTCGAGCAGCGGAAGAACGCGGACACATACCAGAACACATACTTTTCTACGGGCCTCCGGGTTTAGGAAAAACTACCCTTGCCCATCTAATAGCCAAGGAAACAGGCAAACAAATTAAAATAACTTCCGGCCCAGCAATAGAAAAAGTCGGGGATTTGGCTTCTATACTAACAAATCTTTCTACTGGAGACATACTTTTCATAGATGAAATACACCGGCTCAATAAAATGGTAGAAGAGATCCTCTACCCTGCCATGGAATCCGGTGTACTAGATATAATAATTGGCAAAGGTCCTTCAGCTCGAACAATACAGCTCGACTTGCCACCTTTTACATTGATTGCCGCAACTACCCGCGTGGCAATGGTATCTTCGCCTCTCCGCTCACGATTCTCTGGCGGAGTTTTTAGATTGGAATTTTATTCCAATGAAGAAATCGCTGAGATAGTTGATAGATCAAGCAAACTTTTGAAAACAAAACTCGAAAAAAAAGCTCTAGAAGAAATAGCAAAGCGAAGCAGGTTTACTCCCCGTACTGCAAACTACTTTTTGAAACGCGTGCGAGATTTTGCGCAAGTTCACAAGAAAGATTTAGACGAAAAGACTGTGCGCGAGGCTCTCAATATGCTTGCCATAGATGAGATAGGCCTAAACGCATCCGACAGAAAGTTTTTAGAAATATTAATTGAGAAATTCAATGGCAAACCCGTAGGACTCAAGACCATCAGTGCGGCGCTGTCTGAAGAAGAAGCAACCGTCGAAGAAGTAATAGAACCTTACCTGATTCAGCTCGGACTACTGGAACGCACACCAAAAGGCCGTATGGCTACAAAGAAAGCCTATGAACATTTAGGATTTGATTTTAAAGAAAAAAATTAAAAAGATAAGTATCAAATAAAAAAGCCAACACTCATGTCAGGACATAATAAATGGGCGCAGATAAAACACAAGAAGGCAATAACCGACTCAAAGAAAAGCAAGATATTTTCTAAGATTGTTAGGTTTATCGGTGTAGAAGCCAGACTTGCAAAGGGAGATGTAAATGCTCCAGGACTGCGTTCTGCTATAGAAAAAGCTCGTAATGTAAATATGCCATCGGAAAACATTGAGCGTGCAATCAAAAAAGCTTCCGAGCCCAGCTCGCAAATGGAATCTATCGCTTATGAGGCATATGGCCCAGGTGGCATAGCCATGGTCATAGAAACTTTGACCGACAGTAGAAACAGAACTGCGCAAGATATAAAACATCTACTTTCTAAACATGGCTCTGCTCTCGCAGGTATAGGTTCTGCTAGTTGGGCATTTAATAAAAAAATAACAGAAGAGGGTTTGCGTTGGGAACCTCACACTTTTTCTTCTACTTCTGATAGCGATCTAGAACTCTTGGAAAAGTTAGTAGATGAGTTGGAGGAAAATGATGATGTTCAAGATGTATACACTAATGCAGAGTAAAAATATTTATGAAAATCTTAGGCATAGATCCGGGGTACGAGAGACTAGGTATAGCAATACTAGAAAAAAACAAGGGTGATAAAAAAGAAAAAGTTTTATTTTCAGAGTGTTTCAAAACATCTCCAAAGTTAGACTTCAACGAAAGGTTGTCTTTAATAGGCGGAGAAATAAAAAATATAATAGAAAAATACAAACCTGAAATACTTTCAGTGGAAACGCTTTTCCTAAATACAAATCAAAAAACTGTAATGCAGGTAGCTGAAGTACGCGGAGTGATATTGTACGAAGCCTTCAGTCATGGACTAAAAATATTCGAGGCTTCTCCCCCACAAATCAAACTTGCAACCACAGGCTATGGTAAAGCCACAAAAGAACAAATAATAAAAATGGTAAAAATCCTAGTTGATATAGAAAATACAGACAAATCTTCGTTAAAAGATAAATTAAATAACAAAGAATCCGATGACGAGCTCGATGCTATAGCCACAGCCCTGACTGCCTTTGCTCATATCAAAATATAAATTATCCACAGGTAGCGGTCCAAAGTACTTGCTAAAGAATTTAGTTTTTGATAAAAATAAGAAAAATTATTTTTGTTAAAAATATTTTGGTGTTTCGGTCGATTAATATTTAATTTTTAAAAAATTTTTATATGGATGAAGAAGATAAAAATCTAGCGGGTCTAGCGGGTAGTGATAGTCAAGGTTCAGATGAAATGAGTATGGCCGAAAATGAAGAAGATTTTGACCCAAAAGATTTTGGAGATGAAGACGAAGAAGCGGGATACGATAGTTAGTAAAACAAAAAAACACCCTTCGGGTATACTCAGGGTGTTTTTTTGTTTTAGTTTATTTTTATAAATCTTCTCTTGCCTACTTTAAACCTCATTCCACTTTTTGGCACAAACCCCACATCTGTTATTTTCTTTTCGCTATCAAGGTCGGTTATTGCTCCTTCCTTTGCAAGCCTTCTAAAATCTCCATTTGAAGACAAAACTTTTTCTCTAACTAAAATATCCATCAGACTTGCTCCATCGCCTTTCGCTTCTATCATCTCTTCTGGAATTTCTCCTTTCTGAAAAGTATTTTTAAAATCTTGTTCTGCTTTTTCCGCTTTTGAAAGACCGTGATAGAAAGTTACAATTTCTTTAGCAAGTCTTTTCTTAAAAATCATAGGATTCTCTCCTGCTTTTACAGATTCTTTCATCTTCTTTATTTCGTCCATGGATATGCGAGTAACTAATTCAAAATAATCAAAGATAACCTCATCTACCACTGACATTATTTGTCCATACATTTCGCTTGCATCTTGAGCTATGGGTATAAAATTTTTAAGACTCTTGCCCATAGGACGTCCATCCGAACCTACCAAGAGCTTCATGGCGATAGCGCATTGTGGAGTCAGACCAAAATGTGGCATTAAATGCCTACCTGCAAGCAAATTAAAGGTCTGGTCTGTGCCACCTAGTTCAACATCGGAATTCAAAACCACAGAATCATAACCTTGCATTGCTGGATATAAAAATTCATCGAGGCCTATGGGCTTGCCTGCCTTGTAGCGAAGCATAAAAGTTTCTCTATCGAGCATCTGCGAGATGGTAAATTGTTTTGCCAAATTTATACCATCTTTGAAACTAAGTTTATTAAGCCACTCCGAATTGTGTCTGATTTTGGTTTGTTTTTTTATTACTGTTCTAAAAAATTGCTCTTGATAAGTTTTCTCTAATTGCTTTATATCTTTTGCTGTAGTTTCTTTGCGCATGTCTACTTTGTCAGAGTGATCCCCTACTAAAGTCGTAAAATCACCTATGATCAGAGTAACTCTGTGCCCTAGCTCCTGAAAATCTCGAAGTTTTCTGTGTAAGACAGAATGCCCTAAATGCAAAAATGATCCAGTGACATCGGTCCCTAGTTTAAAGTGTAATTGCTTTCCGCTCAAAAGCCTTTTTTTAAGTTCTTCTTTTGTGAAAATTTCATGTACTCCGCGATTCAAAATATCATCTATCCTTTTCTCGTCTGTTATGATTTTCATGCTCGAATAATAACACAATTTGTGGTATTGTAGAAGAAAATGAAGAAACTACGTGGAAGCAAACATTTTTTAAAAAATATAATCCTCTTTTTGATAAGTGTTTTTGTTTTAATGACTGGTATTACTCTCTTTTGGCTTGCCTCGCTCAAGATTCCAGATTTTAATTCTTTTGAAGAAAGAAGAGTGGTAAATTCAACAAAGATATACGACCGCACTGGAAAGGTACTGCTTTATGACATCCATCAAGATGTGAGAAAAACTGATATTACTTTTGAAAAAATAAGCGTAAATATAAAAAATGCCACTATAGCTATAGAGGACTCGGAATTCTATAATCACAGTGGTATAAGAATTAAGGCAATTCTTCGCGCAACATGGTCCAACTTTTTTGGCGGAAGTGGTCCAACTCAAGGAGGTTCAACTATCACTCAACAACTCGTAAAAAATACTTTACTTACTCAAAAGAAAACTTTGGCAAGAAAAATAAAAGAATGGGTACTTGCCATAAAAATAGATAAATCTATTCCAAAAGAAAAAATACTCGAGCATTATCTAAATGAAAATCCATATGGAGGGACTATATATGGCATAGAAGAAGCCTCAAAAACGTATTTTGATAAAAGCGCGCAAGATTTAACTTTGGCAGAATCAGCTTATTTGGCTTCTATTCCTCAATCCCCCACTGTGCTTTCACCTTACGGTAAAAATAAAAACAAACTTGAAGCAAGAAAGAATTTGGTGCTCTCCAGAATGTTTGAACTTAAATTTATCACCGAAGAAGATTATATTGCTGCAAAGAATGAAGTGGTGACTTTTATACCACAAGCAACTGTCGGCATAAAAGCGCCACACTTTGTATTTTTTATAAAAGAATACTTGGAACAAAAGTATGGCAATGAGATGGTGGAGAGAGGAGGGCTTAATGTCATTACTACTCTTGATTACACACTGCAAGAAAAAGGTGAAGCTATAGTAAAAGAGGGCGCATTGAGAAACGCAAAAGATTGGAACGGTACTAATGCCGGACTTGTTGCTATTGATCCAAAAACGGGACAAATAATCACAATGGTTGGCTCGAGAGATTATTTTGATAAAGATATTGATGGCAACTACAATATTGCCACAGCTTTGCGTCAGCCTGGTTCTTCTTTTAAGCCCTTTATTTACGCTACGGCCTTCAATAAGGGCTTTACACCGAGCACAGTGCTATTTGACCTGCCTACGGAATTTCAGACCACCTGCGACGCATATGGCAAAGCCTTGCCCGGACACAGTCAAAGCAATTGTTACAAACCAGACAATTATGACAACAACTTTCGTGGACCTATGTCTCTCCGAGATGCCTTGGCACAATCTATCAACGTAATCGCTGTTAAACTTTTTTATCTAGCCGGACTACCAGATTCATTAAAAATAGCTGAGGATATGGGTATCAGCACACTCACAGACATAGGTCGCTATGGATTAACACTCGTTATCGGAGGCGGTGAAGTATCACTTTTGGATATGACTTCAGCCTATGGCGTATTTGCAAACAGTGGCCTGCGTAATCCATACACGGGGATATTACAAGTAATGGATAAAAATGGAAATATTTTAGAAAGTTATAATCCAAGAACAAGCGAGGTCTTGGCAAAAAACACAGCCCTGACAGTTTCAGACATACTTTCAGACGATAAATCCCGTGCGCCTACATTTGGCACTCGTTCAGTACTTTTTGTTCCGGGTAAAGATGTAGCTGTAAAGACAGGAACCACGAACAGTAACAAGGACGCATGGACTGTGGGATACACTCCATCAATTGTAGTAGGAGTCTGGGCGGGAAACAACGACAACAAACCAATGAAAAAGGGAGGTGCTTCTCTTGCTGGACCTATTTGGAATAAGTTTATAACTGAAGCTTTAAAAGCTTTACCAAATGAAAGATTTGAGGAACCAAATCTGGAAGTTGATCCAAAAACAATAAAGCCAGTGTTGCGAGGACATTGGCAAGGCAATGAAAACTTCTTTATAGATAAAGTGTCAGGCAAATTGGCAACTGAATTTACACCAAGAGAAACTCTTGAAGAAAAAGTGGTAACCAATGTGCATAGTATTTTATATTGGCTAGATCGCGATGATATTTTAGGCGACTCACCAAAGAACCCTTATGATAATCGACAATTTAATCACTGGGAAATACCAATACAAACATGGTGGGCAGGAAATGCATACAGATACAGGATGACTTCTTGGGCGGAAAAGCCAGTCACTTTTGATGATGTGCATGTTGGTACCATAAACTCTTTTATAAATATCACCGAGCCAAGCAACCTGTTTACATATTCTCTAGATCAAAGAATACAGTTGCGTTTTATAAACTCTGGGCCGTATCCTGTACAAAAAATGGATATATTTATAAACGACATGTTTATAGACACCATTTATTCGCCCTTTATATTTTCTTTCACTCCAAAAGAGTTAAATAATTTAAATTACGAAAACGAACTAAAGATAATCTCTTATGATTCTGTATTCAATAAAAGCGAAACTAAAACTATCTTCAAAGTAAACCAATAACTTTATATTATTTTTTGTGGGGATTTTTTGCCTAACGCTTCTTGTAGTCTAGAAAAAATTTGATTTCTTTTTAACAGAATTTCATTTTTATAAATTGGTTTTGCATTCAGATACAGGGAACCGTTTTTTATTTTTATATCTTCAGTTTTTATTTTAAGACCAACCGTTTCAAGTAAAACATCTCTGATTAAGGTTTTTTTTACTTCTTCGGAAGTAATTAATTCACTAAAACGTAAGAGCAGGTCTTTTATTTCTATCATCTATTCATTGGCATTATGAGATAAGTGAACGAGTTATCAGAACTACCAGATATTACCATTGGTTTTGAAGCCTGATTGAGTCTTATTGAGATACTGTCCGCAGAAATAGACTGAAAACAATCAAGAAAATATTTATAATTAAAGCTAAGCTCTGCGTCATCGCCTTTCATAGCCACATCTAGATAGGTTTTGTTTTCTCCTATATCATTATTTGAAGACGAGAGTTCAAATACTTTCTCCTTTTGTGAAATACGCAAATTTATTTGATTAAATTTATCCGAAAATATATTAGATATTTTAAGCGCATTTAAAAGGTCTTGTTTTAATACCACCGCTTCTACAGCAAACTCTTTTGGAATTATCTGTCTATAATCCGGAAAAATACCATCAATAACCCTAGATGTAAGATATATATTGTTTGAAGAAAAGGATATTTGGTTCTTATTAAAACAAACTTTTACAGTGTCGTTTACTTCTCCAAATATCCTTATAATTTCAGAAATATTTTTAAACGGAATCATAATACCCTGTATTTCATCTATTCCTTTTACTTTTACTTTCTTTTCCGCCAATCTAAAAGAATCCGTGGAAACAAAAATCAGATTTTCGTCGTTGGTATAAACATAAACACTTGAAATTTCGGGTTTTATATCAGATGGAGATGAACTATAATAGACTGACTTTACCCCTTCCACTAACTTTTTAGCTTCTATTTCAAATGTTTTTCCATCCACAAGAGGAATAGTAGGAAAATCCTCATGTGCCTGACCTTTTAGTTTTATTTTGCTTTTTTTTGTCTTAACAGAAAGGTTACCATCATCGCCTTCTAAATATACAATGTCGTTTTGAATAAAATTTGAAAATATAGATGCTAGTGTTGATCCAGTAATAGCCATAATCCCTTCCTTTTCAATCTTTGCTGGAATTTCTATTTCTATACCTAGACTTAAATTTGTAGCGCGAAGTTTTAATGATTTTCCTCCAGCAATTAAAAGTATAGAACTTAAAACAGGAAGAGTAAGATTTTTACCAGTTATCTTTTCAACCTGAAGGATTCCGTTTTTGAGTTTTTCAATTCCGCATTCTAGTTTCATATGTTTATATCTTATATATTTAATCTATTAATACTATTAGTACTGTTTATAAGTGGATAACTTAATTATAATTTAATTTATAAGCCTTTTGTGTGGAAATTCAATTTCTTATTTTGGTAATAAAGCATTATTGTTTATGTGTTAATTTTTGTTTTTTTATCTTTTCCACATTTATGGGTTTTTTATTAACAGATTTTTATTTATTTTTAAGGCGTTTATTTACTGCTTTTAACACGTTATTAACACCTATTTAAACATAATTCTGATCTGTTCTAGTTCTTGTAAAAGCTGGGGGTTGTTTTTTATGTCGGTTTTTATTTTCAAATATGAATGTATAACCGTGGTGTGGTCTTTACCACCAAGCTTTTGGCCTATCAGTGGGTATGAAACATTAAAATCCTCTCGGAGAAGATACATTACCACTTGTCTGGCCTTCACTATCTCTTTCCTCCTTGTTTTTTCATAAATCGAAGATTCTTCGAGTGAATAATAGTCGCTCACGGTCTTTACCACATCTTTTATGGCGACGTTTTTCTTTGGTTTTATGTTGTTTTTTAAGAGATTTTTGACTTCAGAGAGGGAGAGAGGCTTGTTTTTAAGCTGATATTGGCAAATTATAGTATTTAAGCTCCCCTCAAGCTCTCTAATGTTACCTTGTACAGATTCAGCAATATACTCTACTATTTCTTTGTCTAGGTCAATATTAACCTCACTTAACTTTACCTTTAATATCGCCATACGTGATTCGTATTCTGGCTCGGAAACATCTACTATCATACCTGCGGCAAAGCGAGATTTTAAGCGATCAGCCAGCTCGGGTATGTAATTAGGGTGTTTATCAGAAGAAAATATAATCTGTTTGTTGTTATCATAGAAAGTGTTGAAAGTATGGAAAAGCTCTTCTTGTATTTTTTCCATTTTACCTATGAATTGTATGTCATCTATGATTAAAAGATCATATTTTCTGTATTTTTCCTTGAAAAAGTTGGCTTTATTGTTTTGTAGAGAGTTTATAAAATCTGTGGCAAACTTCTCTAAGGTTAAATAAAACACCCTCTTATTTGAGTATTTGTCTTTAATAGAGTTTCCTACTGCCTGAAGTAAGTGAGTTTTACCAAGACCTGTACCTCCATATACAAAAAAAGGGTTATATTTAGTACCCGGGTTGTCTATGATGGCTTGAGAAGCCGCATAAGCGAGCTCATTGAATGTGCCAACGATAAATGAGTCAAAACGGTATCTAGGATTTAAATTATCCTCTGGATTTATATAGAGATCCTTTAATGGAAGCTCTTTATTGGCATAAACCTCTGTTGTTTTGATTGTTTCTTGTTTATTTGGTTCTATTTTGGTTATGACATATTCCACAGCGCGCATATTGCCATAAGCATCCACGATGGTTTTGGTAATAAGCTTGTGATATTTGTTCTTTAGCCAGTCTCGGACGAATTCATTGGGTACTCCTACGTATACAATTCCGGTTTCCTCCTTTAAAATTGAGGTATTTTTAAACCAAGTACTAAAATTTGCCTTAGACACCCCGATTTCAATTTCTGCTAGACATCTTTGCCATAGTTGTTTTATATCCATTTGAGTCAAATTATACTATACAGAAAAATAAGATTAGCCCTTAAACGATATTAACAATGTTAATAAACTGTTGATAAAGTAATTTGTTCTAAATTTGAATAGTCTTTCAATATAAGATTATTTTTGACTTAGGGTTAATATTGATATATACTACCCCTATGTCACAAACATATCAGCCTAAAAAGAGGAAACGAGCCAAAGCCCATGGATTCTTGTCTAGGTCTAAGAGTAAAAATGGCAAAAAGGTTCTAAAGCGACGCATGAGAAAGGGCCGAGCCAAGCTTGCTGTGTAATGCTACCTAAAAAAAATAGACTAGATAAGAAAAAGGTGGAAAGAATCTTCAAAGAAGGCAGATTTGTGAATTCACTAAATATATCTTTAAAATTTTCTGTTGTTAAAGACACTCCCCTTTCCTCTGTTTCTTTTGTAACTCCCAAAACCATAAATAAAAGCGCAGTAGTGAGAAATCAGCTTCGCAGACGAGGATATGCCGTGTTAAAAAAATATTTTAATATTTTACCCGCAGGATTCCTGGGTGTTTTTATTTTTGGCAAAAAAAGCGTAATGGTTTTTGGTGGTAGAAAGAATAGTAAATATAATCCAATAGTAAATTTAGATAATGAAATTAAGCTTATTTTAAGTAAAATATGAAAAGTTTTTTTCTGGAAATTATAAATTTTTATAGGAGATTTATATCCAAACCAATTGTTCTTTTTTTAGAAAACTTTGGTCTTGTTAGAAATAATTCTTGTGCTTTCTATCCGACTTGTTCGGAATATACTAAACAAGCGATTCAAAAATATGGTCTATTTAAGGGCTCATTTCTTGGTTTTAGACGGATATTGCGTTGTCACCCTTGGCAGAAAAATCATATAGATCCTGTGAAGTGAAGAATAAATCAAAAAAATTTGTTGCATATACATTTCCTGCGCAAGAAAAATAAATCTTGCCAGAGCCTTATCCTTATGACCTAACAGAGCAAGATTTGATTTTTCTGGAGCAGGAAATTTTCAAAATTTTGATTTTTGGAATTTTTCCTATAGAATGGATAAATGCTATCAAATTTTTGGAATACATTTTTATATGAGCCACTTGTGAATGCACTGGCCTTTTTAGTATCTATTGTGCCCGGTGGAGATGTGGGTTTAGCGGTTATAATGCTGACTATATTTGTGAAGCTTGCGCTCTATCCCCTTTCCCAGAAATCCATTGAGAGTCAACTCAAGATGAATGATCTTGCTCCAGAGCTTAAAAAGATAAAAGCAAGTGGAGCTTCAAAAGAAGAACAAGCTCGCCAAACATTTGAACTTTATAAGCAAACTAAAACAAATCCTTTTTCTGGATGCCTTCTTGTTTTAATTCAGATTCCTATAATCTTTGCGCTTTATTATGTGTTTTTGAAAGGGCTTAACATAGACAACGGACTCTTATATTCTTTCGTGCCAATTCCAGATACCATAAACATGAATTTTTTAGGAATACTTGATATAGGAGGCAAAAGTGTAATTTTGGCATTCCTTGCTGGAGTTTCTCAATACCTTCAGGCGCATTTTATGCCAAAACCTCCAATACCAGAAAAATCCGACAAGCCAGGGGGTTCTTTCCAAGAGAATTTTGCAAAAAGTATGCATACACAGATGAAATATGTTTTTCCGGTAGTTGTGGCTTTCATTTCTTACACTGTTTCAGGGGCTGTTGCATTGTATTGGATTACGAGTAATATGTTTGCTATAGGTCAGCAGATTTACGCCAACAAGAAGAAACTCAAATTAGATTTAGAGAAAAAAGCGTAAATTAGCCATAATATGCTATGAATAAAGGAGAAATTCAAAACCTAATAAAAGAAATCCTTGAAAAGATGAGCATAACAATAAGCAAGATTTCTGTAGATGAAGACAGACCAGCAAAGCTCGGCCCAAACGCTGATAAAACCACATGGTTCTCGGTAGAGGTGGGTCAGCCACATTTTTTCTATGATAGAGGCGGTGAAGCACTCTCTGCTTTAAATCACTTGATTCGCAGAATAGTAGAAAATAAAAATCCAAGAACTAAATTGGAATTAGAACCATCTGGAGATTCACATACAGAAGAAGGTTTGGGGATTTTGGTTGATGTAAATGGTTTTCAGAAGAAAAGGATAGAAAATATTCATGCAGTGGCTTATATGATGGCAGAACGCGCGAGGTATTTTAAATCAAATATAGAAATAGATCCGATGTCTTCTTTTGAGCGCAGACTTGTACATGAATTTTTATCTAATGAAACAGATCTAAAAACAGAATCTGAAGGTCAAGGCATATCTCGCCGAGTGGTTATAAAATATATAGGCGCTATATAATACTTCTTTCTATAAGTTTAATTTCCAAAGATAAGAGTCTTTTTTGTTTACAAAAAATAAATATTTTTCTGCTTCATCTAACTTGAGTTTTATTGCATCTACATCACTTTCCTCATCTTCTAATAAAAGATCTATAATCCTAGTGGTATTGCCGTTTTTTGCATCAATTTTCCATATTTCATCAGAAAAAGACACTTCTCCTTGATACCAAGAATCCGGATAAGCTTCGCTGTTTATGGATTTTGGTACAGCGCAGTATATAAAGTCGCTATCTTTGTCCCAAGTACACTTTTCTGGCAAAGTTCTAATACTAAGAGTGTTTATATTACCACTCTCTATACTAAATATTTTTAGATTAAGATTATTATCAGCATAAAGCACTGCTTTGCCGTCTTTACTTGTAAGCGTTGTAAGTCCGTTTATGTCTCCTAGAATTCTAGTTAAATCTTTTTTCTCTGGATTTATTCCGTACATGAATCCAGGAACATTTGCAGATGGCTTAGTGGTAAGCGTTATTGTTCTACTATTTGACCACTCTGACAGCCATTCCGTAAAAGGAAAATTAAATACCTGAACTTTTGTATTTGTTGTGGTTGCAATGGTAATACCTACGGCACTCTCTCCTGTGTTAAACAAATAAAACATCTTTGAATCATCGGGCGAAACACTCATATCTGAAATATTTTCTGGTAGAAAGGAGCCCTTGATTTCATTGGTGCCTGCGCTATCTGCACCGAGAAATTCTTTGGGTAGATTCCCCAAGAATGTCTCTATTGTTTTTTTATCTTCTTTCAAATAACGCATAGCCACAGATTCTGCCTTTTTATCAAAGTAAGCCTCATGAACCCTAGGGATTATCGTTTGTGAAAACCTTCTCTCGTCTATA
The DNA here is from genome assembly GCA_964361705.1 of uncultured Candidatus Saccharibacteria bacterium. Classification (GTDB taxonomy): domain Bacteria; phylum Patescibacteriota; class Minisyncoccia; order Phycocordibacterales; family UBA9973; genus UBA9973. The sequence continues at coordinate 35,212 of CAYIBP010000005.1, forward strand.
CTGTCCGCAAAAGTTTGGAAGATGTTGCCTGTGGCCCTGTCCACATATCTGACGGCTGGATAAAATTCAGTTGGTGGGGACACCGGTTTTGTTGTTTTTTTGATTGCCTTTTCTCCTAGGGCTGCACTTTCACTTTTTTGTTCTATTGGTGAAGGTATTTCTTTAAATCTTTCCTTCATAAAAACACCAAATCCTGCTATTGGAAAACTTGAAACCTTTTGTAACCTTGCGTCAGATTTTTCTTCTACTTGTTCTGGTTCAAAACCTGAAACATCAACTGGGGATTTTTGATCCTGGGTTTCATTTTCAGACTTTTTATCTCCGAATGGGAAAAAATCTGCCAGAAAATTTACATCTTGCACTTGTTCATCCACCTTGCTTTTTGGCTGGTAGAAATAATAGAAAGTTGTTGCTCCAGCTACTAAAGCCAGAAAGATTATGATTATTAAAATTAAATTTCTTTTTGACATAAGTTTAATTCAATTCAATTACTCTATTTCCTTTTTCACTTGGAGGATATTTACTGTAATGCATAGCATCCTTTACCCTTCGCCATTCTCCTCCCCACCCCCACCCCTCTTCTTTAAACAACTTTACAAAAGAAGGAGGCATATCAGTCCTTGGCTTTTTGCCGAAAGGATTTCTGTCCGGATTTATATCAAGGGCTACTCCATATGCGTGAGCAGACCATTTATTACTGCCAGCCACAGTCCTACAATCATACCCAAATATGTTATCAACTTTATACCTTTCTGATGCAGACATTGCCAGCCATTTTGCATTTATTCTCCTCAGACTAGGCACTAGACCTTTATAGACCTCTACTTTTGTATTAAACACATCAACCCACTGCATCTGTGTTTTATCACATACAGTCAAGCTAACAGTCGTGTTGATGTTCCCTTTTTGTATTAGTTGTATTTGTTCTCCTTTTTTTCCTTGCCCTATACCTGTTTCAGGTTCGTCTGATACTGTTATTGTTGCTTCTGGAAAATTATCCAAACATATATTAAGTAATCTAGGATTTACTGTGTTTAGTATAAAGACAGCACTTAAGGCTATCACGAGGCCCATCAATGCATTTTGTATTGTTTCTGTACCAGCTTCTTTACTTGACCATAATCCGGTAGTTGCGTACTGCAGCCCCCCCTGGACTATCATTATGAGTGCAAGTACAGCAGCTATTCCCAATATAACTTTCATAAGCAGGTTTATATATCTACCAAGTGGACAAGGATTGGTGACCGGATTTGGTTCTGTATCTATTGTCTCGTTAAACCCTGGAATCGGTGCGAGAGGCGTGTATGTGGTGTCTGTCTCTATAATTTCAACTGTTCCTCCAATAGGAATTACTTTATCTACACCGGGTATAATGGTGCCTCTGACAGACCATTTTTTATCACAAGATCCGTCACATTCATAATTTAAATTTCCGTCAGGTTTTCCGTCTGACAAAAACGGAACTTGCTCCGGAGCATCAATCATTAAAAAATATCCGCAATCATTTTCGAAAGGTGCACTGTCACATTTTGTTTCTCCTGCTTTTGTAAAAATGGTAAAAAAATCAGCTTCTGGAAATTTTAATCCCAAAAAGTTTATCTCAGGCACCACATTTTTATCCAGATTATCCCATGTAGTGCTTATTAAACTCACTTGTATCTCTTCTCCAGCGCAATCTTTTCCTGCTATATTTATTCCAACAAAATTTGGACGATCATCACTATACCATTCTTCATTAGAAGTATCATAAGCACCATAAAGATCAAACCTTGCCTCTGTTATTACACAGGCAGCACTTGCCTTGTCTGTATCTGCGAAGAAAGAAAAGGAAAAAACAGCTAAAAGCGTGAAGAAAAACAATAATATATTTTTTTTGAATTTAGAAGCCAACATTTATTTTTTTCTCCGCCTTTTGGAAGAGAGTTTTGATATTACTGACTACCAATCTTATTGCGCTTTGACCTTGTTCCCCTTCTGGCTTGATAGAGATCATATTTTTACTGTCGGGTGTTTCTATTTTTTCTCCGCCCAAGTACCAATCAAAAGTATATTCATTTGCACTCAAATCTTTTGGAGAAAAGAAGTATGGTTCTGCTACTATGGTTTCTCCTTCTTTATTTAAAATAAAATCACTATTTAAGGCCTTGTTTGTATCTTTGCCTAGAAGCGGATCAATGCGATAAAAAATGACTTTTGGGCTTGCTGTTTTTAATTTTAATGCTTTTGAAGCGTTTAATCCACCTGTGATGTCAGATACTTTAACCTCTATATTATTTTCTTTATCTAGATAACTAGTTTGGAAAATAAAATAGTTTTTACCCCAACCAGATGGACTGTTCATAATAGTATCGTCTTTTACCCAGACATAAGAGAGATTTGCAGGGTTTACCTTTAAACCTTGATTTGTGAGATTTGGCATTGCCACTACTTTGAAAGTACCTTGTTTTGGCACCAATGACTTTCCTTTATAAAAAGGCGGAACATACGAATCATAAGCTTCGTAGAGTAAATCCACGCCTGCCGGTATGATGGTGATGTTTTTTGAAATACTTTGACCTTCTATTGTGTCTATTGTTGCAGATATATTTGTGGAGGCATACATATTGCCGGTTTTAAATTTGAAAGATTTCATCCCTATACCCCTATTTAGCTCTTGGTTGTCTATTATCCAAGTGATGTTTGCTTTATCTAGATTCAGAACATGACTACTTAAGGTAGCAGTTGCATTTTGATTTGGACTGGGATACTGCGGTGATATTATGAGCGCAATATCAGTGTCTTGCACCTGTGCGTGGAGCGTACTAGCATAAAAAAGCCCAAATAAGCCGAAGAATAGAGTTAGGACTAGAATATAATTCTTATTCAAAATAAAAATCATTGTAGAAATTATATCATCTTTATCAGAAACTTGAAAATTTGGGAATTGCACTGCATTACTGCTATAATTCTGGTATGCAATTTTCTTTAAAAGAAGTACTTGGATTTTCACAAGAAGAAGAACCTGATACAAAAGAAGAGGCAATGCTGGATCTTATTGCAATTTATAACAAAGAAGTAAATAGAAACAACCTAGGACGTTTATTTGTGGACAATGATAAAGATCTTGTATTTCCAAAACTGCAAAAGGCCATAACCTTATATCTTTCTTCTGGGTTTTTAACACCGGATGACATAAAAGAATCTTCCGAGATTATGAATTTCTTAATAAGCAAAGCCGAAGAATATTTAAAAAAAGGAAAAATAAATAAGTTCAATAAACTCAAAGATATTTGGATTCAATCGCACCTAATGTCAAAAGAAGAAGTGAATAGTTTACCGAAAATTCAGAATGCTGTCATAGAAAATCTTATTGTGCAAGAAATGTTTGATATACCCAAGAAATTTCCAGATTTTAGGGAAAAAGCTGTGAAAACGGGTGTTTTCACCGAAAATGAGATAAATAATCATCAGAGGGTAAGGTCAGTAGCTTTACAAAAAATATCTTTTTTTGTAAAAGATGGCGTAAAAGCATTTAAAGAAGATTTGAAAAGATGGCTTGATATGGGAGTTAAAATAACGCAAGATGACATGTTAATTTCTACTAATTTAAAAAAGGCAATAATTGAAAGACTACTTTTGATAGAAAGCCATGGGAAAACCACTGTTGATTCAGAGAAAAGTGAATGGCAAAAATTAACAGGGATTGATTTGTCTCAAGTCAATATCTAGTCTTTATTGTTCCTCTACCCTTTCCAGATCCTGCTTTGCTTTTTTAATAGAAAGTATTTGCGATGGATCAGAAGTTATTATTTGATCTTCTGTATATGAGGCTATTATCTTGATAGCCACATGTTTTAGTCCAGCAAAGAATATTCCCTCACCTACATTAGATTCCAAAAGCAGGTATTTTTCTTCATCCGTAAGATTAAAGGTTCTTTGGAGCAGATCTATGGTTGTTGGAGACTGTTTAAGTAAAAGTTGTATTGAAGAGTTTGTAATTATAGGCACTCCGTATGGGGATTTTAAGAAGTCTGCCGCGTCTTGAGTGATGGTAGAGAGCCCTAGATAGTATTTTCTGCCTCTCTTGGCGATGGAATACAAGAAAGATGCTGTGTCTTCTGATTTCATCATCCACCAAGCTTCATCTACCACAAGTAGGCGTTTTTTTAGATTCTTGCGTACCGTCACCCATATATAATGCATGACTATGTACATGGCAACGGGTTTCAATTCATCTTCCATATCGCGTACCGAAAATACCACAAATTTTTTATTTATATCTACATTTGAAGGTCTATTTAGGAATGTGGACCAAGAACCTTTTGTGTATTTTACAAGTCTTTGCATAACAGAATCGCTTCCTTCCATGCCAGCCAAAACCATCTCAAAATCTGAAAGAAGAGGTGGTTCAATATTTGAAAAGTCTGAGTCGGGAGTGATGTCTTTCATGGCGTAAGTTTCAGAGACGGCCCTGTCTACCATAGAGTCTTCTTCTGGAGAAAGTCCTCCCAACATAAGTCGGAAAAGTCCGACTAGGTTTATCGTGTTTGAGCGCAAAACGTCTTCTGGTGATTCGTCTTCTCTGGGTATTGGAAGATCAAAAGGGTTGATATGGTGGTCCGAAGAAAGAGAAATGTCAAAATATCTGCCCCCTACGGCTTCCGCTAAATACTCATATTCCCTTTCTGGATCAATGACTATGACATCTGTGTCAAACATCAACGATCTTAATATTTCCAGCTTAGTGGCATAACTTTTACCAGCGCCGGATTTTGCGAATGTTACGGAATTGTAGTTTTCCAAAGAAAATCTATCAAATATTACTAAACTGGAATTGTGTCTATTTATTCCATACAGTATGCCGGTGTCGGAAGTAAGGTCAAAAGAAATAAAAGGAAAAACACTGGAAAGTGGTTCGGAATTTAGTTTCTGGCTTATGCCCAACAGGTCGTTGCCGAGAGGCATAACACTTTTGAATCCGTCTTCTTGTTGGAATAGAGCTGGTTTTATGTAGATAAGTTTTGATTCAAGTAGGGATTTTATTTCATTTTCAATTTTAAAAAGCTCAAGTTCGTTGTCAGCGTATATAGTGATATAAATGCCCACGTCAAACATTTTCTGTTGAGCTTGGATAAGGTTGTCTCGCAGATTTTCAAGGTCTTGGTAAGCAGTATCTAGCATTGGATCGCGCACCATTCCCTTGCTCTCTCGGATATTTATCTGGCTTTGCACTTCGGCTACCTTTTTCTGGAATTGTCTCAATATTAGAGAGGTGTCCACAGGATGAATAAATATAGATACATCAAAAACCTTGTCCAAGTTTATAATAGGCGAGAACCAATTGTCCGAAAGATATCTGGGATAAGAAATTATAAAAAAAGTGCGAGCGATCTTTTCTCCGAGGTTTATGGATTTGGATTCTATTTTTAACGCTGAAGGCGCGACGATATCTTGGAGCTCAAGTTTGGCTGATTCATATATTTCTTCTGGCAACACTGGAAGCACGGAGACATTTGTCTTGTTTTCCTGTGCCATTTTATTTTTACCAAGCAGTTTGTCAAAAAATCCCATATATTTCTAAATATAACATTGTTATTTACTCATTTCTATCTTGCCTTCTAGTTCTCCTGGGTTGAAAACTTTGTAGAAAACTTCTACTACTTCTTCTGTGCCAAGCTGGGCGGATTTTATTCCGCATTGGGAAAGCCCTTGTTGTATGACATTCACCCGCTGTTCAAGCTGTGACCTCTTCTCCTCAAAATCAAGTTGCTCCTTGGCTGTCTCTTCTTGACCGTTTTTCTTTCCAAAGAACTTCTTGAAAATGTTTATGCTAGGTTTGAAGCTTATGTAAGTATAAGGCACTACCACGAAAAAGTTCTTGGTCATTATATCCACATTTTCCGTGAAGTTTTTTATAAACTCTATATATTCTCTGGTTTGGAGTTTAAGCAATGGTTCGCTTTGCACTTTTATTCTGTCTTCTAGGAGATTTAAATAATTTCTAATATCCAACTTTCTTGACTGAACCGATATTTGCACGGAGAAATCTAAAGTGTTAAGAAAATTCTGAAATTGGATGATTGTGGCGCGCTGTTCATCTGCGGATTTGAGAGATAAGTTTACGGAATTTGCAAGCACTATTGCTCGAAGTTCTCCGTCTTTCAACACAACAATACCATCACGGACTTCCTTGATTGGCACAAAATCTTGAGTTGCTCTTGCGTTTAATGACATTTTTTAATTCTTAAAAACTACTTTTTTAAATCAAGCACATCCAAGCTCCAAGCTAGGTCTCTAAGTTTGCTTCCGCTTAACTGTACTCCGTTCCCTCTCATCTTTTCTTTTTTGATTTCTGTTGCTTCTTCCAAATTTTCACCACCTTTCTTTTCTAAACGCCTTTGCCATATATAAAGTTTGTTCTGCGTTGCGTACTTTATGGCAGACTCCACCATATTTATAAATGGTTTGCCGTTTGGATGATAAAAAGTAAGGGCTAGTGAAAAGCTTGCTATCACAATGATTGGTATTGCACCAAAAAAGAGACCTAGAAGCCTAAACAAGATATAACATAGTCCAGCTCCACCCACCAAATAAACAAACTCCCGAAAGGTAAACGGGCCGAATATTTTATCTTCTATTTCCAAAAATTGTGGGACTTTGAATTGCATATAAATTTTTTGAAAAACAAAACCCAGTTTATTCCACTGCTTCTCTATACGGATCCTTCTTTGAAGGTTCTACTCCACCTCTTGCCATGTTGTTCGATGAATAGATGCTCGTAGCTTTAGGCATTTGGAAAGAGCCAGAAAGTTTTTTAGCGAGCATCGAACGCATCTCTTCTTCGGTCTTTCTTGGTTGATCTGTTTTTATATTTATACTTGCTGGATTATTGTTATTTTGCGCAACAGGATTTTTTACAGGTTCTGGACTTTCTATCGTTCTTAATATTTCCTCCCTGCTCTCAAATTCTTCTGATTTATCTAGTGCATTTTCTTTGAGAGTTGTAGGTATTTTTTCCGTTTTATCTTCCCTACTATACAGCGCCATCAAGTCTTCTCTGATCTCTTTAAATATTCTTTCATTTATTTCATTTACGATTTCGTGTACCTTATCTGCTGGCAGCCCCATACTAGCCTTGAGTGATTCTTCAAATTTGTCTGGGTGAGTAAAGCCGAGCATAACCATATTGGTCTCAAGCGAGAGCTGTCCTATCTGTGGCACAGTGAGATTGAACTTCTTGCCCATCTCTGTAATCTTCTCATCTACATTTGCTCCCATGATTACCCACTTCATGTCCTCAGATAAACTATCAAACTTTTTTTGTATCTCCTCTATTGATATGTCCATATGTTTTATATTATAGCTTATAATTCTTTATTTTTAATTACCGTGTGCTCCTCCTGCTGGCGGATGCGCTGGCGCACCACCTCCACCACCCGTACTTGCCGGTGCTCCTGTTGCAGGTTTTGCTATGGGTGGTCCAGCCTCGGCAGCTTTGTGAGAGATTACTTGTGCTGCCGCAGCTTTTGCATCTGCTTGGGCTTTTGTGAGATTTGCTATCCTATCAGGGGCATTTTCCATCTGCTTGTATCTTAATTCTTCCCTTGCTACATCTCTAGTATAGCCAGCAAGTGTCTTTGTAATTTCTGCTTGTTTTGCTTTGATTTTATCTCTTGTTCTCTTTATCGCATCTTTAGTATTTTCATCATCTTCTGCATTAAGGTCTTTTGCTATCTGTAGTGCCTCTCTTTCTGTTTTGCGAATTTCTTCAAGCTCTTTACTTAGAATGTCTCGTTCACTTATCTTATCTCTCTTCAACATTTCGATTCTTGCAAGGTTATCCACTATATGATCATCCAGAGTTCTCCCCTTGGCTTCTGTTATTTCAGTATCTATCTTCTCTATTTCTTCTGGAGTCTTTCCTGCTTTACTGTCTTCCAAATCTTTTACCATATTTTCTATTACTTTCAAATTTTCTTCCTCACCTTCCTTTAATAACTTCTTAAGATTTTCCTCTTTCTTAGATAATTCTCGTACCTTATCTAGTGTCTTCTCCTGCTTCTCTATATCTCTTTTAATCTTGCTTCTAGCTGCTAGTTCTGCGTCAATATAAGTAGCTGACTTTGCAAATCCGCCCACGGCGCCAGCGGCTGTAGCCCCCGCTACACCGAGAGCTCCTAGTCCAGCCAATCCACCGATACCTCCAGTCGCCAAAGCCATACCTGCAGTACCGATACCGAGTCTTATGTTTCTTGCCCTGTTGTCTACCACATCTTCTGATGCGCCTGCTCCTAGTTGCGCTTTAGCCACTCTGTAAGCCACCTCATACATAATGCCAGTCTTGCCGAGGTTGCTCATGAACTCTTTCTTTCTCATTATATCCAGCTCTTCTGCTGTCTGTGGTGGTCTAGGGTTTGCTGCCGCGAAGGCCTTCTCATCAAATTTATTACCATATGTTTCTTGTGCTTGCTTTTTCCTTCTTTCATAGTCTGCAGTCTTATCCGCATACATTGCCTTCACTTCCGCATCGGACATTCTGGTCTTGTATGTCTCAAATTCTTTTTCTCTTGGAGCTTGTTTTTTAGCTACAATAGCCTTATACCCTCCAGCTGTACTTGCCCCTGCCAAGCCCAGTCTTTCTGTTCCCTTTTCCAGATCAAGCCCTCCCTTTGCTGCGAGCTTGCCCAAGTAAGATTTTCTTACATCAAAGGATGCACCAGCTCCCCTGTCTAAAGTTCTCAATGTATATTTACCGATAGTTCCAGCGAGACCTTTCTGGGTAGCTAATTCTCGTAATCTTTCACCACCCTTACCCAGCATACCGACTTCTCCTCCGACTACTTTTGATGCAAGTTTGCCCAAAGTTCCACTCAATGCCAGTCCAGCTGCGCCACCTGCCGTTCCAAGAATCGCGCCACCTGCCATAGCTCCGTATTTGTTTATAGTTGCGCCTATTTCTCCTGAATATTCAACTGCCAACTTCTTTGCTCTTTGCAAGAGTCCGACGATGATAAGGAATGGAATAGTTACTGCCATCATCGTCTGCATGATACCTGCGATTCCGGCGGCGGATTCCGGATAACTAATTATATTTTGAATAGAGCCGGTAAATAGAATGATGATGTATAGAAAGAATATAAAAATTGGCGCGAGAAATGCATTTTGCAATAATTCCGTCCACCATTTTTTATGATCAAAACCTGGCAAATGGAAAGGCAGAGCATATGTGATAAAAGCCAAAGGAGAAAGTATCATTGACAGCCAAAGTGAGATAACTCTTGCCAGGAAAAGCAATGCTACTGAAAAGAATATATAGCCGGTATAACCTGTAATAAGTATGAAGAGAAGGAGTAGAAACATAAACATTCCTTTATTTTGATTGTAGACATCTTGGGTTATAAGTCTTTGTGGGTTATATTTTTGTATAAGTCCCACAGATATAGATTTCTGTCCTCCTGCTCCGGCTACAAGAAGATCCCCGTTTTCATTTTGAGGAGTTATGTTGTTATAGAAAACCTTTGCCATTATGTTTGAAGCATCTATCACGATCTTTGTGGTAAATAAACTGAAGTTTATGACAAGAGCTATGAGTACGACCATGCCCACCATCTTTTTATTTTCCGATGCATGGATCCCAAGTATGGTCATGATGCCTATGTATACAAGCGATACTATGAAAAATATATTTACTATATCCCGCACTATACCCCAAGCGTTTGCCACAAATTCATTACTATATGAAGAACTGTTTGTAGAGTAATAAACAAAAAAGTCCAGGAATTTAGCCGCAAAAGTGGCGAATGTAGATATGATTTGAAAGACTACATGATAAAGAAAACTAGAAACACAAGTTGCAATACTAAAATCGGTCAGGGTAAAACAGCCCAATTCAAGTTCCTTCTGTTCATTTCCAGATATCTTTTCACCTCCTAGATTTATTGGATCTAGATTTTGTGCCTTTACTTCAAGCGTTGTTGTATAAAAGTAAGAATCATTTTTATTATTTATCTTTCTATCAACAGAAAATGGCGCTAACAAAATAGCGATTGTAAATACTGATATTAATATTTTTGAAAAATACTTTTTCATCTACTGTTGAACATCTTTTTCTTAAAAACAGTGCCCTAAACAAAACCTACTTCTTGAAGTAATACTCGTAATAAGAAGCATTTTTGAAAAATGTCGTTGTCTTTCTTACATCTATTATTCTACCACTAAAATATTCATAAACAGCGAGTTTGTTGCTCTCAAGTCGGAGCTGATACGCTGCGACATCAGGTAGGCTGACACGTATTTCTTTGCCGTTTTCATTTATATAACCAAAAACTCTCGCGAAAAGGTCGGCCAAATCCCAGGAAAATTTATGCATGTCCATACCTTCTTTGTATCCATAGGTTTTTGCAAGTTCTGCGTTCTTGCTTATCTGTCTTGCAAACACATGCTCTATTCCTTCTTGATATCTGACGATAGCATCATCTGGCGGAGGAACTGTCTGTCCAAGTTTTAAATCTGCTTTGCAATCAATACCTGTCCAGATGCCATTTACCCATGCACCGCTTTGGCATTTATCTCCACTATCTCTCCAACCTCCACCTGTCCAATCCCCATCTCGCCAACCATCATCTACCCACTTCCATCCTTTTTCGGGATTGCACCAATTGTCATTTGGAAATCTGTCACAAAAATCTTCATCAGGTGGGTTCACGCAGAGATTGCTGTAAGGGTTTAAAATTGTTGGTGGGTTACAAGTGTTTGGAGTGATGCAACTGTTTGACCAATAAGAGAAGACTTGCGGAGGTGAACAGCGAATAGGATCCGGTCCTGGAGTTGGGTCTGGTTCAGGTCTTTGGCAGTTTCTGGTGAATGGATTGTAAACTAGGGGTAGCGCACAGTTTGTGGTTCCTCCTCCTGAGCTTGTGTTTGCGCTTGTCGTAAAGCTCACAATCGAGCCATAAAACAATTTGCTCTCATTTGCTATTGTTGTTTTTCCTACTGCTCTGTACTGATATCTAGCCCTCGGAGTTAACTTTTTTAAATTAAAGCCTATATTTCCATAAATATTTGCATTGTTTCCTATGCCATAAACTTTTTCCCCAACTTTTGTCCATTCTAAAGAATTATTATCTGTCGCGTATTTTCTGTATTCAAAATAAGTTGTAACGGTTTCTCTCGAGCTGTAATATGCATTTAGTCTAGCCTCGGTAGTTTTAATATTTGTGGCATTACTTGTCCTAATGGTAGTGGAGATTGGGCTTGTGTGAAAAGTCTGCACCACACTCTCTCCCCCGTAGGCGATGTGCTCTTTGTTGGAGATGATTGCGCAGTAATAATAAACAGTATCTGGAAGAAGTCCCGATAAGCTCGCACTGAAAGTCTTGGAATTCGTTATACCCAATACTTCATCTTCGGTTACTCTCATCCTCGTACCATATATGTCATTGCAGAAAATGGGCGGTATGTCTATTCTGGAATATCTAAAGTATCCTGTGATGGGCAGAGTAGGAGTGACAAAAGCATCTCCTCCTGCACCGTGCAGTGTCGCTGTGGTATAGCCCACATCTGTAGCTGGGTTTGTATAAACAAAAAGATTTGAAAGATTGCTCTCGGTTGGGCTTGGCACAGTGTCTTTTCTATCGCGATTCTGCGCTCCGGAAATAAACGGAGAAAAAAGCAACACACCAAACAAGATTTGTAATATTATTTTTTTCATTTTTAATAAAGATCCATTATATTTTCAAATGGGCCTGGACCAGTGTTTCCGGTTGGCATAGGTATTAAAGTTCTGTTACCAACTGACCTGTATCGTGAACCCTCGTTTCTATCTTGTGGCACCAGATCATGTATTTTTAATCTTTCTGGACCGCGCTCTACATGGCTTGAGGATTCTTCTGTAGAAAATACGACGAAGCTTAAGAAACCTGGACCATATGTGTCATATTGGTTTTGAGAAGGCATTTTATTATCATATATTTTAGTTGCGTTGAGCGGGTCTGGTAAAGAAGATCCCTTAGAAAATAAATTATAATCGTACATTATTTCAAAAGGATAATCCATTCTTTTTACAGAGTTTACATTAAAGTTTTTCCAATCTAAAGCAGGTTCGAGTACTGTGCCTTTTGGTGAAGGAAATGGTTTTGCTGGTTTCATTAAATCCGCTTCACAGCCATAAGGACCCTTGAGCAGATTTTTATATATATAATCTTTTTTATCTATAATCTGTTTTAATATATTATCTGCTCTTGCTATATCATCCCCATTTACCATACTAGCTGAAACTCTACCAAATGCATTTATTTCTGATTTTAATTTTTCTTCATAATCTTCTCCACCATCAGGAAATTCCAGGTTTAACAAATCAATTTTTTCTTTTATTTCCCCCAATATTTTCACAGTATTTTTGAGTGACACTGTTTTTTCTTGATTCTTTTCTATTATACGCAGGTATCCATTAGACTGATTAAACGCAGAAGCTGCCTCTTTTGCAGCGGCTGGTAATATATCTATACTTGAAAAATATGTTTCATTCATTATGTTTACATATCTATCAAATACTGCATTTATAACATTTGATACTCCTTGCTTACTTAATATATAACCAACCCTATCGTCATTTTTATTATTGTAATCGGGAAAATACCCAGTAATTTCATTTAAGTGAGAAGAATAATGAGCTCTAACCTTTTCAAAATCATCTTTGCCGAATAAGGAATCAATAGCGAAATTGAATATTACTGCCAATATAGGTCCTAATACGTTTTTTGCTACTTTCCCTATTTTTCTACCTATCTTTTCCCCTATTTTTAGAATAATAATGGTACCGAATACTTTTGATCCTGCAATAATACTATCCAGATCTCTGTCCTCCAAGGTTTCTTTTGTTTCCGATGGAATTAGATTTACAGCTATATCCAAGTTTTCTCGAGCATCATCTTCCCATCCTGGATGCGGACCCGGGATACAATAATCAAGCTGGTAGATTGTTGGCAAAAGCCCATACGCATTTGAAACACCTGTGCTTGAATTTATATCATAAGGTTTGCCGTCAGTGGTGGAAAGCAATTCTTTGTTTTGTAAAGCGAGTTTGTCTGAATATGTTCTCTGTTCATCAATCAAAGATTGAGATAGATCTGTGCGGATATTGAAGTCAGGATTTGCCGAGAGCCATGAATTTGAGAGGTGCACGGGCGAGAAATCTTTCTCTGTTCTACTTCTGTATGGGTCGGTACTGTAACCCGTATCATATATTAATCTTCCATCTGAACCTGTTTCATCAAAAGAGGCAAAACCTTTTTCTATAATATGGGTTGAGAATTGGCTCAAGAGAGCATCTATTACTGCCGCAACTGCATCATTTAAATCTTCAACATTTAAATAGGCATTGTTTTGATAATTTAATGCAGTCGTAGCTGCTTCCGACACAAGTTTGCCTGGGGTTACATATTGCCATTCTTGACAAGTTCCTTCTATAAAGCCGTCCGCATCTATTTTACCTCGTACTTTTGCTTCATAGTCTTCCTGTCTGGTTAATCCTTTTGGGTTTATGCATCTTTCATCTCCCAAAAAGCCGTTTGCTGCCTGTAGCGCGTCTCGGATATTTTGCGCATTTGATTGCTCAGTGCCTGCCAATCTTGTTTGTATTTCGTTGTCGGCAAGGACTTTAAAACCAAAGGCATTATTCTGTGGATATTGAGTCATTGCAAGCCACGCATTCCATCCACCTCGGCCGAAATCTTGTTGGAATGTTACAGCAGAATAATCTGGTGTTGTGTTCTGTATTAGTCTATTTAAAGAATATTGCGCATTGTCGTAAAATTTATTATCAAAAGATCTTGCTGTGTCTTTTAGCCATGCTTTCCCAAAGGGGAAAAGTTCAGGGTTGTTAATTTCCAGTCCGAATTGAAGAATTTCGTTCTTTGCTATATCCCCGAAGAACTTTCCGGTGTTTTGTATGAATGCAGGTTTGCCATTGAAACCGCTATTTATCCAATTCACAGTGCTCACTGTCACTTTCTGTAATAGCATCTTTATTATAAGACGGCCAATGCTTTGTATGCATGTGGAGTTTTCGTTTATTGAGGTTGTAGACTTTTCTATTTTTTTTGTTCTTTTTAATAAATCTTCCAATAGAGCTCTTGCCCGTGAATCTGATGTTTCGACGGATCCTATCTGATCACCGAGAGTTTTTGCCATATCCTCAAACAATTGGTCTGCATTAAAATCAGATATTTCTGTATCAAGTTCCTGCGCAGCATCTAGTTCATCACTCGTAAATTCAGAATTGTCATCGTTGTTTTTGCCAATACCTATAAAATTGCCTATCCCGGTGAACAAGCCTTTCATTTTGTTACTTGTCACGGCATTGCACTGAGGCAATTTTGCTATGATCGGCAAAAGTCCACCCACATATCCTTCTATGCCTTGCGCTTCAACCTTTTTAGTTTTCCAGACGCTGAAAAAAGGAGTAAAAACAAAACAAGACACCAAAACAAATGTTATTGAATTATAAAAATATTTTTTACTCATTTTTTTGCTCCACTTCCCGAATTATTTACTTATTGTATCACTCTTTCAGTAAATATGTCTCCAAATCCGTCACTGATTTTACCAAATTGTCGCTGTATTTTTGGTATTGAGAAAGACCTGAAAGTCCGATGATGGGATCATCTATGATTTTTACCATATCAAGCACGCTGATTCCGGTGTTGTTTGCACTATTTGCTATTTGCAGGTGATAACTCTTGAGATCAGAAGGCACAGACAGATCCATTGCCTTTTCGGCAAATTCTTTATAAGTTTCGCTTATTTTTGAAAGTTTGTCATATTGGGAAGATAAATTAGAGCTGTTGTTAGCAGAATACAAAGCTATATTACCACTTACTATTTCGAGTTCATCGCCTAGTCCTGATGCTTGATAGGTTTCAAACATTTTTTTTAAGTCGCTATAATACTTCTTTTTAGTATCCAAATCATTTTTTTGATTAAGTTTTATGTCCCCTGTCTTGTATTGATCTATTAAATTCGGATTAATTATCTTTTGTCCGAGGGCATTAGAAAAGCTGTTTATAGTATCATTGTCCACTTGTCCTGAAGATTTAAGCGCGGAATAACTTGCAAAAAATTCTCTGGCGAATTTTTCTGTTTCTGTCAGATTTTCTTCTTCTGCTATTGATTTTGATTCAATGTTTAATTCTTTCTTTTTGTTTTCTATATAAGTGGCATCAGATATATCATCAAATGTCATTTTTTTATTTTTATCCGTACCCCACAGAGCCTCTTCCCAGTCTGAAATACCGTCATCGTCCGAATCGTTCTGCACTATTCCTAGCACGGTCTGTTCTTCTGTTTTGAGTAAATTGCTATTTTTTCTCTCTCCTGTGGCGAATTTTTCTATTCCTCCGGACATAAAGAACACAACAAAGACAACAATAACCAATACGGTTCCTATTCCCAGTATCTTTATAAAATTTTTACTTGGAAAATATTTTTGCATTTATTTTTTACTTGAAGATCCTCCAGATGTTCCAAAAAGAGTTATGGTATTCAAGGGCACGGTAACCTCTGCTCCTAAAAAGTGTATGCATTTAATAATAGTTTGTCCGCCATAATTACCTAATATTAAATCCCCTGTTTCTGTGGCTCCTCCTGTTCGTGGTGTTACTAGAGCTGGAATGAAATAGCTGACAGGTGTACCTGAAGGTGAGCCGATAGGTATTATGGATATGGAGGTTCCTGTCATAATACAACCGAAACCCACAGATCTAAGCGCAATTATTTCTAATGCATCTGATGAGCTGACTACCCTACCACCAAATGGCTTGAAAGAAAATGTAAGTCCAAAATTGAAAGAAGAAAATTGAGCGTAAGCGCTATGCAAACCAATAGACGAGAACAAAAATACTATAAGGATGAATAGAATCGCGCCTTTTTTCACATATATATCATAGCAATAAAATCAATTTTATCCAATCAGAAAGTGTTAATTCCTCGGCTCTTTTATTGCCCAAATCATCCCAGACATGCTTTGCCGTGTTTTTTTTGAAACTCTTTAAGTTTGAAGTGAGTTTTTTGCGTTTATGGGCAAAGCCGAGGCGAATTATTTCCCAAAACTTACTTTCGTCTATTTTGTTTTCTGTAAAAACCTTTCTTGATATGTTTTTTATAGCGATAACAGCCGAATCCACTTTCGGTGCTGGGGAAAAGTATCTGGCTGGAACTTTCTCTATGATTTTTGGTTCGCCATAAGCTTTTACTGATATTGAGAGTAGGCTTTCCCTACCATCTCTTGCCACTATTCTTTTTGCCACTTCATTTTGCACCATCAGCACCATCATTTCTGGCTGATTTTCTGCCGTCAGAAATTTTTTCAAAATAGCGCCAGTAATGTTATAAGGTATATTTGCTATTATTTTGAATTTTTTAAATTGAGAAGCATCAAATTCCAAAATATCATCTTCTCTTAAAATTAATTTTTTATTTTTTATTTCTTCTTTAAACTTTTCACTTAGGAATTCAAAAAGGACTTTGTCTTTTTCAATTGCTATTACTTGCCCAGCTTTCTCTAAAAGCTTTTCTGTCAGCGCGCCTTTGCCGGGCCCGATCTCCAGCACCATATCTCTTGGAAACAATTCTCCCGCTGCCACTATCTTATTTAAAGCAGATATTGATTTTAAAAAATTCTGCCCCAGTGACTTTTTTGCTCGATGTATCATATATAGATTGTTTTTACTGCTCCTTTCTCCCCCTCCTTTTCTAGAATATCAGAAGGAATGTCAGAGATAAATTCCGAAGGTGCATTGATCTGACGAGAGCCGAAAATAGTGCGAAAGTTTGCAAAAGATAAAAAGAGTTTTTCTTTTGCACGAGTGAGCGCCACATAAAAGAGTCTGCGTTCTTCTTCGTCGCCATCTACGCTTCTGGATTCTCCGTGTCTCTGGTGCGGGAAAAGTCCGTCTTCGAGTCCTGTGACGAAAACATATTTAAATTCTAATCCTTTTGATGCATGCACCGTCATCAGCTTTACTGCATTTAACTTTTCCTTATCTTTTTTGGGTGCATCGATTAGTGAATCTTGATCAGAAGCGAGCGAGGCATCTTCTAAAAGCTTTTCTACTCCTCTGCCATTTTCTAGATTGTCATATTTTAAAGCCAGTGTCGCGAGTTCTTTTATATTTTCCAATCTTTCTTTTTCTTCCTCATCTCCATCTTCCAATTCCTTCTCTATTCCCGATCTTTTAACCGCAAATTTAATAACTTCTGACACTTTGAGTGTTTCTATTTTTTCCCTTATTTCATCGAGTGTTTTATAAAAGTTAGCTAACTTTATTTGCATTTTCACAGGTAGACTTTCTGTTTCCTTCGCAAATATTTTTGCTAGAGTTGCCTTGCCTATTCCTCTGGCGGGGAAATTTATTATTCTTTTTATATCAGACAAACTTTCTCTGTTTAACGCCGCGCGCAGATATGCCAAGGTGTCTTTGATTTCTCTCCTCTCAAAGAATTTTACGCCCAAGACTTGATATGGGATATTGTAGCGCAACATGGCTTCTTCCAACGCGCGAGATTGAAAATTGGCGCGGTATAAAATGGCTATTTCAGATAAAACAGAAGTCGGAAAATCATTTTTTATAGGGTCGCTGTCTACAATTTCTAAAATCTTTGTTGTCACAAAATCCGCTTCGTCATTTTCATCGAGCGCTTCATACAGGCCGATCTTTGCACCAACATCGTTTTTAGTAAAAAGATTTTTATCTGGCCTATATTTATTTTTCTTTATCACTTCATTTGCTGCCTCCAAAATATTTTGCGTTGAACGATAATTTTGCTCCAACAAAACAGTCTTAGCATCCGGATAGTCTTTTTCAAAACTCAAAATATTTTTTAGATTCGCCCCGCGCCAAGAATATATGCAATTATGAGTGATTATATTGTTTGCTATAAAATTATGAGTTCTTTCTATGTCTAAATCAAAGAATTTTTTATTTTTTACTTTCTTTTTCAAAACTTCTCTGATTACATCTATTCCATTTATGGAAAAGATTGCCATACCCGGTGTTACAGAGCTAGCAGGCATAAGAGGTAAAGAATTATGATCTTTTGGATTATTTTTATTACCCCCTAATCTAGCGCTAAAGACAATGTTTGCATTATCAAAAAGGGAGGCTATTTTCATCGCAAGCATACAAGTTTCTCCATAATTTGCTCGAACAGTCTCAAACCTCCAACTCTTTGAGTTTTTTTTAGCTTTTCTTACAGAAATTCCTATTTTTTTTAGTTTATTTGCACTTAATTTGTCTTTACCTGACATAGAGATAAGATGCATCGGATTTTTTCCTCTTTTGTCTGCGCACAAAACTACATTTATGTTTCTCCTGCTTGTACTATTACTCTGTGGCATATGATGAGGGTTTTCATATGAAAGACCAATATCTGACAAAAGATTCTTCCCAGATATTTTGGTATTAAACGAGTTAAAGATTTCTTTCAAAGATTTTTGATCATGCACATATCCATTTGAGTTAAAATTTTTATTTTTCCTTGGGATAAAAGGTATTGTTGGTATTTGATATTTTAGAGAAAAAATATATTCTTGAACACGGGCCTCCTGTTGGTTCTTATGTGTAGATATTACCCAAAGAGCGTCAGCATGTTCTTGGTTTGATCTTTGCACAAAACCCAAAATTGGTTTTTTTTGTCCCTTGGTATATATAGAAGTAGTACCGATTCTAAATCCAGTATTTTCTTTATACATCATATAGTTGATATATATTTGTGGTGTTATTCCAAATTTGTAACCAGCAAAGTGTGTGTGTTCTGGTGTACTGATGATTGTGTTACCGTTTTGTGTCTTTATTTGAATTATTTCACCACTCCAATTCACTATTTTTTTATTTAATATTCTTGCTTCTCTAAAGTCGCCACTACCAAAGTTTGATAGTATTAAATCTCCCTTTTTTGTGTTTTCTATTTTTTTTAATATACCATTTGCCATCTTTATTTTTGTTCCTTTTGCAAGACACTGATCTGTATCGCCCACGACGCAAATATTTTTATTTTTCTCGGAAAGCAAACGCGACATCAAGTATTGCACTTCGTTTGTGTCCTGATACTCATCTATGTGTATATGAGTCCACCTGTCTTGATACATTTCTCTGATATTTTCGTTTTCTTTCAAGAGTTTTACAGATTTTAATAGCAAATCATCAAAGTCCAGCGAATTCTCTTGCGATTTTTTCTTTTCGTACAAACTCCAAACTTGCGCCACTATTTTTCCCAAATGATCGCTCGCCTTTTCCTCATAATCTGCCAGATGTGTAAATTTTCCCTTTTCTCTGCTTATGATATTGCCTATCTTTCGGGGATCGTATTGTTTTGGGTCAATACTTATTTCTTTTAAAGATTCTTTTATCAATGATGTGCTGTCTCCGTCGTCTAGTATCGTAAAATATCTAGTCAATCCCAAAATATTCGCATTTTCTTTTATTATATGTACTCCAAGAGAATGAAATGTGCTGACGAAAGGCACAGTGTCCTGCTCGCTAGCATTTTTTTGTATTTCTGTGATTATCCTCTCCCGCATCTCTTTGGCAGCCTTGTTTGTAAAGGTAACTGCCAAAATATTTTCAGGTGCAACCCCACTTTTTATCAAGTTCACTATTCTATGCGTGATAGTTTTTGTTTTTCCCGCTCCTGCCCCTGCCACGACCAAAAGCGGCCCATTTACATGAGTCGCCGCTTCTTTTTGTTTATCATTTAAACCCTCGAGATGTTTTTCCACCAGTACAATATAGCACAGGTCTTCATTATCTTCCTTAATCTTTTCTAAAGAAATTTTTTATTCTTTCCCATCTTCCTTCTTTTATTTCTATTTCTGGAATTTCTTCAGTTTTTGTCCTAAAAGCCTTTACTTTAAAATTGGGATTATTTTTAAAACCTTTTCTTCCATTCCAATAATGTTGTGCTAGTGTTCTGTTTATATCTGCTATTTCTTTAGTAGGCATCCCCGCGATGTTCAGTTAACCTTCAAGGGTGACACTGTGGATAAATAATAATTAAGTTTCTCG
>CAYIBP010000006.1:0-1508 GCA_964361705.1 uncultured Candidatus Saccharibacteria bacterium
CAGTGAACTCGATGATTAAAAGAAACCTCGGATCTTTCTTGCGAGCCAAGACATACTGGTCTCAATGTCGAGAAATGATGCTTCGGTTATTCACTCATAATATTATGGTTGTGCGGTAAGTGGGTGTTTTCTACGGAGCAGGACAGCCACCATTGTTTTAAAATAACAAATGCTCAAAACACTTTCACCAAAATTTAAATATACTTACTCTTACGCAAAACCTCATGCGATGACCTCGGTCATCGTCCCGAGAAAAGTCGAGGGGCAAGTCACCTCCATCGGCCCTATTGTATTCACTTATGATAACAATGGAAACTTATTAACTTCCAATCAATTATCAAATACTTGGAACTATGACAACAGACTCACCCAGACAGTGAGTGATGGAGTAACCACCACCTACACATATGATCCAAACGGACAGAGAATCAAGACAGTAACCCCAACACTAACCACCATCTACCCCACAAAGTATTACAACAAGGAGGGGAGTACAGATGTGAAGCATATATACGCAAATGATATGCTAATAGCTACAGTACGAGGTACAGGAACAAATGCAGTTGTCTCTTACATACATACCGATCATCTAAATTCCACTGACAAAGTAACCAATGCAAACGCAGAAATCTCCGAACTTTCTGATTATTATCCTTATGGAAGTCCTAGAATTTCTACGACATACAGCGGAAGCTCTGAACAACGGAAGTATATTGGGCAGGAGTATGATACCTCTACAAGCCTTAGTTATTTGAATGCGCGGTATTATGATTCAAATCGGGGACAATTTTTGGGAGTTAAAGGGGACAGCCACCATTGTTTCCAAATATGGAGTATGATAAAATTAAACTATGCCACGAAGTGCGAGAGTAGATGTTGGAAACGAAATATATCATATAATAAATCGTGCAAATGGTCGTCTTAAAATTTTCAACAAAGATGAAGATTTCCAACTATTTGAACAGCTTTTATATGACACAAAAGAACTATTTGATATGCGCATATTAGCATATTGTTTGATGCCAAATCACTTCCATTTAGTTTTATACCCAAAAAATGATGGTGACATGGGCAAGTTCATGCACAGATTAAGTAATTCACATACAAGAAAGGTTCATGCTATTACAAATACAAATGGTAGTGGTCATTTATATCAAGGTCGCTACAAGTCTTTTTTGGTAGATAAGGAAAATTATATTATTGCAGTCATTAAATATGTTGAAAGAAATTCCGTACGAGCAAAATTAACTAGACTGTGCCAGAATTGGCAATGGGGAAGCGCGTGGCGACGCACCAAAGGAACAATTGAACAGAAAAAACTATTAGATCAAAAATCATTCAAATTACCAGATAACTACTTGAGTTGGATTAATACAGAAGATAATTCAGAAACCACAAATATTATTCGTCGTTCAGTTAAAAAAGGTATACCATACGGTAGAGATAAATGGATTGATAATATGGTGTCAAAGTACCATCTTGAATCAACATTAAAATCACAAGGGAGG
>CAYIBP010000006.1:1608-4063 GCA_964361705.1 uncultured Candidatus Saccharibacteria bacterium
CCGAGAAAAAAGACATGATTAATGAGAAAAGAATGGTGGCTGTCCCCTTAAATTTCTTGAATCAACATTAAAATCACAAGGGAGGCCGAGAAAAAAGACATGATTAATGAGAAAAGAATGGTGGCTGTCCCCTTAAATTTTCCCCTTAAATTTCTTAAATTCTGTGCTATTGAAGTAGAAAAGAAAGGCAAGAAAGAAGAAGAGGGTACTGCCACAGAACCTAGCGCAGAGTCAAAAAGCTAAATATAATCTAATATATGTTATAATAAGCTCTATGTTCAAGAAAGTGTTTTTGTCTTTGCGGCTTTGTCTTTTTGCACTGATTTTCCTTTATGGAACCTTTGGTTTATCGGTTCAAGATGCGAATGCCATTATTGATTGTCTAAATCTAAACAATGGTTCTTCAGAAGAGGATAAGAATTTTTGCCGGAGAGAACTAGGCCAAATAGAAGCCGAATTGGCGAGCTTACTCGCAAAACAAGCCGAACAACAAAAACAAACTGGTACCCTGAAGGGAGATGTCGACTACTTGAATGCAGAAATAAAAGCTCTGACAACCAAGTTAAAAGCTCGCGCTCTAAAAATAGTCGAGCTTAAAGTGGGTATAAAAGACAAAGTAAAAAAGATAGATACCTTGTCTCAAAAGATAGAACGTGAACATGAGTCATTGGCACAGCTTTTGCGCAATACAAACGATTTTGACAACAAAGATTTTATTTACCTTGTTTTTTCAGACGAAGACCTATCTTCTTTTTATAGTGATCTAGAATCCTATGCTTCCATCAAAGAAGCTGTGAAGACTTCAGTAACGGAAATCAGAAATGTAAAAGAACAAACTGAAACTGAAAAAAAAGATTTGGAGAAAAAACAAGATGCAGAGACGGATGCCAAGGCCGAGCTTGAAACTGCGCAGAAAAAAGTAGTGCAAAGCGAAGCTGAAAAGAAAAAGCTCTTGGCTATCAGCAAAAAGAAAGAAGGCGAATACCAAAAGTTGGCTGATGAAAAAAAGGTGTTGGCCAATAAAATACGAAGTGCGCTCTTTAGTTTGGCTGGAACTTCAGAAAAAATAGAATTCGGCACAGCTCTCGAGTATGCAAATCTAGCCAAGCAAAAAACAGGTATAGATCCTGCATTCTTGCTCGCCATCTTAACTCAAGAAAGTAGTTTGGGCGCAAATGTAGGTAAGTGCTATTTGACTGATGCTAGCGGTCCGCAGGCAGGATACGGGGTGACCATTGCTTCCGGCAAAACATGGACAAATCTAATGAAGGCAACTCGCGATGTCGAGCCGTTTCTAGAAATCACCCGTAGGCTAGGCCTTGATCCTTTGAAAACAGTAGTGTCTTGCCCTGTGGCAGGAGTCGCTGGATACGGCGGAGCCATGGGACCTGCGCAATTTATTCCTTCCACATGGAAGCTTTTTGAAAATCGCTTAAGGGAAATGCTCGGATATGATGCCAATCCATGGGCTCCAAAAGATGCGTTTATGGCCTCAGCTATGTATTTGACAGATTTGGGGGCTATCGGTAGCAGTACCAGCGCGCAAAACAAGGCAGCTTGCAGATATTATGGTTCAGGTGGATCGAGCTGTACATATAGTAAAAGTGTCCAAAAATATAAGACTAAAATACAGGGCGACATAGATTTGCTTTCGAGCTAAATTCGTGCTAACATTGTCCTGTAATGAAAAAAGATATACATCCTAAATACAGCGTGAATGCCACTGCTACCTGCGCTTGCGGAGCCGTCTTTTATGTTGGTTCTACTATGTCAGATATCAAGGTTGAAATATGCAGTCAGTGTCATCCTTTTTATACTGGCAATGAAAAAGTCATGGATACCGCAGGACGCGTAGAACGCTTCAATAAACGCCGAGCTTTATCTGCAAAGGCGAAAAAATAAATTTTCAAAACTCTTTCTTGGCATACTTTTTATAAAGCACAAAAATTTTCTGCTGAAAATTTTCTCTCTACGGCGCCAGTCGCGCCTGCGAAGGCTTTCTAAAAAGTACGCCTGCAACAAGTTTTGAAAATTTCTGAACCCCCATGAGTTTTGATCTAGAAGAACTAAAGAAAAATCACAACACTAGCTATTTGGCGAGTATTTTGGAGCGGTTGAATCGTGAAGAAGCTGAAGTGCGAGAAATGATGTCTGGTGATGATGATATGCATGAGCTAGCTTCTAAAGAATTAAAATATATACAAGAACAGAGAGAAAGCACAGAAAAACAGATTCAAGATATTTTAAATAAAGATAAAGAAGAGGAGGAAATGACAAATGAAATAGTGCTTGAGGTGCGCGCTGGCGCAGGAGGTGATGAGGCATCTTTGTTTGCTTGGGAGCTAGCGCACATGTACGAGATGTATGCCGTCGAGAAAGGTTGGCAGTGGAAGACAAATTACGAGTCAAAAAATGAACTTGGTGGATACAAGGAAGCGAGTTTTGAAATAAAAGG
>CAYIBP010000006.1:4163-51375 GCA_964361705.1 uncultured Candidatus Saccharibacteria bacterium
CTCAAAGAAGAAGAAGAAGCCAAGAAATACGCTGGAGTAAGAAAGAATCAAATAGGGACAGGCGATAGATCAGAAAAGATCCGCACATACAATTTCTCTCAAGATCGTATTACAGACCATCGTATCAAGAAATCTTGGCACAACTTGCCGAAAATCATGCAAGGAGATATATTTGATATTGTGAATGCTCTGTCCTCAGGTGAAGTTGGTGACGAAGATAGTGATAGTGATTAATGTTATAATTATTTTTTTATGTTGTTAAAACGAGTATTTTATTATTATTGGCAAATAATAAGGAACTACAAAGTGCCTGTCATATCTGTATTGCTTTTTGGTGGTGGTCGAATGCTGTTTGGTTTCATTACGAGTGGTTATGTGTACAAGAGTATTATAGATACTCTAAGCCAGGATATTATTCCCATTAAAGAGAGATATGACATAGCGATGGCATATTTGATAGTTCTGGCTATTTCCTTGCTAGTTGCTATAATTATGCCCAGATGGTCTGAATATACTTATTTTAGATTTCTTTCACGTGCAGGAAAAGATATTTACGATTTTTGTTACAAGCATTTGATGAATCATTCATATAGTTTTTTCGCAAATAATTTTACTGGTGGATTGGTGACGAGAATTAAAAGATTCAATCAATCTTTTAATACAATGAATGATGTTACGTTGAATACTTTTTTGCAACTCACTGTTGCCATCGTTCTAGCTATTGTATCAATGTACTTTCAGTCTAAATTACTGTCTTTGTATTTTCTAGCATGGTGTATTTTGTATTTTATTATTGTTGTTATCTTTTCAAAACAAAAGATTAAATTGGATTTAAAAGCCGCAGAAGCAGATTCAAAAATTACCGGTTTTCTGTCCGATTCGATTACTAACGTTTTAAATGTAAAAGTATTTTCAGCTTTCAAGAAAGAATTCTTGTCTTTTCAGGCGGATACTGATGAACAAAGATTAAGAAGGATGAAATCTTTTACGCATTATGTTATTAGGATAACTTTTCAATCATTATTAATGATTTCTTTTCATTCTTTTATATTGTATACCATGATAAATCTTTGGAAAGATAATATCATATCAGTAGGTATATTTGTGATGGTATACATATATCTTATAGCCATTTTTGATAGAATTTGGGATTTGTCACACGCAATAAATAGATTTATGGAAGCATTAACAGATGCAAAAGAAATGACGGAAATTTTAGACAAACCAATTGCTATAAAAGACCCACAGAATCCTGAGGAAGTAAAAATAAAAGCAGGTGAAATTATTTTTGATAATGTTTCTTTTGAATATATAGAAGACAGGGAAGTTTTTGAAAGATTTAATTTGAAAATAAAAGCAGGTGAAAAAGTAGGTTTGGTGGGGCACTCTGGTTCTGGTAAATCTACTTTCACAAAAATGCTTTTGCGTTTCGCTGATGTAAAGGAGGGCTCTATCACTATTGATGGTCAAGATATAACAAAGATCACTCAAGACGATTTACGTTCGCAGATTTCTTATGTACCTCAAGACCCGATACTTTTTCATCGCAGTATTGCTGAAAATATAGGCTACGCAAAACAAGATGCAAATAGGGAAGATATCATAGAGTCTGCAAAGAAAGCTCACGCGCACGAATTCATTTCAAATTTTCAACAGGGTTACGATACATTGGTTGGCGAACGCGGAATCAAGCTCTCTGGTGGTGAGAGGCAAAGAATAGCTATCGCGCGCGCGATGCTCAAAAATTCACCTATTATTATTCTAGACGAAGCGACTAGTTCGCTTGATAGTATGAGTGAATCATATATTCAAGATGCTTTTAGTGAGCTTATGAAAAATAAAACTGCTGTCGTGATAGCCCATCGATTGTCCACGGTACAAAAAATGGACAGAATTATTATTTTAGAAAAAGGTTGTATCGTAGAAGAGGGCACTCACAAAGAACTTTTGAAACAAAATGGCGTTTATGCCAGCCTATGGAATCAGCAAACTTGTGGGTTTGGGGAATAGGTATTGCTTTTAATTCTTATTTGTGCTATCCTATGTGTAGTAGTTTCTCAAATAGCTTTTAGTTTTCGTTGTGAAGTTTAGATTTTGCAAAGTAAGCAAACGAGACATCAAGGAGACCGAGGGGCGAGGAGAGCATCTACGCCTGCAAGCGATACGCAGGCATTATAATTAGTTTTTATTCGTTTTTTTCAAAAACGAAAGAAGTAAAAGTATTATGGCTACAAAGCTATATGTAGGGGGACTTCCCTACAGTATTCAAGAAGATGCTCTTAAAGAACACTTCTCACAAGCAGGTACAGTAGTATCAGCTGTGATTATAATGGATAAGATGTCTGGTCGCTCAAAAGGTTTCGGATTCGTAGAAATGGCTACAGACGAGGAAGCTCAAAAAGCTATCTCAATGTTCCATGATCAGGAATTTGAAGGCCGCAAGCTTACAGTCAACGAAGCTCGTCCTATGGAAGCTCGTCCACCACGCGCAAGTGGCGGTGGATACGGTGGAAATGGAGGAGGCTACAGCGGTGGCGCAAGCAACCGTGGTCGCCGAGAATACTAATCTCTAATTAGTATTTTAAAAATCAAAAATCGCTCTTGCCTTTACAGGCGGAGCGATTTTTGCTTGCAATATATGTGGTTATATGGTATAATACAAAGCAGAAAAAATTAACCCTTAACAGAGGAGAAGATATGGACATAATTTTGATCGTTGTTGGGACGCTAGGGTGCATTCTAGCAACGATTCTGATCTGGGCGACTTTCGACAAGAAAGCGCCCAAAAGACTTCAATCTTTTGTGGTGTGGGTTAACACCCATATCATGAGGGGTTGAAGTTGTGCCCCTCTAGCTTGCGCTGGAGGGGCATTTCATTTGCCTAAAAGTCTTAATTTTGTTAGATTATTCTAGTAACCTGAGCGTGTACCTGCCCGAATGAATTCGTTCAGGCGAGGTTCAGTTATGATAAGAGCGTGTAGTTCAGTGGTAGAACGCTGTCCTGATAAGACAGAGGTCGATGGTCCGATTCCATCCACGCTCACAAATCTGAAAAAAATATGGAAATAGAGAAAAAGATAACAAATAAAAATTGGTGGCGACCGGCAATGTTGATTTTCAGCGAGATAACTACATGGATAGCTTTTCCAATAATCTTTGCTTTGATTTTAGGAAAATATTTAGATAATCATTACAACACAAAACCTTGGATATTTTTAGCTTTTGCTTTTTTGGGTTTTCTGGTATCATCTGTTGGAATTACAAAGAGAATCAAGAGATTTACAGATAAAGTAAAGAAAGAAGAGAATAAATTATGATACAACTGGCAAAAAATACAGTCAAAGAAAATACTGGTAATGATTCATATGAAGAGGCAGAGAATATCGTCGTAGAATCAGAGACAGCAGGTGAGGATCAAGAATTAAGTCACGAAATCACTATTTTTGCCGAACCAATATTTCATTTCAAAAATTTCACCATCACAAATGCGCTTTTTTCTAGTTGGTTCGCGGTGCTCGCTATTGCTATTATTGCTTTAGTTTTAAAATCAAAACTGAAAGAAATACCAAAAGGTATTCAGAATCTTTTTGAAGTTATTATAGAAGGCGCGTTGTCTCTGTGTGATCAAGTGACAAATGATCGGCATTTATCCATGCGTATTTTTCCTGTAGCTATTTCAGCTTTCTTTTTTATTTTGATCAACAACTGGTTTGGAATATTGCCATTGGGTTGGCTCGGATTTATCGAAAATGGCGAACATGGCATGGCATTTATTCCATACTTCAGAGGCGCAACAGCAGATATCAATACCACTTTAGCTTTAGCTGTGACTGCAGTTATAGGAGCAAATGTATTTGGAGTGGTATCTATCGGCCTATGGAAAACTTTCAATAAATATGTTAATTTAAAAGTAATGGGGGAGATAGGTAGGAAGATCCGCAAGGAGCCTACCATCATACTCGTAGCCCCAGTGACGTTCTTTGTAGGATTAATAGAGATCATAGGAGAGCTGGCAAAAGTTGCTTCGTTGTCTTTTCGTCTATTTGGTAATGTCTTTGCGGGTGAGGTACTTTTGGCGTCCATGGCGGCGCTTATGGCATATGTCGTGCCTATGCCTTTCCTTGTAGTAGAGATATTCGTGGGTGTTATTCAAGCACTGATATTTTCTATTTTGCTGGTTGTATATTTCACTGTGGCTTCAAGTGATCATGATCATGAAGAAGGGCATGAAGAGCATTCAAATCAGGCAGAGGGTCATAGTGTCCATGAAAAGAGCGCGCATGCATAGAGGGCGTATTTGTTTTGGAAATATTGCAAAATGTTTCTAAAACAGATCTGCTCCCGAAGAGAGATCGTTATTATTAGTAACCCCGACGCAAAGTCGGGGTCCCGACCAAAGCGTCGGGATTAACAAGCAAAAATATGGAATTTACACCTTT
The DNA here is from genome assembly GCA_964361705.1 of uncultured Candidatus Saccharibacteria bacterium. GTDB lineage: Bacteria > Patescibacteriota > Minisyncoccia > Phycocordibacterales > UBA9973 > UBA9973. The sequence continues at coordinate 8,603 of CAYIBP010000006.1, forward strand.
TGCAAAAGCTGCTGTGATGGCGCTCGGAGTCATCTTTCCTGCGCTCAGTATCGGTATGATTGGTACCAAAGCCATGGAATCAATCGGCCGCAATCCTGAAGCGGCAGGCAAGATTTTGGTTCCTATGCTTCTATCTTGTGCATTCGCTGAAGCTATCGCTATTTACGTGCTGGTTATTGCATTCTCGTTGTAGTGAGTAATTAGAAGATTTAAGATTTGATTATTTTCGACTGGTCAAATTTTGAATCTTTTATACTGCTTATTAATGCAGTTTATTTTTTTAATAATTAAAATATCATGGATGCAATTATAAATACTTTTCATATTGATTGGAAAATAATGGTCGCTCAAGCTTTCAACTTTGGCGTGGTTTTTGTGCTTTTATATTGGTTTGCTTTGAGGCCTTTAACAAAGATAATGCGTGAGAGGACAGAAAAAATAGAGAAAGGTCTCAAAGACGCAAAGGAAAATGCAGAGATGTTGAACAACACAGAAAAGGAATACAAAGAAACAATTTTAAAAGCAAAAAACGAAGCTCATCAATTATTTCAAGATGGCAAAAAAGAAGCAGAAGCAAAAAAGAAACAAATGATGATTGAAGCCGAAAACGAAGTAGCTCAAATAATAGCAAATGGCAAAAAATCATTGGAAAGCGAAAAGGCAAAAATGCTTTCTGAGACAAAAGGCGAGATAGCAAACCTCGCTATTAAAATGGCTGAAAAGTTGATGAATACAAAGATGGACGGTGCTTTTGATGATAAGACAGTCAAGGAATTAAACAATTTGTAAATTATGGCAACAGTATCAAACAATGACATAGCTCTCGCGATATACGGAGTACTTGAAGGCAAAGCCAAGTCAGAACAAGATGCGACCTTGCATCGAGTCGTACAATTTTTAAAAAAAAGACAGCTTTTATCCAAATCGAAACAAATACTAGAAAGCTTAGATCAACTGATAAATAAAAAAGAAAATAAGATAATAGTCAAAGTGATAAGCGCGAGAAAATTAGAAGAAAAAACGAAAAAAGAATTAAGTAAGCTCCTTTCCCAGAAATATCCACAAAAAGAAATAACCTTAAAAGAAAAATTAGACGATAGGATGTTGGGCGGAGTGAGGTTAGAAATAGGAGATGAAGTGATAGATCTGACGATGAAAAGAAAAATAGTAAAATTACAAGCGCATTTAACAAAAAACTATGAGTAACAATTATATAGTAGAAAATTTAAAGAAAGAGATTGAAAGCTTTTCCGCACAGGCTCAAATAGAAAAAGTCGGTTATGTGATCGAGGTTTTTGATGGTATTGCGAAAGTTTCTGGTTTGTCGGATTTGAAGTCTTCAGAAATGGTTGTGTTTCCAAATGGCGAGAAGGGTGTGGCTCTAAATCTCGAAGAAGACACTGTGGGTGTTATTATTCTCGGAGATTTTTCTAAAATAAAAGAAGGTGATGAGGTGAAGTCCACTGGTAGAATCCTAGAAGTACCCGTGTCTGATGGGTTCATAGGCAGAGTTGTGAATGCGCTGGGCGTGGCTATTGACGGAAAAGGAGATATCAAGAGTGATAAAACTTATCCTATTGAAAAAGTCGCTCCAGGTGTTATCACACGTCTTTCTGTGTCAGAACCATTGTCCACTGGAATCAAAGTCATAGACGCCATCATACCTATCGGTCGCGGACAGCGCGAGCTCATCATCGGAGACAGACAAACCGGTAAGACTGCTATAGCTATAGATACTATTTTAAACCAAAAAGGACAAAATATGATTTGTGTTTATGTGTCGATTGGACAAAAAGATTCAAAACTTCGCAAATTGCAAACTCGTCTTGAAGAAGGTGGAGCGATGGCCTATACAGTTATAGTGTCTGCTGGTTCATCTGAATCAGCGGCTCTTTCATACATCGCTCCTTATACCGGAGTTTCCATTGCAGAATATTTTATGGATCAGGGTAAAGATGTCTTGATTATTTACGATGATCTTTCCAAACACGCTGTCGCTTATCGCGAGATTTCTCTTTTGCTTCGTCGCCCACCGGGCCGTGAAGCATATCCTGGAGATGTTTTTTATTTGCACTCTCGTTTGCTCGAACGCGCTTGTAGGAGAAACAAAGAATACGGCGGTGGATCTATCACTGCACTACCTATCATTGAGACTCAAGCTGGTGATGTGTCCGCATATATTCCGACAAATGTTATTTCAATCACAGACGGACAGATTTTCCTTGAGACTGATCTTTTTTATAAAGGTATAAGGCCCGCAGTAAATGTGGGTCTTTCTGTGTCGCGTGTGGGTTCAGCTGCGCAAATAAAAGCGATGAAAAAAGTCGCAGGTACACTCAAGCTCGACTTGGCTCAATATCGCGAGCTCGAAGCTTTTGCTCAATTCGGTTCTGATCTGGATGCCTCTACAAAGCAACAACTCGAACGAGGCAAGAGAGCTGTAGAATTATTGAAACAGCCCCAATATGCGCCAAAAGTAGTCGAGCATCAAGTAGCGGTTCTGTATGCATTAGTAAAAGGTTTTATGGACGATATCGCGGTTGAAAAAATAAAAGCATTCGAGGAAGGATTGATAGATTACACGCTAAGCAACGCAAAATCATTCTACAAAGAAGTAACTGAATCAAAAATGTGGACTGAAAAAGGCGAGGAAGAATTGAAAAAAGCAATTGCGGATTTTAAAAACAATTTCTCTTCTAAATCTTAATCATTAGTATTTGGCATTTATGGCTGGAACAAAAGAAATAAAAAGAAGAATAAAGAGTGTAAAGAATACCAAGAAAATCACAAAGGCGATGGAGTTGGTGGCTGCTTCAAAGATGAAAAGATCAGTTTCTTCTACTTTGGCTTCCAGACTATATGCAGAATACTCTTGGGAAGTTTTAAATTCAATCGCTAAAAATACTGAAAAAATAACTCATCCACTTTTTTCTGAAAGAGAAGTACAGAATATTTTGCTCATAGTTATCACTTCAAATCGTGGGCTCTGTGGTGCTTATAATACTCAAGTTGTCAAAAAAGTTTTATCTCTGCTCAAAAATGAAAACAAAAAAGTAGATCTGGGTAAAGAAGTAAACATAGATCTAGTAACAATCGGCAAAAAAGGCGACACAATGATGCGTCGTTTGAATAGAAATATCATAGCCAGCTTTTTCAATTTGCCAGATGCTGTTTCTCTGCGCGACATTTCTCCAGTCTCAGAGCTAGTCATAAGTGAATTCAATCTTTTACATTATGACAAGGTAATGCTGGCTTATACGGATTTTGTTTCTGCATTATCACAAAAACCAAATATCAAACAAGTCATACCGGTATCGAAAACCAGCCTGAAAGATTTAACAGAGACTCTAGGAGATAATTTAAAAAATAAAGAAAAAGATATTTTAAATAAAGAAGAAGAGGACGCGAAAGTCATAGATTATTTATTTGAAGGAGACAAAAGTGTATTTATAGGAACGCTCGCGGAGAAAATAATCAGAATGCAGATATATCAGATGATACTTGAATCCAATACTTCAGAACAATCCTCCAGAATGGTCGCGATGAAAAATGCCAGTGAAGCCGCAGGAGAAATGATAGATGATCTGACACTGGTGTTCAACAAAGCCCGTCAGAGTAATATCACCAGAGAAATATCAGAGATCAGCGCGGGTATGGCAAGTGTGAGTTAAAATTATTATTATAAATTATTATTATAAAAAATATGCAAAACATAGGAAAAATAAAAAGAATAATCGGACCAGTCGTGGATGTGGCTTTTGAAAGTAATCTCCCAGAAATATATACTGCGCTAAAAGTAAAAAAAGAAAATGGAGAAATAGTGCTTGAAGTGGAACAACATATCGGCAGAGATACTGTGCGCGCTGTGGCTATGGATTCCACTGATGGACTTTCTCGTGGTATGGAAGTCGAAAATACTGGCGCGCCTATTTCCGTGCCTGTGGGTAAGGATACTTTGGGTAGAATGTTCAATGTTCTTGGTGCTCCTATAGACAACGGCAAGGCAGTCTCTGGCGCAACTTCTCCTATTCATCGCAATGCTCCTTCTTTTGTTTCTCAATCTACTAAAGTGGAAATACTGGAGACAGGTATAAAAGTTATCGATCTCATCTGTCCAGTGCTCAAAGGTGGAAAAGTCGGGCTTTTCGGAGGCGCAGGTGTGGGTAAGACTGTGGTGATTCAAGAGCTCATACACAACATAGCATCAAATCATGGAGGTTATTCCGTTTTTGCTGGTGTAGGGGAGCGCACTCGTGAAGGTAATGACTTGTATCATGAAATGAAAGAATCAAAAGTGCTCGACAAAGTGGCGATGGTCTTCGGACAAATGAATGAACCACCTGGAGCTCGTCTGCGTGTGGCTTTGTCTGGACTCACAATGGCAGAACATTTCCGTGATAAAGAAAACAAAGATGTTTTGTTTTTTATAGATAATATTTTCCGTTTTACTCAAGCAGGTTCTGAAGTCTCCGCGCTTTTAGGACGCATACCATCAGCTGTGGGTTATCAGCCAACACTTGCGACAGAGATGGGAATACTGCAAGAACGCATCACCTCTACAGATAAAGGTTCGGTAACTTCAGTGCAAGCCGTATATGTGCCTGCAGATGACTTGACCGATCCTGCTCCAGCTACAACTTTCTCGCATTTGGATTCTACTGTGGTTTTAAATCGTTCGCTTTCTGAAATAGGTATTTATCCGGCGGTGGATCCACTTGATTCTTCTTCTACAATTCTTGATCCAAACATTGTCGGCAAAGATCATTATACTGTGGCTCGCGAAGTGCAGAGAGTCCTCCAGAGATATAAAGATTTACAGGACATCATTGCTATTTTAGGTATGGAAGAGCTTTCAGAAGCGGATAAAGAGCTCGTAGCTCGCGCTCGTAAAATCCAGAAATTCTTGTCTCAACCATTTTTCGTGGCGGAACAATTCACTGGTACACCCGGCCAATATGTGCCTCTTTCTGAGACCATCAGATCATTCAAAGAAATATTGGACGGTAAACACGATGATAAGCCAGAAAGTGAGTTTTATATGAAAGGTGCGTTATAAAGGAATACGCGTTTTTTAAAAATTTAAAATAGCTTCTCTCGAAAACATAATTATGTCAAAAAAATTAAAACTAAAAATCATCACACCAGAGAAACTTGTCTATGAAGAATTTGTCGATCAAGTCAGTGTGCCTACAGAGCTTGGTGAAATTACAGTCTTACCAAATCACATACCTCTTATAACTAAAATTTCTTCAGGGGATATAGTAGGATGTATTTCAAATGAATGCATACCTTTTGCCGTAGTTGGCGGGTTTTTAGAAGTAAAACAAGATGAAGAAGGTATCACTATTGTGGCAGTATTAGCTGATTTTGCTGAACATGTCTCTGAGTTGTCAGATAACAAGATCGCCGAAGCAAAAGCCAAAGCAGAAGAATTGAAAAAGAAAATGCAAAATGAAAACGAAGTTGATTTTGAACATTTCGAAGCCGAACTCGAACGCTCTCTCACTCGCGTCAAAATAGCCGACAAATGGCGTAGTAGAAAGTATCGCAAATAAACTGAGCAAGTGGTATAATATTATTGTCATTAATTTAAAACTTAAAATAACAAATTATTTGACGATATAAAAATATGTTTGGATTTGGAGAAAAAAAAGAAAAAGAGTATGTGCCTGGAACAATAACAAAGGAATGGGAAAAATCACCACTTAGAAAATTTTCAAAATGGGTGAATGGAAAAAATGACACTGGTATTGAGTTACGTAGAGAAGGTGATGAGAAGACTGGAAAAACTGAGGTAGAAATAGCTACACACAATACAAAAATAAATAGAGAAATTGCTCTGATAGAAAGGGGCAAGAAACTTCCTTCAAAAGATAAAGGATTGGGAATATTAAAATCTGAACTTAGTGCAGAACAACAAACAGCAACCAAGCAAGATCAAATAGAACGCTTGAAGAGAATGAGATGGTAGTAAAAATATAAGTTCTGATTTTATGTCCAAATTTTATATTGTAGCCACACCGATAGGAAATATGGGGGATATCACTCTGCGAGCGCTAGAGGTGTTGAAGAGTGTGGATTTGATACTCTGTGAAGATACTCGTGAGACGAAAAAGCTTTTAGATAAATATGGCATAAAGAATGCCACGATGAGCTATCACGCTCAAAGCAAACTCTCCAAAGTGGACAAAATTATTGAATTCTTAGAAGAAGGCAAAGACTTAGCATTGGTTTCTGATGCTGGCACACCCACAATATCCGACCCCGGAGCAATGCTCGTCTCAAAAATAAAAGAGCATTTCAATCTTGATCATGTCGTTAGGCAAGGCCTAACGACAGAAGTGATACCCATACCTGGAGCCTCTGCTGTTATTACAGCTCTCTGTGCGTCTGGATTACCTACAAATGAGTTCACTTTTCTTGGATTTTTGCCACATAAAAAGGGGAGAGAAACTTTATTTAAAGAAATAGCAGAAGCCGAGAGGACTATGGTATTTTATGAATCTCCGCACAGAATATTGAAGACTTTGGAATCTCTACAAAAATTTTGCCCTGACAAAAAAGTCTGCCTTGCGCGCGAATTGACTAAAATATACGAAGAATTCAAAACCGGCTCACCAAAAGAACTTTCAGAATACCTAACCCAAAACCCCGTAAAACAAAAAGGAGAGTTTGTAGTGTTAGTATCTTGATTCTTTATAGTAAATTTTCTGGATCTACTGATATTTCAAGTGAAGATGACATCGGCAAGTAAATAGAAGATAAAAGTTTCTTCAAATTCTTATCTAATGTTGAACCAATAGAGATATCAGGGAGAGACCAATCTTTTGGATCCACTTTTAAAAGGGCGTTGATAGCATATTCATTTGTGTTTTTGGAAACAAAACCGCTGAAGATTTCAGGGTTGTAATCTTTCAGATATTCTTCTAGGTATCTTTTTATGTCTGGAGAATCTTTTTTCTCGCCAACACAAGTAATTTTTATGAATCTTTTAAATGGAGGATAGCCAAGTTTTTCTCTATCTTTCAATTCTTCTCGTATGAAGGGAAGCATGTTTTCTGATTTTATGGCAAGTAGTGAGGAATCTTGGGCATTTTTTGTTCGAATTAATATCTTTGTTTCTGTTTTTGATATGATAGAAATAAATAACTGCAAGATTCTTTCACCCATCCTAAAATCCGGTATACTCCAAAGAGAATCAAACGAAGCTACAATAGAAAGATGTACTCTCTCTTTCAAATAAAAGAATGCCATTTCTGTGCCTATCAACACAGCGCCATGAGTACTTTCAAAATCTTCTACTATTTTTTCTGCGTCTCTGGCTGATTTTACTGATTCTTTGTCGAGTTTTAGTATTTTAGCTTGTGGAAACTCATCACGAATTTCTTGCGATATTGTTTCCGTACCTATGCCAAGTGAAATAAGATTCCACCCCCTGCAGTGCGAACATACTGTTTCGGGACTTTTTTCAATATTGCATTTATTACAAACGAACATCCTTTTTTTGCCATCTCGAGAAAGATATAGTGTTACTGGAGCGAGGCAATTTTCACAGTTCACCGTTTCTCCGCAATCTTTGCATATTGTATATGTAGCCAAGCCTTTTCTTAATGAGAATACAAAAACATTTTTTCTATTTTTCAATGCGATTTCCATTTCCTTTAAAATTTCATCCCCTAACACTTTGAATTTCACAGACGCGGATTTTTCTGGCAAGCGTTGTTCGATATCTGAATATCTTTCTATAATATGAACTTCCCCATCAAAATTTGTTCTGAAAGACATAGGATACACTTCGCTAAAATTATCAATGTTTTTCCTCGCAATTGTTTCAAGACGAAGAAGGGTGTCGCTTAAAATAAATTTGGCTTTGATTTTGGATGCATATAATTCCGCAAATATCCTCATATCAAAATGCGGTTTTGGAATCATCTTGTACACATTAGAGCTTTCTCGTTCCAGAATTATTGCTCCTATGTCACTGCGAGGAATTGATAAGAATTGCGGAGTGCACAATATAAGCACTCCATGATCTTTAGACATTATATTCTGGTATGTTTCCAAAATTTTCTTGGGTTTCAGATTATTGTGTATAGAGAAAGTGAAATTTTCGATACCTCTAGCAAGCGTTTTTTCAAATATTTCAATATCATATTCAGTGGGCAATACTAAAAAAACAGATTTCTTGCGGGCAAAGTATCCGCGAATAAATGTCTTATAAAAAGCTATTCTGTCTTCCAATTTATTTTGAAGCAACGACTTTTCTATTTTTATTCCTGATGGCACCTCTAGTGCAGAAGAATTTGCCTCTGTTTCTTTCTTGACGGTATCTTGTTTTATTTTTTTTGAAAATTTAGCAATTTCATCATAATTTTCTCTAAATATAGATGGTATAAAGGCTATCAGTGCGCTATTTTCTTTGGAAATAAAATAAGAACTTAATTCTAACCCTGTTTCTATAAATTCATCTCTAAAGATGACATGTTCTTTTACTTCTAATACCTTTCTAAGTTGAAAAGGCATTGTCTTCCAGTTTCCTTTAGATTCTGTCGCCTCTTCTAAAGAAACCACCAATGCCAACAGTTTTTTACTGCGTATTGGCACAGTCACAATACTCCCTTTACTGACTTCTTTTGTTGTAAAATAAGTCAAATCAGTCTTCCAAGCGCCTTTTTCAAGAGGTATGACTGTCACTATTTTCATGTTTCAATTCTAGCATAATCTATGATATATTTGTTTTATGGGTATTTTTTCAAGGAAATTAGGCATAGATTTGGGTACGGCAAACACACTCGTTTTTGTGCCGGGCAAAGGCATAGTTCTCAACGAACCATCCGTGGTAGCTGTTTCTGAACAAGACAATAAAATCCTCGCAATAGGCACGAAGGCAAAAGAAATGATCGGTAAAACTCCAGAATCTATCATCATCTATTGTCCCATGAAAGATGGAGTGATCGCAGATTATCGTATTACTGAAGCGATGTTGCGTTACTTTATAAACAAAGCAATGGGAAAATTTAATATATTTAAGCCAGATGTTATGATTTCCGTTCCTGCTGGGATCACTAGCACAGAAAGACGAGCCGTGATAGAAGCGGCTATTCGCGCGGGAGCCAAAAATGCTTTTGTGGTCAAAGAACCAATACTTGCCGCTATGGGAGCCGGTATCCCTATAAATGAATCAAAGGGGTACATAGTAGTTGATATAGGAGGCGGTACGACAGATGTGGCGGTGATATCTCTCGGCGGTATTGTTGCCTCCAATTCTGTAAAATGCGCAGGTAACAAAATAGATCAGGCCATTGCGGATTACATAAAGAAAACTTTTAATCTCGCCATAGGCGACAGAACAGCAGAAGAGGTAAAGATAAAAATAGGCGCGGCTGTGCCATTAGAAGAAGAACTTCGTGTCACCATTAAAGGACGCGATTTCATACAAGGTTTGCCCCGTTCAGCTCAAGTCGGCACCAACGAGATTGTAAAGGCCATAGACAATGAATTAAAACACATAATCAAAGCTATCAAAGATGTTTTGCAAGAAACTCCACCAGAACTTGCCTCCGATATTATAGATTATGGAATCATTATGACAGGAGGATCCTCTCAGCTTCGCAACCTTGCTGACCTTGTCTATAGAAAAACTGGAGTAAAAGCAACCATTGCAGATGAAGCTCTGTTTTGTGTAGCCAAGGGTACAGGTATTGCTCTAGAGCATCTGGATGTATATAAAAAAGTAGTCTTAAGCAAAAAATAAATAAATTTAGTACATGAGAGAATTAGAACAACTAGATAAAAATAATTTACATCATGCGTATTTGATAGAAGGGATTTATGAGACAGTGATGCCTAAACTTTTAGTTTTTATTAAAGACTTAGGTGTAGAAATCTCTGGCAATCCTGATTTTTGCCAAATCGTTCTAGATTCTTTAAAGATGGAAGATGCTCGTGACTTAAAATCAAAAAGCTATGAAAAAAGCTTTTCTTTAGGTAAAAAGATTTTTGTAATATATGCAAATAATTTTTTATTAGAAGCGCAAAATGCTTTACTTAAAGTATTTGAAGAACCCATAGCAAACACTCATTTTTTTGTTATATTGCCAAATACAAATTTATTGCTCGCTACTCTAGCGTCGAGATTCTATGTCATTAAAACAGATCAAACAGAATCCGATATGCAAAAAGATTCATCAGAAGCGGAAAGATTTTTAAAAATGCCGGAGAAAAATCGTATTGATTTTATAAAAGAAATGCTGTCAGAAAAGGAAGAAGAAACAGAAGAAGAAAATTCTCTATCGAATAACAGATCAAGAGCAATAAAATTTATAAATACCCTAGAATTCATTCTGCATAAAAATTTACCTCGATCAGTGTCAAAGGGTGTCTTTGATACTAAAGCAAGAGAGGTGAATTTCTTTGTTCATTTATTTAAGGTGCGAGAGTTCTTGAATCAACCCGGTTCTTCTGTGAAAAGTTTGATGGAATCAGTAGCCTTGATCGCGCCGAGAGCCCTATAAATTTAGATTTTTAATTTTTATCATTAGATGCTAGAATACCCAGTATGCAATATAATTTTTCAAATTTTAAGACGGAGTTGAATAAGGTATCAGAGTTTTTGAGCAAGGAATATAGCCAGCTCAACATAGGTCGGGCGTCTCCTATGGTGCTCGATGGTATTTTCGTAGAGTCTTACGGGGCGCGTTCACCACTGAAAAATGTAGCCTCTGTATCTATTGAAGATCCTAAAACTTTACGCATTGCACCTTGGGATAAAAATCAAATTAAAGAAATTGAAAAATCAATCATAGCTTCCAACCTCGGCCTTTCGGTCGCCACAGATGATGCCGGTATTAGAGTTATATTTCCTCAACTAACCACAGAAACACGCCAGACACTCGTGAAAGTTTTGAAAGAAAAATTAGAAGAACAAAGGATTACAGTCCGCAAGGAACGCGAACGGGTTTGGGATGAAATTCAAAAATTAGAAAAAGAAGGCAAGATGACAGAGGATGAAAAATTCAGAGGCAAAGAAGATTTACAAAAGATTATAGACGACGCCAACAACAATCTTGAAAGTATCTTCACAAAAAAAGAAAAAGAAGTAATGGGATAAAAATATATGAATATTATTATTTTTTTTGTTATTTTGTTAGTGCTAGTCATAATTCACGAATGTGGACATTTTTTTAGTGCAAAGAAATTTGGTATTCGAGTAGATGAATTTGGTTTTGGTTTTCCACCTAAACTTTTTGGTATAAAAAAAGGGGAAACTGAATATTCATTTAATTTATTACCAATTGGTGGTTTTGTTAAAATTTTTGGTGAGAATCCAGACGAGACAAGTATTTCTGGGCCAGATAGCGCAAGGAGTTTCGTAAACAAACCAAAATGGCAACAAGCCATCGTGCTTTTTGCGGGAGTTTTTGCAAATTTTTTACTTGCATGGGTTTTATTTTCTGTAGGGTTTATTTCTGGAATACCGACTTCTGTAGGTAATGAACCACACGGCTATGCGATAGAAAATTCCAACCTTGTAATCGTATCTGTGCTTTCAGATTCGCCTGCAGAACGAGCAGGATTAATGTCTGGTAATAGAATTGTAAGATTGCAAAGTGATGATGATGTCATTATGAAAGAAAATCTAAATCCAATAACACTAAAAGAATTTATAATTTCACACCCAAACACAGAAATAAATATAGATTATTTAAAGAGTCATCTTGATGAAATGGTAAAGACCACTACTCTGACTCCAGCCAAAAATAATGAAAATGGCACACCAACTATAGGTATAGCAATGGATCAAATAGGGACGCTAAAATTGCCTATTTTAAAGGCTTTTTGGGAAGGGTTAAAACTTGACTGGTATATGACAAAAGGCACGGCTGTGGGCTTTTTTACGCTCATAAAGAGTGGTCTGATGGGTGAAGGAGACCTTTCTAGTGTCACAGGACCTGTGGGAATGGTAGGCATAGTGGGGGACGCTTCGCAATTTGGTTTTACATATTTGCTTTCTTTCGCGGCTTTGATTTCGATAAATTTGGCAGTTATTAATTTGATTCCATTTCCGGCTCTAGACGGAGGCAGGTTGCTCTTTTTGCTTATTGAAAAGATAAAAGGTTCTCGCCTGAATCCTAAATTTGCAAATACAGCCAACATGGTGGGGTTTGCTATACTTTTGATATTCATGCTTGTCGTGACTTACAAAGACATTGTCAGACTTTTTTAACACAAAATGCCAAAAAAGAAATTAAAAATTGGAGTACTTTTTGGAGGAAAATCAGCAGAACATGAAGTTTCTTTACAATCTGCGCAAAATGTCATCAAGGCTTTAGATAAAAATAAATATGAAGTTGCACCTCTTAAAATAAACAAAGATGGCAAGTTCGATTTTGATATCGTCAAAAAATTTGATGTCATTTTCCCAGTTTTGCATGGACCCTTTGGAGAAGATGGCAGTATGCAAGGGCTCTTGAAACTAGCGGGTGTGCCCTTTGTCGGCCCAAGCGTGCTCGGATCGGCAGTAGGTATGGATAAAGATGTTATGAAAAAACTTTTAAAAGAAGCGGGGTTACCTATCGGCAAATTTTTAACATTTTATCATACAGAGAAATTGAATTTTAATAAAATAAAAAAAGAGCTCGGTTTGCCACTTTTTATCAAACCAGCAAATATGGGTTCATCTGTGGGAATCAGTAAAGTAAAAAATGAAATTGAATTTAAAAATGCAATAAAAGAAGCCTTCAAATATGATACTAAAATAGTGATAGAAGAATTTATAAGATGTCGGGAAATAGAATGTTCTGTGCTGGGCAATGAAAATCCAAAGGCTTCTTTACCCGGTGAAATAATTGCGAACCAAGATTTTTATTCTTATGATGCCAAATATATAAATACTGATTCTGTGGCTGTGATCCCTGCAAAGATAAATAAAAAAACTAGTAAAAAAATACAAGAATTAGCCATTAAGACTTTTAAAGCATTAAATTGTGAAGGGTTGAGTCGAGTGGATTTTTTCCTAACAGATAATGACAAGATTTATATAAATGAGATAAATACTATTCCCGGATTTACAAATATCAGTATGTATCCCAAGCTCTGGGAAGCTAGCGGTTTACCAATATCAAAACTTTTAGACAAGCTTGTAGATTTAGCTATAGAAAGGTTTCATAGAGAGTCTAAGCTAAAGACTACCATGTAAACATGGAATAAGTGAAAAAGCTCGTTGTATTTTTAAAATACAACGAGCTTTTTTTTGAATCTGCATCAGCTACTTCGGCGTTGGAGTCGCCGGAGTCAATTCATCCGCAAAGGTGGCCAAGCGAAGCCTCAGCAATTCGATGGCGGCTTGGGCGAACTCATCAACGACATGTCTGTACTTTTCGCCACAAAGCACAATCAGTACGGGCATTTCTGCCACCTCCGGCAATTGTTGCCCGAGTTTAAACATAAAACTCAGGCTAATCTCGCTTATGATCGTCTGTTCCGTCGGGGTGATTGTTCGAGCATCCATAACGTTTTTCCGGTTTCTTTGTACAAAACATTACAAAAGCAGTTTTACCTGCTTTTGTAAGCCATTTATCTTAAAACTAACACAGAACTCATTTTATTGCATTTTTTTTAATTTTGTATTATATTATAGGTATGTCACAAGATAGACTTATAAAGCTTGCCTGCAGTACTTGTAAACGTATAAATTACTGGTCCAGTAAGAACAAAAAACTCGTCACCAAAAAGATAGAGCTCAAGAAATACTGCAAGTGGTGCAGAAAGCAAACTAAACACAAAGAAATCAAGAAGTAAATATTCTTTTTGTTAAGCATTTCTGATATACTTTACCTAGCAACAAATTTTTCGTTTGTTGCTTGTTCTTTCTAAAGAGATACTGATTAATCTTATTTATAATATTTTTCAGTGTTTCTATGCTCCGGCTTTATGCTGGAGCGTTGGGCGATTAGTTAAGTGGCATAACTTCGGTCTCCAAAACCGATGTCGGGGGTCCGATTCCCTCATCGCCCGCACATTTTTGAGTATTATTTTATATAGGTCGTTCAGACTCTGAGAGTCTTCAGACTCGAATGAGTTATTTTCTGTACCCTTTGATGTAATTCCGAACTTTCATGATAGAATTTATTCTATGAAAACGAAGTCAGGAAAAGAATTATATAAAATTGGTATTGGTAGTTATGGTATTGGTGGTAGAGGACATCGGGATATGGATTTGACTGAAAAGCTTAATGACCAAGTGTATATAGATGGATTAGTGTATTCCTTAGAAAAAGGAATGAATTTTACAGAGATTGCATTGGGTTATGGACATGGTAATTCTCTCAAGTTGTTCAAACAAGCTTTGGATAAAAGTTCAGTTAAACGAGAGGATATTTTTGTAACAAATTCTCTCTATTCCCGAGATTTTTCTCATATTAAAGATGCTAAAAAAGATATTGAGGATTTTTATATAATCATGGGAACAGACTACGCTGATTCAACTTTAGTTACACAATCTTTATTGTTAAAGTTCGGTAAAGAAAAAATATATCACTTACTTCATAATTTATTAGATTCTGGTAAAACCAGATGCGTGAGTATTTCAAATGCAGGTATCAATACGATAAAAGAATTTAAAGAAGAGTTTGGTGATAAATTTTTTGCACATGAGGGTCATATTAGTTTTGAGATACGTGCGATGCAAGATGAAGGTATTTTTGACCTATGCGGCGGTCTAAACGTCGTAAATATTATCTGGAGACCGCTCCGTAGGAATGAAACGGAAAAGCTGAATTGGGAACTTCTTGTCAATCTTTCAAAGAAATATAATAAAACACAGAACCAAATTATATTAAATTGGATGGTTTACATGAATTACTATCCAATGGTTATGTCTACAAATAAACAACATATAGATGAAAATATTGGATCCCTGGACTTTAAAATGGTTGACGAAGAATATAAATTGATAACCGACTTTAGGCCTCCAAACTATATTCCACATAAAATAGATTGGGAATCTTCTGTGGGGACACCACTAGTTAACATGATTAAGGATTTTGAAAATAAAAATTAATTTTTATTTAAACGCTTGCAAGCTTCTTGCTATAGAAGCATAGTCTTTCAAAAGTTCTGAAATCCACTCTGAAAGCCCGCATTTTTAAAACCCTTGTATCGTAAAGCTTATTTTGTCTTGTTCAGAGAGGGAATGGAACTCTACCCAACAAATTCAAAAATTATTCTACAGGGCTAATGTTTTCGCTTTTTCTCTAACCATTCTGGTACTGGAATAAATGTAATGCTTTCCCATTGATCAATTTCTTCTTCAGTTACATCATAATGCATCTGATAAATAGGTTCCACGCTGCCGTGCATGGCCTTATTCCAATCAAACCCAAGATCAAAAGCAACTTTTTTAACTAAATCTTCTGTTGGTCCTTCAATTTCTAAAAAAGATGGTACCCATGGCCACGTATCAATGGTAATTTCAACATCATTATAGTTCCAAGTTTCTCGTTTTGTTTCTTGATATGACATTACTCTCATGCCGCTTGCGATTAGAAAATCGCATGCCCGATTAAAATCATCCACCACAACTGTTATTTCTTTCGTCCCGTGTAATGTGCGATCCTCTACTCGTTTATAACTCATAGTTATTTTTTTGCCTTCATCTCGTACTCTTATCCATTCACCCCTTTTTTTAAAATTTTGTGCATTATCTTTAAATGTTTTTCGGCGCATAAGAATTTCCGGGTGTTTTTGAATAGCACCAAGTTGTTTCAACTTTGAACGTAGAGAAATTGGATCGATGTCGGGAAATTTTGCTTCTATTTCAGTTTCCATAAAATGAATTATGGTTTAAAATAATAAAAAATGCAACTTATATAAATACCCAAGTAATATAAAGACGAAAGGGCTGGGGTTATCATGGGAATGACAACGCGACCAGCCCTGAGAGGTGATATGACGAAGTTAACATTTGTCGTATGTTTCTTCGCCAATCTGGTGGTGAAGGAACTCTTGCGGGGTGAGCACGAATGGTGTCTCACTCCTGTAGAGACAGCTTCGCACCAGCAGTTGTTTGCCAACGGCTTCCACGCGCGGACCGTAGGCAAACTCGAAACACTTTCCTTCAGCATCAACCGGGCATCCGATGCACATCGCTTGCAACCGTAGCGGTCGGATGATTTTGACGCTGAACGAGAAGTTGTCGGCCGTGGCCATCTCGATTGAGCAAGAGGATGTCCCTCTTACGAAGATGGCTCTCTTTGGTACGGCTCCGAGAGTTGCACAGAGACGTACCATGGCAGCTTCTGAAGACTCGCTCGTTTCGAGTACCTTCATGATACGCCACCGCATTTCGGAACCGCGGACGAACGAAGCGATCTTAAGAGCTTCGCTTTCGTCAGCTCCGACGCAAGTGTTGACTTTCACGACAAATCGCCCACGCAGTGCATCGCAGAGAGCAATCTGCCGTTCGATGGCTTGATCTCCCCATGACTTACTACACGGCGGGTTCATCAGTTGTCCAAGCGCGATTGGATCCATGGTGTGAATACTAACGTTGACTTCCTGAAGGCCAGCGTTGATGCAATCGACGTACCTTGCAAGGTTCGTCTGACCATTCGTGGTCATTTTGACTGCATAGCCGGCCCTTGTCAGAGCATCTACGTGTTCGACCACTTGAGGATGAATTGAGGGCTCGCCACCAGTCAGATGGATTTCGTCGAGCCCGTATCGATCCTTTAGTGGAGCAAGCATTGCCACCAAACTATCTGAGTTGTTCACACTGCCGGAGTTATGGTTTCCTTCCATGTGACAGAAGTGACATCTCCACTGGCAGGGGACGTGTAGTTTGACGCGCATGCTTGTGAACGGTTTTTCAACGAACCGGCCGGCTGCGACTAGCTCTTCGAATTGTTTCAACATGTTTATCCTTTCTTTGGTTGATGAGTTTTTTGGTTGTCGAAAAACTACGTCTCCTTACCTTTAAATACGAAGGGTAAGGAGACTCTAGGTATCTATCTATGACCATACAATATATTTACTATTTTGTAAACCTTAAGGTATTAGCTCTCCTTTGGTTCCATAAGCTAATAGGCAACATCTTGTAAGTGTTGAAAGCATTTCAATTATGCCAAAATAAGGCTGGTTTAATAGATTAACTTACCAGATTAAATCCTTCAAAAACACTATTCCACTTAAGAATCATTGTTTGTATAGTGTTCCACTCCAGGATTTGAAAGCCCGCTAGAGAATATTTTGGTTATTTTATTAAAAGTCTCTTTGTAAATCAAAATCAATTCTTTCTGATGCGTCGTACCATTTTATTTCTTTATCTCTTTTAAACCAAGTCATTTGGCGTTTGGCATACCTTAAGGTTTCTTTTATGACTTTATCTCTAGTAGGAGAATTATATTCAAAACCAAATTCTTTTAATCTTTTTTCTGACACACCGGATTTCTTTAATTTTTGTATTTCTTTTAATAGGCCAGCTTTGAACATCTTGTTTACACGAATCTTGATTTTTTCTTCTAATTTTTCTTTTGGTAAATACAATCCTATTTTCACAAAATTGTATTTGGGTTTTTGTGTTTTGATTTTTGGCACTTTGCCTAAATACTTAGCTATTTCGATAGCCCGTATCAATCTGACTCTATTGTTCTGTTCATTTTTATCTTTGATATCTCGCGCTCTTTTTGGATCTAGTTTAGCGAGTGTATGAAATAAGACGATCGTCTCTTTTTGTAGTAAATTTTTACGTAATTTGTAATCTGGAGGTACTTCAGGGAAGACCATGCCTTTGGTGACAGCGTCTATGTAAAACCCTGTGCCACCGCAGATGATAGGGGTCTTTCCTTTTGACAATATATCCTCTATCTTTTTGTCTGCAAGTTTTTTGTATTCTGTAACAGTGAATTTCTTCTTTGGATTCACTATATCAAGCAGATGATGAGGAATACTTTGCATCTCTCTTTTAGTAATCTTGCCTGTGCCAATATCAAGTCCTTTATAGACTTGTCTAGAATCCGCGGAAATAATCTCGCCATCTATCTTTTTGGCAATCCGTACAGCTAGATCACTCTTGCCGGTGGCAGTTTGACCTAAAATTACTATTACAGTTTCTTTTTTCATTTAATCTAAAACTTTTATATCTGCGCCGATACTGTTTAATCTATTTACAATATCTTCATATCCTCGGCTTATCATATACACATTACGCAAGACTGACTGTCCTTCAGACGCTAGCATCGCTATCAAGATGACCACAGCAGGACGTAGGGCAGGAGGGCAAATGATTTGTGCGCCACGCAACGATGTATTTCCGCCTTGAACATACAGTCTATGTGGATCCGCTAGGACTATATTTGCTCCCAGACGATTGAGTTCGGTTAGATATATTGCTCGATTTTCATATGTCCAATCATGAATCATCGTCGTACCCTTTGCAAAAACAGCAATGATAGCAAAGAATGGTAGGTTATCCATGTTTATACCAGGATAAGGATTTGAATGTATTTTATCCTCAGGGGCAACGAGTTCACTCGGGAAAACCTCTATATCGACAAGTTGTGTGTGTTTGTTGTACGACAAATATTTTTTTGAAACTTTAAATTTAAGATTCATCCTTCGCAATTTTTCTAATTCTAGAGCCAAGAAATTTATAGGTGCACGAGTCACAATAAGGTGGCTTTTGGTTACTATTCCAGCAGTCAAAAATGTCATCGCCTCTATGGGGTCTTCACTATTCCAGTATTCAATATTCTTATTTATTTCTTTTACCCCGTGCACAGTCAGTGAGTGCGTGCCTATGCCGTCTATCTTTACACCTAAAGCTTCCAAGAAAAAGCAGACTTCTTGAACTTGATAGTTGGCACTAGCAAAAGAAATCTTTGTTTCTCCTTCTATAAGTGAAGCCGCTGTTAAAGTGTTTTCTGTGGCAGTATCTCCTGATTCATACATCACTATTTCTACGGGTTTTAATTTTTCACTAGATATTTCATACTTATCTGTCGTGATTTTTACTTTTACACCCATGTCTTCCAATGGATAGGTGTATCCAGAGATAGTTCTCTTGCCAAGTTTGCATCCTTTTGCGTGAGGTAATTTAAAAGAGGGAAGATAATGTATCAAAGGCCCGATAAACATAGCAATGGATCTGGTTTTCAAGGCAGATTCAGCGTTTAACTTGCTTAAATTGAATTTCTTTGGAGGAGTAATAATTACTGTATTTTTGTCTTTCCATTTTATATTTACACCGATACTTTCTAAAACTTCTATGATTCTTTTCACTTCTTCTATTTGTGTAATTCCATGCAAAGTAGTAACACCTTTATTTATCAAAGAGGCACACAACAACCCAACAGCGCCATTTTTTGAAAAATTAGTTTGAATAGTTCCATGGAGTTTTTTGCCTCCATTTATTACGAAATCAGTCGATTCGTTTATACAAACGACCTTATGATCTAATACGGTACTTATTTTTATTAAAATATCTGTGCCAAAATTCTGTTCACCTTTTTCCATTCTAGCCACAGCGCTCTGCGAGGTTCCCAAGGCTTTGGCAAATTCACCTTGAGTCAAACCCCTGTGTTCTCTTAAGTTTTTAATAAAAACCCCAATATCTTGTTGTTGTGTGTTTTTCATACGAGATACAGTATATATCATATATGATATAATTGCAAGTGTGGATAAATATGCTAAAAAATGTGCCCAGGGAGAGAATCGACTACTACATAGCCAGGTGATTTTCGGCTCAGCTTTGCCTCGCAACGAAAATCCTTTCGATTCCTCCACACAAGCAAATAAATTTGCTTGTTCTGGTGCCCAGGGAGAGAATCGAACTCTCATGATATTGCTACCAATAGATTTTGAGTCTATCGCGTCTACCAATTCCGCCACCTGGGCTTTATTCACAGGTTTCCACATTTTATCCTACATTCTGATTAAAATCAATTCTTCTCATGAATTTTTTTGTGCTAGAATAAACGCATGTCCGAGCTATATTCAAATTCAGTTTTTCTAATAGATGTAGACAAGATCAAGCCAAATCCTTACCAACCAAGGATGGATTTTGACGAGGCTCGTTTGCAAGATCTCGCTGACTCTATAAGACAATATGGAGTACTTCAGCCTTTGACTGTTTCTAGAGTGGAAGTAGAAAAAGAAAGTGGAGGTATTACTACCGAATACGAACTTATCGCTGGAGAGCGCAGACTACGCGCAGCCAAACTTGCTGGAGTTTCTCAAGTGCCGGCAATAATTCGTGTAGGAGATACCTCTATTATGAAGCTTGAACTTGCGATAATAGAAAATCTCCAAAGAGAAGACTTGAATTCTGTGGATCGTGCCCGCGCTTTTTCAAGACTTGCCAACGAATTTAAATTCACTCACAACGAAATCGCTAAAAAAATGGGCAGAAGCAGGGAATATGTCTCGAACACTTTGCGTATCTTGTCTTTGCCAGATGAAATGATAAACGCTCTTTCAGAAGGTAGAATGACAGAAGGGCACACCAGACCACTGCTTATGCTTACAGATCACAAAGAAGAACAGGCTGTTTTGTTCAAAGAAATTCTATACAGAAAAATCACAGTGCGTGAGGCAGAAAAATTGGCACGAAAAATAGCTTTTGATCGCGTACGCAATAAAAACTTGCTGCCTGATCCAGAGATCGTAGAACTCGAAGGAGAATTTCAAGACAAGCTCGGTACCAGAGTACATATAGACAGAAAAGAATTAGGAGGGCAAATAAAAATTGATTATTTTTCTATTGACGACTTGCGCTCTATACTCAATTCTATTACTACTAGTATTGTAGAAAAAAAATCTAAAGATATGCTGGAAAATTATATATCCAAAACTACACTGGAAGATGTAAAGTCATTTTCACCTGATGAAAAACCAAAGGAAGATGAGAGCAAGCTCTATGACTTGTCTAATTTTAGTATTTAAATCTTTAGGACTTGCGAAACGATTTCAATCTTGCTAGTAAACTATTTTTCTCCAAATAGGATTTGATATGTTTTTTTGCTATGCTGCTTTTTGTATTATCTAGCCATTTTGAAGAAGGGTTTGCGTTTTTCTTTGATATAATTTCTACTACATCTCTATTCTTTAGAATGCCAAAAATTGGGGCTATCTTGCCATTGACCTTCACTTGTGATAAATGGTCACCGAGATCAGAGTGTATAAGATATGCAAAATCTATGGCAGTGGAATCTTCAGGCAAGTCCACAACATCACCTTCAGGAGTAAATACGAAAATCCTATCATTAAAAAAATCAGTTTTTAAATGTTCAAGATAAAACTGTGGTTCACTAAACTCGTGATTGAACTTTTTAAGTTCTTCTATCCATTTAAAATTAGATTTCTCGTCAGAATGTCTTTTGTTATACTTATTTTCCTTGTAAGTAAAGTGCGCCGCGATACCATATGCCGCTTCTGCGTGCATCTCTTGTGTTCTGATCTGTATCTCAGCGATGCCGCCCTCTCCTGTGAATATAGTAGTATGAATGGATCTATATCCATTTGGTTTTGGTATAGCCACATAGTCTTTGATCCTACCTGGAACAGGCCTCCAGATTGAATGGATAACTCCCAAAACCCTATAACATTCTTCTACATTGCTCACAACTACTCGCAAGGCAAGCATATCGTAAATCTTGCTTAAATCCATATCTCTTTTCAGAAGTTTACGCCACAAGCTATACTTGTGCTTCATCCGATAATTTATTTCTACTACATTCACTTTATTTTTTATGAGTTCTTTCTCGAGTTCGTGTAAAATCTCTGCTAGTCTTTTTTCATATAAAGGTTTTTCTTCTTTTATTATTTCTTCTATTTCCGCATATTCTTTTGGATACGCATATGGAAAGGCGGCGTCTTCAAGCTCACCTTTGAGTTTTCCCATACCTAGACGATTTGCGAGAGAAGCATAAACCTCGATGGATTCCAAAGCGATGCGTTTTCTTTTATCTTCTCTTATGTGTTCCAAAGTACGAAGATTGTGTAATCTATCTGCGAATTTGATGATCACTACTCGTAAATCATTTGCAATAGCTATAAAAAACTTACGTAAACTTTCTACATATCTTTCATGACCTTGATATTTTAATGTACCAAGCTTGGTGACCGCTTTTACTAAATACAAGATGGAATCACCAAATTCTTTTTTTAATTCTTGTTCACTTATTTGTGTATCTTCCAAAACATCGTGCAGTAATCCTGCCGCTATTGTATCGGTATCCATGCGCAATTTTGCAAGATTTTTAGCTGTTTCAAACACATGAAAAAAATAAGGATCTCCACTGAGGCGTACTTGTCCTTTGTGGGCTTTCTCGGCAAAATCATAAGCTTTTCTTATGAGTTCTTCTTCTTTATTACTCACATTTCCTGATATTAAATCTAGTATTTCCTGCACATTTGCCATATCCTAGTATAACCCACTTCGTTAAAGTATTCCAAATTTTTGAGCTACAAATAGAATCTATACTTTCTTATGTGGATTATGATTTTTGCAAGCTTTATTTGAGCATCTCTCGGGTATTGTCTTTGTACCTTCCATCATCAAAGATCCGCATTCTTCACATATCCTACCTGTTGGTTTTGCTTTGATTGCAAACTTACAATCTGGATAATTAGAACAAGAATAGAATATTCCAAATCTTCCGCGTCTTTCGCTGATATCACCCTTTTTGCATTCTGGACAGACCACGCCTGTCCTTTTCTTTGCTTCTTCGGCTTCATCTTTTTTTATAAATTTACATTTTGGATAACGCGAACAAGAAATAAAAGTACCAGTACCGTCACGTCTTTCTCGAATTATGAGCTTGCCTCCACCTGATTTTCCTTTTTTCTCTCCACACTCTGGACACATTTCACCTGTTTCTTTTGGTCCTTCTATGGCAGTGCCATCTAGACGAAGTGCGCCGTCGCATTCAGGATATTTACTACAAGAATAAAATTTACCACCGCGAGAAAGTTTGATGATCATTTTTTCTCCGCATTTTGGACATTTTATATTTTCTGGAGCATCGCCCAGATTTGTAGCTTTTTCTAATTTTTCTTTTGATTTTACTTCTTTGAGAAAAGGTCCATAAAAATCTTTGAGTGTTTTTTCGTATTCACGTTCGCCTCGAGATATCTCGTCCAATTTATCTTCCATCTCTGCTGTGAATGTATCTGATATATAGTTCGCAAAATTCTTCTCCAAAAAATCAGATACAACTTCTCCCACATCTGTAGGGAAAAGTGTTTTATTTTCTTTTTTAACATATTCTCTGTCCTCAAGTGTTTTCATGATGGACGCATAAGTAGAAGGTCTGCCTATATCACGAGCTTCAAGTTCTTTGACAAGCCCTGCTTCACTGTATCTATTTGGTGGTTCGGTAAATTTTTCTTCACTCGTCAAATCCAAAAGATTCAATTTCTCACCTTCTTTTATTTCTGGCAATTCCAGATCTTCTCCGGCACTGCTTTTATCCGCTTCCAACCATCCTCTAAACAAAACCCTAGAACCAACCACTGTAAAATCTGGAAATTCAAAATCAGTTGGCGTTTTTATAACATTTGCGCTGACTTTTGTTTTCAATAATTTTGCATCTGTCATTTGTGAAGCGACAGTTCTTTCCCATATCAATCTATAAAGTCTTTCTTGTTCTTCTGTGCCAGCGCGCATATTCTCTATGTGCGTTGGACGTATGGCCTCATGAGCTTCTTGTGCGTTTTTTGATTTGGTTTTGAAATTGCGTGCTTCGACATATTCTTTCCCATATTTTTTTTCAATCAAAGAACATATCTGCGCTTGAGCAACCTTGGCCAAATTTGTACTGTCTGTTCTCATGTATGTGATATGTCCAGCTTCGTATAATTTTTGCGCTAGTTGCATCGTGCGAGAAGGAGAGTAACCCAAACGAGAGCTTGCGGTCTGTTGAAGTGTCGAAGTAGTAAATGGCGCTCGAGGAGATCGTTTTTGTTCTGATTCTTTTATTTCTTTGACAATCCAATCTTCTTTTTTACCAACCTCCAATATACGTCCTACTAATTTTTCATCTCTGGGTTCATCTTTGCATGTCAAAGTTATTTTTTCTTTTTTCTTTGTTTCAAAAAGACCAAAAAGTTTGAAATATTTTTCTGGCACAAAAGCGCGGATTTCTCGTTCGCGTTCCATTATGATTCGAAGAGCGGGGGATTGAACACGCCCTGCAGAAAGCCCATAACGGACTTTTTTCCATATCAAGCCAGAAAGATCATATCCTACAAGCCTGTCCAAGACCCTACGTGCTTCTTGAGCCTTGCGCAGTGCTGTATCTATCTCTCTAGGCTGTTTCAATGCTTCTTCTACTGCCTCTTTTGTTATTTCATGGAAAGCTACTCTTTTTATTTTTGCTTTTACTTTCTTGTCTGCTTCGAGTAATTCTTTGATATGCCAAGCGATAGCTTCACCTTCGCGGTCGGGATCTGTGGCGAGCATTACTTCGCTCGCTTTTTCTGCGAGTATCTGGAGTTCTTGTACAACTTTTTCTTTTCCTTTAGAAATTTCGTAGTGGGGAATAAAACCACCTTCAATATCGATGGCCTGCTTGTTGGATTTTGGCAGATCGCGAATATGTCCGACAGATGCACGCACAGTATATTCTCCTTCGAGATATTTCTCGATAGTCTTTGCTTTTGAAGGTGATTCTACAATCAATAATTTTTTACTATTACTCATTTATTTTCTAAGTATTACACGAAAAGATTTTCTTTTGCAAATTTTTGTTTTTTAATAATCATTTTTATATTGATCTGATCTCTCCCATTTCTTCTTTTATCAGGTCTTTTATTTCCATCACGGAGATTATTGCGTTTGCGTTTTGGGTCGACATCCTCATCGCGCGAATCAGATCATCGCGCGCCATAGGTTCGCGTAAAATCTCCAAAACTTTCTTTTCTTCTGGAGATAATTCTTCAAAAAGTTTCATCTGGCGAGATTTTTCTTCTTCACTATTTTCAACTTCAAACCCTAGCGCAAGCAATACGTCTTTGGATTCAGTGACAGGCACGGCGCCTTGCTTTATCAGTTTATTGGTTCCTTTTGAGGAGGATGAAAATATTGATCCAGGGATAGCAAGCAAATCTCTGTTGTACTCGGTGGTTAAACGCGCGGTGATCATGGTGCCAGACTTTTCTTCAGCTTCGACTATAAGGACTGCTTTTGAAATTCCAGCCATGAGGCGGTTACGCATAGGAAAGCTCCATTGTGTTGCCTTAAAATCAGGGTCAAATTCTGAGATCAAGCATCCACCACAGTTTACAACTTCTTGTATTAGCTTTATGTTTGTTTTGGGATGTATTGATTCAGTTTTAAGACCTGAGCCCGGAAAAACCAAAGTCTTGAGTCCAACTTGCATCGCTTTTTTATGAGCAATAGTGTCTATACCCATAGCAAAACCAGAAACTATGATTATGGGATAGCCTTTGAGTCCAGCTATTATTCTTTCGCAGGCTTCCTTGCCATAAGAAGTGAATTTGCGAGAACCAACTATGCACAAATATACCAAATCTGGATCAGGTAAATCTCCGATGACAAAAAGCTGTTCTGGTGGCTGTGGTATTTCTAAAAGCGCTTTTGGGAATTCTTTTTTTGATAATTTTCTGATTTGCATTTATAACTTCACATTATACCTGTTTTCCTATATAATACAAAAATGCTCGATATTAAATTCATACGCGAGAATAAAGACATAGTGCAAAGAGGCGCTGATAAAAAGAAAGTCAAGATAAGCATAGACAAGTTAATGTCTTTGGATGATTCGCGTTTAAAAATTCTAAAAGAAGTAGAAGATTTGAGAAGTGAAGTCAATAAAGTTTCCAATAATATTTCTCGCAATCAAGATTCCAATCTAAAAACGCAACTCATAGAAGAGATGCGCATCGTCAAGGAAGATATAAAATCAAAAGAAGAAAAGCTTAAAAACATCACAGAAGAATGGCAGAAGCTTATGCTCGAAGTACCAAATGTTCCTGATATCAGCGTACCCGAAGGAGCAAGCGACCAAGAAAACCAAGAGATCAAAGTATGGGGAGATAGACCTATATTTAATTTTGAACCCAAAGATCATGTGGAAATAATGACAGCTCTAAAGATGTGCGATTTTGAGAGAGGCGCAAAAGTTCATGGATTTAGGGGATATTTTCTGACCAATGACGCAGTTCGTTTATGTTTTGCTATTTGGAATTATGCTATGGACTTTTTTTCCGCAAAGGAATTTTCTCCAATCATACCGCCAGTAATAGTTAGAAAACAAAATCTCTATGGTACAGGACATCTGCCAGGTGATGTGGAAGATTATTATATGACGCAAGACGGTGATGCTTTGGCTGGTACAGCAGAAGTACCCTTGATGGGACTTCATAGTAATGAAGTATTAGACAAGAAATCTTTACCTTTAAAATATCTTGGTTTTTCTCCTTGCTTCCGACGCGAAGCAGGAAGTCATGGCAAAGATGTAAAAGGCCTCATTCGTGTACACGAATTTTACAAATTTGAACAAGTTGTGCTCTGCGAGGCTAATCACGAAACTTCTGTAAAATTCCACGAAGAAATAAATCGTAACACCGAGGAGTTCATAGAATCCCTCGGCTTGCCTTATCATACGGTTATAAATTGCGGAGGGGATTTAGGTTTGGGTCAGGTAAAAAAGTACGACATAGAGCTTTGGGTTCCAAAAGAAGGAAAGTACAGAGAGATATCCTCTGCCTCCTATTTTCATGATTTTCAAACAAGAAGATGTAGCACTCGCTACAAAGACGAAGATGGCAAGATGCATTATGCGCACTCCCTGAATTGCACAGCCATCCCAACCCCTCGAATCCTTGTGTCTTTGATTGAGAACTATCAACAATCAGATGGAAGCATAAAGATTCCAGAAGTTTTGAAAAAATACATGAATGGAAAGGAATTCTTAAAATAGGAATACATGAAAAAGAGAAATATTTTAGATTCTCCGCGACTCTTGGGATTAAAGAAAGAGAAAAATCAAATTATGCTAAAAAAAGCGTATATTTTTTTGTTTCTATTTATTTTGCTAGTACCCGCGCTTTCACTGCTTTCCCGATGGGAAAAATTAAATATCATAAATGTAGAAATAAATGGCAATAAAGTTATCGATAAAAGTATTTTAGAAAATTTAATAAAAGAAAAAATATCTGGTAACTATCTTTTTGTTTTTCCTAAAAGGAATTTTATTTTTTATCCAAAACAAGATATTCAAGATGAGCTTCGCGCAAAATTTAAAAGATTAAGTCATATAGAGTTAGACCTGAAAGACTTTCAAACTCTTTCTGTAAATGTCACCGAGCGAACCGCGCTTTACACGTGGTGTGGAGATACACCTTTCACGACACAAATAACAGAAGAAAATCAAGACGAAACTATAGAGAAAACAGCAAGCCCATGTTACTTTATGGATGATACTGGATATATTTTCGACAAAGCTCCATATTTCTCCGGAGAAGTATATTTAAAATTTTATGGAGTTGTAGAAAAAGAAGATGATACGTCTATAGGTTTTTCTTTTAAAGAAAAAGATTTTAATAATTTAATTTTTTACAAAAAAGAATTTGAAAAAATGGGATTGAAACTGGCATCTTTTTTTGTCGATGAAAACGCAGACATCAGGTCATACCTATCATCAACTTCGTCCAGCATAGGACCCGAATTGATATTCAAATCAAGCGATACGCCTTCACAAATAGTAGCAAACTTAGACGCTACACTGTCCACCGAACCGCTACTTTCCAATTTTAAAAGTAAATATAATTCTTTGCTTTATATAGACATGCGATTCGGGAATAAAGTGTACTACAAATTCAGTGAAGAATAATATGACAAATCTTGGATTTTGGAAAAAACTAAATAAACCATTTTTCTGTTTGGCGCCCATGGCAGATGTTACTGATTGCGCTTTTAGGCAGATTATAAATAAATACGGCAAGCCAGATGCCTACCCGCCTAGACAGGCGCTCGGGCGGGTTTTTTGGACTGAATTCGTTTCTGCCGATGGATTAGCTCATGAAAAGGGTAGAGAAAAGCTTTTAATAGATTTGAGATTCAGTAAAGACGAACATCCTATAGTGGCGCAAATATTCGGATCAAAAGAAGAAAATATGAGGAAAGCAGCAGAGCTTTGCAGGGAGCTTGGTTTTGATGGCATAGATATAAATATGGGTTGCCCAGATAAAGCTATAGAGAAACAGGGTTGCGGATCAGGAATGATAAAGGATCCAGAAAATGCTAAAGCCATGATAAGGGCAGTCAGAGAGGGCGCGCAAGAGTTGCCTGTGTCAGTAAAAACTCGTATTGGCTACAATAAAAATGAGATAAATACTTGGATCAGGGGATTGCTGCAAGAAAACCTAGCCATGCTTACTGTGCACTTGCGTACACGAAAAGAAATGTCTGATGTTCCTGCGCGTTGGGATTTGATGACGGACATAATAAAACTTCGCGATGAAATATCTCCAGAAACTTTAATAATAGGCAATGGCGATGTATTAGACATTGATGACG
Organism: uncultured Candidatus Saccharibacteria bacterium; assembly: GCA_964361705.1. Classification (GTDB taxonomy): domain Bacteria; phylum Patescibacteriota; class Minisyncoccia; order Phycocordibacterales; family UBA9973; genus UBA9973. Next base: position 37,143 of record CAYIBP010000006.1, read on the forward strand.
GTAGGAAGAAGTGCAAAGAAACAGGGTGCGATGGAGTGATGCTAGGCCGAGCAATTTTTGGCAATCCGTGGCTATTCGCAGAAAAAATACCAACTTTAGAAGAGAAATTGAAGGTAGCGGTAGAGCACACTCATCTGTTCCAAAAATTGCTCGGCAAGGTTAAAAATTTTGATATAATGAAGAAACATTTCAAAGCTTATGTAAATGGCTTTGATGGGGCCAAAGAACTGCGAGTCAAGCTGATGGAAACAAAAAACGCAGAGGAAGTGGAAGAGATTATAAGTAATTTTTTAAAAACTATTAATGCCCACAAATCCAGCAGAGATACTAAAAAGAGCTGAAAAAGCCCGAGAACATCGTCGTATTTCTGAATTAAAAGATATTATTGTCGATGACGGATATTGGCAAGAAACAATAATTCATACATTTAAAGTCTTGGGAGCTTTTGAAAAGTTGATTCAATTCTTAAAAGTCAATTTTGGAATTGAAGAGATTATGCATTATGAAGAACTTGCTTCGTTTAGAATTGGTCTTGTGTTAGAAAAAAAGGTTGATAAATGGATCACACTAGTATTAGAAAAAGAAAAAAATAATTTTCTAGGTAAAGAAGAAGCTGTTTTGGGAAATCAACTTGTGATGGTCATTGAAAATGCAAAATTAAGCCAGGCCATGGAACGATTTTTGAGTAAACACGTTTCTAGAAGAGAATATTTAGAAGAGAAAGAAGATCGTTACAATATATATGGCGGGAAACAAAGATTTGAGATGTTGTTAAAATATTTTAATGATATTGCCCTGAATCTATCGCAAAAATTAATTGATGAAAAATCAAAATCAGAACCTATCAAAAGTATAACAAACACAGATGAACGATATATCTTAACACAAGATTTTATTAACCTTGTATTAGAGACTGATCAGACTATAAATAATGTTTTAAACAAGCCTGTAGCTTACCCGGAGCAAGATTTTTTCAATTCTAAAACTTGGGATACAGAAATTAAAAGAAAGGAAATCATTGAGTTTATAAAATCTTCACAAATAGGTTATTTAAATCGAGAAAAGATACAGGGCAACGAAGGTGAAATGATTATGCAACTCGCATTTATTATCACATTAAGAACGATCGCAAACTTTGTAAAAGAAAAAGCAAAAAAAATATTTGGCACCCCAAGAGAAAGTCTGAATGATTTTTTCCATTTTCAAAAAGCTTATGAAGATATAATATTTTTATTGAACAACAAAATAAAAGAGTTGGATAAAAGAAAGCTCAAAATGTTGATTATTGATATAAATGCTGAAGAATTAATAACTAAGAATGATTATAAAATGGTGATATAATACCCAAATGCATGAATTAGCGCTTTATCGAAAATACAGACCACAGACCTTCAAAGAAGTAATCGGTCAAGATCATATAGTGGATGTTTTAAAGAGTTCTGTTGAAAAGGCAAAGGTCTCCCATGCTTATCTTTTTATTGGTTCACGAGGCACAGGCAAGACTTCTGTGGCTAGAATTTTCGCAAAAGAGATAGGAGTATCAGACAATGATCTTTATGAAATAGACGCCGCTTCAAATAGAGGAATTGAGGATATCAAAGAACTCCGCACTGGCGCTAGAGTTTTACCTTTTGACTCAAAATATAAAATCTACATCATAGATGAAGTACACATGCTCTCCAAAGACGCTTGGGGTGCGTTGCTCAAACTCCTCGAAGAGCCTCCTCGACATGTCATATTTATCTTGGCAACCACAGAAGTACACAAGGTTCCAGATACCATAGTATCTCGCTGTCAGGTTTTTACATTTAAAAAACCGACAAATTTAATTTTGAAAAATGTCATACTTGATGTCACGAAAAAAGAAGGCTTTACCATAGATGGCGCAGGCGCTGAACTCTTGGCAATACTGGGTGATGGATCTTTCCGTGACGCGCTAGGCACATTACAAAAAGTTTTGAATCATTCGACAGATAAAAACAAAAAGAAAAAAATAGAAATCACAGAAATAGAAGAAATCACTGGCGCTCCGAAAACTACGCTGGTAAATGAATTCTTGGAAAGTTTAATCTCAAAAGAAATAGAAAAGGGGATAAGCACGATACGTAAAACTGTTACGTTGAATAATGATATTAGTCTGTATGCCCGATTAATTATAGAAAAGATGCGCGCGACACTCATTTTAAAATATGCTCCAAAACTTGAAAAAGAAATGCTCTCTGATTTTGGCGAAGATGAACTGGCATTTCTAAAGAATCTAGCAAAAAACGACAAAGAAAATATTTTCTGTTCACATACCCTGTCTGTATTTTTAGATGCTTTCAACAACACAAACCGCGCATTTATATCCGAACTCCCACTAGAACTCGCCCTTATCAAGGTTTTGAATAAAGAATAGAAAAACAAAATGATAGAAGTAAAAAATTTAAAAAAATATTTTTTTCATAAAAATAAAAAGATCGTAGCTGTAGATGATGTGAGTTTCTCCATAAAACAAGGTGAGTCTGTGGCATTCATCGGTCCAAATGGAGCTGGGAAATCCACAACAATAAAGATGCTTACTGGTATTATTTGGCCGACAGAAGGCCATATATCTGTACTTGGTATTTCGCCTCAAGACAACAGAAAGGCCGTAGTATCCCAAGTAGGAGTTGTGTTCGGGCAACGCAGTAGTCTATTGCCAAATCTACCCCCGAGTGATTCTCTGAAACTCTTTGGCATAATGTACGGACTAAACAAAAAAGAAACAGAATCCAGAATAAAATATCTGGAAGAACAATTTGATCTGACATCTTTCAAAGATCAACCCGTGCGCACGCTGTCTCTGGGGCAGAGGATGCGAGTAGAAATAGCTTGCTCTATCATCCACAATCCAAAAATATTGTTCCTAGATGAACCGAGTATTGGATTGGATATTATTGCAAAAAAAAATTTACGAGAAACTTTGGCTTACTTGCGCAAAGAACACAAGATGACCATATTCCTAACTTCTCACGATGTGGGAGATATAGAAGCGATATGCGATAGAACCATAGTCATAAACCATGGAAAAGTAGTAGTGGATGAACCGACCAACGAATTGTACAAACTGGTAGACAGAGAAAAGAAAATGGTCATGGTCGGACCGAGTCTAGAAGAAGTGCTGACAGACCTATACAAAAAATAAAATGACAAAATGGTTTTACTATATTTATATAATCGCTAAAAATAGTTTTTCAGAAAAAAAGAAAATTATATTTCAAATGTTTAATCATGTGTTTTTTCTAGTTTTCAACTTGTATCTCTACAGACATGTGTACGAATTGGTTCCGAGTGTGGCAGACAAACTGCCCTATGCCAATGCCGTCTGGAGTATGTCTATGTATTTTGCGGTCTTTTGGTTGGGATTAAACGGAATAGAAAAAGTCTTTCGACAGGATATACTTTCCGGCAATGTGGAGATTTATATGTTACGACCCATAAGCTATATCTGGCAAAAAATATTAACCCAGCTAGGACAGGGGATTTTGCCATTTATTTCTGCGACAGTTTTTTCTGTTAGTATCAATTATTTTGTTGTAGGCTTGCCCAGCATGAATATCTCTATGCCTTTATGGATCATGTCTTTGATATTAATATTTTTACTGAGTCAGATTTTAATTACTTTTTTATATGTATTATGTGGCCTATCGGGATTCTGGTTACAAAACAGCGAATCCATGTATTTCGTAACAAGCAAGCTGGTAATGATATTGGGAGGGGCATGGGTGCCGATTGCTTTCTTTCCGGAATTTCTGCAAGCAATTGCAAGGTTTTCTCCTTTTGGGGGAGCTATGGCCTTGTCATTTGCCATGTACCCAAATTTTGACGCGCACTTTTTGTCTATTATATTAAATATAATTTTTTGGATAGCAATTTTTGCTTTTATTACTTATTTCGTTTCAAATAAAACAAATAGAAAATTAGCAGTAAATGGATAAACACAATGAACTCTATTAAATATTTCTTTGCGCAATCAAGATACAATATCAAAAATGCACATGCTCTGAGCGCTTCATTTTGGACTGGTGTAATAGGGATGGTCTTGAACAACCTAACCTTCTTTATTATTTGGATGTTATTTATGCAGGCAACCGGCCCGATAAATGGATGGACTAGTTTTGATGTGTTTGGAATGCTAGGCGCTTCTATATTTTGTTATGGTATTATGCATTCATTTTTTTATGGTATCGTAGATCTGCCTGACAATGTATTAAAGGGTAGTTTTGATACTGTCTTGCTCTCACCAGTGAATGCTTTTTTGAAGTTATCATCAAGTTCTTTCTCTATCACAGCATACGGAGATCTTTTGCAAGGAGTGGTGGTAATGTTTTTATACGGCATACTATCTGGCTTCAGTGTATCATCATGGATATTTTACATATCCGGAACTATTGCAGGATGTGTTGTTTTAGTTTGCTTTAGGCTACTTGGGGCGCTCGTTGCTTTTTTTATGAACGACAGCAGTATTATTTCTAGACAACTTTTTGAATTATTTCTGCGACCCAGTCTTTACCCAGGGGCTGTCTTTCCAAGAGGTCTCAAAATATTTTTCATGACAGCATTACCGACACTTTTGACCAGCGCCGTACCAATATATATTTTAAAAGGAAACTCTGCGCAACTTTTGATATTCACAATCCTCATTACCCTCGTCTGGGTACTCATAACATATGCAGTATTTCGCATATCCATCAGGAGATATGAGAGTGGAAATTATTTGAGATAGAAATATTCCACTAACTCTGAATTTTGCGTCTCTTCCTATTTTTCCTACCTATTACCATTTGTAGCAACTTTGCAAAATGTCTGGACGATCTAGATAAGGGTTTAACTTCTCTTCCAGAGATTGGATTCTTCACTGATTTTAGAAGGATTGGTAAATCTTTGACAGAAGCCCACCCGTAATTGTCATGATGATCTTCGGGTTTACCACTTGCATTTAAGGTTTTACCGACTTGAATACCTGCGATGTCTTCATCAGATACATACACTAAAAATAAATGAACTATTCCTTTATGTAATTCAACTTGGTCAAATTCATTTACAGTTTCGTACCTCTTATTAAAAGTCTCTACATTTACAATAGTGAGATTTTTTATATCTATATTCGTTTCTTCTAATACTTCCTTTTTGGCAGCTTCTTTTTGCTGTTCAAGTGTAGAATCCTGTCCTTTTTTTAAGCCATCAATCTTCCCCCCAGGAAGTTCCCAGCTTAGTGGCATCTTTGAGTTAAGACTTTTCCTAAGGAAGAGAATTTTATCCCCACGCACCAAAACGACACGCACAGTTTCTAGTGGCTCTCGTTCGATCCTTTTTGCTGGACTCCTTACTGATTCCGTTGATTCCATTGATCTAATATACCAAACTTATTGGAAAATATGAATATTATTATGAATATTGTATTGTATATGGGTAACATGGTACAATACCGATATCCTACCTATGATAGAAAAAGTAGTTGAAAAACAAAAAGCTATAGAGTTGCGGGAAAAAGGGAAGACTTATTCTGAAATTCTGTCAGTGATACCAGTAGCCAAATCCACCCTTTCCATATGGCTCGGTTCTGTGGGGTTGTCGAAAGCTCAAAAACAAAGGATCACAAAAGAAAGACTTGATGCAGGCCTTCGAGGAGCGCAAGCAAAGAAAAAACAACGCATTGAAAGGCAGAATGAAATATTTAAATATGCTAAATCTCAGATAAAGAACATTTCGGATAGAGAGTTGTTCATAATAGGGGTGATTTTGTATTGGGCAGAAGGAACAAAAGAGAAGGAAGAGAGGCCTGGCTCTGGCATAGCTCTCTCAAATATGGACTGGAGAATAATTCAAATTTTTCTAAGATGGCTTGAAAAGATATGCAAAATACAGAAAAATATGATAACATTCGAAATTATGGTTCATATTAGCCATAATGATAGGGTAAAAGAAATCCAGAAATTTTGGTCTAAAATGACTGGGCATCCATTGAACTCCTTCTCAAAAGTTTACTTTAAAAGAACCAAAATAAAGAAAACTAACAGGAAAAATACTGGCGAGAAATACAATGGAGTCCTCAAAATAAAGGTAAAGGCAAGTTCTGGTTTAGTCAGGAAAATAGCAGGCTGGTCGGAAGGTGTGTATGAAAAAATTAAATAGCGAGTATTAATATTGCGGGATCGTCTAACGGTAGGACGTTCGCCTTTGAAGCGAAAAATTTTGGTTCGATTCCAAGTCCCGCAGCTAGTGATTTTAAACTTTATTTTATATAATTAATTCATGAGAAATTTTGATTATCCTCAAGTTGGTATTGGAGTTATTGTAGTAAACAATGACGGTAAAATCTTAATCGGAAAAAGAAAAGGAAGTCATGCACAAACATATTCCATACCGGGTGGGCATTTAGACTTGGGTGAGACATTTGAAGTTTGTGCCATTAGAGAAATTAAAGAAGAAACTAATCTTGATATTTTAGAGCCGAAAGTAATTGCTGTAACTAATAATTTGGAAACATACAAAAAAGAAAACAAACATTATATTTCTATTGTCATTCTTGCCAAGAGATTCTCAGGAGAACTTAAACTCATGGAACCGGAAAAATGCGAGAGTTGGGAATGGATAGATCCAAGTAAGCTTCCTGAACCACATTTTGACGCTAGCAAGCTAGCTATTGATTGTTACATTAAAAATAGTGTTTATGAAGGGGTGAGGTAGGTTCCAACTTCGCACCAAACTCCCAGCTTTGTGTGGAAGTTATCGTTTTTAGAAAAAACTAGCATATGGAGTCAGGGTTCGTGATATAATACATCTTAAGAAATATGAATGCGTATAGCTGGTATTCACAACTCATCAAACCTTTTTGGGCTCCGCCTTCTTGGCTCTTTGGGCCGGTTTGGAGTTTTCTTTATGTTCTCATCGCTATTTCTTTTGGAAAGGTTTTTCTTATGACATTGCAAAGGAAAATTTCTTTTGCTGTTGCTTTGCCTTTTGTTTTGAACCTTATTTTTAATTTCTCTTTTACTTATTTACAATTCGGCCTGAAAAATAATTTTCTGGCATCAATAGATATACTCTTGGTTCTAGGCACACTCATTTGGGCGATGATCGTCATATATCCGCATGCAAAATGGATCACATATATTCAAATACCATATTTGTTATGGGTTTCCTTCGCCACAGTCTTACAATTAACTATCACTTTTTTGAATTAGAATATTAGCTAAACATGTCCACTTACAGAACAAGAGAAACAGAAGAAAAATACTCTAAACGCAAAGAAGATATTAAGAATAACAATTTAATCTGTCCGATTTGTCGGCTTGAACCAATACAATCTTTTAAGTATTGGAAAGTAATAATAAATGAATTTCCTTATGACCTGATAGCGAAAAGACATGATATGCTAGCTACTATAAGACACGTGGATGAAGAAGGTTTAACTTCAGAAGAAGTATCAGAATTGAAAGATTTAAAAAAGACATATTTAACAAACCAAGATTACGGGTTTATTCTTGAAACAACACACAACACAAAAACTATACCTGAACATCTTCATTTACATTTAATAACCCCAAAAGATCAAGAAGAGCTCTGGGAGTATGGAAATTGAAATCATGCTAATAAATTTATTTATTTTGTGCTATAGTTCATTTTATGGAAAAAATAATTGAATTAATAAATTTACTTCAGATCAGTCGCATACAGCCACAATACGGTTATGCTGTCGCAGGTGGGAATGCAAGGATTGGCGATTTAGCGCAACATCATTATTTGGTTACCATGCTCGCTTGGCAACTTTCTGAATTGGTAAACAAAAATGGGGCAAAAATTGATACATATAAAGTATTAAAATTCAGCCTCTTGCACGACATTGGAGAACTTTTTGGTGGTGATATCGGTATGTATTATGCTAAAGCAAATCCACAGGCACGCACATATGCAAAACAATTTGAAGAAGAAAACCAAAAATTTCTTTCAAAATTTTTCAGTAATGAAAAAGAGGTGGTGGAACTCGCAAAAGAAATCCTAGAATCGCAATCTGATGAGGCACATATTTCAAAGATTGCAGATTATCTGGAAGTTACTCATTATAAATTTTTCAACAATCAACTCAAGAAAAAAGATATTGAATTAGTGGCGCCAAAATTAACAGAAAAGATTGAAAAACTACAGGACACAGTTGCAAAGAAAACTTTGTTAGATTTTGTAAATTCTTGGAAAGAAAAAATGCTCAAATACGATTCCTTTCTCGACGCTTCGACTGATGCTCTGAAGGTTTAAAACTAAATAATAGGAAAAATCAGACATGACAGAAAAAGAAATATTCGAACATCTTTTTGAAATATCGAAGCAATCAAAAGATCCGCGAGGAGTCGTTTCAGTTTGTCTAGTGGATGATGACAAAATACTTATTTCAAAACCAAGCGCTGATGATGGCATTTACCATGCGGAAGATTTATTGATCAAGGAAATTATTAAAAACGGTATCACTTTCAGCACAGATGCCACGCTGTATAGCACACTGCATCCTTGTAGTAAGAGATCGAATCCAGCGCTCAAAGATTGCGCAAGTCAGATCATAGATATTGGCATAAAGAAAGTAGTTTTCGGCGCAAAAGATCCAAAACAATTTGAAGCTACGCAGAAAAGATTTGCTGAGACTGATATAGAATTCCGACAAACGAAAGACACTGAAATCATACGCCGATGCGCTTTGATTTTCAATGATTCATTATCGCCGGATCAAAAAGATGTAAATTTAAAACCTTTAGAGTAAAATAATATAATCATGCAAATACAAAGACCAAAATCAAAACAACCGATACCAGAAAATGCGAGAAAAGTTTTCGAAGGAAAAATATTCGATGTATATCAGTGGGAGCAAGAAATATACGATGGCACAAAGAAAACATTTGAGAAGGTGCAAAGACTCGATACTGTAGTGGTATTTCCAGTTCTTCCGGATGGAAAGATTTTTTTATTAGAAGAGAAACAACCTGGGTGTGAGCCATTTTGGGCTACAGTAGCTGGCAAAGTAGAAAGAGGAGAAGATGTATTAGAAGCCGCAAAAAGAGAATTACTAGAAGAAAGTGGTTACGAGGCAGGAAGGCTTGAGCTTTGGAAAGCAGAGCAACTTATAAGAAAGGTAGATTGGGCTATATATGTTTTTATTGCAAAAGATTTAAAAAAAGTTTCAGAAATGAATCTGGATGGTGGAGAACAGATAGAACCCAAAACCGCATCACTAGATGAGCTGATAGATATGGTGACAACGAGATATCAGACATTTGACGAACCCGAATTGATACCAGATTTCTTTGAAGCAAAGCTCAACCCGAAAAAGAAAAAGGAATTAGAAACATTATTTGATCCGAAATCTTGAACATTAGAATGTCATGCTCACAGTAAAAACAAAACTAAAAGAAAGCGGGGTTGAGGGTATGGGTCTTTTTGCTGATGAAGATATATCAAAAGGCACTGTGACTTGGCGTTTTGATAAAGATATAGATATAGTTTTTGATCCGGAAGATGTAGAAAAGATGCCGAAAGAAAAACAAAATCTCATAAAGAAATATGCTTTCTTGTCTATCTATTCTGGTAAATATATATATTCTATAGACGATTCAAGATTTATAAATCATTCTGCTAAAAATTTTAATGTGATTAATCGAACAAAAGAAATGAAAGGTGACGAATTGATAGAAGTTGCATCGAGAGATATTAAAAAAGGCGAGGAAATACTCGTAAATTATCGCGACTTTGACGCTCATGATAAAACTAGCAACGAAGAATATTTAAATAACTAGGTTGCAAAGTTGCCTGATTTCTGTAAAGTTATTTTGTGGAGATATTAAAGACAAAAAATGCAAATAAGGGTGAAATAATAAAGAAAACCGTGGCTGTATTACAGCAGGGCGGTTTGGTTATTTACCCTACAGAGACTTGTTACGGTATAGGCGCAGATGCGACGAATGAAAAGGCAATAAAAAAACTACTTTTATATAAAACAAAAAGAAACGACAAAGCTATATCTGTCGCTGTAAGCGATATAAAGATGGCGCAGAAATATGTGCATGTAAATGAAATGGCGAAAAATATTTATCAGAATTTTTTGCCCGGCCCTGTGACTGTGGTGTCTCGTGGCAAGCATACTCTGGCAAAAGGGATAGAGAGCAGTATGGGCACGCAAGGCATCAGAATCCCTGATTATCCATTGATTCTAGATATAGTAAAAAAACTCGGTAAACCTATAACTGCCACATCAGCAAATGCTTCTTATAAAAAAGCTCCCTACACGATCAAAGATATTTTTGACAATATTTCTCCAAAGCAAAAGAAAATGGTGGACTTGATACTGGACGCCGGCAGGTTGCCGAAACGCAAACCCAGCACGGTAGTAGATACTACTTTAGAAAACATACATATCGTGCGTGAAGGCAGTATAAGTTTTGATGAAAAGGACAAAAAAGTATTAGTTTCCAATTCTGAAAAAGAGACAGAAAGATACGCGCACAAAATGCACGGCGAATTAAAGCCACACATAGGCAAGAAAAATATCGTTGTACTGTTACAGGGCGAGCTCGGCGCAGGTAAAACTTTTTTCACCAGACATTTTGCAAAGAAAATAGGGGTAAAAGGTGTGGTGAACTCACCGACTTTTCTACTATGCAAGGAGTATGATGGAAAAGTCGGTGACAAAAAAATAAAATTACATCATATGGACACATACAGGATGTACGACGCGCGAGAGCTGGAAGACTTGAAACCCGAAGAAATATTTACTTCGCCAAATATAGTCGTGATAGAATGGGCAAACAAATTCTTAACGCAGATTGAAAAATATTTGAAAAACGCTGTTGTATTGAAAATAAATATAGAAACAATGAGTGAAAATTCGAGAAAATTTGAATATGAAATCACAGAAAAATAAAAATATTTATACACTTGCGATAGACACTTCTTGCGATGATACCGCCGTAGCGATCTTGAAAAATGATCGCGTTTTGGCAAATATCGTGTCTTCGCAGATAGACATACATAAAGAATGGGGAGGCGTAGTGCCAAATCTCGCAAAAAGGGAACATCAAAAGATGATAGATGGTTGCATAGCTTTGGCTTTGAAAAGATCAGGTTTAAAAGGAATAAGTAAAATAGATGTCTTTGCTGTCACGCATGGTCCTGGGCTCGCGCCAGCACTCGAAGTCGGTGTAGCAAAAGTAAAAGAGTTAGCGCTCGAAAATGATAGACCTTTAATCGCAGTGAATCATATGGAGGGACACGCTTTGTCAGTTTTTCTGAAAAATAAATTTGGCAAATACTATTCTGGTCTGAAAAGATATTCGGAAAAACATGATTTTCCATTTTTAGCATTATGCATTTCGGGTGGCCACACAGAAATAGTTTTGGTAGAAGATTTTGGTAAATATAAAATAATAGGGCAAACATTGGACGATGCCGCCGGTGAAGCTTTTGACAAAATTGCGCGAATGCTCGGACTCGGCTATCCAGGTGGAGCGGTAATTTCTAAATTTGCTGAAGGTAAAAATAAAAATACATACGCATTGCCTCGACCTATGCAACATAGCAAAGATTTAGATTTTAGTTTTTCTGGGCTCAAAACTGCGTGCTTGTATCAGACGAATGATTTGAAAAAACAACTCAGCGAAAAAGACTTCGCAAAGATCATTCCGGATTATTGCGCATCAGTACAGGAAGCCATCATAGATTCTCTGATTGGCAAAACAATAAAAGCGGTAAAAAAAATTCAACCCAAGATGCTCGTCACGGGTGGGGGAGTAATAGCCAACAAACCTTTGCGCGCGCGGTTACGAAAAGAAATGAAGTCCTTAAAAATCCCAGTATATTTTCCCGCCTCGCAATTCTGCCAAGACAACGCCGCAATGATAGGGCTTGTTGCTTATATGAAATACTTGAGAAAAGAAACAGTAGAAGATATCCCTGCTCTCCAAAGAAAACCGTCTATAACAATAGAAGCCTAAACCCACGAGGCAAGACCTCGTGGGTTACATTAGCACGTGCTATTGCAATTATTATCAAAGTCTGGTATAATATACAAATAATAATAAACAAAGGAAGAGACTGTGTTATCCTTATAAATCATGCAAAAATCGTTTAGATTTCGTATTTCAGTCACATTTTTTCTAATATTCTCAATACTTCTGCCATCAGCGAGTCCTCTTTTAGCACAAGAAGAAGTAAGTGAACCTATCGCTAGGCAAGGCCTAACGATAGCAGACACAGAAGGCGATATCGAAATTAAAGCGCTCGAAACTGTTCCAGCTGATACAAAAGATACTGTTGTAGATGAAAACAATACAGAAACTGATGCGCCTAAAGAATCAGAAGATACTACTGCTTCTGATCCAGCTTCTGCTTTAGCTCCTGTACAGCCAAAGATTGATACAAAGATTCGTCCTGAGGTGGATGAGACTACGGGCGCTTTGAGGTATTCATATCCGATTGAAATTCCACAAGGGAGATCTGGTATGACACCAAACTTGTCTTTAAATTACAATTCTGAAAACAAGGATAATCAGTCTGCATTTGGATATGGTTGGGATTTATCCATTCCATATATAAGTCGCATAAACAAACACGGAACGAATGAGCTTTATGATCGATACGATTTCGTATCATCTTTAGATGGAGAATTGGAGAAAGTAAATGACACGACATACAGGGCAAAAATAGAAAATGGCTCATTTAACCAATACTCATTCATAGACAATGTTTGGACTATAAAAACTAAAAATGGCCATACATATATATTTGGAAGTAATACCTTGAGCAGGCAAGATGATGCTACGCAATCCAAAATATATAAATGGATGTTAGATACAGAAAAAGATGCGAACAGTAATGTAATATCCTATAAATATATCAAAGACCAAGGGCAGATATATCCTGAAAAGATTGCGTATACTTTAAGTTCAACAATAGGTGGGAAATTCGAGGTTGAGTTTGTGAGAGAAGGGAGGACAGACACCATAGAATCATACTCTACGGCTTTTTCTGTGAAAACAAATTACAGAGTGAACGAAATACAGGCGAAGATAAATGGAACGCAGAGCAGAAAATACATTCTTGATTACACAGTCGGAGACAATGGAGTGAGGTCTGTACTTTCTGGTATCACTAAATCAGCAGTCAGCGAGTCAGGCATTATCACGACTTTGCCGAGGATGGGGTTTGAGTATAGTAAAAGTGGTTCTACTATTTATGGTGACACAACCAGACTGAATACGGATGAATTGTATGCTTCAAGTGATATGAATGGACTTGTTGCAGGAGATATAAATGGAGATGCATATCCTGATATGCTAAAAGCTTACGAATATAATTGTTATAATTACTTTTTAAGTAAAAAAACATTCATATTTAATCCTACTCTGAATCTGTTCCAAGAGAGCTCGAAATATTCAGTACCAGAAAGTATCATCAACCTTACTCGTTTTTGCTATAGTAAACTTTACGGTGGCACTAGGATTTTAGATGTGAATAGTGATGGTATGGGAGATCTTATGAGGACTCCTAATTCCAATTCAAGCCCAGCGAGAGAAATAAACAACGGTGATTCTTGGATCAAAGATGCCAGTGGAGATTATCGAGTGGATTACAATTTAAATACCTCATGGTCTTTACACTCACAAGATCTGAACGGAGATGGGTTGATAGATTATATACAAGATTCTCCAGACAATGTGAGTGGATGGAACACAACGACTTCTATGAACGACGGTTTTGGTTTTGAATACGTATCAAATATTAAACATCATGGAGCAGGGACTAAACCATATTCTTACACCCCAGTTTTTACCGGAAAGAATGATTATGCTGTATTTGATATAAATGGCGACAATTTGCCGGATATCGTGGAATCGACAGAGAAGATCTGTTGCGGTTGGAATTCTACCGTCACGATGATTCAAAATGTATATATCAATAAGGGGGACTCATGGTATCTTGATCCGTCTTATGTATTACCAAGAGGATTGATTTTTTATTCAATTAATGCGAGTGGTGAGTTTAATCAACCTTTCGATATATCTGATTTCAATAATGATGGCCTGAACGATATTCTTAATAGAGAAAGTATATATATCAATCAAGGGAAAAGTTTTGTTCCTTATCCTATAAGTGCGACCTTGCAAGGTGATCTGAGTTCTGCCCGAAATTGCTCGTGTCAAAATCCATATTTCTTGTTTGATATAAATGC
>CAYIBP010000007.1:0-43165 GCA_964361705.1 uncultured Candidatus Saccharibacteria bacterium
AACTAAAACATATTTTGTGAAATTAGCCCCTCGAAAATGTACCTTATGCCGAAATCTCCGGACCAGTTAAAAATTCTTCTATCACTACAGTATCACCAGCTTCGCCAAAAACTTTTTTAACCATTATGTCTTCGAGGGCTTTTTCTACTTCTTCATAACTCTTGCAAATGATGACTCCTTTCCCCAAAGCAAGACCGCTCGCTTTTATGACAACAGGCAAAGAATGCTCGAGTGTGTAAATTCTCGCTTTTTCAAAATCATCAAATACTTCAAATTCAGCCGTCGGTAATTTATGTCTTTTCATAAAATCTTTTGAGAATGCTTTTGAGGATTCTATTTGTGATGCCTGTTTTGTTGGACCAAAAATCCTGAAACCATTTTGTTTAAAAAGATCAACTACCCCCAGAGCCAGAGGGTCATCGGGAAGCGCTAAAGTTAAATCTATTTTTTCTTTTTTTGCAAATTCTAAAAGATTATTTATATCTGTCGCTTTGATATCAACATTTTTACCGATCTCCAAAGTGCCGGCATTGCCCGGAGCAAAGAATATTTCACCTGCTCTTTCAGATTGCGCGACTTTCCATCCGATCGCGTGTTCCCTGCCTCCACTGCCTATGATTAAAATCTTTAATTTCTGCATAATTTTTCTAAAACTTCCACATAAAGCTCATTTTCTTTTTTCTTTAGTCTATCATACAAGGTCTCCACAGTATCCCCTGACTCTATTTTCTCAAATGTCTTGCCCAAGACTGGTCCAAAATCAAAAGTCAAAGTCAGAAAGTGAACCGACGATCCAGCAAATGTTGATTTTTGATCTATGAAATTTTGTATGGCTTTATCTGTGAATTTTCCTTTGTTCCAAAGCGCATCTGTGCCATCAGGGTTTTTAGCCACGCCCCCCAAAGTATCAGGTATAAGACCGGGATGCAAATTTAAAATTTTATTTTGAAAAACAGTTATCACTTCATCAAGAATGATCTGCTTCCAACCAGCGAGACAGATATAGTCAGGATTTAATTTTTTCAGCAAAGATATCAATTCCTCTTTCTTTGGACAAATTTCTATTTTTAAATCATGCGCTCTGGCGCGATCAAGCCCTAGTGCCTCGGGAGTATCCGACACGACCGCGCAAATTCTCCCATTTATCTCGCCTGACTCAATACCATCTATAATGGCTTGCAAATTCGTACCTGTGCCACCATTTGATATCAAAACAGCTAATTGCTTTTTAATCATAACCTTAAAGAATTACAGTTATTTTTTCGTACATCATTGACAATGCAGATTCTTTCATTCTAAACTTTGTTCCGTGATTATGGCCTGTACGAGCGTCAAAATCTACAAGTATTTTGCCTTCTTCTAATGCTTTTAAAAATCCCTCAAAGGAGAATTTTTGTAACATAGTAACTTTTGTATATTTATAAAATTCTTTTCCTCTAATCTTCTTCACTTCTGCTTGAACATAAAAACTATTCAGTAGTTTCGTCCCCGCTTTATGCTCAAGATCATCGAAGCCCCAATATGGTTGTGGGTCTAATTCTTTTAAATTCACACGCTGCTGGACCGATTTAAGCCAAGACTTGTGGCGTATATCTACAGATGAGGCATCGAAGGAAATTATAATTTTCTTTTCTGTGCGATCAATCTTAACCATAAACCCACGATCACTTCTCGATAGTCCATTTATGGTCTGCCTAAAACTCATTTCTCCTTTTGCATATTTCTTACCACCTTCTTTATGTGCCCATCCATATTTAAGTAAAAGGATTTTTGGTACAAAACCAATCGCACGAGGTGACGGTTCAATATGAAATAAAGTACATAAAGAACCAGAATCAACTCTTTGAGTCTTTAGTTCCCATTCAGCCGCATTTGGAATAGGCAAATTGTTTTCTTTAATTCCAAGCAAATCTTCCAGAGTATTTCCAACCCCACCATGATTTTTGTGTCTTCCGTTTGGGATCCAATCCATTTCCGAAATTTCTTTTAGTTTCTGAATTAAAGATTGTTTTGTATAGATAACAGGTTCTTTTTTCTTTTTCATAAAATTACCAAAGCTTTTTATTTAGTTTGTGTTTTTTAATTCTTTCTTCTGCCATTTCACAATACTCAGGTGACAGATCAATTCCAATATAATCTCTCCCAAGGTTAATTGCAGAAAGAGCCGTTGTCCCCGAACCCATGAAAGGATCAAGAACAATCCGTGCTTTAGTTGAAGAAACGATCCTGTCAATTAAATTAACTGGGAAGGCAGCAGGATGCTCGTTATTCATTTCTTGAGTAAATTCCCATACATCTCCATATCCATTGGCTTGCGGAGCGAGTTTAAATTTTGGTTTTGCTATTAAATAAATAACCTCATACGTCGGGACAAAATATCCTGGATTAAAATTAAACCCCCCTTTTCTTTTCCATATAATTATTTGACGAACAGGAAAACCTTTCAAAATGTCTTGCCTGTCTTGTAACAAGCCTCCTTGTACCCGCCACTTATGATTGTAAAAAATAGCCCCATCTTCAGGAATTATTCTCATCATTTGCTCTAAACAATCTCGTTGCCATTTAACATACTCGTTATGGGGCATACAGTCATCATGATGACTGTATCCTTTCTGTAGGGCAGCATTTGCCCATTTTCCTTTACTTCCTACTGACATGCCATTGCCAGTTGAATTTTTAAGGTTATATGGAGGAGATGTAATAATAAGCTCAACAGAACCATCGGGAATCTTTTTTAATATTTCAACAGCATCACCACAAATAATTTTGTTTAAAAATCTACTAGACACTTTTGAAACGCTGTTTTTTTCAGATAAATCTTCTTCTAGAATGATTTTTCTGCTTTTTTCAACAATTTGCACCATATTCATAATATTACATTAAAAACAGATCGGAATCCATCTGTCTTTAAATTTCTGGTTATTCTGGTTTTTGTCTTTCAGAGTATCTAAAAATTTCAGCTATGCTTTCTGGCCCTGTATATAATACTTTGCGTAAATTTAGATATTTTACAAAATCTAAGTCTGCAAATCTTTTTTCCTTATCATCAACAAAAACAATCTCATCGTTCTTAAATTGTTCGCATACCATTTCTACTGGTTCCTTTTTTGTATCTTGAACAACGAAAATTTTAGTAAAAAATGGCCTGAGACTAGTTCTATCTACTTTTTCGAGTTGATACTCTCTTACACCATGAGTAAGCATATAACAATTCTCCACATACAATTGCTTTATTCGATCGACAAGTTCATTGTTAACAAAATTTTTGCATTCTCCCATTATTTTCTCACTTAGCTCCTCTTTGCTTATTGAGTTTATATTTTCACCTTTCAAAACTAACGAATAACATTGCTGGGAACAATGGAATCAGTCTTCATCTTTTCATTATTTATTATCATAATCATAATTTATGTCTTTTAAATGTTCAAAAATAGATAATGGATATTCCCCATTAAAAGCTGATAAGGAAAATCGATCTTTCGGCAATCCTGTGGCTTTTACCATACCGTCGATAGATAAAAAAGAAAGGGTTGTGGCCCCTATATATTTGCGAGTTTCTTCTACCGTCATTTCAGCAGAAATCAATTCTTTTTGTCTAGGAGTATCTATACCATAAAAATCTGGGAATTTTACTGGAGCGGAACCAACCAAAAAATGCACTTCTTTTGCGCCAGCTTCAAAAAGCATTTTTACAATCTGTCTCGAGGTGGTGCCACGCACAATAGAATCATCTAGCACTCCTACCTTCTTTCCTTTTACGACATTTTTAAGCACAGACAATTTCATTTTTACTTTTTGATCGCGATTGACTTGGAGTGGCTCGATAAAAGTGCGATGTATATATCTATTTTTATTTAAGGCTATTTCAAAAGGCACACCACTTGCTTGGCTGTATCCTATAGCCGCAGGCACAGATGTCTCTGGCACAGGTATAATCAGATCCACTTTTATTTCTGAATGTTCTTTAAAAAGCATTCTGCCAAAATTTTTGCGCACTTCGTACACCGATTTACCAAGCACGATACTGTCATGTCGAGAAAAATATACAAATTCAAAAATATCAAATTTTGGTTTTTCTTTAGTGAGAATAATACTTTTTATACCTCTCTTTGAAATGACCACCATCTCTCCAGGCAAAACTTCTCGCACAAATTCTGCGCCTATTGTATTCAAAGCGCAAGTCTCTGAAGCGACGATAACTTCTTTTCCCCTCTTACCCAACACAAGAGGACGAATACCTCTAGGATCGCGAAAAGCGACGAGCTCTTTCGTAGAAAGCGCCACGCAAGAAAAAGCCCCTGTAAATAAGGGGTATAATTTCTTTATCGCCTCCGGTAAAGAGAAACCTTGCTTCATTGTAGTACCGATAGCCTTCGCCATGATTTCTGAATCTGATTCATCTTTTTTAACAATGATTTTGTTTTTCTTTAGAAAATCAGAGAGTGCCTGTGTATTTGGAAGATTACCGTTATGAGCAAAAGACACAGTGTTGTTGAAAACAATTGGCTGTGCATGTTTTGGATGACTACCACGAGAAGTAGAATAGCGATTGTGTCCAATAGAGGCAAAACCAGAGAGTTTCTTTATAATATCTTCTTTATATATCTGACTCACTAAACCGGCACCCTTATGAAAAAATATCTTTTTTCCGTCTGTGGATACTATACCAGTCTGTTCTTGTCCGCGATGTTGAAGGGCAAATAATCCAAAATAAGTTTGGCGAGCGGCCAAATGTGGAGCATTCCAGATACCAAAAACCCCACATTTTTCATTTAGATCTCGACTCATAAATCAGTGCTTTTTAAAATAGTTAACCGCATTTTTAAATAATAAAATTCCGTCACCGTATTTTTTTAGACTTTTGTTTATTTTTTCTGTTTGC
This sequence comes from uncultured Candidatus Saccharibacteria bacterium, assembly GCA_964361705.1. GTDB lineage: Bacteria > Patescibacteriota > Minisyncoccia > Phycocordibacterales > UBA9973 > UBA9973. The sequence goes on from CAYIBP010000007.1 coordinate 4,883, forward strand.
CAAAGCGGTGAATGATGAAAAAACATTGCTCTCTCTGGATGTGGCATCATACCCAACACTCGGCCATCCCTGTCTAAAACACCAGCAATATCATAATCAGAACCATTTGGATTCTTTTCTAAATTTTGGAATTTACATATTTCTCCCTTGATGTATTCAAAAGCAATTACTTTCGAACTTTTCATTTTTTCATATTCTTTCTTGTTGATTACATAATGCCCCTCGCCATGAGCGATAGGTAGGGAAATATTTTTTATACCTGCTAGCCACGGACTCTCGCCCACTGACTTTAGATCAATCCATCTGTCTATGTATTTAGCATTTTTATTATAAGTTAAAGCTCCAGGCAAAATTCCAAGATTAGTCATAATCTGAAAACCGTTGCATATACCTAAAGCCAAAGTATCTCTGGATAAAAATTCTTCCAATTCTTTAGACAGGTGATTTTTAAATTTATTGGCATATGCTTTGCCACTACCAGTATCATCGCCATAAGAAAACCCTCCAGGGAAAACCAAAATCTGATATTCTTTCAACATTTTTGGTTTAGCTATCAAGTCGTTAATATGCACAATATCCGCCGACCCACCCACGGATTCAAAAGCGTATTTTGTTTCTTCTTCGCAATTCAGGCCGTATCCAGACAAAATTATGATCTTTACTTTTTTGATTTGTTTCTTTTTCATCTTTTTTAAATTATTGCATTTCTTTTGAAAATCTATGGTAAATACTGTGTAGTCTTTTTATATTTGTATCTACCACTTTTTCCTTATCCTTTATCGTGACTTTGCCATCTTTTGAAACCTTGCCTAATTTGATAAAGGAAATGTCCTTAATTCCTTTTTCAAAAACTGAAACATTTTTAGGAGACACTGACACTATTATCCTTCCCTGACTTTCCGAAAAAAGCTTTGCGTCAATAGAACTAGCGCTTCCAGTTAAACTCTTTACAGAGACATCGCATCCCAACATGCCACCTATGCAAGCTTTTGCCAAAGCCACAGCCAGACCACCAGAAGTTACGGAAATAGAAGAAGATACGAGTCCTAGCTTGATCGCTTTCTCCAAAGCAGAATATGTTTTCAAATTTTCTTTCATGGAAACTTTTGGGACATTGTTACCGATACTATTGGAAGTATCTTTATTCGCAAGCATTTTGTAATATTCCGAAGCACCTAATTCATCATTTGTATTACCTAAAATATAAATAACATCCCCGTTGTTTTTAAATTCTGGAGAGACAACTTTGTACACATCATCTATCACGCTAATAGACGAGATGAGCAATGTCGGTGGCACAGAGATAACGACACGATTGCCTTTTTCATCATAACCTTTAAAATCGTTAAACATACTATCTTTACCTGAAATAAATGGAGTTCCATATCCTACGGCATAGTCGTAACATGCTTTTACCGCATCCACCAATTGCGCTAGACGCTGCTTGTCATACGACGAACACCAACAGAAATTGTCTAGTATTGCTAAATGAGAAAGTTTCGCTCCGCAGGCTACAGCATTACGCACCGCAGTATCTAGAGAACAAGCCGCCATGTGATATGTGTTTATATCTGAATACGAAGGATACAATCCACAAGACAATACAACACCTTTTTCTGAATTTAAAACTGGTCGAAAAACTTGCGCGTCTGTGTTGAGTAAACCTCTACCAGAAAGAGGTTTTAAAACGGAAGACGCTTGGACTTCGTGATCATATTGGGTTGAAATAAAAGAAAAACCACTGATATTTTTCAATGAAAGTAAATTTTCTAGTTCTTTTGTACGAGAAGTATTTTGAGGAATTTGGGGTTCAGGATAAGAATACGAGTATGATTCAGTGGTTAAACGACTCTCGGGCAAACCATTATGCAAGAAATCCATAGGAATATTCAAAATATTTTTACCTTGATACTCTACAATACATTTTCCAGAATTAGTGAATTTTCCTATCACTGTGGCTTTTACACCACGAGACTGCATAAGTTTTTTGAATTGCAACCATTTTGTTTTCGGTACAGCCAAAGTCATGCGTTCTTGTGATTCGGAAATCCAAATTTCCCAAGGCAAAAGCCCAGGATATTTCAAAGGTATTTTTTCCAAATCAACAATAGCTCCGCCACACTCTTTTGCCATTTCCGCCACAGAACAAGAAAGCCCTCCTGCGCCATTGTCTGTGATGCTGTTATACAACATCATATCTCTGGCTTCTTTTACTATCGCATCGCTCAATTTCTTTTGCGTTATTGGATCACCTATCTGCACTGCTGTCGCTGGAGAATTTGAATCCATAGTAACCGAAGAAAATGTAGCACCATGTATGCCATCCGCGCCGACTCTGCCTCCAACTACTACAATATAATCCATTGCTTTAGCACTCTTTTCACAAGAAGATTTATTTTTAATTTTCGTAGGGATGAGTCCTGCTGTGCCGACAAAAACCAGAGGCTTGGCACGAAATCTGTCATCGTATTTTACAAAACCAGACAAAGTAGGAATACCAGAACAATTGCCACCAACATTCACACCCTTGATCACTCCTTGCATTATGCGTTTCGGTGAAAGCATTTTTTGTTTTTGGTCTTTATCACGAAATAGTGGACTAATATTTTCTGGATAACCAAAACAAAAACCATACGTATTGGCAACCGGCTTTGCTCCCATACCGAATCCTATAGCATCACGATTCACTCCTACAATGCCGGTAATAGCTCCGCCAAAAGGATCTAACGCTGAGGGGCTGTTGTGTGTCTCAACCTTGTGCGTGATGATATGATCTTTATCAAAAACTATACCACCAGAATTGTCTTTGAATACAGATACACAGAAATCTTTCTTGCCTTTTTGTTTGCGAATTTTATTGGTCGCTTCTTTTATATAAGTTTTGTATAGACCATCTTTTATATCATCAATGGAATTAGCAAAGATAGTATGCTTGCAGTGCTCTGACCAAGTCTGCGCTAATGATTCCAATTCTATATCTGTCGGATTTCTCTTTAGGGTGACGAAATACTTTGCAATTGTCTTCATGGATTCCAAATCAAGAGCAAGAGGTCCACGACGAAATCCAGCGGGATCAAGAACACCTTCTTTGCCTATCTTTATTAATTCCTCATCGGAAACATCGAGCGAGATAGATATGACGGGTTTACGTTTTTCTAAAATAACTTTTGATTCCTTGAGTGGTAAACTAAAATTCTTTTTCTTACTACAATCAAAAATACTGGCTCTTTCTATCAATGGATTATGCAAAGAATAAGCAATCTTTTTTTGATCTTCAGCATTTAGCGAGCCATAAATTAAAAAAACTTTAGAGGTATACACCGCTAAAGTAGAACTGTCTTTTAAATGCAAGAGATCAACGATGGTTTCTTTGGTTGTTGATCCGACATTGTCTGTAACCCCTGGCAGAAACCCTATCTCTATCGCAGAACCACAACCTTTCAATAAATCTGCTGGAATCTTGTTGATGGAGAATTCTTCTATGATTTTGTTTGTTAGTGAGTTTGCGATTTCAGAAATCTTGGTATCTTGTAGTGAACTAGAAATCAGATATGAATCTAGCACCACAACATCCGACACTTTTTTAGAGAGATGTAATTGATTGAAAACATCAATCGATAGCTTGCCGCGTATATTGTCTCCTTTAGATCTGATTAATATTCGCGAAATCATAAGTACATGATATATAATAAAAAATAAAAATACAAACTAACGCATATTTAAAGCCCGTTTTTTGGCAACTGCCAAAACATTTTGCAAAAGCATCGCCACAGTCATGGGCCCTACGCCTCCCGGTACAGGAGACACATATCCAGCGACTTCACTCACAGAATCCAAATCCACATCTCCGACAACCCCCGAATCTGATTCTGAAGTACCAGCATCTACCAAGACAGCGCCTTTTTTTATCATGTCGCCTGTTAAATATTTTCCTTTGCCAATACCAGAAATAATCAAGTCTGACTCTGCTATTATTTTTTCTTTATTTTCTGTTTGACTGCGCACGATCACAGGATCGAGCCCTCTAAAATGCAAAAGTGCTGTGACGGGTTTGCCTACTAGATTGCCATATCCTAAAACTGTAACCTTCATCTTGCTCAAATCCATACCGACAGAGTCCACCAATCGCATACACGACAAAGCAGTAGGAAAACCTATTTCATTGTCACCACTATAAAACTTATCGCTAGCAACTTTGCCAAGACAATCCACATCAATATTTGGATCAACCGCATTTAATACCATCTCGTTATCTATATGAGACGGAAGAGGAAGCTGTAAAATCAAACCGCAAATATTTTCAATATTATTTAAAGATTGTATTTCTTTCACTAATTGCTCTGTAGTAATGGACGCAGGAAAATTGGCTTTATGAAAAAGCATACCCACGCTCTCTGCCTTACGCGATTTCATATCGACATATTGCATGGATACTTTATCTTCCCCCACTAGCACATCACAAAATACCGGAATAAACGGCAACTTCTCAACTTCCTTTTTTATTCCAGATAGTACTTCTTGGCTTAAACTTTTACCGTCGATTAGATTCATATTCATATCATAATGATTATCGCAATCTAAAGCAAACTAAATCTGTTAGCTTGGATTGACGTAATCAAATGTTTGTGTGATTACCATGTCTTTATGAGTTATATGATAGTTCGTCACAAATATAGCTCCAATCAAAGATAACACCACAAGCCCGTTTGTTATGAGATCTAAATGATGACGATGTTCGAATTTTATAATTATTTTTAAAAGCAGAGCCAAGGTAATAATGCTAAAAACAAAATACAACATCTTATTTGTATAATCTCTCGGTGAAGCAAGAATTCTTTTTAATAAATTAACTTTTATATCTTTGGGAGCCGACAAGGCCTTTTCATTTGTCTTTAGAGCCAGCGCGATCTGTGAATCCAGACCAAGTGGATCTGATGTTGCTCCTAAAACACTGTCATTAGTCTTTGCGACTTTTTTTCCTTTATTAACTACTAATTGAGATTTTGGTTTTTCTTGTCGAGATATGTTGCTTAGCGGATTTGCGTAAACTTGAGCCACGAACATCGTCTCTTTTCCTTCATACATACCTATGGCGACACCTGTGCCAATCTCGGTGTAATTTTCTTTTATAATATTCGCTCTATGCGAGGTACTTGCCATCCATGCATCAGTGACATCTTTGGAATCAGAAAAATTAACAGCAAGGTTTTCTCCAGCATATTTATATTCATAACCTACTTCTGAAAGCCAATACCAAGGAGTCTTGCCATCTGGACTCACATGTGCAAAATACCCATTGCGCGCCATGTCTTGCGCTTTGAGTAGAGCTGCCTTATTTAGAAGTTCGCTTACAGAAAGTATCTGCAAATTTTGATCCTTGCGTTCCTCATTTGTAAAATCAGCTAATATAGTAGGCAATACCGCCGCCACTCCTCCTTTAAGATTTAAACGCACAAAAGTGGGTAAAAGAAAAACAAAGCATTCTAAAAGCAACACCGCCACAATAATGATCGTGATGTTTTTTTTGCGCAGAATATGTGGCCGATGTTCGTTGAGCGGATGAGGAATGAAATGCTTCTTTAACCAATGTAACATTTATATATTATATATTCATTTATTACTTATTCAAAGCTTCACGAGTCCATCTGCCCACCGTTCCATCAATCACAAGAGGTGGATTTGCTTTTTGGTAAGCCTTCACGGCATCTTCGGTCAATACCTTAAACTTGCCATCTATAGGACCAGTATAAAAACCTTCACTTGTTAATCTTTTCTGCAATTCTGTAATCTCATTTACTTTTGTTGGTATTCTATGAGAACCATATTTTAAAAACATGGTAAAAATAAACTTATCCGCGCCAAGCACTTCACCGCTTTTCTCTTTTTCTTTATTTTGATCTAAAACAACTTGATTTCTCTGATTCATTTGTTCCAATATGTACAAAGGCACAGATCCTCCACCGCCTCCTCCACCGCCTCCTCCTCCACCGCCCTTTTCTTTTACTTTCACGGTTCTTGTGATAGGAATCGCGTTATTGTTTGCTGGATCTACAGCATTGTAAGTCAAAATATAAGTACCAGAATTACTTGTATCCACGGTGCCGGTAATATTTACGGCAACAGAATTAGGTACACCTTCGGCATCTATGATATAAATATCCGTTGCTGTTGCGCCAAGTTCTATATAAGTATCACCAACAAATAGATCTATGGTACTTGCGCCATTTAATGTGATCACAGGCGGAGTAGTGTCTACTCTGAATGCTGTGATTCCAAGGGTGTTACTCTTTTTTAAAGAACCATCGGTCAATATCATAGTGCAATGTGAGAACAAACCTTCATCTAACTCATTGAGTGTTATAGTATTGCTCCCTAAATTTACAACAGAAGTAGTAGCGCTAGTGCAATTACCTGTAAACTGCAGTGTACCAGCAGCATTGGTAGTAAAAGTATAATCCGGAGTCACATCATTTGTATTGGTAGAAAAACCGGCAACTTCAGAAATAATTGGATTACCAGGAAGAGAATAATATACGATAACAGATAACCAGTCCACACCCAAACTGACATTGTCGCCAGAGAGCAATTCTGCAGACATCACTGCTCCAAAATTTGGATTATTTACATCCGCAACATCCCAAGAAGTACCCCAAAGGTCTGTTGCACCGATACCGTAGGTTCTGACATCATTTGGACTATTGCTCTCCCATTTTTGAGTTCTGGCCTTGTTTTCTCCTATAACCGAACCACTCTTTACTAGACTTACCACCTTATCCATGATGACAGCCGAATTTATAGGCACGCAGGTACCACACTGATGCTTTCTCTTTATTCTGACTTTTATCCCGTCTATAGTAGCATTTGCGGGTACATTGAAATTAAAACCTGTAGCTTTTATATAGTTTGTGGAGCTGTTTGTTATATTCAATACAGTAGTAGTATAATTCTCGTCCGAAATCTTTGCGGAGGCAGTATCATTCCAAATTGCCGTACCCCCGCTCGAGCTATCGCTTGAAAACGCAGTGCCATTCTTGTTCCCTATCGTTATGGCAAAAACTTGAGAAGTAAAAGAAACTATATAAACAAAAATCAGAACCAAAACAATTAAAGAGTGTTTCTTCATAAAATTTAGATTAAATTGATAAAATCAACCTATTAAAATCAGTATCAATTTTTATACTAAACATAAAAAGCATTTTGTCAAGAAAGATATGCACCTCTATTTATTGCAAAAAATACTATAGAAACAGAAATTTATCTGTTCAAAACTGCTCTAGTTAAGTCTCCAACCTCTCCATCACCTATCAAATTGTTAGAAAGTTGAAATTTTATCAACACGCCTTCGGTAAGAGGGCCGAATTTTCCATCTACTACTAAAGATCCGAACCTGTTTTTATTCAAAAACATTTGAAGTTCTCGTATCTCATTTACTTTTGCTGGAATTTTATGCGAACCTCTTTGTAAAAATAAAGTAAAAATAAATTTTTCTTCACCAAGCACTTTTCCTGTCACTGCTGGTGTTTCTGCTTTGGGCACGACAGAATTTAAAACATTTTGATTCATGGCTTGCAATATATAAAGGGGTACTGATCCACCGCCACCTCCGCCAGAAGGAGGCGGAGTAACTACAGTGTTTACATTTACAGTTCTAGTAACAGATGTGGCAACATTGCCCGCAGTGTCTGTGGCATTATAAGTCAGAGTGTATGTCCCAGCTGTATTTATATCTACAGAGCCCGTTGTATTTATCGTAACAAAGAGATCCACATTGTCCGTGGCAGTAGCGCCCGCATCTGTGTATGTATCACCAACAGAAATATCTACAGGGGTAACGCCAGAGAGAGTGATAACCGGAGCTGTCAAATCTATGATAAAAGTAGGCACAGATAAAATATTGCTAACATTTGAAGACACATCTGTAACACTGACGGTACAATCAGAATAAGTACCTTCAACAAGAGTATTAAAAGTAACAGTATTGGAACCTAAAACAGCAGAACTCGTAGCACTAGAACAAGATCCTCCGTATGTGATAGTACCAGCTTCGTCAGTAGTAAAAACATAATCAGGAGTAGAATCATTTGTTGGAGTTGTCACAGCGGTAACTTCAGAAATCACAGGAGCGGTAATATCTACACCCAATGTGTAATACACAGTCACGCGTATTTCATCCACACTCAAAGTCACTTCTCCGTCTGTCGTACCTGTCGCAGAAAAAGCAACACCAAAATTAGCATTGTTCAATTCTGCTGGAGTCCAAGTAGTACCCCACAAATCTGTAGATGTACCGTCTGCGTTTTCTAAAGGTGTACCATAGTATCTAGCATTGTCGGATGTAAACCAAGCCGTAGCCAAAGCTTTGTTGCCACCTACTAGCGCGCCTGATTTCATTAAACTCACAGTATTGTCAGCCACATCTGTCACTGTGCATACTGTAGTACAATTCTTTTTCTTTTCAATTCGTACTTTTATACCATCTATCGTAGCTCCAGCAGGTATAGCAAAACCAAAACCACTGACTTTTACATAGTCAGTCAAAGTATTTACAGTGTCTAATACAGCTGTCGCGTATTGATTTGCTTGAAACACTCCTAAAGTAGAGAGATTATTCCAAACCACCGTACCTCCGTTTACAGGATCGTCTGCAAAAACAGTAGGAAGGGTTGCACCTGTATCCGCAGCTAAAGCATTAGAAACAAAAGAAAACGATAAAACAAACACCAAAACACCTGTGATGTATTTCTTCATAAGAAAAGTATTAAAAGCAAACTCAATTTATAAATAAAAGCTATAAATGTATTAACAAACAAAAGTCCATTTGTCAAGTAGATACAATGATTTGTTTCTCTCCTTCCACACAAATACAAAAATAAAAATCATTAGTTAAAACTAATGGTTTTTATTTTTGTATACAGTTTTTATCTGTTTACTCGTTCAGATATTTTCTAGTCAAAGGTCCTACTTGACCATCTTCTATCAAACCTTTCGCTAGCTGGAACTTTACAACAGAGTTTTTCGTCATAGGACCGAACTTGCCGTCCATAACTAAAGTTCCAAGATTCTTCGCGTTCAAAAATTTCTGCAATTCTTTTATCTCGTTCACTTTTGAGACAGTATTATGTGAACCAACTTTTAGAAACATAGTAAAAACGAATTTTTCAGATCCAAGGACTTCTCCTTGCACAGGATTTGTGTTTTCTTTGTTTGTATCTTCAAAAAGACCAGCAACATTCGCACCAAAGAGTCCAGACGCATGATTCACAGATTCAAAGGCTTTTCTAGTAAAGGAATCCAGAGCGACTACATTACTCTCGTTGCCCACAGCATCTACTACCAAGACAGTACAATCTGTATATTCCCCTGCTCGTAATTCATAGAGTCCAATTTTATTGCTTCCTTGTTTTGCATAAGCTGAAAGGATTGCACAAGCGCCACCGAAAACAACATCTCCTTCTTCATTAGAATTGAGAACGATGTTCATGTCTTTACCCTTCGGTTCACTGGTCACAGAGATTACAGGAGCAGATATATCTGCATTTGAAGTTTGAGCCATAGAAACCGCTGGCATTGCGATAGAAACAAAAAACGAAGCTAACAAAACTGTAATAATATTTTTCATACCTATATTATAGCAAATATATATTACTCTGTCAAGCTCTAAAATACCATTATTTTGATAGCTTTTTTGACAATATTTACATGAGCTTTTTCAAGTCAGCCTCGTATTTTTTCATCACCGCAGTCCCCGCCTGCATTTGATCCATTCCACTTTTTATCTTTTGTTGTACTTCTTCGGCTATCTTTTTGAAAAGTTCAGGATCACGCTCCATCATCTTTATAAACATTTCTATCTGCTCATCGGGTACGCCTTGCTTTGCAAGCATTTTTCTAAGTAAATAATTTTTAAACATAAATTTCTGTAAGTTATGAAATAGAAAAATTTATAAATTTTCTCGGGTACGGACCCAACCATACCACTCGAAAACTTACAAATTTTTCTATTTCATAACTATACTATATATCATTATTCTAAAATTTCAAAATCACTACCTGCTTTTTCCAAGACTGGCTTTCTATAACGCACGCGCACGAAATACACAGCTCCGCTAGAAAACAATAGAAAAGCAAATAAAGCTACTATGTACTTTATATCAAAGCTGAATCTTGAGACGGACGCTTCTGTGCTTATTGCCTGCGCCTCGAAACTATTTTCTATTTTTATATCTGATTCTGGTTTCGAGTCAGGACTTGTAACCACATTTTCTACTGCTGGTGTCTTTGTTGCATTAGTATTGATTGATTTAGTCTGCGCTATAATTTGCATTGGTTCTGGCTCGATGATTGTTGTTTGTTTGATACTTGCCCCATAATCAAAAACTAAAGTACTATACAAACTCAAAAGTTTTAAACTATTTTTATCTACAATGTTGAACCCTGTAATTTTGGGTGAAAGAGTTATCTTCTTTTTCAACTGAAGGAAAGTATTTTTCGGAAAAATGAAACTTTTTTGCTCTACTATCAACATCCACCCAGACAAATCAGCTTCATACAAAGTATCGTTTGTTATCTCTATAAAGAAATCTTTCTCGTCTCCAACGCTTGATATTAGAATATTCGGTTTTATGACTTTTACAATTATTTTATCCGTGGCATTTGGAGTTTCCGAATAATAACTTTCATAATATTCCAAAGATACACTGTATTCTCCCTCATAAGCAAAAGTGTGAGTGAATTTCGTCATATCACTTGTTTTAGTTTGTCTTGAATCTCCATCTCCAAAATTCCAAAAATACTTTCCGTAAAGAAGTTTTTCGTTTGAAACACCCACAGTTTCTGCTTTGAATTCTGCTGGTATCCCTGCGAAAACTACACTTTTTGTCAAAATATTTGTCTCCAGTTTTTTAATTTCAATCTTTTCACTTTTTACTATACCGCCTTCAGATGCCGGTGCCGGCGCAGGTTTGGGTGTTGGATCCGGGTCAGGCACTGGTGCAGGGTCGTTTACTTTTTCGTTCGGCAAACCGGGAGTAGGAACACCCACAAACATACCATCTTGATTTCTTTGCGCACTTTGTCCCTCAAGCGGATTTGTCGTTTTATATTTTCCGCAATCGCTAACGCTTCCCCAACACACAATATCTACAACATCACCGTTTGGATTTTTTATCTGAATAGTATTTGATTCTGTAAGAGTCAGATTATCTACCACCAGATCAGCGCCCTGTACCTGATTACGATAAATCAGAAAATATTTCTTACCGCCTATTTTTTTATTTTCAAAATTCGGATTTGATACTAAAGAAGTAAAACTCTGGCCTGATTCTGTCTTTCTCTGCATATACCAGCCAGTCAGATCGACCTCTGCATCATCTGGATTGTAGAGTTCTATAAACCTTCCATCTGTCGGATACAATTGCGTCTCATTTATCACTATCCCCGCCTCTGCCACACCATACCAGAACAATAAAACAAGACCTACTGAGATCAAGAACGACTTCTGCAATATTTTTGACATAAATCTTTCTGTAAAATTCTGTTAATTTTTAAAGAAGTTATGGTATCATAAACAATATGAAAAGAATAGACTTCCTCGCTGTTGGCGATATTGTGGTAGATGCCTTCATAAAATTGAAAGACGCTCATGTGAATTGCAAGATAGATTCGACCTCGTGCGAGCTGTGCCTGCGTTTTGGAGACAAAGTACCTTATGAATCACTTACTATAGTAAACGCAGTCGGCAATAGTCCAAACGCTTCTGTTGCAGCATCAAGACTCGGCCTTACTTCGGCGCTGGTGTCTAACATAGGCGAAGACAAAGAAGGAGAAGATTGTTTGAGAGTTTTAGAAAAAGATAATGTAATCACAAAATTCATAACCAAAGAAAAAAACAAAACAACAAATTATCATTATGTATTATGGTACGAGGTTGACCGAACCATCTTGATCAAGCACACAGAGTTTGAATATAAATTTCCAGAACCAAAAGAAGTAAAGTGGATATATCTAAGTTCTCTTGCAGAAAATTCTCTCAACTACCACAATGAAATACTAGAATATTTGAAGAATCACCCTGAAACAAAACTCGCCTTCCAACCCGGCACATTTCAAATGAAGCTAGGCACAGAAACTCTGCGCGACATTTACGCCCATACGGAAATATTTTTCTGTAATCTTGAAGAAGCAGGTAGAATATTGAAAACCGAAGAACGGGACATACTCGTACTTGCCAAAAAAATACAAGAACTAGGTCCAAAAATAGTAGTCATCTCCAATGGACCAAAAGGTGCCTATATGTATGTAGAGGGCGAGCTTTGGCAGATGCCCATATACCCCGACATAACCCCACCACTCGAACGTACTGGCGCGGGAGATGCTTTTGCTTCTACAATCGTGTCGGCTATCGCCTTAGGTAAAACCCCTCTCGAAGCCCTAACTTGGGGCCCTATCAACTCCATGTCCGTAGTCCAACAAATCGGCGCGCAAAAAGGTTTACTCTCACGAGAAAAACTGGAAGAATATCTAAAAAACGCACCAGCGTATTACAAGCCAAAGAAGATAAATTAGCGACTCAAAACTTTTTTTACTGCATTTTTTATCGCATCCACTCCCATACCATAATGCTCTATGAGCTCTTCTGGTGTGCCGGATTGACCAAATTTGTTTTGCACTCCGATGAACTCCATCGGTACTGGATAATTCTGCACCAACACTTCAGCCACTGCGCTACCCATACCTCCGCGGACTTGGTGTTCTTCTACTGTTACTATTCTTTTGGTTTCTTTTGCCAAAGCAACGATGCTCTCTATATCGAGCGGTGCTATTGAAGATAAATTCATTACTTTTATTTTTACTCCTTCCCTTTCCAAATCTTTCGCTGCAAGGAGAGCATTGTAAAGAAGCGCGCCAGTGGCAATGATACCAACACTCGCCAAGCCAACATCTGGCATCCAATATATTTCTGCTTTGCCCATTTCAAATGGAGTCTCTTCTGTAGTGATTATTGGTGTCTTTTCACGAGCGAGACGCAGGTACGCTGGCTTGCCAGAATCTACCAAAGCAAATGTTGAGCGTTTTGCTTCAAGCGCATCACATGGAGAGACAATATCCATATTTGGCATCACACGCATTAAAGCAATATCTTCCAATGCCTGATGTGTGCCACCGTCGGGACCAACAGATACACCTGTGTGCGAACCGACTATCTTTACCGGTCTGTCGTTATAAGCAATAGTCGTTCTGATTTGTTCCCAATTTCGCCCAGGAGAAAACATCGCATAAGAAGAACAAAAAGGGATCTTGCCCATCGAAGCCATACCTGAAGCGACAGTCACCAGATTTTGTTCAGCCACGCCTATTTCTATAAATCTTTCTGGAAACTTTTCTTTAAAAAGATATATCTGCGTGCTCTCGGTAAGGTCTGCGCACAGAGCCACGACATTTCCATTCTTCTCGCCTGCTTCTGCCAAGCCTTGCCCGAAACCTTTACGAATAGGCTCTTGCTCCACATCTGGATTGAAAAGTTTGGGATTTAATTTTAATTTTGGGTTTAACATATTTTACTGATGCTCACTTTTAATTTTCCCGCCAAGCGTTCTTAATTCTTTTAAAGCCATTTCATATCCAATTTCATCTTTGAGGTCTGGATCATACCCGTGCCATTTATAATCTCTCTCAAATTCCCGCACGCCTTTGCCAGGTATAGTATGCGCGATGATGACTGTTGGTTTTTCATACATACTTTGCGCTTCTGTCACAGCTTCATTCAAAGCAGTAAAGTCATGGCCGGAAACTTCTATCACATGCCAATTGAAAGCACGCCATTTGTCGGCCAGTGGTTCCAGAGGCATTATGTTTTCGGTATATCCGTCTATCTGAATGTTATTCCTGTCTATTATAGCAATAAGGTTATGCAATTTATTTTTGCCTGCAAGCATAGCACCCTCCCATGTATTACCCGCATCTTGTTCTCCATCTGACATAAAACAATAAATAAATCTATTTTGAGAGCGGGCAGATATCCTGTCTGCCAGAGCCATACCCACTGCTTGTGAAAGACCAGTGCCAAGTGGCCCAGAAGATGTCTCAAGTAATGGCAAATATTCGCGATGTGGATGCCCTTGCAAACGCGTGCCAAATTTGCGCAAAGTTTTCAATTCTTCAATAGGTAAATATCCCGCATGTGCGAGAGTCGCATAATATACCGGACAAATGTGTCCATTGGAAAGCACAAATCTATCGCGCTCTTCCCACGATGGATTTTTCGGATCGTGTTTCAAAATATGAAAAAAGAAAAGCGTAAAAACATCCGCCATACCGAGTGGCCCAGCCGTATGTCCACTGCCGGCTTCCACTAGCATCTCAATAATACTTTTGCGAATCTCGTTCGCCCGCTCCTCAAGCTGTAAAACTTTCTCGTCAGATAGAAATGACATACTCTGATTATACCAAATGACAAAACTGAGTGATATGAAATACTCATTGACAAGTGACCCTATATGTTTTAATATATAAGATAGGTGTTCCCGTTGCTCCTATGGGCAACAAGGCGCTTCCCCGCCTACGCAAAAACGGGAAAGAATCTTCAACAGGAGAAGTAACATGGCAAATCCGACAGTGAATGAAGCTTTGGTGCAAGTTTATCCAGCACCGTCAGAACTCGTTTTGGGAGCACTCAATCCCAATAGAGAGTTCAGTTTCGTTTTGATCAATTGCTCGCTCAAATTCATGCCGTCGTTGAAAAGTGGCGAGCTCGCGTTTACCCTCAAAAGCGCGGTGACAAAAAAAGAAGGGACCCTCTTCAATCTCGTCGAAGTCGGAACAAAGCGCGAGTGGCAATACTTCGTGGCTTACAGCAAAGAGAAGGGGGAGATCACGCCCCCTTCCCCGACAAGCCACGATATTGCCTGCTCGCACAATGTCACATTGCCGGCTTTCATGGGCGAAGACGCCACTCTTCCCACCTCATAAAGCCCAACGCGCGTCTCACTGAGACCACCTCACCCTTCACAGGGTTCCCCTGTGAATCCAGCCCGCTGGTGTGGGCAAATACGACCGCCACTTTTGCTTCCGAGCAAAAGTGGCGCGTTTTCGTTTTAAGAGAAAATTTTAAAGATTCTTAAATTCTTCTATCTTGCCTATTATGTCTTCGGCGCGGAATATTGCGGAGCCGATGATGAGCTTGTCGGCGCCCGCGCTTATAAGCGCGGGCGCCGTGTCTTCATTGACCCCAATATCCACCGCCACTTTTACATCAGGATATTTTTCTTTTAGGGATTTTATTTTTTCGTGCACTTTTTCATCGAGTTCCCTTCCATGAAAACCTATCTCGTCATTACCCATAAATTGCACAAAATTCACAAATGAAATTAGTGGGAAGATTTTTTCCAAAGATGTAGATGGATTCAAGGCTATGCCAAATTCCACACTGTCTTTTACATAAGGGTCTATCCCCTCCAAGAAATTTTTAAATTCTTCTATATCGCCCACAGCTTCAAGATGAAATATTATTCCGCGCGCACCGAGTTTGCTATAAATATCAAAATTAGAAACTGCGTCAGAAACCAAAAGATCAAGCTCGAAATCTATATCTTCCCAAAATGGCAACCCTTCTTCTTCTGCCAAGATTCTTTTGAAATGATATTCATTTATGGATCCCTCGGTAAATGGCCAAGTAGAATTCTTTACAAAATGCCCATCGCACAGATCTATTTGCGCCAAGGGCACCAAACCCCGCACAAGCAAGATGTTGTTTTTAAGATCTTCGTAATCTTTTGGCAATATTGATGGTATTATTTCGGACATAAATTTAAAAAACTTAATTTATTTTCAAATCATCGATCTTCTTTAAACGACGGATATGCCTCTCGTCTCCTGAAAAAGGCGTATTAAGCCAATGATTCACTGCAATCATCATCATATCTTCTGTCAGATATCTGGCACCTAAAGAAAGCACGTTTGAATTGTTGTGTTGTCTAGAACGCTCTATCACATCTGCTTCGTCATCTACCACCGCTTTAGAATCACCATAATAAACCACAGCTCTGATATGTGGAAATCTATTTGCGACTATTGCCTCACCTTGACCGGTAGCCCCCATGATTATACCCCTCGTTTCATCGGGGTCTTTGGAAACCTCTCTGGCAACTTCAGATATGAAATCCGGATAATCATCTGTCTCATTATACTCAAACGCACCTTTGTCTATGACCTCATGACCCTGAAGCTTCAAAGCAGAAACTAGTTTTTCTTTCAATACATAACCCGCGTGATCTGTACCGATAAATATCTTCATACAAAATATTGTAACATTTTTAAAATAAAAGCCTATTTGTGGTTTGTCTTTCTATGCAAGTCTGAAAAAAGAGAAACTGTCCTGCTGAAATCTTTTTCAGCTATTATAAAAATAAATTCTGTCGGTGTTGATACCAGTTCTTCTATATTGATGCGCGCCCTCGCTGTCACAGAGATCAGGGAAAAAAATGTATTGGGCATACCAAAAACTTCAGATCCAAAAGAAACACCAATAGCAGACAGATTGTGATTTATTATTTTCGGCTTCACTTTAAAATGCTTCAATATTTTATTTTCCAGATTCGAAGAACAAATCATATCTATTTCTGCAGTGCCTATGGTGATAGTCAAGAAATCTTCACTTGAAACAGAAATACTACCGTGGAGAGATTCGAGTTCCAAGATAAACTTGTTTGTTTTTTCGTATACGATCTCCGAAAGTGGCATCTTGGTCGAGATATTCTTTATGGGCACATCATAAATAAGAGGCTTTTCTTTTTTAAATTCATTTTTTAATCGAGAGAGCGCGACGACAAGGCTAGCTATCGTCGTGTCCTTTTTTGCGAGCAATTGTACCTTTGGACGAATACGATGCGCGTAACTGCTCATATTCATATAGCCATTTGTAAGAGCTATGTACGCTTCCAATTCCGCCATGACGATATCTCTGACCACTGATTGCACCTTTATCATATATAAAATATTTTAACATATTTAACAAATAGTTAAAATATACGTAAAAATATAAAAAAAATTAACTTTCTAAAAAAGAAAAGGTATCTTTAAGATCATGAGAAAACAAACAAACGATTTACTAGATGCCATAGGCAACACGCCACTTATAAATGTGCCCTTTGATAAAGAAAAAAGGGTTTTTGCAAAACTTGAATACTTGAATCCAGGCGGAAGCATCAAAGACCGTCCAGCTCTTTTTATGATAGAAGAAGCAGAAAGAAAAGGCCTTTTAAAAAGAGGTGGCACTATCATCGAGGCATCTTCTGGCAATCAAGGCATAGCACTGGCTATGATAGGCGCAATCAAAGGATACAAGGTCATCATAACTGTTTCAGAAAAAGTCAGTGAAGAAAAAGTAAAAACCTTAAAAGCATATGGAGCCAAAGTGATCATCTGCCCCACCATACCACTCCATGATCCGAGGAATTACCACAATCAGCCCGAAATAATGCGAAAGAAAATCCCAAATTCTTTTGTCCCAAATCAATATTTTAATCTCTCCAATCCAAAAGGACACTACACGACACTGGGACCAGAAATCTGGCAACAGACCAAAGGCAAAATCACTCACCTCTTCGCGCCTGCCGGCACCGGTGGCACAGTGAGCGGAGTAGGAAAATTTTTAAAAGAAAAAAACCAAAAAATAAAAATAATCGTAGTTGATGTGAACACTTCTTTTCACGCGACAAAAGGAAATCCAAAATCATACCAAATGGAAGGAATAGGTATAGACTTTGAAACCCCTTGCTTAGATGAATCAGTCGTGGACGAATTTTTACCCGTATCAGACAAACAGAGTTTTGCTATGTTGAAAAAAATGGCATCAAAATACGGATTGCTTTTGGGCGGAAGTGGTGGAGCTGTAGCATATGCAACTTTTAAATATCTAAATAAATTAAAGAAAGATGATCTTGCTGTAATGATATTTAGTGATTCTGGTCGAGCTTATTTATCAAAGAATTATTACTAATTTATGAAAACATTTTATAAATATCACGGCGCAGGGAATGATTTTATAATGATCGACAACAGAGATGGGCATTTTGATATTGACGATATAGAACATATCAAGCTCGTTTGTCATCGCAGATTTGGCGTGGGCGCAGACGGCATAATGCTAGTAGAAAAACATCCAGAATATGATTTCAGAATGATGTTCATAAATAGCGATGGTTCACGTGGATCTATGTGTGGTAATGGCGCAAGGTGTATAGTGAGTTTTGCTCATAATATTTTAAAGATTATAAAAAATCCAGACAACATAGTTTTTGAAACAGCAAAGGGAATGCATAGGGCTATGGTATTAAAAGACGGACAAATAAAACTTAAAATGAACGATATCAAAAATATAAGCACGCGCAACGATCTGCCTTTCACTTCTGATACTGGCACTCCACATAATGTTATATTTGTGGAAAATATATATAAATGCCCAGTAATAGAAATCGGTAGAAAATTAAGATACGAAGATCCTGATGGAGTAAATGCGAATTTCGTAGAAATAAAAAATAATATTTACAATGTCCGCACATACGAGCGCGGTGTCGAAGACGAAACTCTAGCTTGTGGCACAGGCTCCACATCTGTCGCCATAGTATCGCACCAGCTTGGATTTTTGAAAGAAAATATCTGCCACATAAAACAACCAGGTGGTGATCTGACTGTAGAATTTGATCCACCAAAAAATAAAGGAGAACCATACACCAACATCTGGCTCACCGGCCCTGCGGTGTGTGTGTTTAAAGGAGAGTGGGAGAATAAATGAAAAAAGAAAAGGCTTTCGGCAACGGTGTTAGAGTTACCGAAAACCTTTTCGAGGTGATCGCGAAGTTTCATTGCCAAGAAAACTTTTCCTCGGCAATGCGAACCTCCGTGAGTTCGCCCTCCCGTCCTGGGATACAAAACCCAAACACCAGGTTAAAGGATGGGTTGGTCGGGTTCGACAAATTCGGAACTTCGAAATTTCCAACGCAAATGACAGATCCATCCGGGGTCCTGTCTTTGGTCAGAAACATCCGGTTCGCCCACCCCGAATTTACCCAGGGTCCGGAAATGAACAAAGCTTCGGCAATCTCAACAACAGAAGGTGGTCTTGGATTCGAAGTGAGCCTGGGCAGTTCTTCTCCTTGAAACACCCGCCAAGAGCCTTCTGCGGGGCGACTTGCAAGTATTTCTGGCGGAAGCCATGTCGGAGTTAGTTGCCTCAGAAAACCGAAAAACGAGCTCAGAGGTTGGACCTTGCTGACACCTCCAAAAGCGACGGGGATTGAAATTGGAACTGTGGAAGTTTCCATACTTACTCCTTGTATGTCCGGACCCTCCGGACAAGGATTGCTTCACGATGAAGCAAGTATTTTAGAAACTTTATTTAAAATAATAAAATTCACAAAACACCTGTTTCATCGTTTTTGTGAAAGAACTGATCTTACCAAATATATAACCATCAAATGACGAATTTGTCCAATATTTGAAACATAAAAATACAGAAAACGCAATTTTTTATCCTAAAAATTTTCTTTAAAGTTTCTCTGTCATAATTTTATTAAAAATTTAATTATTCCCCACCTTCACCACATGCTCGACTAGCGTGTGGGTGTATCCCATTTCGTTGTCATACCAAGCTAGGACTTTGACTAGGTTGCCTCCGACTACGCGAGTGAGAGCCAAGTCTGCGATAGATCCGTACTGACTGCCCAATATATCACTCGAGACCAGTGGTTCTTCGGTCACAGTGAATACATTTGTCCATCTTTTTTCTTTCGATGCTTTTTTCAAAATTTCATTCACTTCTTCTTTAGTGGTTGGTTTTTTGGAAACAAATGTTACGTCTACTAACGAACCAGTTATCATCGGCACTCGAAGAGATATACCATCAAAAAGACCTTCAAGGTTAGGAATGGCTTTGGTCACAGCGATAGCTGCGCCGGTTGAAGTGGGCACTATGTTGTGTCCGCCTGCCCTGCCTTCGCGAATATTGTGTTTGTTTATGCTGTCTACTGTCGGCTGACTGTTGGTGAGAGCATGTGTGGTGCTAAGCAATGCTTTTTCTATACCTAAAGTTTCATCCAAAATAGCTATCAAAGGACTCGCCGCGTTTGTAGTACAAGACGCATTTGAGGTGATGTCACATTTACCAAAATACTCTTCGTTTACACCAAGCAATATCGTCGCCCCCTCTACACCTGCATCTTTTGGATTATCTTTCATTGGAGCTGTTACTACCACTTTTTTCGCACCAGCTTGTAAATGCACTTTTGCTTTTTCGTAAGTTACAAAAACTCCGGTGGATTCGACAACTACATCTATCTCAAGATCCTTCCAAAGCAATTTCGTCGGATCATTTTCTGATAGAAATTTAACTTTCTTGTTATCTATAATAAGATCAGCCCCCTCGTATGCGATGTTTTCATGTTTCCACTTGCCATACGCAGTATCGTATTTCAAGAGATAAGCCATATTGGCGATATCGCCGAGATCATTGACTGCGACAATTTCTATTTCCGGTCTATCCCAAGCCACCTTCAAAAAAGCTCTACCAATGCGACCAAAACCATTTATAGCTACGCGAATTTTTTTCATAAAACAATTATAGCAAATATGCTATTATGTTCACAATGACATCTGAAAAGGACACACAATTTATACACTTGCACACGCATTCGCACTATTCCCTGCTCGATGGGCTTTCAAAAGTGGAAACTATGGTAAAGATTGCCAAAGATTTCGGTATGCCGGCGATAGCCATCACAGACCATGGCAACATGTACGGGGCGATAGAATTTTATAAAGAATGTAAAAAGTCGGGTATCAAACCTATCATCGGTTGCGAAGTCTATGTGGCAGAGAGAAAGCTCACCGACAAAGAACCCGGTATAGACAACAAACGCTACCACCTCATACTGCTCGCCAAAAATCTGCAAGGTTATAAAAACTTGATGCGCTTGGTCACTATTTCAAACCTCGAAGGATATTACTACAAACCTCGCGTAGATGAAGAACTTTTGAAGAAATACAGCGATGGACTGATATGCCTTTCTGGATGTATGGGAGGCAAACTTTCGCGCTCTATTTTGGCAAATGATTTAGAAAGATCTGAGGCGATCATAAAACAACATCAAGATATTTTCGGCAAAGAAAATTATTTTCTGGAAATACAATCGCACCCGCATATCGAACGCGACGGAGAACTTCGCGGAAAAATACTCGAGCTTGGCAAGAAATTTAGCATCCCTGTCGTAGCCACTCAAGATTCGCACTATCCTTGCAAAGACGACCACAAAGCGCACCACACACTGCTCCAAGTAAACACCGGCGCGATGGGCAAAGACGACGGCAAGTTTGAATTCTCCGATGATGATTTTTCTTTAATAGATAAAAAAACCGCGCTGGAATATTTTAAAGACGCGCAGGAAGCGGTGACAAATACAAACCTCGTGGCTGATATGTGCGAACCTTATGAAATAGAACTCGGCAAGGCATATTTCCCAGAATTCAAAATAGAATCCGGAGAAGAACCAAATGACATGTTGAAGAGACTGGCTTATGCTGGTTTTGATTTTCGCAAACTTCCACAGGATAAAACACATCTGGACCGCCTCGAATATGAACTCGGCATAATAAAACAAAAAGGCTACGCGACATATTTTCTGGTCGTGGGCGATTTGCTTCGTTTCGCTCGCGAGAAGAATATTTTGACAAATATCAGAGGTTCAGTTGCCGGCTCTTTGACTACATACCTGCTTGGTGTTACCAATGTAGATCCACTCGTTTACAAACTTCCATTTGAAAGATTTTTAAATCCAGAAAGACCATCACTCCCCGATATAGATATGGACTTTGCTGACAACAGACGCGATGAAATGATAGCGTATGTAAAAGAAAAATATGGCGTTGATCGCGTTGCGCAGATAGGCACATTCGGCACGATGATGGCAAAAGGTTCTGTGCGTGATGTCGCTCGAGCGCTCGGCTATCCATACGAAGTGGGCGACAGAATCGCAAACCTCATACCGCTAGGCTCGCAAGGTATGCCTATGACCATAGATCATGCTTTTGAAATAGTGCCTGAATTAAAAAACGCGTATGAAAAAGAAAAAGACACAAAAGAAATAATTGACTTGGCAAAAAAAATGGAAGGCTGTGTCAGACATGTGTCTGTGCATGCCGCCGGCGTGGTAATATCTCCGAAACCTCTCTACGAATTCACTCCTGTGCAATACGACCCAAAAGGTGGTGATGTGATCACGCAATATGATATGTATCAGATAGAAGATGTCGGCTTGCCAAAGTTTGACTTCTTAGGTATCCGCAATCTTTCAATACTGGCAGATGCTGTAAAAATAGTAGACAAAGTCCACAACTTAAAAGTAGACATAGAAAATGTACCGGTAGATGACAAAAAAACTTTCGCGCTCCTTGCAAAAGGACAAACCGAAGGACTTTTTCAACTAAACGGCGCAGGCATGACCGCGTATTTGAAACAACTCAAACCAACGACGATACATGACATAAACGCCATGGTCGCCCTGTATCGTCCTGGTCCAATGCAATTCATCCCTCTATATATAGAACGCAAACACAACCCAATGCTAGTGAAATACATGGATAAAGCTCTTGAACCAATATTGAAACAAACATACGGAGTACTCGTGTATCAGGATGATTTGCTTTTGATTGCCATACACATAGCCGGATATTCTTGGGGTGAAGCGGACAAATTTCGCAAAGCTGTCGGTAAAAAAATCCCAGCCGAAATGGCAAAACAAAAAGATCATTTTATAAATGGATGCGTAGAGCACAGCAAATGGCCACTCAAAAAAGCGCAAGAACTCTGGAACTGGATCGAGCCATTCGCCGCGTATGGATTCAACAAAGCGCATTCTGCGAGCTATGGCCGAGTGGCATATCAGACAGCATACATGAAGGCCAACTTCCCCACTGAATACATGACTGCCATCCTCACCGCTGAGAGTGGTGATGTAGAAAAAATATCTGAAATAGTCCGCGAATGTGAAAAGATGAGTATCAAAGTCCTGCCTCCAAATATAAATGAGAGCTTTAAAGGATTCACCTATATAAATGAAAATACAATTCGTTTCGGACTATACACTATCAAGAATCTGGGTAGTGATATAGGCGAAGCAATAATAGAGGAAAGAAAAAATAATGGCAAATTCAAATCCATCGGTGATTTTCTGGACAGAATAAAACATAAAAATCTAAACAAGAAATCCATGGAGGCGCTGGTAAAATCCGGCAGTATGGATGAGTTTGGCGAACGAGGCGCGCTCTTTGCAAACATAGAAGACATGCTCGCTTACAACAAAGAAGGCAGTAATCAAAATGCAAATCAAGTTTCACTTTTTGCAAATTCAGAAGTAAATGTACAAGCGCCTGAATTCAAACTAAAACCGGCAGCTGAAGCAAAACAATCCGAAAAACTCGCTTGGGAAAAAGAATTGCTCGGACTCTATATTTCTGGCCACCCACTCGATCGTGTACGCGACAAACTCAAAGACAAACCCATAAATATAAAAAAGATAAAAGAAGACATGGGCAACGGCTTGCCAATAACAATAGGCGGGATGATATTGAATGTAAAAACAGTCATCACTAAAAAAAATGAACAAATGGCATTCCTCACTATCGAAGATCTGACCGGCACCATCGAAGCCGTGGTTTTTCCAAAACTCTACAAAGAATCCTCATCTCTACTCGTCCCCGAAAAATGCATCGCTCTCTCGGGTAAAATATCCCTCCGCAAAGACGAAAAAAGCCTCGTGATCGAGGCGGTGAAGGAGATATAAAATAATCAGATTCCCGATTCAAAAGATACTGCTCTTGCCTTCTAAATACATCCTGTCATATTGGAATTTACCATCACTGATTCCCATTTTTTTCATTCCCCTCTTAATTCTTTTAGCAAAACCATCGTCAAAAGAACTCGAGCCTATATAATAAGTCTTGTCGTATTTAACAATAGACTCCAAGAAACGACCTACGGGAGAAAACATCTTAAATGAACTATGCATCGTTTCAATACCAATTTCTTTAAATTCATCTAATTCTTTTTTACTAACAAAAGGATAGAAGAAAGATGATCCTTTAACTCTATCAGTGACAATATAAACATTCTTTATTTTTTCTTTGAGTTTTTTTAACACATCCAGTGTTTCTTCAGATACATACATAGTGCTTAAATATTTCAACATATTTTTTGAATGTTTAAAAATATTCAAATCTTGCATCATATTCAAAACAAACATAGTTGCAGTATTTTTGATCTCTTTACCAGTATCTATAATAACACCGTCTAAATCCAAAAGAAGAGTCACTTCTTTTAATTCATTACTTTCTATATCTAATAAAATCTTTCTATAGATTTCATCAAGGTTCTCAATTTTTTCAAAATCTTGCGATTTTTTTTCCATAATAAAATATTATTAGTTGTATAGAGACATAGCCTTATCTTTGCCTTCAGTAAAAATTGTTTCCACAGCTTCGGAGACTTTTTTGGAAAGTTTTTTGAGTTCTTCGAGTTCGGGCTTTTTGAAGTCACTTAACAGAAAATCTAGCACTTTTTGTTCTCCTGTGGGTTTTTTCAATTTGCCTGTGGGTGTGTGAGGCGACACGCCGATGCGTATCCGCACAAATTCTTCGGACTTTAGAGCTTTGATGATAGAGCCCAGACCATTGTGTCCGCCAGCGGAACGATTGAAAGAAACACGCATTTTACCCAAAGGCAAATCCATATCATCGTAAATCACTATTAGATTTTTCAAATCCTTTGGGGTTTTGACCAGAGGCATGACGACACGGCCAGAATTGTTCATCATCTTGTCTGGATACAAGAATTTTATTTTCATTTTATCTGCGAGTCTCTTTTCAACCAAAGAACCCACAATAAACCCAGTATTGTGCCTGTTGTTTTTGTATTCATCACCAATATTTCCTAAACATACTACTAGCTTCATATTGTATATATTATCATAAAAAAACAAACTATTTATTCGCAAAGACTTCACTGATAGATTTACCTTCGTGCACTCTTTTTATAATCTGCGCGAATATATCTGCCATAGAAACAACTTTGATATTTTTAGGCAATTTTTTATGTTCTATGGTATTTGAAATATAAAGCCTATCTATATTTGAATCAGCCACCTTTGCGAGAGCATCGCCAGAAAATATCCCATGAGTTATCACAGCCAATACCTTTGTCGCGCCATTTTCTTTCAGTAAATTTGCCGCTTTTACGAGCGTGCCACAAGTGTCTGTCATATCATCTACTATGAGTGCTATTTTGCCTTTCACATCACCGACGAGTTCCATAGCGGAAACATGATTTGCTTTTGGTCGGCTCTTGTTTATGATGGCAAGATTTGGATAGTGGAGTAAACGTGAACCCAATCGTCTTGCATTGTTTGCGGCTCCCGTGTCCGGTGCGACAACCACAATGTCATCATTTTTATTTCTTTCTTCAGATCTTTTTGCAAGACTTTTATAAATTCTCCCCTCCCATACAAATGGTCAACTATGGTGCGGAAGAAAAAACCTTCGATAGCTCGTGCGTGCAGATCCATGGTCAGCACCCTGTTTACTCCTAAAGTCTCCAAAATAGTGGCAAAGACCCTGGCAGATATTGGAGTGCGAGGCATGGACATTCTTTCTTGTCTTGCGTAACCAAAATATGGTATGACCACAGATATTTCTCTAGCTGAAGCTCGGCGCGCGGCATCCACCGCCAAAGCAAGACGCGTAAAGTTTGAATCGGGCTGATTGGTGGATTGTATAAGAAAGATATGAGCGTCTCTGCAATGCTCATGTATTTGTATGTGTTGTTCGCCATCAGAGAAATTATGTAAATCTATTTTACCGAGAGGAATTTTCAGAATCTTGGAAATTTCTTTGGAGAGAGATTCGTTGCTACCCAAACTGAATACCAACATTCTGTCTTTTTTCATTGAGCTCATTATAACAAAATAACGCGGAAAAAAACAAATAAGTATTTATAAAATATATACAGCTTTGCGTCAAGGTGTTTTTGTGATAGAATGGAAATAAATGGAGAAAGAACAATCCGGCAAGCAATCGTTCTGGGAAATCGTGCGCTTTGCACTTATCGCGATCGCTATTGTTATTCCTGTGCGTACCCTTGTCGCACAACCTTTTGTCGTATCTGGATCCTCAATGATTCCTACTTTTGAAGACGCACAATACCTGATCATAGATGAGATATCATACAGATTCTCTGAACCGAAAAGAGGTCAAGTTATAGTCTTCAAATATCCCAACGACACAAAAAAGTTTTTTATAAAAAGAATTATAGGACTCCCCAATGAAACCGTTGATATCAAAGGTGACATAGTTATCATAAAGAACGAAGAAAATCCAGATGGTTTCGTTCTGTCTCAAGAATATGTAAAAAATCACGCAAACAGCGAAACACATTTCGAACTAAAAGCAGATGAATATTTCGTAATGGGAGACAATAGATCTGCAAGCTCGGACTCCAGATACTGGGGCGCAGTTAACAGAAAACTCATCATTGGAAGACCCTTTGTAAGACTATTGCCATTTTCTAAAATGGAAACCTTCCCGGGAAATTATAAATACGATAAGTGAATAAAATAAATAATATGTCTAAAGCAAAATCAAACACAAATACTAAAAATAAAAATTTCAGCACAGCCAAAGGCATGCGCGATATTATAAACGAAGACTACTACAACTTTCAGGGATTTTTTGAAAAAGCTCAAGAAGTCGCAGTATATTATGGATTCAAACCGATAGAAACACCAATGTTAGAGCACACCGAAGTCTTCACTTCTAGTATTGGAGAAGGGACAGACATAGTAGACAAAGAGATGTACACACTGAAAACAAAAGGTGGAGATAGTCTCTCTCTTAGACCAGAACACACTGCCCCGCTTATGCGTTCATATATAGAAAATGGTATGCAAAATATGCCTCAACCAGTAATGTTTTACCAGTATGGACCAGTCTTCAGACATGACAACCCTCAACGTGGAAGGTATAGACAGTTTTATCAGTTTGACTTGGATACCTTAGGTAGTGACAAGAGCATTGTCGATGCGCTTTTGATAAAGGTATGCATGAGCATACTTGAAGAGGCCGGCGCAGAAAATCTTTCTGTTGATATAAATTCTATTGGTGATAAAGAATGCCGTGGCATATACATAAAAGAACTTTCCAGCTATTACCGTAAACACTTGAGCACACTTGCCCCTATTGATCGAGAAAGACTAAAAACCAATCCTCTTAGAATTCTAGATTCAAAAGAAGAAAAAACAAAAGAAATAAATGAGGGTGCTCCGGATTCTATAAGTTTTTTGTGTACATCTTGCAAAAAACATTTCAAGGAAGTGCTTGAATACCTAGAAGAAATGGGTATTAGATATACCATAAACAAAAATCTAGTCCGTGGGCTCTCTTACTACACTCGCACTGTTTTTGAAATCATAGAACAAAACAAAACAGAAGAGGGCACACCACTCACGCTCGCTGGAGGAGGTAGGTATGATTATCTTGCCAAACAAATAGGTAGCAAAAAAGATGTTCCTGCTGCAGGATTTTCTATAGGAGTGGATAGAATCGTAGCATCTCCATGGTACAAAAAACTTTCCCCTCGGATAATAAAGAAACCAAAAATATATTTTATTCAACTCGGCAGTGAAGCAAAATTAAAGAGTATTAATATCATAGAGATATTGCGCAAGGCGCACATTCCTATAGCTCAATCTCTTTCAAAAGACAGCCTTGGCTCACAGCTCGCGATAGCTGAAAAGCTAAATGTCCCTTATGCGTTGATTTTTGGAGTAAAAGAAGCACTCGATGATTCTGTTATTGTGCGAGATATGTCAAACAGATCTCAAGAAACCGTAAAGCTAAAGAAACTCCTAGAATACCTGAAAGAAATAAATAAATGATCTTTCTCTAGAATCAGAAAAGCATGATAAAAATAGTTCAAAAAGAAAATAAAGTCTTGCGTCAAAAAGCAAAAGAAGTGCTTATCGGAGAAATCACGAGTTCTAAAATAAAAAAAGTGTTGAAAGAAATGTCTTCTGCTCTCAAAAGCCAAGAAGACGGTGTTGCCATAGCTGCGCCACAGATAGGTTATTCGCTTTCTATATTTCTGATTTCTGGAAAGGTATTCAGTAAGGAATTTATAGCAAATAGAAATGAAAGATTTTCCGGCGAAAAAAAAGCAGACGACGTAGTAAAGATAGAGAAAAAAGAAAAAGATGTCGTATTTATAAACCCCAAGATTTCCAAACTCTCGCGCGACAAAGAATGGCTGCCCGAGGGGTGCCTCTCCGTCAGATGGCTCTACGGCAAAACTCATAGATCAAAAAAAGCCATGATCACCGCCTACAATGAAAAAGGTGAAAAGTTTCAGCGAGGCGCTTCCGGACTTCTGGCGCAAATATTCCAACACGAAACAGACCATCTAAAAGGCATACTTTTTATAGATCACGCTAAAGATTTGAAAGAGGAATTACCTCCAGGCACCAAGAACCAATCCAAAGATTACGAAGATCACTAATTGGTAACCAGATTGGATCAAAAATCTAGACCAAGATACTTTTGCGTTATCGTTATTCCACATTGCGCCTGCTGCAATTGTCGGCATTATAAACCCTGCCCATATCCAAAGAGCGTTTGTAACACCAGAGGCATCAGTCCAACCCCCTATATAATAAGCCAGTACCCATGCTTGGAACAGAACCAGAACAAAATTTGTAACATAGAGCTTCCAAACATTTTTCTGCATTTCTGCGCGAGCCACCATATCGCTCGCATTTGCGCCCACTATCTCCATCCATTTTTTACCAAAAAGTGGTCCATACCACAGCGCACCCAAACCCATAGCCAAAACTCCACAAACCAAAACTGCCCAATAATTTATTTCCATAAAAATATTATTATTTTGTAATTTTTCTGAAATACAATTTTGTAGTTTATATTTTAGAAATTAGTGTTATTATACAATATAAATGCAAAACAAAGCCAATAACAAGATCAATTTTATCTTTTGGGGCACACCAGATGTCGCCTCGGAAACACTTGAGATACTGAAACAGCATGGTTTTTTACCTGCTTTGATTATAACGAACACGGATAAGCCTGAGGGGCGCAAAATGCTTGTCACGCCTTCACCGACAAAATTGTGGGCGATATCAAACAATATCCCCTACTTACAACCCGAAAAGCTGAATGAAGAATTTGTAAATACCCTAAAAGCAAAAGATCCAAACCCTGACCTCTCCATAGTCGTCGCTTACGGCAAAATAATATCAGGAAATATCTTAAACCTGCCTAGGCTCGGTTCTATCAACATACATTATTCATTATTACCCAAATACCGTGGCGCCTCCCCTGTAGAGTCCGCAATATTAAATGGTGAAAATGAAACAGGAGTCGCAATACAACAAATGGCATACAAAATGGATTCGGGCCCAATATTAGTAGTAGAGGAAACTGCAATTGGAAAGGATGAGACTGCTCCAGGACTACGCAAAAGATTGATCAATATAGGCGGTGAGCTTTTAGTAAAAATTTTACCAGACTTGATGGCAGGAAAAATAATTCCAGTATCTCAAAATGAAGAGCTATCAACATACTGCAAAAAAATAAAAAAAGAAGATGGTTTAATAAATTTAGATGACGACGCAACAACAATCTACAACAAATTCCGCGCCTATGCGCACTGGCCTCGCACATATTTTATAAAAGACGGCAAGAGGAACATCATCACCGACGCTAGTCTAGAAAATAGCAAATTTATAATCAAGAAAATTATTCCAGAAGGAAAAAAAGAGGTGGAATATAAAAAGGTTAATTCTGTTACACCTGGGTAATACCTTTTTTATCAATTTCTAGTAGCGTTGCGTTGATTTCTTCTTCTGTAGCTATCTTAGGCTCTCCTTCACCATCATCAATCACAGTAGGTTCTTCATTGTCTTCTTCTTCTACTACTACTTTTGGTGCTTCTGCACTCATATATTTATAATGTTAATTATTAATAATTATTTTAATAAACTTCTTTTTGATAACACTTTTCGCAATACACTATCTCTGGTCTTTCTGGCGCATAGCTTGTTTCAAATTCGTTAGTGCATTTGCCTTTATGTTCGTGATTTTCTTTTTTGCACATACAAGATCTGTGCCAGAGATGCAATGGATTCCTCTGTGCTAAGCGTTCATAATGTCTGCAGTTTGGACAGAGCCTAGGCAGAGCTATATTGTTTGTTTTATAAAAAGTTAATTCATCCGCGCGGATTTTAAATGCCTCGGTGCATTGTTGTTCACACTCTCCCCTATGTGCGCATTCTATCACTTTGCCTACAATACTGTCATCTACATCTTTGATATGATCTGGCAAATCTTCTGATTTTATTTCTATATCATATTCTCTCTTGCTCTTTTCTTTCCAAGCAAAACCATATTTGTCTGCTTGTTCTTTAGATATTGGATAATAATCCTCTGCGATACTTTCGTTGTAATAAAAAGGTGAGAGTTCACTTGGAAAAAATTCTCCATATTTATACACTCTGCCCTTTTTATCTACATACGGATTCGCCTCCATGTCTTGCTTTATCCTTTCAACCAATTTTTCATATTCTTCTTTGCTGTATTGCTTGTTTAAAATACAATGCTGCTTGCTACGCACTCCCACACAACCAAACAGATTTTTAGAGCTATAACACATATATGTATAATATGTATCCATGCTCCTATGGTTTAATATTCCAAAAGCATTACGTGCGCTATCTACCCCAAAATCCAACCCTTCATACAGAAATTCCCCACCTGCGCCCATACCATATCCATCATACCCATCACGCATATCTACCGTACGAATAGCGTATTTTGAGTTTTCCAGATTGCCATATACTATAAAAATATGGTCACAATCTTTTGAATTGTTAATATTATCACCTGTAACATTTTGTGATTTTATTATCAAAGCAAAACGTCTTGGTTTATCTTCGATAAATTTTGTAAATTCTTGCCTAAATTTTAAGAAATTTTTATAACTACCCAAATCGTATTCTTTGAGTCTTTTTTCATATTCTTCTTTAGTGTACTGCTGATTAAAAATGCAATAATTCTGATGACGCAAATTCACACATCCGAGACAATGTTGTAAATTAGCGCAGGAATATAAAAACATTGAGTCCATACAATCATCACTTTCAAAACCCCAAAACAACTTATAATTTTTAGCGCAAAGCTGATCTTCATAACAAAATTCCATATCCATCACATCGCACAAATCCATACTATCTTTTGAACGCAAAGAGCCTTGAGAATAATGCAAATTCTCATTTTTAAAACAAGCATAAGAGAGATAACAATTTTTGCAATCCGTAAGATGATTGCCATAGTCGCTATTTACGACATTAGAATTACCAAGGTTCGCCAACGGCACACGAGAAAAAAGTTCACGCCACTGCGCAAAAAATGTTTTTGATGGATCATAATCTATTCCATATTCTGTGGCATCCCATTTGTCACTCCACCAAATATCTCTGTCATAGACAGTCAGCTTTGTTTCTGGAGAAAACATAGATATCAAGTTCTTGCCAGAAAAAGCGCACTTGTTGTGATAAAGTGATCTCTCATTTCTCCAAATCATACGCCTCATCGCTCTACAGTCCGGACACCAAGTCGGCGGTGGAACCTGCATCTTGCCATAAAAGACAAAATCCTCCGGCTCTATTATGAATTCCTGTTTACAATTTTGACAACTTTTAAATTCGCTTTGCATTTAATATTTTGAAGTAAAAGGGTTCCTTTTTGACAAACCTTTCAACATTTTTTTGACACTTCGCGCTCCACGGATAAATAGTGTATTCCTGCGTTCTTTGTACCTCCTGATATCTTCATACAAATTTTCTTTTATTTCATCTATTGCTTGATACAAATCTTCTTTATCAGATTCTGCATAAAAGTCTTTGCCGTTAATAGTGATATGACAATCGGAATGAAAAACACTTCCGGATTTATGGTGTTCAGTGCTCCTGCCAAGCTCAAAACTCACCACCACTTCCCCATCGGAAGTCTCCATTGAGGAGATAAACTTCTCTAAATCACCTACCTTCTTTTCCGCATAATCCTTTAATGCATCAGTTAATTCAATATTTTTACCTAATAAATTTATTTTCATAGTTTACTATCTATTACTAATAATACTTATATTATAAACTAATTTTACTAATAAACCTCCTGCTGATAACACCGCTCGCAATACACTATTTCAGGCCTTTCTGGCGCGTAAGTAGTCTCAAATTCGTTTTCGCATCCATCTTTCATGCATTTTCGATGCCAGAGCTTCATTGGATTTCTTTGTTTCAGTCTTTCATAATGCCTACAATTTGGACAAAGTCTGGGTAAGGGCAAATTCATCCTTTTATAGAATTTCAATTCTTCAGCGAGTATCTTGAAGGCCTCGGTGCATTGATCCTTGCATTTGCCACCATGTCCGCAAGCAATGACTTTATTTAAAATATCTTCGCCCACATCTTTTATATCATCTGGAATATTTGCATTTTCTATATCTATCTTATAATTTCTGTCTTCTGTTTCCTTCCAAGCAAAACCTTTCTCTAATATTTCTTCCTTAGACAGAGGAAAATATTCTTGTGCTATGCTCTCGTTATAACAAAACGGAGAAAGTTCACTTGGGAAAAATTCTCCGTATTTATACACCCTGCCCTTTTTGTCCACATAGGGCATGTCATTCATGTGCTGTATTATCTTCGGTACCAATTCTTCGTACTGTTCCTTGGTGTATTGCTTGTTTAAAATACAGTAATGTTTTTTCTTCAAACCCTCGCAGCCAAAAATATTCGAGCAGTCTTGGCAATCTTCGCTATACCTAGCGCTTTGGTCGAAAAGATTTCTGATACCAAAAGAACAATCCGCTCCGCCAAAACCACTGGTCATCTCGTATAACATCTCAGCATTGGATGCCACAAACATTACATCATAGCAATCTGTTTTTTGTCCACGCACAAAAAATAAATATCTGGAATCTTCAGCCTGTCTGGAACTATACGAATCTTTAGAATTTTTCATTTCTATCAAATCATCGCCTGTCGAATCCACTGATTTGTAAATGCGAGCATAGCGATAAGGCACGCTCTTGCCGAGCTCTCGCAATTTTTCCAAAAATTCCAAATGATTTTTGTAACTCCCTAGACCTATTTTATCTATGACACTTTTGTATTCTTCTTTGGAATAAGGCTTGTTCCATATATGATATTGTTTGTTTATTAACCCAACGCATCCAAAACAATTTAGGCAATTCTTGCAATCAATCAAGTAATAGCTGTCCACACAATCCTGAGAATGATGACTAAAAAATAGCTTGTTTGTTTTGGCGCACTCAAAAAGTTCGTAACTGTATTCTATCTTTTCAGAAAAATCAATATCGAAAGAATCCTTGGAGTCTATAATTTGATTTGCAAAATAAACTCTCTCACTGTTTACTCCTCCAAAAAACAAGTAGCATTCTTTCATGTCCATGCCATAATTGCAGTACTCGCTATTCACAAAATTGGTTTGATAAAGATTTATCCTCGGCACTTTTTCTCTCACTTCTCGCCATTGTTCAAAGAATGTTTTTGAGAAATCATAATCTCTGCCATAAGTCATCGGGTCCCATTTGTCTCCGAGCCAGCAGTCGTGACAAAAAACAGTGAAAGATCCTTCGCTATTGTGATTAGTAAGTATTTTCTTGTGACACATGCCACACTCACGCCTGTACAGCACTCTGTTGTTTCTAAATAGAAATCTTCTTTGCATCCTGCACTCCGGACAAAAAGTAGGTGGAGGGACTTTTATTTTTTCATAAAAAACAAAATCTTCCGGTTCAATGACAAGACTTTGATTGCAATTTTGGCAAATCGTAGCTACTGAGCTTTGCGAATGTATCTTGTTTTCTTTTTGCATAAATATCTCGATGATACATTCTCTGTCATGGCAGAAGATGTATCATGTATCTTTTTTCTTTTAATACACCTCTTGCTGATAACATTTTTCGCAGTAAATTATCGGATAATCTTTTTCATCATATACCGTCTCCACGCCTATTCCACATTTTGAACAGTTTCTGTGTTGAAGTTCAAGTTTTGGTCTCTTATGGAATCTGTTCATATGACGCACATCGAAACATACTCGTGGCAAAGGTAAATCCATCCTCCTGTAAAACGCTAGTTCGTTCGGCGTTATTCGATACGCCCCTACCGAATAAGGACGATCTTTTTCTCCGCACTCTATTACTTCATTTAATATCGAATCATCTACTAGAGCTATAGTGTCCGGCAAATCTTCCGATTTTTTTGTAATTTGATAATTCTTCTTTTCTCTGTCTTTCCACCTATAACCCTTCTTCAACGCCTCCTCTTTTGTCATAGGATAATACTCATATGCGCCGGTTTCATTGTAAGCAAAATCGGAAAAAGAATTTGGGAAATTCTCGCCAAATTTATATTCAATATCACCATCATAATACGGCATATCTTTCATCTGCTGTATTATTGCTTCTTTTAGTTTCTCATATTCTTCTTTTGAATATTTTTTATTTAGTATTGCGTACTCACCTTTTTTGAGTCCCACGCATCCAAAACAATTCCTCGCTCCTGGACAAGTGTTGCAATAATACAAATCCGAAGCTCCCATCCAACATTGCAAACAAAAGAAAAGTCTGGAAATGTCAAGCCCGCAATTCGCGGATTCATATATCAGCTCGGCTTTGTTTCCCCATTCAAAATAATCCATACAATCCTGCGCCTTGAAAACCATCAGCAGATACCGCCCGTCTTTTACATCTTCGCAATTATAGGATTTGTTTACATTTGCGCAATTTGTCAGCCAGTTGCCTGAAACATTTGTGGACTTTATAGCATTTACCCCCTTCTGTGGAAACTTTTTTCTAAATTCTTCAAAATCCTTTTTTGTCTTTTCTATACTCGAATGCGAGTTTAGCTTGAGTTCTTTTAATTTTTCAAAATATCTTTCTTTAGTGTATTGTTCATTCCAAATACAATAATTTCTATTTACGAAATTGACACATCCGACGCAATTACTGCAATTTCTGCAACCGTACAAAAAACTAGAATCTCGGCAATCGTTGCTATCAACACTAAAACGCAAATTATAAGAACTCTGACAATTAACACATTCGTAACATAATTCGGAATTTATCAACCAAGAGCAGTCACAACAATTTCTCGGGAAATTGGCATTGTAAATATACAAGCAATCTTCCGGATAGGTAGTTCTGAAAACCATATAGGAATTTTTCGGGCCTGTCACTCTATGTGTAAAAGGACTGTTTACTGAGTCCATCTGCCTGACGAGAGACATCCTAGGCACTTTGTTTTGAAGTTCTAAAAACTGCTCAAAGAAAGGTCGCGATGGATCAAAATCCATTCCATACGAATACGGATCCCAAGAATCCGAATGCCAAGCATCTATATCGTACACAGGAAAAACAGTGCCTGCATCATACATACTAAAAATATCCTTACCTGTCAGATCGCATTTTCTTTTGTATAAAATCCTCTCATTGGTAGCGATCATCCTGCGTACCAGACGACACTCCGGACAAAAAGTAGGTGGAGGGACTTTTATTTTTTCATAAAAAGAGAAGTCTTCGGGTGCTATGGCGAAGCTTTGTTTACAGTTCTGACAGTTTCTGGATTCCGTATTCATTTAATAAAATTATGGCAGAATCAGCTATAAAAAACAAATTACTTAAATTATTACTTCAACAAGAATCTCAAAGTCGAAACCAAGCGGATTTTTTTGTATTCAGGCGAGCCGGGGTCTTTGTTTGTGATATCAAAGACACCTTGGTTGCCACGGGATACTTTGCCCAAACTCGCGCCGGAGTCGTTTGCAATACGAGAAGCGGTGTCTTTTGCATTCTTAATGGCTTCATCGAGCATCTCGGGCTTGATGCTGTTTATATTTGTAAACTCAAAAGAAATATAATTCTGACTCATCACTATCCCCTTTTTCGCCAGCGCCAAAGTGTCTTTTGATGCAACTTTCACTAGATCTACTTTTTTCGTGTAGAGAGATAGCTGAGTATTTGAATTGTATCTAAATAATGCTTCGCGATAAGTATCTTGATACACATTGACAGGAGCCACATTGACCTCGCTCTCTTCAAAACCTTTTTCTTTCAAAAAGGATTTAACGGTAGAGATATTTTTTTCAACTTGGGAATATAGCGCATCCACATCGTTGGACTTTACCTCGAAATTCATAGACCAGATCGCCGTGTCTGCTTTTACGATCCTCTCTGATAGACCTTTCACCTCTACAAACGAACCCTGTCCAGAGAATCTGCCAGCCGCAAGAAAAAACAAAAGCGAGAAAAACACCACGGATAAAGCGACGATCCCCACACCTCTGCTCTTTAGACTTTCTTTTATGCTTTCCATATTTTTATTTGAATTAAATTATTAAAATAATAATAGACAGGGAATTAAACTTTGGGATTATTGACCTTTTCTAAATTCCTCTTTATCTCTGCAAGGTCGTCGGATATTTCACTGACTTCTTTTTTGATTTCATTTATCATGCCGGTTTCAAGTTTTACTTCTTCTTCTGTCTTTTCGGTTAGTTTCTTTTCACCTCTCAAACCACTCACTATCATTTCATTGCCTATGAAGCCAAAGACAAAGAGACCTGTGGAAAGGAGCAACACTCCACCCACCACCATAGAAAGAGGTCCGTCCCACCATGGCAAAGCTCCGAGGTCCACAGATGTATTCTGCTGATAAGAGAAGAATACCTGCATCAAAAAATCCGCTGTATGCCACACCCCACGCCAAAAAACCACAAGACCTATACCTCCTAAAAAAGCATAAAGCACCGGATAGTGACTCAAACGAGCTCTTATTTTATCCTCTAGCTTGTCGAAAAATCTATATATTAATTTCATAATACAAACTTAAAAAACAAAGATTTTATCTCTTTTTCTTTTTTGCTGCTTTTTTTGCCAACATTAGGTGTTTGACCGCCAATCGCTTCTTGGTCTTATGAGAACGTCTAGACTTATTCTTTGGACTAAGTGTTGTGCCTCTTTTTGCCATAAAATTATTATCTTTGATTATTTATTATTAATTGGTTTAATTATACTA
The DNA here is from genome assembly GCA_964361705.1 of uncultured Candidatus Saccharibacteria bacterium. Classification (GTDB taxonomy): domain Bacteria; phylum Patescibacteriota; class Minisyncoccia; order Phycocordibacterales; family UBA9973; genus UBA9973. Next base: position 42,091 of record CAYIBP010000007.1, read on the forward strand.
CAAAAAAGTCCTGAAACAAAGTCCAATCTTTTAGAGTGCAATTAATATTAATATGAATCTATTAGTCCCTTTTTCGTAATCTTACATATTTCGTTTGAATATGGAGAATATCCGACACCATTATATGCACGTAGTTTATAGCAATACAACTTACCTAAACTTAACCCTCTGTCAGTCCATTTATTTATATTGGCACCTGAATATGGAGGTAAGCTCGCAATCTGGGACCATATTCCGTATCTACCAATCTTGCGCACAACATGTATATTAGTTTCAGTAAAAGTATTGTCTTTAAAAGTTATCTCAGCAGTAGAAGATGTTGTAACAACACCCAGATTGAAAGGCGTAAAAAGTGGAATATTTTGTAAAGCGTTTTTTACATTTATCCTCTTTCCTGTGGTGGTCTTACCAGAGAGAGAAGACAAGCTAGATAAATTGGGGACAGCCATGCTCTGTAGAAAACACCCAATTACCGCACAACCATAACATTGTGAGTGAATAACCGAAGCATCATTTCTCGACATTGAGACCAATATGTCTTGGCTCGCAAGAAAGATCCGAGGTTTCTTTTAATCATCGAGTTCACTGTCTCTACTTGCCATCTTTGTCCGTAGAGTTTTTGATTAAAACGAATAGCCATAATCTTACGCCATTTACCACTAGGTAATTTAATAGTTTGTCTGCCAACTTTTGGGGGAATAATCGTTCGTATGTTTCTTTCTCTTGCAAACAGATGAGATTTCTCACTGTCATAACCCGCATCAGCTGTTAATATTTTTGAATGAATATTCTTTTCTGCTTCAATGATTGCTTTTTCAAAATGCACAATGTCTGGATATGGACCTCTCTCTGGTACACCAGACAATACTAAATGAGTATCACTATCAACCACAATACCAACCTTTGGATAGGTGGCATATGTTGTCATTTGATATATTTCTTGGCCTTTGGCTTTCCTTTTAACAAAATACGCACTGATATGATGTGATTCAAAACCGGTTCCATCGATAGCGGAAAGAGCGGCATAAGGTATAAAAACGAGGGTCTGTTTTAACCATTCTATCCTTGCTACATA
>CAYIBP010000008.1:0-31067 GCA_964361705.1 uncultured Candidatus Saccharibacteria bacterium
GCTTTGCGACGCCCACTCCTTTGTGAGTTCCCAACCAAAAAGTTGGGTTTTGGAGCCGCCTCTCGGATTCGAACCGAGGACCTTCGCTTTACAAAAGCGTTGCTCTACCAACTGAGCTAAGGCGGCGTATTTTATAGTATGTAAAAAAATGGCATAAATCTGAGTCCCGACGCCTTTGGGTCGGGAAGCCGACCTTGCGTCGGCTCTAAGGCGGCATACATATCTAAGGTTTCATCTTTATAAAACCGTCTTTCACTATACTATCAATATAATCATGTCTTTTCAACTTTTTTAATTTTAACTCTGTCTTTCTAGCTTCACTCAAAGATTTGTATTCTTGTTTTAAAACTATATCAAGATTACCCATTCTTTTTGTTGAAGGCGTAAAACCACCTTTGTGATGTTCTAACCTTTTTACCAAATCAGTTGTACTTCCTATATAATACCTCCCATCTTCACTTTTTAATATATAAACAAATGGCATAAATCTGAGTCCCGACGCCTTTGGGTCGGGAAGCCGACCTTGCGTCGGCTCTAAGGCGGCGTATTTGGTGAAATTTATTTTTAATCTAGACCTTCTTCTTTCTTGATCCTGTGCTTCATGTTCCTGATCTTTTTCTGATATTCAGAAATGACTCGTAAATATTTTGAAACTTCTTTTTTTTCTTTTACTCCGTCTATTGTGTTTAGGTTTCTCTCCATCATTTTAATCTTAAGCCAGCTTGTAAACACGGACCACTTGGCTTTAAGGAAGTTGGAAGTTTTAATAGATGATTTAAGAGCTACGAACAAAAGCCCATAGCGTAGTTTCTTTGCGCCTTTTGATGTAAAGTATTTTATTTTTTCTATGTCTATGGCAAAAGGGTGGGAGAGCTTTGAATCTTCAATGACTCCCTTTTTAAAAAGGGAAAGTTTGTGCCATATCATCATGATGATACCGAGCAATGAGACAAAGAATGATACTAATGGGATGGACATGGTTTTATATTGAACACTTTCGAACTTCTTTTATTTGAGCTTTGTTTTTCTCGAGCAATTTACCGATGGTTTCGTTTGGATCTTTTATAAATAATTGATCAACGAGAGTCTTTTCCTTAAAGTATGTGGCCATTTTACCTTCAAGCATCTTTTTCTTTATATCTTCTGGTTTGTCTATGACAGCAACTTCTTTTCCAAAGACTTCAGTCATCATATTTTTTGTCTCCTCTAGGATATCTTCTTTTGAGATATATTCAGGTTTCATCGCAGCTGTATGCATGGCTATGTCTTTGGCGAGTTCTTGTGTGCCACCTGACAGCGATACTATAACGGCGTTTTTGTTGTTGTGGACATAGAAACCTAAGATATCGCCGGTGACTTCGTATGTATCGCCTAACTCTATCTTTTCTCCGGTTTTCTGTATTATACCGTCTATCATGCTTTTTGATTCCTCTTTCATTTTTACTACGCCTTCTTTCAGAGCCATATCTCCTAAATTAGAAAGTAATTTCACAAAATCTTCATTTCTGGAAACGAAATCTGTTTCGCAATGCAATGCCACAAGGACGCATTTTTTGTCTCCCATTTTTACGTCAACTCTTCCGTCTTTTGCTTCGCGGCCTGCTTTCTTAAGGGCTATATCAGAGCTTGTTTTTTTTAAAATGGCTAGAGCTTTGTTCATATCTCCGCCTGCTTCTTCTAGGGCGTTTTTGCATTGCATGACAGATATACTGGTAGCATCTCGTAATTCTTTTACTAGTTTAGTGGTTATATCAATAGACATAGTTATTTAGCTTTTTCTTCGGAAGACATATAGCCTTCGTTGTAAGCTTTAGTTATAGAAGCTGTAAAATATTTAATAGAAGGAATACCCGAATCATTGCCGATTATGGGATAATCAATGCTTTTTATATTAGTATCAGAATTAGCAAGCGCTATCACTGGCACGCCGGATTTTCTGGCCTCGGTTGCCGCTATGTGTTCGCTTTTTGAGTCTATGATAAAAAGCGCGTCCGGATTTTTCTTGAGCCCGATCAAACCAGTGTAATACTTGGCAAGTTTTTCCATTTTCTTCGCCATTACGACTCTTTCTTTTTTGGTATATTTTTCTAGTTTGCCTTCTTTGCTGTCTTTTGTATAGTTTTCAAGCTCGGCTATTCTTTTCTTGATCTCTACGAAGTTGCTGAGTGTACCGCCAATCCATCTTTCATTTACGAAAGGCATGTTTAAGCTCAAAGCTGCATTTTTTATTACTTCTTTTGCTTCGGGTTTTGTGCCAACGAAAAGCACGACTTTTTTTCCTGCGCCTAGACCTTTCATAAATTCTTTGGCTTTATCTAACAAAGAACTTGTCTTTTCAAGGTCTATGATGTCGCTGTTACCCTTTGTGGCGTATATATAAGACGAGACAGAAGGGTGCCTTCTTGACTTGCTATAGCCATAATGCGCTCCCGCTTCAAACATTTTCTCTATCTCTCCTGAGGAATCAGTCTTTCTATTTTCTACTTTTTGCATAGGGGTAATTCTAGCAGAATAAAAGCTCTTTTGCAACCTTTGTTTTGGCCTCGGTATTTCAGGCTTTTCTCTTTGACCAAAAGGCTTTTTTAAAGTAAGATGGGGTTATGAATAATAGCATAAGGCAATCAGAGCTTTTTACTAGAACCAAAAAAGAAGCGCCGGCGGATGAGGTTTCCAAGAATGCTGAACTTCTGATAAGGGGTGGATACATACATAAAGAAATGGCTGGAGTTTACAGCTATTTGCCTTTGGGTCTACGTGTTTTGAAAAAAATTGAAGACATTATCCGCGAAGAGATGAACGCGATAGGCGGACAAGAACTCGAGATGTCGTCACTTCAAAATCCTGAATTATGGAAGAAGACTGATCGTTGGGATGATGAAAAGGTAGATGTGTGGTTTAAAACAAAATTGAAAAATGATACAGAGCTAGGGCTAGGGTTTACACATGAAGAGCCCTTAACAGAAATTATGAAAAATCACATTAGCTCGTATCGTGATCTACCTTGTGGTGCGTATCAGTTTCAGATGAAATTCAGAAATGAAACGAGAGCCAAGAGCGGTATAATGCGTACTCGTGAGTTTGTGATGAAAGACCTGTATTCTTTTTCAAAAGATCAGAAAGAACACGATAAATTTTACGAAAAAGTAAAAGAAGCTTACAAAAATATTTTCAAAAGAGCTGGTATAGGTCATCTGACATATCTCACTTTTGCTTCAGGCGGATCGTTTTCAAAGTTCTCTCATGAATTTCAGACTATCACGGGCGCGGGTGAAGATGTCATATATGTAGATGAATCAAAGGGAATAGCAGTCAATAAGGAAGTTTTTGAAGAAGATGTTTTGAATGATCTCGGTCTAGTGAAAGACAATCTAGTTGAAAACAGAGCAGTAGAGGTTGGAAATATTTTTACTTTAGGTACACGTTTTTCAGAAGCCCTTGATTTGAATTACCAAGCAGAAGATGGAAGTAAACAACCTGTATTTATGGGTTCTTATGGTATAGGTCCTGCCAGATTGATGGGTACAATAGTAGAGGTTTTGTCTGACGATAAAGGCATCATCTGGCCAGAGGAAGTTGCTCCGTTTCGGGTTCATTTGCTTACGCTCGGTGAAGACGAGGCTGTGATCAAGGAAGCGGAAAAAGTTTATGAGGGTTTGCTTGAAAAGAATATAGAGGTTTTGTTTGATGACAGGGTTGGTGTTTCTCCGGGTGAAAAATTTGCAGATTCGGATTTACTCGGTGTGCCTTATCGGGTGGTGGTATCAGCAAGGAGTATGAAAGAAAATGGAGTTGAGTTGAAAAAAAGAAATGAAGAGAAAGGTAGAGTCATCAGCGCGGAGGAATTATTAAAATTATTATCGTCTGATCGTTAATTTTTGCAGAGGACTATTCTTCAGAGAAAATGATAATGTTCGAAAAATTTTACAAACTACTATCAAATGATATAGGCATAGACTTGGGTACATCAAACACCCTGGTGTATTTGAAAGGTCACGGGATAGTGATCAACGAGCCTTCTGTGGTCGCAGTCAATACCAAAACCAGTCAAGTGCTTGCCGTGGGAGAGAAGGCCAAAGAAATGCTTGGACGAACACCTGGGCATATAAAGGCGGTGAGGCCGTTGGTGGACGGAGTGATTTCGGATTTTGAGATTACTGAAGAGATGCTTTCCTATCTCATAAATAAAGCAAACAAGATGGAGAAAAAGTTTGCAAGGCCGAGGGTAGTGGTGGGCATACCTTCTGGCACGACCAACGTAGAGTCGCGGGCTGTTTATGATGCGGCTCGTTCTGCCGGAGCTCGCGAAGTTTACTTAATAGAAGAACCGATGGCAGCGGCTATCGGTGTGCGATTGCCGATCAAAGGACCTGTGGGTTCTATGATTATAGACATCGGTGGAGGCACCACTGATGTGGCGGTTATTTCATTGGGAGGAATTGTAAAATCCAAAAATCTGAAAATTGCTGGCGACAAATTTAACAACGACATTATCTCTTATATGCGAGATGATTTTAAAATCTTGATCGGAGAAACTACGGCTGAAATGGTAAAAATAGCCATAGGTTCTGTGGTGCCGGGGGAATACATGGAAGCCGAAGTACGCGGGCGAGATATGCTGACTGGACTTCCTCGCGAGGTGGTGGTAACGGATTCGGATATAAGAGAAGCCATATCAAGCTCAGTCAGAGAATTAATAGATGGTGTTAAAGATTTGCTTGAAACTATACCGCCCGAAATACTTTCAGATATAATGCGAAACGGTATCATGCTCTCCGGAGGAGGAGCTCTTATTTTAGGTTTGGGAGAACTTTTACAAAGTATTTTAAAAATACCGGTTTATGTGGTAGAAGACCCTCTGACTGCCGTTGCTCGCGGTACGGGTGTGATATTAGACGATATAGAATCTTACAAAGAAGTTCTAACTGGTAATCAAGATGAATTACCTCCTAGATAAAAAAACAAAAAGAAACAGATATCTAAAATATGCGGTCTTTTTGGCCTTGTTTTTCATTTTAGTTTATTCTGGAATAATAGGAGGATTTTCTTTTGTCACTCATTTTGTTTTTAAACCAGTTATTATTTTAGGCAACAGTGTAGGAGATAAACTTTCTAATCTAGGGTCTTATTTTTCTTTCAAAAGAAATCTTGTTTTAGAAAATGAAAATTTAAAGCTACGGCTTTATGAAAGCGAAGCAAAAACGACAAATTATAATTCTATTCTCAATGAAAATTTAGAAATTAAAGAGATATTGAGTAGGAAGCCAGAAAATAAGGAGATGCTTTTGGCCAGTGTTCTGTCAAAGTCCAATCACTCTCCTTATGACACCATCATCATAGATGCGGGTGAAACGCACGGCATATCAAAAGACCAAAAAGTTTTTGCTTTTGGAAATATACCGATAGGACGGGTGAGCCAAGTGTATGCGCGTTCAGCATTGGTAACCCTGTATTCGAGTCCAGGTGAGAAAACAGGTGTATATGTGCCTTTGTCTTTACCCAAGACAAATGATGATACAGTAGAAGATGTTGCGCATAATACTTTTATGGAAGCTATAGGACGCGGTGGTGGAAATTTTGAGATGATCTTACTGCGAGATTTTGTGTTGAAAGAAGGAACTGAAATTGTCTTGCCGGGTATTGTGCCTTTTGTGCTTGGTAAAGTAAAAGCTATTATTTCTGATCCTAGGGATTCTTTTCAGAAAGCATTGCTTGTAAGTCCAGTGAACATCCAAGAGATAAGATTCGTACAGGTGGAAAAATAATGCAATTCAAAATAGAGAAAAAATTAAAAGATAGTTTGGGAAGGATAGGAATCTTAAATACTTCACACGGGGTTATACTGACCCCAGCTTTTGTGGCTGTGGGTACGAAGGCCACGGTGAAATCCCTCAGTCCTGAACAAGTGCGTGACGCAGGCACACAAGTAGTGCTCGGCAATACTTATCATCTTTATCTTCAACCCGGTGATGAGATAGTACGCAATGCTGGAGGCATAGGTAAATTTATGAATTGGTCTGGGCCCACAATGACGGACTCGGGAGGGTTTCAAGTTTTTTCTTTGGGCGTGGCATATGGTAAAGATATTTCTAAAATCACAAAGATAACAGACCCATCTCTGATGATTCCCGAGAGGTTTGATGACTCTGATGCGCCGAGACTTGCCAAGATAGGGCAGGACGGTGTGTCTTTCAAGTCCCACCTCGATGGCAGTATTCATTACATCACTCCAGAGAAATCTATCCAGATTCAACACAATCTCGGTGCTGATATTATTTTTGCTTTTGACGAATGCACCAGTCCGACCGAAGATTTGAAATATCAAGAAGAAGCTTTGGGACGCACGCACGCTTGGGCAGAGAGGTGTTTGGCAGAACACGAAAAATTGAAAGCAGGGGCGACAGAAGTTCTTGAGCGGGGTGTCTCGCAGGCCGACGGGCCGAGAGGCAGCGCTGGCGTAGCAACGCCAGACAGCGACCCCGTGAGAGAAGCTTCTGTCGCCCCTGCTTTATTTGGCATCGTGCAAGGTGGCAGAGACGAGAGTCTTCGTAAAAAAAGCGCAAAGTTTATTAGCAGTTTAGATTTTGACGGCTTTGGTATCGGTGGATCTTTTGCGAAAGAAGATATGTCTAGCGCAGTAAGATGGGTAAATGAAATCTTGCCCGAAGAAAAACCGCGACACTTGCTAGGCATAGGCGAGCCGGAGGACCTTTTTATGGGCATAGAAAATGGTGTGGATCTTTTCGATTGTGTTTTACCCACACGGCTCGGCAGGAATGGTACTATTTACACAAAAGATGGTAAAATAATCATCACGAATACAATGTATCGGAACGATCACTCTCCGATAGAAAAAGATTGTATTTGTTATACTTGCAAGAATTATACTAGGGCATACATAGCGCATCTTTTTCACGGAAAGGAGATGTTAGCGGGTACATTGGCCTCGACACATAATCTGCATTTTATAGTTAATCTCGTGAAAAACATCAGACAATCAATGCTAGACGACACCTTTTACGAATTTAAAGAAAAGTTCCTAAAAGCTTATAAACAATGAATAAAATGCTGAATAGAGCATAAATACTTGCTTTATATTATATTCTATGGTATAATATAAAGATAATAAGATGAATAAAAAAAGACAAAAGAAACAAGGTAAAAATTGGAAGAAATTTTGGAAATTAGGAGTAGATGAATTTAATACGCAATTCCTTGATATTAGCAAGGACGGTGAGTTGACGGTAATAGAAGGAAATCATATTTACAATCTTAATGACTTAGCTCACAAGTTTGGAACACCGCTCCAAGTAGTGTTGCCATTTTTAATAGAAGATAGACTAAAAGACCTGATTGGTTATTTTCAAGCGTATATGAAGATATACGGATACAAAGGCAAATTCTTTTATCATTATCCGATGAAAGTAAACCAGAACAAAGAATTTATTTTACCCTTAATATCAGAAGGAGCAAATCTAGAGACGACATCGGTCAATGAACTTTGGATTGTGAAAAAACTTTGGGAGGGCGAGAAATTTCATACGAAAATTCGCGTTTTCTGCAATGGTCCAAAGACCGAACAGTATTTAGATCTGATAGAAGAGCTTCGTGGTAAAGGTATGAATATCGTGCCTATTATCGAGGGTCCGGAAGAAATTGAAAGACTTTCAAAATACAAAGGCGATGTGGGAGTGAGAGTGGACTTATCTATCAAAGCTGATACCCATTGGGATAAAAAGTTTGACCGTTTTGGACTTTCAGAAAAAGATGTTCTTGCTTTGCCGAAGATTAAAAATCTAAAAATAATGCATTATCATCTTGGCTCACAAATCAAGACGCAAAAGAGTATCATAGATGGTGTAAAACATGCATTTAGTATATATGTTGCTTTGCAAAAAGTTCATCAAAATTTGGACACTATGGATATAGGAGGAGGTTTTGGTGTGCCTTATGAGAAAAAGAAATTTTATACTGCCAAAGGCGTTTCAAGTAAAATTGTGAAAGTTTTAAAAAATCTAGCTGATAAGGCAAAAATAAAACATCCGAATCTAGCAGTGGAATGGGGACAGTATATCGTCGCTCCTTCGCAGATTACTATTTATAAAGTGATCTCAAAAAAGAACATAGAAAAAGCAAATGCCCGCGCTTGGTACATAGTAGATGGAAGTTTCATGAATGACCTGAAAGATACTTGGGCTATACATCAAAAGTGGCATGCGATACCAGTAAACAACATGACGAATTCTGTAAAAAGTGTTTGGCTTGCTGGTAGTACTTGTGATTCAGATGATAAATATACCGCAGGCGGAGAATATATATTAATGCCTGATTTTAAAGATGGGGATCAGTATGTGGCCATATTGGATACTGGCGCTTACCAAGATGCTCTGTCGTCAAAACACTGTTTGCTTTCTGCTCCGGCAAAGATCGTGGTTCAAGACGGTGATGCAAAAGTGATACGCAAACGCGAAACTGCAGAGAGCATGGGCAAGCAATTCGGCTGGAACGGGGATCATAAATAAATATGAAAAGATGGCCGGTTTTAATTTTAATCTTTATTGCATCTGTATTTTTTTTCTATTTTAAAACTTCTGATATTGCAGTGGATATTTTGGATGTAAACTCTGTGAGTCTGGCAGGAGTTGTTTTAAACACTGAGCTTGCTGACACTGATGTACTTAGAGCACGAGGTTTGTCGGGGAGGAAAAGTCTGACAGAAAATGAAAGCATGCTTTTTGTTTTTGATCAGCCTGGCAAACATTCTTTCTGGATGAAAGATATGAATTTTTCTATAGATATAATCTGGATTGATGAAGATTTGCGTGTGGTGTATATAAAAGAAAATGCTACACCAACATCGTATCCAGAGACTTTTGGTCCAGACGAAAATGCCAAATATGTATTAGAAGTCGTGGCAGGATTTTCTGAAAAGAATAATTTGAAAGTAGGGGATAATGCTAAATTTAGCAATTAAAAAGCATAGTACAAAACTAAACGATCGTCCGGTTTTGTACAAGGTGGTATTTACTTTTCTGTAATCATAATTTATAATATGAAGTGTCTTGTATTCAGATAGTTGAGTCCCGCCTTGGCGGGATTAGGAAAGTCCGAACACAACGATCCGCCGTTAAGGCGGAGGGAATGGTAGCGGATAATACCCGTCGGCAGTGATGCCGAGGTGCGAGCAGAGACGTCCTAAAGCGAAAGCGTTGGGACGCCCCGAGCGCAAGCGAGGGGCGAGCTTTCTGGGTAACCAGAGAGGTGAAACGGCTAAATCCTTACCTTTGTGCAAGATCGTGCCGCGTCTAACGCGGAGAATCGCTTGAGTCCGAGCGCAAGCTAGGACCTAGATAAATAACTATCATCCGTCGCAAGGCGGAAACAGAATTCGGCTTATAGAATGCAAGACTAAAATATGAAAATCCCCGCGCAAGCGGGGATTTTCTATTGACTAATTATCTTTTCTGAGTAGTATGGTGTCTGTGCCATTGAAGCACCCCTGCGTCGAGAAACGAGACGTAGATGTCGCCGCCTCTGATCTTATTTTATATGGGTCAGGGGCGGAAATTTTTTTCTTGCATTTTTATTTCGAGTATGCTATACTATGGGTGTGAGTGTAAGGGTAAAACTTACATTTATCGTAAACAACATAAGTGCCGCAAAACCCCACCGCAAGGTGGGGTTTTGTTTTTTTTGTGGTAATATTCCCTTATGGAAAGTAAGGGAGAAGAATTTGTATCTGTCGTCGTATTGTATGATTCGGTGAAAAGGGTTGTTTTGCTTCAAAAACGCGATTCCAATGTTATTGGTGGAAACAAATGGGCTTTCTTTGGTGGAAGAAATGAAGGAACAGAAAACCCCATTGAAACCTTGGCGAGAGAAGTAAAAGAAGAGATTGGTCTTTCTGTTGATGTGGATAAATTGAAAATGCTGTATGAATATGTGCCCAAACCACCTCTTTTTTATAGATATGTTTTTACATTACCGCTTTCTTCTGATGCTGTTGTACATCTTATGGAGGGTCAATCTTATGGATGGATACCGTATGAAGATATAGAAAAAACTGATCTGACTGATACAACGAGGCAAGATTTAAGAAAATTTTTAGAAACTTTTTCGAATAAAAATTAATTATGCAAATCCAAGAAAATATACCATTAAAAGATTTTACTGCTTTTCGCATCGGAGGGCCAGCGAGGTATTTTGTGAATGCTGAGAATTTAGCAGATGTGAAAGAGGCACTGGACTTTGCAATAAAAAATAATCTTAAGATTTTTGTGCTAGGTAGCGGGAGCAATATTTTGGTTTCTGATTCTGGATTTGATGGGCTGGTTATAAAGCCCGATATAAAAGGTGTGGAAAAATTGAGCGAAGAGGGAAATGTAGTGAGATTCAAAGTCGGTTCTGGGGAAGATTGGGATAAATTTGTGGGATATGTGGTGGACCAAGGACTTTGGGGAATAGAAAATCTGTCATATATACCTGGGTTCGTGGGTGGTGTGCCTATGCAAAATGTCGGCGCTTATGGTATGGAAGCAAAAGATGTTGTGGAATCAGTGGAGGTTTATGATACAGCAGACAAGACTGTAAAAACAATAAAGAATGAGGATTGTGAATTTGGCTACAGAGAAAGCAGATTTAATAAAAGAGAAAAAAAGAGATACATAATACTCGATGTTATCTTTAAACTTCAAAAAACAGGTACGCCAAATATGAAGTATCTGGATGTCGAGAACTATATGAAAGAAAAAAACATCACGAGTCCGAGCTTGAAAGACATGCGTGATGCGATAGTGTATATTCGCAAGAATAAATTGTCTGATCCTGCTGTCGTAGGCAATGCGGGTTCATTTTTCAAAAATTTGATTTTAAATGATGAAGATACTACAAAACTTTTAGAAAATGTAAAAAAGAATACTAGTCAAGAAGTGGTTGATAATCTCTTAGAGATGAAGAACAAACTTTACTCGCCATCAGGCTTCAAGATACCCACAGCTTTTCTGGTAGACAAAGTGTGCGGACTAAAAGGTTTTCAAATGGGCGGAGTAAAAGTGCACGATCGTCAGGCCTTGGTCTTGGTAAACGAAAGTGGCAATGCCACTGCGCATGAGGTTTTGGCGTTGGCACGACACATAATGCAGACCGTTTACGAAAAAACTGGTATCAAAATATATCCCGAACCGGAATTGGTGGGTTTTACGGAAGAAGAATTGAGAGAATATTTGACTATTTGATATAAATCTATTTTATTCTTGCTGCCATCTTTTGTTTATGATCAAAGACAGCTTCTTCTGTGGACAATGGCCCTTTTGTTGTTTGATGCCATCTAAGCAAAGACATGTATGCCTCTTGGTAATCTTGCTCTGTGTACTTTTCGTGTTTGTTTTCTGCTACATATTGTAAATATTTTCGTGTCGCTATGCTTCCTGGACCACTTCCCAAAGTTCTTCTCAATTCATCAATTTTTAATTTTAAATCGACGAATCGTTCTTTTAATGCTGCAGAGTCTTCTCTCGGATCCTTTACGGCCATTTCTTTTAGAATTGATTGAGTTTCTTTTATTAAACTAACGATTCCAGGGAATATCCTTTCCAATAAAGGCTGCAATCTTTGAGCCTCTTTCCTTTCGCGGGCAATTCTTCTTGCTTCGATAATACTATCTTCAGCTTCCATATATTTATTAAGTTATTATTAATATTTTAGTTACTCTTAATCTTCTTCCTTTATCTTTATAGGATTGCCAACTTCGTAACTCCCAAAATCATCAGCACTGCCCCCATCTCTTTCTCGGCGCTCTTCTATTGCAAGACCACCATTAGTTATTGGATCATCTCTATCTTCCACGATTTCAACAGTCATTTCTCCAGTTCCCGTGTTTGTCACAGGGATAAGCACAGTTTCTGATTCTAGTTCTTCTGCCATATATTATTATTTTTGATTAAAGATTAATACTTGTCTTATTAATATTCTTAATTATACCTCAAAAATTAAAAATAAGATATATGGTATATAATGCAGATATGAAAAATATTCAAAAAGAAATAGGCCTGATAGGTCTGGGTAAAATGGGCGCTGGTGTGGCTAGGCAATTGAAAGAAAAAGGCTACAAGGTCGTGGTTTACAACAGGACCAGCGAGGTAGTGAAAAGTTTTGAAAAAGAGGGCTTTTCTGGCGCGTATTCATTGAAAGAGCTTGCAGAAAAGATCTCTACGCCTCGCACTGTATGGGTGATGGTCACGCATAATGCTATGGATGAAATGTTGAAAAATCTGACACCTTTACTTCAAAGAGGCGACACTGTGATAGATGCGGGTAATTCACCTTTTAAGGATTCAATGGAGAGGTCAAAAAAATTTGCAAAGAAAGGGATTAATTTTTTGGATGTGGGTTTTTCTGGTGGGCCATCGGGTGCTAGGAATGGCGGATGTTTGATGATCGGCGGGAAAAAAGAAATTTATAAAAAATATGAAAAACTTTTCAAAGATTTGTCGGTAGTAGATGGATATAAATATCTGGGCGATAGAGGCGCGGGACATTTCGTCAAGATGATCCACAACGGCATAGAATACGGCATGATGCAGGCGATAGGCGAGGGCTTTGAAGTATTAAAGAAATCAAAATTTAAATTAAATTTGAAAGATGTGGCAAACCTTTACAATCATGCATCTGTTATAGAGTCGCGCCTTGTCGGCTGGCTCGAAAAAGCTTTCAAACAGCACACTGAAAATCTGGATGGAGTTTCTGGTACTGTGGCACATACAGGAGAAGGTGAGTGGACGGTAAAAACTGCAAAAGAGCTAAAAGTGCCGGTGAAAATTCTTGAAGAATCGTTTAAATTTAGAGTAAATTCAAAGAAAAAGCCGAGTTACACAGGCAAAGTAGTCTCCGCTCTCCGCGAACAATTCGGTGGGCATAGTGTGAAATAAATGTACTAGGCAAGACCTAGTGCAATTAGCTATTCAATAATGGTAGCTTGTTTTCCAATTCATTCTTTTTTAGAATTTCGTATTGTACTACAAAAGATAAAAAGATCTCAATGCACTATGTCCAATGCACTAGGTCTTGCCTAGTGCATTTATATTTGATATATAATACAGTCTATGTCTATAAGGAAGATCAGTTTTACTCAAGGAGAGTACTATCATATTTATAATCGTGGAAACAGTAAACAGAAAATCTTTAAAGATAAAGCGGATTATTCAAGATTTGTTTCTTTGCTCTACATATCAAATACAAGTGAGAATTTTAATATTGTTCATTTGAATAGGAATGAACAATTTAATGTGTATGAAATTGAAAAAGAAGACCCTTTGGTTAATATCGGAGCATATTGCTTGATGCCAAATCATTTTCATATTTTGGTAACTGAAAAAATAGATGGCGGGATAAGTAAATTTATGCAGAAATTGAGCACAGCTTATGTGATGTATTACAACAAGAAATATAAAAGAATTGGTGGTTTGTTTGAAGGTAAATTTAAATCTCAGCACTTGGACACAGATCAGTACCTAAAGTATCTGTTTTCCTGCATTCATTTGAATCCAGTAAAGCTAATCCAAAAAAACTGGAAAGAGAAGGGGATAAAAAATATAAAAAAAGCCGAGGAGTATTTAAATAGTTATACTTTTTCGAGTTATTTAGATTTTATGGGTGATGGGCGAATAGAGAACAAAATTTTGAATTTAGAGTCGTTTCCAGAATATTTTCCTGATAAAAATTCTTTTCTTAGGGATATTTTTGACTGGTTAAAATTGAAAGAATTTAATTGATGTACTAGTGATGCACTAGGCAAGACCTAGTGCATTATATTTTTGCCTCTATTCTTTGTACTCTTTTTAGCAAAGACAAAAAATCGTCGTAGTCAACCTTCCTCTTTAAATCTCCTCTGATGACAGTTGTGTCTTCCATTAATACACCAATCATCTCAGAATGGGAGTCCAGCTTTCTTGTATGCTCATCTAATATTTTGGTATGACTGTCTAATATTTTAGTATGCTCATCTAATTTTTGCTCAACCCTATCAAATCTTATATTCATTACAAGGAAGCCTTCTTTTATGCCTTTTAATTCCTCAATATGAGCTTCAGCAAGTGAACCCAAAAAGTGCTTCATTTCTGTGGAAGAATAAACATCTTTGATTTTTGCATTTTCTTTACTTCTCTTCTTTTCCTTCATAGCTACATCATTATACTCTCACAAAAAAATAAATCAATTCGCACTATGTCCAGGCAAGGCCTGGACTAGGTCAAAAAGATGCCATAACGAAGTAGAGCTCGAGAAAATTTTATGCAAATAAAATTTTCTCGAGCTCTTGCTATTTGATGAACCATCCGTGGTTCATCGTGAAGCTGAAGTTGTCGTGACGACCTTCTCGGGATCGACCTTTTCCGCCGGACCGGCGTTTGGGTCGATATTGCAAGGTCCGCAAACCGTGCCACCGGTTGGAAGATCAGCGATGATCTCCTCAACCGTGGGAGGTTCGGTCTTGGCGGGCGCAGCGTTGGCGTCGGTCGAGGTCATGCGGGAGCCTTTAGCGTTTCCGCCAACGCCTGAGCATTTGTGGCGCCATTGGGATCAGCCGCCGTTGCGATTGCGTCGACATTGTTGGCAGCAATATCAACATACTGTTGCACGATTGCAAATGGTGTGTTCGCTAGATTTTCGCTCATCACGATTTGCTCAGCTACAGCAGTTCTTTGTTCCTCATCGAGTTTTTGGGACATAATGTGTCTCCAGTTGTTTTTGAAACACCACGGCTACCTACTACTCGAAGTAATAGGTAGCATCTTTTGTTTGTATGTTGTGAACCGTTGTTATCTGGTGTTATTATATCGTACTTAGCAGGAAAGTCAATGATTTTTGGTAATGACCCACTAGGCAAGACCTAGTGGGTTTTGAGGTAAATGTACACCTTACTTATCCACATTTGGGGAAATTTGACAGGTGGGGGGATAGGAATACAATTTAGGGTGTACGCGGTAAGAATGTAAGAAAGAAGTTTGTGGAAAAGATAAACAAGAACAGGTCGATGAGTTTACAGAATTTACAATTTTCTGTTTTCGTGAATATGAATTGTAAAAATTATAAATTTATTAAAAACTATTCTCCGACGTAAAGTCGGAGTCCCGATCAAAAGCATCGGGATTAAAAAATAAAAAATTATGAAAAAAATATTATTGAGTTTGGGAATGATAGTTGTGATGGGCGCAGGAGTGGCTATGGGTACGGGAGCTTTCTTCTCTGACACAGAGACTTCAACTGGAAATACTTTCACTGCGGGTGCTATAGATTTAAAAGTGGATAGTGAGCAACATTACAACGGCAATGTGTGTGTGAATGGTTTGTGGGCTGGTTCTGCTCCATATCCAGTAGAAGGTACTGCTTGTGATGGTACATGGTTGCCGACAGATTTGGGTGTGCAAAAGTTTTTCAATTTTGGTGATTTGAAACCAGGAGATGAAGGAGAAAATACTCTTTCTTTTCATGTTACTAGTAATGATGCTTGGTTAAAGGCTGGTGTGGGCGATATAAGTGATTTAGATGGTTCTTGTACTGAACCAGAAGAAGAATCTGCAGATACATGTACCATGCTCCTACCAGATGTAGATCCTGGAGATGGTGAACTCGCAGAAAGCATGATGTTCCGCGCTTGGGTTGATGATGGAGTTACAGATGGATGGGATGGTTCTAGTGATTTGGAAGAGGGTGACAATATTTACCAGTCAAATGAAGTCTTGGTAGCTGGAGGTGATGCAAATGGTTGGATGACTCTTTCTGCTCTAGATTCTGCTTTAGCTGCTACACCAGCTTGGGGAATGACTCCTATTAATCCATTTTATCTAGGTATGGAGTGGAAATTGGATGGAGCAACGACAGGCAATGCAGTTCAGACAGATTCTCTAGGATTTCCTCTAATGTTCGAAGTGCAACAAATGAGAAATAATTCTACTCCTTCATTCGGAATATAATTTAAGGATTATTGAATTAATCTAATTAAAAAATTATGAAAAAAATATTGCTCAGTTTCGCCTTGATAATAGGAACTGGTATGGTGGTGGCTTCGGCTACAGTGGCGTTCTTTAGCGATACAGAGACTTCGGCAGGCAATGTTTTTACTGCCGGTACTATTGATCTGACCGTGGATTCTTTCGGGGCTACCTACAATGGACAAAGTATTGTCGGAGCGAATTTTTCTGCCGACAATTTAACCACGCAGAAATTCTTCACATTCAACGACATAAAACCCGGAGACTGGGGCATCAGGCATATCAGTTTGCATGGTGAATCGAATCCAGCGTACGCGTGTATGTTGCTCGAGGACAAGCAAGATCAAGAGAATGGGATAAACGAACCAGAATCTGCGGTGGACAATACTCCAGAGGGCGAGCTCTCTGGCAGGCTAAATATGTTTGCTTGGGAGGATCGTGATGGGGACAACAAATATGAACCGCTTACGCCAAACTTTGAACCAGCCCTAGTGGGAGATGGTGCGAGTTTTGCACCGGATTCATTCTTTGATATCACCTACAAAGTACTCTTTGATTCTACTTCCGGCTTGGGTGCTCTTACACAGAACAATGTCAGGAATGTGGCGGTGGCTTGGTGTGCAGGCAATCAAAATGTCGTGCATGACAACAGCCTGGGCAACATAACTTGCGATGGTGGGGTAGCAAACGACTATCAGACGGATTCGTTTGATGCGGATGTGGTACTCTATGCAGAACAAGTAAGAAATAATCCAAACTTCAAATGTTCGGATTTAGTTCTTCCTTAGTTGAGAATAAAACTCTATTTTATTCTTTGTTCGAAGTTTTAAACTTGGCGTTTTTCAAAACGCCAAGAAATAAGGCTTTGAAAAAGCTTTAAAGAAAAAGAAAAGATATGAAAATAAATACAGATAAAGCCTTTAATATTTTTTACAAAGTTTTTTACGGAGCGATGATCGCCATCGTGCTTTTCTTGCTTGTCGCTATGTTTCCTATCAAAGGAAATTATCAAATCAAAATAGTAAAATCCGGCTCGATGGAGCCTGCCATACAGACTGGCGCGATAGTGGTGATAAAGCCGAGCAAGATTTACAAAGAGGATGATGTGGTCACTTTTGGCAAAGACACGAAGAAAGAAATTCCCACCACGCATCGCATAGTCTCGAGTAGGGTGGAGAGCGGAGTGATGATATTCACCACAAAGGGCGATGCAAATGAAGATAATGATACAAGAGAGATCAGACAGAGCGAGATTTTGGGCAAGGTTTTGTTTGATATGCCTTATCTGGGGTATTTGTTGGATTTCGCTAAAAAGCCTGCAGGATTCGTGATCTTTATTGTTATTCCTGCTCTCATAGTGATGTACGACGAAGCGGTAAAATTGATTGCTGAATTTAGAAGAATGAAAAAAGAAAAATTACAAAAACAAGAGAACGAACAAAAGAATGAAGTTGTTTAATTTTACAAAAAAATACAGGAATATAAAGAAAAGCGCAATTTTGTCTTTCGTTGTTTTATTTTCTGTATTTTTAAATGCCAGTCAGGCGAGCGCGTACATAGGTGATGTAGAAAGTGCATCTGGCAATTCCTTCATCGCGGGATCACTCGATTTTTCTCTTTCTTCTCCTGCTGATTTTTCTCCTGCAGAAGTTTCTCCTACTACGCCTGTCGCTCGTTCGATAGCCGTCGCAAATGATGGCACTTTGGGTTTTGAATACGAACTCGCCGTCATAAACACCACAGGTGATCTGTGCCCTGCTCTAAATATTGTCGCAAAGCTCGATGGCAACGAAGAATACGATGGACCAATGGTCGGCGCAAACATCGGACCATTTACTTTTGTAAGTCCCGAAGATTGGACTTTTGACGCAGAGCTTGCTTCCAGTGATCCTATTTTAGAGGGAACAAATTGTGAATTCGATTTTGAATACACAGCGCTACAAGAAAATGCAATTCTGCCTCTACCCGCAGGCTTCAATGATGCGGAGATTTTACATTCGGTGATCACAGCGGTCGCGGACTTTGGCAGTGTTTCGAGTTGTCCAGTGGGAGCGCCTACAGAAGAAATCACTGGGCTCACCGTGGGTAGTATCTTTGACTATACGGATAAACATGTGATAGTCAGAAGTACTGGAAAATTGAAAGCGAGCGCGCAGCTTTTGGATATTTCTACAAATTGTGATTTCACAGTGGAGAGTGGCGGACAGTTGATAGCGAGTCAGCCAAGTGATTCCGGGGATATATTTTTGACAGTTGGTGGAGATCTCTCTGTCGCTGGTCTTGATGCTATAAAAACAGCCAGCGTGAACAGCGCGGGTGTGGATGTGAGTGGTGATGTGAATATAGATGTCACAGGAGATTTTGATCTTACAGGTGGTATCACTACTTATGCTCAAGAAAACACGGGCAATATAAATATCACAGTCGGTGGAAATATGACTGTAGAAAATGTTGCGAAAATTTTTGCAAAAGCAGGCAATAGCACCAGCACGAATACAGGCGGCAATGTAGATATAAATATTTCTGGCGACTTTACATTTGGTGGAGAAATAGATGCTTATGGTCAAGAACAAGGTGGCACTGTGGATGTAGATGTGAGTGGCGCAGTCAATATTACCGGCAACTTGATTTCTGCAAAAGCGAGCCTCTCTTCAAGTAGTGTAAACACCGGTGGAATCATTCGTATCAGAAGTGTAGGCAGTATGACAGTGTCCGGATTCTTGGATGTGTCTGGTCAAGAGCAAGGTGGTATTGTGGAGCTTTTGACTCAAGGCGTGTTTATTTTAAACAGTACTGGACAGATAAAATCAAATTCAGATAATTCTTCTTCTACAAATTCCGGAGGCAATATATCTGTCATCTCTCGCGGGTCTGGAGCCTCGACTTTCTCTGGACAAATATTGGCAAATGGTCAAGAACAAGGTGGTAATATCGCTATCACGACACTAGGCAATTCTATATTTACAAATAGTGTTACCGTGAGCGCAGGCACGAGCACAGATCCAAATCTAGGCGGGACTATTGTCATCACTACTCCGGCACAGCTCTCGATAGCTTCAAGTATTTCTGCGAGCGGTACTGAAGGCAACGGAAACACCAAGACAAATTATTGTACAAAAGATTTCACTGGCGCAGTATTTACTCCAGCTCCCGTGGAAATTACAAATTGTAGCTCTGTCATCTTAAATGAATTTTTACCAAATCCTACCGGCGCGGACGATGCTTTGATGCCGGGTGGCGAATGGGTAGAGATTTATAATTACGGCACGAGTGCTATGGATCTAGCAGGCTGGTTCTTATATGACGGTATAGATTCACACGATCTTGAGATCACAGCCCTAAACACTGGCAGTGCTTCTACTATAGTTCCTGCAGGCGGATTCTTAGTGGTTTACAAAAACGGAGCTGGTGGTTTTGCTTTGAATAATACTGGTGGCGACACTGTACGATTGTATGATGGAGAGATAGGGCTGGGTGGTACACTTCGCGATAGTCATGCATATACAGAAAGCGCGCCGGATGACAAATCTTTTGCGAGAGTTTTGGATGGCGGAGTCTGGTATGATCCGGAGCCTACACCGGGAGGATCAAACGCTGGAACCTTTAATTATAAAAAATTCTTCTTCGATGTAGTTGCTGAAGATATGGAAACAGAATCAGAAATCGCTGTGGAGGAAATTGTGGCGGAAGAAGTAATAGAAGTCGTCAAAGAAGAAATTGTGATTGAGGAAACTGAACAAATGGAAGAAATTGCAAAAGAAGAAATTGTAATTGAAGAAGTTTTGGTTGAAGAGATAGAAGAAGTCGTAAAAGATGATGCTAAAATCGAAAATGTCGCCGAAGAAACTGTTATCGAAACAGAAGAAATAAAACAAGATGAAGAAGAGATAGAAGAGGTAAAAATAGAAACAGCAGAAATTATTACAGAAACAGAAGAAGATGTTCCAGACGAGCCAGTGGTTGTAGAGGTAGAAGTTCGAGCAGAGCCTGAAGTCGCCACAGAAGCCCCACAAGAACCACAAGCATTGCAAGAAGAAACTTTATGAAAAAATATATGAAAAATTTTGTGAAAATTTCAGTATCAACAAGCGCAATTCTTGCTTCTTTTGGATTGTTTACCGCTTTTGCAAATGCCGCGTCGCTCGAAGTTACTTTTACACCACCGACACTTTTTAGTGAAGCGAGTTTTATGCCTGGAGATGATGCTAGTGGAGTTGTGACCGTCACCAACAATTCTGGAGCTTCGCAGACTGTGCTCACAGAGGCGATAAATATCACAGATGGCGACAATTTTGGCAGTATGCTGCAGCTTGTGATAAAAGAGGGCAGTAACACTTTGTTTAATGATTCTTTGGCTACATTTTTTTCCACGGCAGGCGAGGTGACCTTAGGCTCTATTTCAAACGGAGAATCTAAAACTTTTGATTTCGATGTTTCTTTTACCGGCGCAGATAATGCATATCAAGAAAAATCCTTGGGTTTTGATGTGTGTGTCGGATTTCAAGGAGGTACTACTCATTGCGGAGATACCGTTGTAGGAGGTGAAGATGGCGATGTTGGTGGAGGTGGCACCATCACTGGCGGTGGCGGAGGTATAAATTTCATACCACTTACCATTTCAAGTGAACAAGAGCAAAATATAAATCTCATTTTAAATCAGACCACTATCACTTGGAATACAAACAAGCTTGCCACTAGCCAAGTGGTCTATGGTCCCGATACTTCTACATACACGCTCGATCTAGACGCGCCGAATTTTGGTTATCCATTTAGTACCATAGAAGATCCGACAAAAGTTTTTTTACATTCCGTCACTCTGACAGGCCTTTCTCCAGGGCAGACCTATGTATATCGCGCGGTGTCTAGAGCTTCGCCTCCGACCATAAGCGCCGAGCGTAGATTTTCTTTTTCTCTACCATTTGATATTGGTAGTCCTTTAGCGCTAAATAACCAAAACAATACAAACAATACAGATCAGACATTTTCGAGCAGTTCTTCTTTTGGTAATGGCGCGCAAAATAACACTGGATCTCCAGGATCTGTCTTGGGCACTAGTACTGTAAATGAAAATATTTTAAATTTAGATGAAGAAGGCGCTGAAGAAAATATAATCACAAATGGAGACGATGGGTTGGCGCTCGCTTCGTCCTCGGGTTTCAAGAATTTTAATTATTGGTATTTATTTCTGCTCATAATACTCATACTCCTTTACTTGTCGTGGAGATATTGGCGTAACAAAAATAGATGATATAATAAAAGCATTACAATAATCATCAAAAAGATGACAATAAAAATAGTAATGCTCAAAACAAAAAAAGTTCTACAAAAACACCACTTTCATTTGTTTTTATTTTTCTCTGTCGTGATTGTGGTTGGTTTTGTCTATAATGTTTTCAACATAAGAGAAGGTTTTTTGCAAACTACTAGTATCAATCTGAAACCCGGTGAATGGATGCAGGTGCCAAATTCTCGACTCTCGGCTCTTGATCCTTGCAAAGATGCAGATTGCAGCTACACCGGCAGTCAAGGTCAAAAGGCTATAGTCACCGCTTATAACGGTGCGGCTTTTGATTCTGTCAGAAATCAGCTATTGGTGTGGGGAGGAGGCAACAAGGATTACGGTGGCAATGAGGTCTATGCTTTTAGTTTAGATTCCCTCTCTTGGAGTAAATTAAACGAGCCTTCGGTAGACGTGGAACTTTTGGGTTCAGATCCCAGCGTCTACGCTGACGGCATGCCCAGGAGCAGACACACCTATGATTATTTAGAGTTTGTACAGGAGCGCAACGAGCTTTGTTCTTTCGGTATGGCATATGCTTTTCCAGACGGTACTAGCGATAGCAAAAAGACTCAGTGTTTTAGTATCGTTGATTTAGAATGGAAAAATTACGCTACGAATTCTGGAGTTGGCAGTACAAATGGATCGGTGACTGCGCGCGACAATGCGACAGGGAAAATATATTGGCATGGAGGACAATCTTCAAAATCAGGATTGATGGAATACACACCATCTACAGATTCTTGGAAATCTTTGACATCGAGTTCTATTCCTTCAAATTTAAATGCCGCTTTTCATCCTGAAAAGAAAATGATCGTCGCCATAGGTAAAGGCTCCGTGTACGCTTGGGATCTAATCACAAAGAAATTTTCTAAATTAAATACTACCGGTGACAAGGATGCGCTGAAAGGCAACGCGCCGGGTTTTGATTATGATCCTGTATCCAAAATGCTTGTGGCTTGGACAGGCGGGGCGAGTGTCTATACTCTTGACCTCGATACTTTGGTCTGGAAAAAACATCTCCCTGCAAAATCAAGTGTCTTTATACCTAGCATCCAGACACCAAACGGTATATTTGGCAGATGGAAGTATGTTCCCGAGAAAGATGTGTTTGTGGGTTTCAACAGCGCCAATGGAAATGTTTTCATATATAAACCGATATTCAACAGACAAGCTTCATCTTCGAGGACAAATGCCTCCGTATATGAAGTCGGTCCTAACAAAGAATACAAAAAGCCAAGTGACCTGCAAAAGTTGGTCAAAGATGGTGATACTGTGCTGATAGATGCAGGTGTGTATGAAGATGATATAGCTATATGGCGCGCAAACGATCTGACACTTCGCGGTGTGGGCGGGACTAGAGCGCATATAAAAAGTACAAATAGCAAGCTCGCTCAAGACAAAGGTATCTGGGTGGTGATAGGCAAGAATATCACCATAGAAAATATAGAATTTTCCGGCGCCAAGAACAAAGATAAAAATGGAGCAGGAGTAAAAGGACAGAATGATCTTTTGATAAAGAATAGTTATTTCCACGATAATGAAAATGGTTTGTTTACCACCAAGGGTGCAGTGGAAATCGAGTCTTCTGAATTTAGCGCAAATGGTAGCGGTGATGGCAAGACGCATAACATATATATTTCAAGCAGTCCAAAATTCTCGATCAAATACAGTTTTGTGCATTTTGCAAACATGGGCAGTAATATAAAATCTCGCGCTTTGCAAAATCATATTCTTTACAATAGGATAGCAGATGAAGAAGGAGGCTCCGATGCTTACTCTATAGACTTGTCAAATGGAGGTTTGTCTTATTTGATAGGCAATAGTGTAGAAGGGAATTCGAGCAATTCCAATCCCGTCATAATATCTTACGGGGCGGAAGGATTGAAGACTTCAGGTGGCAAACAAAATGAACTTTACTTTGTGAATAATACAGTGGTGAACAACAGTGGCAAGACGGGCACGGTGTTCTTGAAAGTGAAAGAGAAAACTCCTATCGCAAAATCCACCAACAATCTTTTCCTTGGAGCTGGAAAACTTTCTGAAGGACCCGTGACTTCGGTCAAAGATTTGAACCCCGCTTATAGCGCTTCAAACAAATCTGCTTTCAAATATGAACTTGATAAAAATTCTCCGGCAGTGAATTCCGGCTCTGCGCTAAGTAGCGCAAACGACATATCCCTCACTCCCACCGAAGAATATGTGCACCCTCTAGGCAAGCGCGAACGCAAAATTATAGGCACTATAGATGTGGGCGCGTATGAACTCAAATAGATTTCAATAAAGAAAAACAGCACGCAGGTGCTGTTTTTCTTTCCGCTGGAAAAAAGAAAAAAGGGGACAGCCACCATGAAAAAGAAAAAAGGAAAAAAGGGGACAGCCACCAGAAAAAGGGGACAGCCACCATTAATTTTACAGAAGAATGAAAAGAATGGTGACTGTCCCCATTAATTTTGTCCCCATTAATTTGTCCCCATTAATTCCATTAATTCTTTATCCAATCTTTAAAAGAATAATACCTGCTATGCTTAAAAGTGCGAGAACGATTTTCTTTTTTGTCAGTTTTTCTTTGAAAAAGATATAACCAAAAATTCCGGCAATAAAAGTGTAGGTGGGATGAATTGCATACACTCCCGAAAGAGGCCCGAGCGATAACGCCTTAAGTATCATCCAACCTCCCAGAACGGAAAACAATCCAATCAACATCGAACCTTTCCAATATCTTCCTAAATGTGTAATTTCTTTGAATTTTCCATTCTCAAAAATATAAGCGATAAGAAGGCCGAAAAGAGCGGCTCCAATATACTGCCAAATCATAAAGTGTGAAAAGGAATCATTAACTGCTCCAAGTTTCTGAACATATTTTGAAGCTGTCGAGGATGCGATTATTCCCAGAGAAAGCAAAATTGTTCTTTGATCAAGAGGAAAGGAACCACTTTTTCGTGTGAAAAGGAAAGCCGAAAGTAGGATGACAATTATTCCAAGTGTTTGTATTAAAGAAATGTGTTCGGATAAAACAGTCAAGCCGATAAGAACGGTTAGTACACTTCCAATTGATGAGGTAACTGGGTAAGCAGAATTTGTCTCAACATTTTGCAAGAGGATTTTTTGCAAAACCATATTGATAGCAAAAAATCCTCCCCAAATTATGGCGTACCAAGAAATATATGAGAATCCAACCAGGTCATTTTGATTGAAAAACAAAAGTGCTAATACGACAAACAATGCCGAAAAAGCATTTGTCCATACAGTAGACAAAAAACTGCTATACCCTTTGAACGAGGGTATTTTGTAAAGCGACATCGCAATACCAAGCAAAATTGTTGAGGCGATTGAATACGGAAGCCAATTCATATTTGTAGTTTAGCAAAAATTCTTCTTAATTCCGAACAAGTTTCGTTTGGTGGACCCTACAGGACTCGAACCTGCCACCCCCTCATTGCAAATGAGGTGCTCTACCAGATGAGCTAAGGGCCCAAACATTTTTTAAAAATTTTCTTCCAGCTGCACTTTTCAAATATAATTCTCTTTTACGAGCTTCTTCAATACTATCATATTTTTCAGTATAGACAACTCGTATTCCTTTCATTCTTGAAGTGGTTTTTGTATGACCTGTATTGTGTTCGTGTAGTCTTCTTTCGAGATTATTCGTAAAACCTTTGTAAAATTTTCCTCTATCATCTTTCAAAACATATACCGTAAATTTATTCATCAAAATCTTTATGAAGACCAGATGAGCCCCGCCTGAACGAATGTTCATTCGGGCAGGTAAGGGCCCAGAAATGCTGGCTACTCACACGGATATTCTAACTTATTTTTTTAATAATGCAACCTCTTTTGCTATTTTTAAATTCTTTTGACGCAGAGCTTTACGGTATCCACTTTATTGCTTGCTCTTTGTAGGTGTTTCTAATAAAATTAGTATTAATATGGTGTTTGGTTTGGACGAACCAAACGAGAGAATTGTGAAAATTATTATAAAGTAATTTCGTTTGGTTTTATATTTTACTAATCTATGAGACAAATACACGCAAAGCTTACAAATAAATTCAAAGCTTACAGATCTTGGCATGAACATCCGTATCATCAACATGCGCACTGGCTTGCTTTGATTGTGTTTAGTGTAGGTTTGACTTTGTCTCTCGTATCTTCTATCCACAAAACAGAGGCTGCCACTATCACTACGGGGCCGAACAATTCCGGTACTATAGTGAGTGACAGCGCAAACGGTGGTAGCGTCGCTTGGGAAAATACTTCTAACGCTACGACCTCCGACAACAATTACGCCACAGCATCTCTCACTCTAGCGACAGAAACTACTCAATATTTGAAAGCCACAAATTTCGGATTTGCTGTTCCTGATGGCGGTACCATTTTAGGTATAAAAGTACAGATTGAAAAAGGTGAGACTTGCGCCGACTGTACGGTATCAGATGTTGAAGTAAAACTCGTAAAAGCTGGAAGCGTCGTAGGGGACAATAAAGCTCTCGGTGCAAATTGGCCAGCGACTGGTTCCGGAGGTTCCAGATATTATGGTATTGCAAGTGCCACAGTGGACGGTACATCTACAGATTTGTGGGGTACTACTTGGACTCCTGCCGAAGTAAATAATTCCGGTTTCGGTGTTGTAATTTCCGCAAAAGAAAATTCAGATTCTGCCACTTCGATCATAGTGGATATGATACGCATGACGGTGTATTACGATGACGGTGCCGGTGCTGGAGGTGATACCACTCCACCTACAGTTTCTATAACTTCTCCTTCTGCTTCGGCCACAGTTTCAGGCGCAGTGAATGTTACCGCCGATGCCTCTGATGGTGTCGCAGTTGCCGGAGTTCAATTTCAAGCAAACGGATCAAATATCGGATCCGAGGATACATCAGCTCCTTATGAAGCTTCTTGGGATACCGCTGCCATTTCAAATGGCGCGTACACTCTGACAGCTATAGCACGAGATTCTAGCAACAACCAAACTACTTCCAGCTCTGTTGCTGTCACTGTCAGTAATGGTGGAGGCGGAGGTGGAGGTGGAGGTGACACCTCTCCTCCTGCTGTATTCATAAGTTCTCCTGACAATCTTTCCACTGTTTCCGGTACGATAAATTTCACGGCAAGCGCTTCTGATGAAACAGGAATAGCCGGAGTGCAGTTTAAAATAGATGGAGCGAATTTTGGATCACAAGATACTTCTGCTCCATATTCAATCCCTTGGGATACTACTGCAGTTGCAAATGGCAATTATACTCTCACTGCTCTTGCCACGGATACTTCTTCTAACCAGACTACTTCTGCTGCTCTTACGGTTACCGTTAGCAATGGAGGAGGAGCTCCTCCTGGCGGTTTAGTTGGTTATTGGAGCTTTAATGAAGGATCTGGTTCTACTGCTTCTGATTCTTCTGGCAACAATAATACAGGTACGCTTACAAACGGTCCTACTTGGACTGCGGGTAAATTAGGTGGAGGTTTACTTTTTGATGGAGTGGACGACAGAGTGGAAGTATCTGATTCTGGAACATCATCACTCGATGTTACTGGTACAGCTCTTACTATGTCTGCTTGGATATATCCGGATCCTGTACAAAAAACATTTCCGCATATTATGAGTAAGGTCAAGAATGTAAACAACTATCTTTTATATATAAATCCTAGCGGATTTACTGTTACAAGTGTTATCACCACTGCCAATGGTACTGGTGTAGCTACTTGCGCTAAAAGTGCATATACAAATAATCAGTGGAATCTAGTTACTTCTGTATATGACGGTACAACTATCACTACATATATAAACGGTGTTGCCAAAACAGCTTGCGCTAGGACGGGTACTCTGACAGCTAATGATGATTCTTTTATTATTGGTGATAAGAGCAATGCCACTAATATTGTAAATCAATTCAAAGGCATTATCGACGAAGTTCGAGTTTACAACAAAGCTCTCACTACTGCTGAAGTCACGACGCTTTATAATGCGACACTTGATAGTGGTGACACTACTCCACCTACAGTTTCTGTCACATCTCCCGCTGCTTCCGCCACGGTTTCAGGCGCAGTGAATATGACCGCCAATGCTTCTGACAATGTAGCTGTATCTGGAGTGCAATTCAAAGTGGATGGTGTAAATGTAGGCGCTGAAGATACTACATCCCCATATTCTGTTTCTTGGAGTACCACCTCTGTAACTAATGGCTCACATTCTATCACTGCAATAGCGCGAGATTCTAGCTCTAATTTTACAACTTCATCCGCTGTGAGTGTGACAGTAAATAATATTATTACAACTCCTCCTCCATCTTCGAGTAACTCTGTCACCATCACTGAAAAGACAGGTGCGACGACCACAAATTATCCCGTGCAAATAGGTAGACCGTTTTTGCAAGGCGAAATACAAAATTTTCCGAAAGTTTTAGTAAATGGTACCGCAGTATTTACTCAGGCAGATGTAAAACAAAGATGGCCTGACGGTTCAGTAAAACACGCAGTGATTTCTTTTTTGATTCCAAGTCTCACTGCCAATAGTACCGTAACTCTTACATTTCAAAATCAGGCATCGGGGAATAATACGCCTTTGACAACAACAGAAATGCTCGACTCTCAGTATAATTTTGATGCCAAGATTGATCTAGTCAGTGGTGGAGTTACAAAGACAACATCTGCAAGAACAATGCTTCAAAATGGAGACTACACACTTTGGACATCAGGACCGGTGGCAACGACGGTGATATTGGCCGATCATTCTACTGCTAGAAAATACGATCTTGGTTTTGATTCTTATCGACCATTTCGCCCGATATTTCATGCGACTTTTTGGCCTACTATAAACAAAGTACGGGTGCGATACATAGGCGAGCTGGCAAATACGGAAGAGTTTGAAGATGTTCCACTCTCAACCCTTGCTCTAAAGATAGGCAGTACTTCTCCATCTACTGTATATACAAAATCAGCATTTACGATGTACGGAGGTTCTAGATGGACAAAAGAATTTTGGATAGGCGCTACACCGTCTTTGACAGCTATGAATTTCAATCTAGTATATTTGGCTCAAACAAAATTTATTCCAAATTACGATCCATCAAAAGTAGTATCTGAATCCGGAATAAATGAGTATCATGCTGTACGTTTTGATGCTTGGCTCAAGATGCCTAAAGATTTGTATGATGCTGGGCAATTAAAAAAATCAATGACTACTACCGGTGGACGCCCCGAGATAGGTCCTTATCCAGACTGGGTTATCAGATGGCTTTACACAGGAGATATTAGGACAAAAGAATCAGCTTTTGGAAATGCTGACTTGTCTGCTGCTTGGCCGATACATTTTAGAGAAGGGAATTCTGCAAAAAAAATGGATAAAGCAAAAACCACTCCAGGTTTTGGAAAAATCATATCCATCAGTGATAGACCTTCAGTTTTTCTTTCTAACTTGACACACGCAAACAATAAAGCAGCAGATAAAATAAAAATAGTTGGCCCTGAAACCGCTGAAACTGCTGGAGGGTGGAAGCCAGATATGGCGCACTCGTTTGATATACATTCTCCTATTTACACATCCACCGGAGATTATTGGTATCTTGAAGAACTTTGGTTTTGGACAGCTTATGGAGCAGCTAGCGGAGATGGTATCGGGGGAGTATATCCATTCAGAAGAGGTCCAACAGGAGCAGAAGGAGGTTTAACAGGACAACTTCGAGGCAAGGCTTGGATGCTTCGTACTCGTGTCAATGCTGCCTTCGTGAGCCCAGATAATACTGTAGAAAAAAGTTATTTTGATGATCTCATGAATGACGTCATCGCCATCGAAGAGGGTTATAAAAATATAACCGCCACTCCGTTTTATCAGAATACCAATTGGACTTGGGGGCGTAGTTTTTTCAATCAGCCTGTACTTGGTAACCCAAAACAAAATCAATGGGATTCTGGAGAAGACGGTTCTGCTCAAACTCAATATGGTATAGATGTGGCTGTTACAAAAAGTGCTATCAGTGGATTCTCTCAAGATTTCTTGATGTTTGCTTTGGGTAGGGCAAAAGAACTCGGTTATGCAGTGGACAATCTAGTCTCATATTTGTCTAAGTTTTATATCAATGGATTTACACATCCTGACACCAATCCATACATGATGGCATTGGGAAGATTTGCTACTGTCAAACTAGCCGGTTCTCAATATTTTAGCAGTTGGGCGGATCTGATGACTGGTTATCTTCCAGATACGAGAGCGCTGAATTCTTTCCCACTTCAAGATCCCGTTCACGGTTACGATATCATGTTGATTGCCGCTACATCTATGGTTGCAAATGAACCAGGCGGGGGAGCTGCTTGGGATTTCGTAAAAACCAAGATCCTTCCTGCCGCTGTTTTAAATGACAATCCTAAGTGGGCAATATTGCCTCGTTCTATTGCTCCTCCTCCTTCGTGTCCTCCTGTATGTCCTGATATTGTAGCTCCATCTGTACCGACAAATTTAATAGCAACCTCAAGCAACGCTTCATCTATAAATCTAACTTGGACAGCATCCACAGACAGCATAGGTGTTACGGGTTACAAGATATTTAGGAATGGTACGCAGATCGGTACAGCAACTTCTACATCTTTTTCTGATAACGATACGGCTCTTGTTCCCGTCACAGAATATTCTTATACGATTTCTGCTTTTGATGCAGCCGGGAATAATTCCGGACTTTCAACGGCTACGTCCAAGAGCCTTGCTTTCAAGATTAATTCTTTTACCGCTTCACTTAATGCAATAAGTCTTGGTCAAGCTGTCACTATATCTTGGGATGTATCAGGTGCGGATGTTATATCCATAGATAAGGGTGTGGGAGTTGTTACCACTTTGTCTGGTATAGGGAGTAGAGAGGTAACCCCAATTGTTACTACTACCTATATTCTCACCGCTACTGGGGGAGCGCGTACTTTAACCAAAACCGCGATAGTTACAGTGACAGTTCCACCTCCTCCATGTCCTCCAATATGTAACGATACAACTCCTCCTATAATTTCAAACATTCTAGTAAACAAAGTCGGCTGGACTCGAGCACTTATCTCTTGGGTTACAGATGAGGTTGCAGATAGTCAAATTCAATATGGAAAGACAACTTCTTATGGCAATCTCACAGATGTGAATCCATTTCTAACCCAGAATAGGATAACACCTCTTATTAATTTAAAACCCGGAAGTACTTATCACTATAGAGTAAAGTCCAAAGACGCTTCTGGCAACTTGAAGAATTCTGATGATTTTACTTTCAACACTGCAGCGCGTTTGGCAAAGCCTCCAAAGGTGTCATCCATAGTAGCAGCCGAAGGTTCTGTAAAGCTTGGTTGGCAGAAGGTGGACTATGAAGATCTTTGTAAGAGTATAGATATATACAAAAATAAGACAGGATTTTTGACTGCTCCACTTGTTAGCGATAAGCTTGTGAGTTTAGATTGCCAACAGGAATCTTATACAGATACTTCCGTGGTACCATCCATGACATATTACTACACCTTCTTTATGGTAGATGATGAAAGTGCTTTATCAGATGCTGGAACGGTACAATTCACTACAAAGACAGCTCCCACGGACAGTACAAAACCTCCTGCTGGAGGTACAAGAGGGGGTGGAGGTGCCTCGGGTACTACTCCTGACGATGAAACAGAAGACCCTGAAGGTGATGATTCTGTGGATTGTAGTGGAGGTGTTGGATTTAGCACTGTTACTGGTAAGTCTTGTGAAATTGGCGTCGGTAAGCCAAAGACGACTGGAAGAATTTACGATTTTGGCACCGTAACACTCAGAGATGGTAGTACAGGCGAAGCAGTCAAAGAATTGC
>CAYIBP010000008.1:31167-36475 GCA_964361705.1 uncultured Candidatus Saccharibacteria bacterium
AGTCATAAAAGAATGGCAAGAACAAAATAATCTAGTACCTGATGGATTGATAGGTCCAAAGACAAAAGCGTTGATGAATGCGAGTGTTGCTAAAAAGAGTCCTGACACTGGATCGAAAGGACCTGATACTTCTGGCAGTACCGGAGCTTACAACTTTGGCACCGTAACACTCAGAGATGGTAGTACAGGCGAAGCAGTCAAAGAATTGCAAAGATTTCTAAATGATGTTCTAGGTCTCGGACTTGTCATAGATGGCAAACTTGGTCCAAAAACCATAGAAGTCATAAAAGAATGGCAAGAACAAAATAATCTAGTACCTGATGGATTGATAGGTTCAAAGACAAAAGCGTTGATGAATGCGAGTGTAGAGCCTACATCTCCATAATACTAAACTAAAATAGGTCGTTATTCTTTAAACACACTTTTTTCTACGAAGAGGGAAATTAATATACCCAAAAAAACCAACAATAAGTAAATGCCAATGATTGCAAAGTAGCCAATGGTCGCTTTGTCTAGTACACCCAACGCACAAACAAAAATCCAAGATGTAACAGAAATAGCCCCACAGGCAAAAGCTGTCTTGCGGATGTTTCCTTCTTTTCTAAGATAAAAGAATCTATCTGCTACGATACTGGGCCATATGCGTTTGCTCAATATATATCCATTTATAAAAAGCACAAGTATAATACTCATCTTTGCCAAGAATTTTACCGAATGCATATACTTATAAGTATCAGAAAAGAAAATAGCAGCGCCAGATAAAATAATAACAATAAGACTATAATGCACAACTTTTGAAAGCACAGAGAGTGTATGGATTTCGGTATCGTTTAATTGTTTATCTCTGCTAAAAATAGAGAAAAGCAGATCTGATACAAGCGCGCTTCCCATGCCGAAAACCACAGAGATCACATGGATTATGGTTATGGGGGTTTTTATGTCTTTGAAGAATATTTCTAATCCCATGTTATAAAAGTTTATTATAACATAGATTTTTATATTTTTATCTCCACTCTTTCAACATCTTTATTTTGATAGAAATCATAGCGCCTAGAGTCACAAGTGAAAATAGAATCTGTATAATACCTCCTACAAATGGGATAAGTCCAAGCAGGGAATACACCACCACTCCTGAAAGTATAGTTTTCCATGATACGCCTACTTCTTTCTTGGCAAAGTATTTATGCATGATGTTGCCCAATACGATAGGCGTCATTATCCAAGTGAAGATCATAAATATCACAAATCCTATTATGCCCGCTATGCCGAATGGTATGCCGACCATAGTAACGAATAGTAGTATGGATATTATTGGTATTGATATAAATGTTATCAAACCTCTGCCTATGCCACGTACAGGTTTATACAGAGCAGAGTCCACCAAGACTTTGCTGTAGCGACGAAAACCCAATCCGATGAGTAGCGAGCAGACAAGTAGGGTGATAAATTTCCATAATGCCAATCCAGAGAGTAGCGCCCAAGAAACCGCTCGTCTAGATTTTTCTGTTAATTCAAAATCTATTTTTCCATTTATTACTGCGCCTTCTTCTTGGATCAATTCTTTTTGTGCTTTGTAATTTAGATTTCCAGACAGTACTGCTGCGCTACCGAGTGTGATTGTCTCTGCTTGTATTCTTACATTGCCTTCTATTGGAGCATTTATGTACACACTGCCTCCCGCGATAAAAAGATTGCCTTTGATCGGTGCATCTATGCGTACATTGCCTCCAGCTACGGCTACATCACCGGATATTCCAGAACCACCGATATTTATTTGTCCTCCTCCAGCTAGCAGATCGCCATCGATCTTGCCTCCGATTACTATCGTACCTCCTCCGACACGTACATCATCATCTATATCTGCCAAGATGCTGACATTGCCACCTCCAGACATGACATCACCATTTATTTCTCCGTTGATGACCACGTTGCCTCCGAATGCCGTCAAGTCTCCGTTTACTTCACCCACGCTATTGACACTGCCACCCACCATATACACGTCATTATTGATTTTCTCTTTTTTTGTGACAGAAGGGTTTTCTCCACTACGAAAGTCCAGAGCCAAAGCCATAGCAGGCAATACGAGCACAAGGGCTATCAAAACGTATTTAGAAATTGTCTTCATATATAGTTGTTTTATGTTAATAATAATTGATAATATTTTGCTATTAATCTCGCGGTGTCTCATAGACAGCCTTTAATGTCTGTCTCGATTTAAAAAATCTCCATCCTCCAAAGATAAACATCAATATTGCCAGTACAAAACACACCCATCCTAAAAGGTTAGGGATAAATTCACCATGGAATAATTTCAAAAATGTTATCCCGCCACCTGTGGCCACCAATGCAGTTCTGATGTATGAGAGTATTGTGCGTTCTACTGCTAGGACTGTCCTATCAAACGCCAAGTGATCTCGCAGAATTATTTTTTCTGGGTCATTTTCTATGTAAAATTTTGTATTCATATTCGTCAACCAGTTTACCATAAATATAAAAAGAAAACAGTGGAATTTGTGTTCAGCCCGTATTTTTGTTAATATAAATAACGTTATTTGAAAATATGAAAGTATTCCGGGGTAGCTCAGCGGTAGAGCGGTCGCCTGTGTCGGATGTTCGTGGTATAATCTACTTGTGTATACCAAAAAGAAACGAGTAGAAAAACGAACATATGCCGACCGTAGAGAATATATGATTATGGCTGTTAGCCGAAGAAGAAAAAAGCTTCGTGAAATGGCCAGAGAGCATAAAGGCGGTAAGTGTATTATTTGTGGTTATAAAAAGTGCCAGAGAGCATTGAGTTTCCATCACCTCAATCCAAAAGAAAAAGATTTTGATCTTTCTTCTCGAGGACTGACAAGGTCTTGGGAGCGTATCAAGAAAGAAATTGATAAATGTGTTCTCTTGTGTGCTAATTGCCATATGGAAATACACGACGGTGTTACGCAGCTTCCTATTGAAAAATAGTTTGAAAAACAAGGTGAATTCGGGGAAGCCCTTATGGGGTAATCCCGAGCCAATCCTTTGTTACAGTTTTGGAAGGCTTTGCCTCGCCGAAGCTTTAGCGAAGGCAGGTGTAGAGACTATCTCTTTATGAGAGTAGTGCCGACCACAGTCGGTGCGAAGCGCCTTGCTCCTAAGTTCATACACTTTAATGTGTGCGAATATGGAGATGATATAGTCCACACTTCTAGCAATAGAAGATAAAGTGTAAGCGATTGGTCGTAGGTTCGATCCCTACCCCCGGAGCCAGGCAGTATGCAGTCCAAAAATTGGGTCGCGCGCTTCGCGCGTAAGTGTGGCGAGGATAATGGTGGCTGTCCCCAATTACCCAAACCACTAATGAAGAAATAAAACAAATTTTTCCACTTGTGGTTGCGGTCGCTGGAGAAATTGGAAATAATTCTTTTGACCACAATCTAGGACAGTGGCCAGATATTGCAGGTATATTTTTTGGATATGACTTAAACAAGAGGCAGATTGTGTTGGCAGACCGTGGTCAAGGTATTTTACAAACTTTGAAAAGGATTAGACCGAGTTTAATTGATGATAAGAGTGCTTTAGAGGTTGCCTTCACTGAAATCATTTCAGGCAGAGAACCAGAAGAAAGAGGAAATGGTCTTAAATTCGTCAGAAGTGTAGTAACCAAGAATCTAATAGGACTTTCTTTCCAATCAGGGAATGGTGAATTAGAACTCAAAAGAGATAGCTCAAACCTAAACCTAAAGCAAGCCCCAAATTATTATCGTGGTTGTATTGCCTTAATTAGTTATTAATTTTAATATAAAATGTATATATGATAATTTCATTAGAAAAATTTGGAACGACATTAATATCTCGTCAAACAGGACGAGAGGCCTTTGCTGCTTTCAAGCCATCCCTTGGTAGTGTGTTGGCTAATGAAAATGTAGAGGTTGAATTTAATGGTGTCATTACCTTTTCGCCTTCTTGGGGAGATGAATTTCTTACTCCTTTGTTGAGAGAATATGGAGATAGATTGATATTAAAAAATACTCAAAATCTTTCCGTTAAAGCAACGCTTGAAATACTCGAGCAAATAAATAAGAGAAAATTTTTTTCATCATGAAAAAGGCTGTAATAATTCATGGGTATTACGATAAATCAGAATTCGAAGATCCTGCTTGTCCCGCTTTTTCGAATGATCATTGGATTCCTTGGTTGCAGAGACAGCTCCTTTTGCGAGGTGTCGAAACACAGACTCCCGAGATGCCGGGATTTTATGAACCCAATTACGAAAGATGGAAAGAAATGTTGGAAAGGTTTGCTCCCGATGAAGACACCATGTTGGTAGGGCATAGTTGCGGTGGAGGGTTCCTTGTCAGGTGGCTCTGTGAAAACAATGTAAAGGTTGGGAAAGTCGTGCTTGTTGCTCCTTGGCTTGGATTTGATGTGCCACATTTCGATCTAGAGTTTTTTAATTTTGATATTGATCCAGAGATTTCTTTAAAGACCGCAGGGCTGACTGTTATGTATTCTGATGATGATATGCCGAGTATTCTCAAAAGCGTTGAAATACTTAAATCAAAATTGGTGAGTGCCGAGTTTCAAGAATTTAAAGACAAGGGACACTTTCTTTTGAAGAGCCTTAAAACAGATCATTTTCCAGAACTTCTTGCTTTGCTTGCGGAGTAATAAAAATAAGAGTACCTGATATCTTTTAATTCCAAAAAAGAAAGACAAACCCAATTCTAGGTGTATAATTAATGTATGAGAGGATACATAGTAAACATAGAAAAAATTTCTCTTGAGAATACATATTTTAGGCAAGTACTATACACAGCCAAGAATAGCCAGCTTGTCGTCATGAGTTTGAAGCCCAATGAAGATATCGGTGAAGAAATCCATCAGTTGGATCAATTCATCCGGTGTGAGAGGGGGCAAGGCAAAGCTATTTTGGATGGCGTTCCAAATGAAATCAGTGATGGGTTTGTCGTGATGGTACCAGCAGGGACAAAACATAATATCGTAAATACCTCAGCGACAGAAATGTTGCAGTTGTATACGCTTTACTCTCCACCAAATCATAAAGATGGAACCGTTCATAAAACAAAAGCCGATGCAGAAGCGGATGAAAAGGATCATTTTGATGGTATTATTAATATAAACATATGATCAAAGAATGTATCGCATATCTAAAAGACAATCCACGGGGGTATTGGTTCAAGGCCAAGCTTTATGGCTGGGGTTGGGTACCGGTGAAATGGCAGGGTTGGCTCGTCGTAGTCATTGGCATAGCCATTCTTGGAAAAATGGGGTCAGGGAAAAATGGAAAAATGGGGTCAGGGGAAAA
>CAYIBP010000008.1:36575-38522 GCA_964361705.1 uncultured Candidatus Saccharibacteria bacterium
AAAATGGAAAAATGGGGTCAGGGGAAAAATGGGGTCAGTCACCATTTATATTCATTGAGAGATATTTAAACACTGAAAATAAGGGTACCTGACACCCTTTCTCCACATTATATTTAAAAGATTTTTTTCTACATACTGATTCTCTTTAACACCTATGCTATACTAAAATCATGCAAAAGATAGCAACACGGATTTTCATTTATTCATCTATTGTTTTTGGAATTCTCGGTATTTTGGTCGTCGTTACTGGTTCCGGACCAGATGCGCCAGATTCAAATATAAGTCAAATATTTATAAGACTTTTGTTTGCGACAGTCTTCATTATACTTCCTTCATTCGCATTGAGTATTGCCGGTAAGTATCTAAATGATAAATCTTAGCTCTCGGTTTTTTTACTGTTTCTTTTCATCCATTAAGATTTCTCGCGCGAGTTTGTCAAAATCATAGTTCTCTGGAAAATATTTTTCAAAGAGTTGTATCGCTGGCTCGCTGGCGTATTCTCTACGTTTTACTGCTTTGTGCATTGCGAGGATCATCTCTTTAGGTTCGCCGACACAATCAAATGGCTTGAATCCCTCGATTCCCAAGATGCGTCTAAAAAGTTTTAATAGACTTTTTTTGGCATACAAGTTTGCGCCAAAAATACTCAATACTTCTTTTTTTGGCAGAAACGCAGAGAAACATGCAAAGAGAAAAACACATTTAGGACAATTGTTGCACCAGTAGGATTTTCGTAAGAGGATTTGCACAATATCTGGAAGTCCAAAATAATAGTTACAACTGGTAACATGGCGTAGGTATTGCGGATAACGCACAAAACGTCGCACTATTTCGAGTTCACTGAATTCACGCAAGAGTGAACTTGTTGAAATGCAGGGTGTTATAAAGCGCTGTATGTAGTCATTGATCATTTTTTCTGCAACGGAAGATTTACACCATTGATGATTCACAGGCAATCCGAGGTATATGAGGTTGCCAAAGTCAGCACTGTGTTCGTTCGAGAATACGATAGAATCATATCCGAGGAGTTCTGCGAGTAGCACAGCAATAAATGTGAAGGTAGAAACAGATGGATATGCACTAGATATTTTAAACCATGACATAGCTATATCGATCCACGGATCACGACGACGACTGACACTGATAGTTTTCGCGTCCACGAGCTTGGCAATGCGTTTGTGAGCGGGCGTTGGAGCAAAAGAGAAAAAATCGAATGGTGTATTCGATGCCTTCAATATCTCAGCAGAGAGAATAGAATCTTTACCTGCGCCATTCAAAAGAAGCGATCGTATAGGTCTTTTGAATTTTACGGATGCAGGTGTGACAAGAGAAGAGTCATATGGAAATGCAATAAGATTATGAAAATCTATTTTCATGTCGTAGAAAAATTCTCCAAGTCCATTCAAATAGAGTGTGTCCCAAAAGTGTGCTTGCTCATGCGTGAGTGTAAATCCTTCGATACGAATGTTATTCGTCGGAAAGACGCACCAATAGTTGATCCCGATCATAAGGAGAAGTGTTTGAAGTGTCGGCTCTAGCACGGTTTTGGGTATTTTTTCCCACAACTCCGGTGCCACATCTGGAAATATGAGGCGGTCAGTAAAAGTTTTCGTTATGCCGTATTTAAACTTCACGTGGTAGGTAAAAGAGATGATTGAACGGGTAGTATCAACTTTGTATGTACCGAAAGTAAACGATGATGCGTGTGGCATTTTTTTATTGTACCATATGGATAAAGGTCCAAAATTTTTATAAAAATGATACGTAATGGTGGCTGTCCCCAATTTACCCATTGCCACTTTTTTATCTCGGGAAGAAAAACTAAAACATATTTTGTGAAATTAGCCCCTCGAAAATGTACCTTATGCCACCATTTTTAGTATAACAAAGATTTTTTAATATAAAAATAAAACAAGTGAGCGTGGAAAATCCGACGGCTCACTTGTG
>CAYIBP010000009.1:0-36891 GCA_964361705.1 uncultured Candidatus Saccharibacteria bacterium
AACTAAAACATATTTTGTGAAATTAGCCCCTCGAAAATGTACCTTATGCCGAAATTGTAACATAGGGCATATAAAATAAAAACCCTCACAAATGTGAGGGTTTTTATTTTACCAATCCTGCTTTTTTGAGAGTAGAATATATGCCGTTTTTCTTCATAGTGCGAAATCCTGTGGTAGAGGCTTCGACTATTACGGATTTGCCGAGCTCAGGCACAAAAATCCTCTTCTTTTGAAGATTTGGGTATTTGCGGACTTTGCCGGTAGGGTTGAATTTGGTAGCACGAGTGCGGTTTGAATATCCGCCTCCGACTACTGAACCCTTATTTGATATAACGCATATTTTCATAAATGTTTACTTATGGTATCATAAAAATATTATTATGCAAGGCGTAGATACATTGTTTTTTATAGTCATCCTCATAATGTCCGTAGTGATTCATGAAGTGTCACACGGTTTTGCCGCGTATTATTTTGGTGACAAGACAGCGCTGTATGCAGGCAGACTTACACTCAATCCTCTGAAGCATCTAGATATGTTCGGTTCGGTTATCCTGCCTTTTCTTTTAGTCATAATCAAAGCGCCGTTTCTGTTTGGCTGGGCAAAGCCTGTGCCTTACAATCCAGAGAATTTTGAAAATAAGAAATTAGGCACGCTTGCCGTGGCCTCCGCAGGTATACTTTCAAATATTTTTCTAGCAGTAGTTTTTGGATTGTTAATGCGTCTTTCGCTCAAATACTTTTTTTCTCCTGATCTTCTAGCGATACTCTCTCTTATCGTCATGGTAAATCTAGGACTTGCCATATTTAACCTTATGCCTGTGCCACCTCTCGATGGTTCAAAAATTCTTTTTGAGCTTTTGCCTCGATCTATGTATTCCGTCATATCTTTTATGGAAAGATATGCGCTTTTCCTCATACTTCTTTTTATAGTATTTTTTGCCGATTATTTATATCCAATACTTTCTTATTTTTATACTCTGATCACAGGGCTTGCAATTTAATTGTCTAGATAGTATATTGTGCCTGTAGTCCTGTAGGTTTAGGGGGCTATTTTGTTTGGTATGCCGACAATAAATCAACTTATAAAAAAGAATAGAGTCAAATCTCACCAAAAATCAAAGACAGTCGCTCTGGCTCGCGGTTTCAATGTTTTAAAAAACAGACCCATGTTTTATCCTGCTCCTTTCAAGAGGGGTGTCTGCACGAAAGTTTCCACTACCACTCCTAAGAAGCCTAACTCTGCATTGCGTAAGATCGCTCGTGTGCGCTTGACCAACGGTATGGAGGTCACTGCATATATTCCAGGCGAAGGACACAATCTTCAAGAGCACTCAGTGGTGATGCTTCGCGGTGGTCGTGTCAAAGACCTGATCGGAGTCAGATATCACATAGTGCGCGGAGTGCTTGATACGCAAGGCGTAGAAAAGAGACGACAAGGACGATCACTTTATGGTAACAAAAGACCAAAAGAATCTAAGAAATAATTTTTAAAAATATGCGAAGAAAAGTAAAAAACAGAAACATAGTCAAGCCGGATTTCGTTTTCAATTCTGAAAAAGTTGAGAAGTTCATAAACTATGTCATGTGGTCTGGCAAAAAAGAAACGGCGCGCAAAGTCGTTTACAAGGCTTTTGAAATTATAAAAGAAAAGACAGGCAACCCAAACCCTCTTGAGATTTTTGATCTTGCCATGAAAAACGCTGGTCCTATGACCGAAGTCCGTTCCAAGAGAATCGGTGGCGCAAATTATCAGGTTCCTCGCGAAGTCCGCACTGAACGTAGACTCGCTTTGGCTATGCGTTGGATTCGTGATGCCGCTAGAGGAGGCAAGGGTCGCGCTATGCATTTGAAACTTGCCGATGAACTCATCGCCGCATCTAAAAACGAAGGTATAGCCATCAAGAAAAAAGACGACACCCACAAGATGGCCGACGCCAACAAAGCCTTCGCGCACTTTGCGTGGTAAGGCTTAAGATCCATTTTTCTTTTGTTTTTTTGTAAATTTCCTGTTAATATATTGTTATAGTCATTTAATATGAAAACGATACAATTGGAAAATAAAATATCTTTAATCGTTGAACAAAAATTTCTAGAGTTTTTTGGCGGTTTCGATGTTGGCGAAAAGTTGAATAGCCCATTTTTGCGAGAAGTAAAAAAAAGAATAAACTCTAAGAATAGAAAATTTGTAAGCCACTCCGATATTTTAAAAATGTATGCCAAAGATTAAGTGGACAGAAAAGGCCGTCTTAGATCTTAAAGGTTTAGATAGAATAGTAGCAAAAAGAGTTGTTGTAAAAATCTCTTGGTTTGGAGATAATTTTGAGTATCTTTCTCCTGAAATGCTTTCAAACGAGTTTAATAATCTGTATAAGATTAGAGTTGGAGAAACCGCCATATGTGTGCACATTACCCAAAGCTCCGTATTCTAACCAATAGCTTGGACGGAATTAATTAATAATTGACTTGGTGTTTTTAAATTTAAGCTCAAGTGCAATCTCTCGTGGTTGTAGTATTGCAAATATCTTTTAAGTTCACAATTGATTTTGAAAACATCGTTAGGTAATTTATCTAAACATTCCTCTTGTATTGTGCGATTTACTCGTTCAATGTGAGCATTGTCATTTGGTTTACCAATTCTGGTATATCGGTGATTCTTTGATATCCTAGCTACGAACCAATTACTAAATTCTGGTCC
Source organism: uncultured Candidatus Saccharibacteria bacterium (assembly GCA_964361705.1). GTDB lineage: Bacteria > Patescibacteriota > Minisyncoccia > Phycocordibacterales > UBA9973 > UBA9973. The sequence goes on from CAYIBP010000009.1 coordinate 2,696, forward strand.
GTGATCGCTTTGTAACATATTAAAATTAAATACAGCGTGTCTTTGCGCTTCATCTACAAACTCAACAGTTTGTTTTCCACCAATTTTTTCATATGCTTTTGCATACACCCATCTTGAATACACATCTATTAAAACAAACACATACAATCTTTTCTTTTTGTCTATCATTCGATGAATGGTGTCAATTTCCACCAGGTCGCCTGATTTCAAAGGATACGGGCGATCTACATGGGGATGATATCGTTTCCATGGATTTCTCTTCTTCATGAGTCCATGGCGATCAATTGTTCGTCTGACTGAATTCAGAGAAACTTTAATCCCTTCATTTAACAAGTGTTGATGAACCACCTCACTAGTTCTTTTAGTTTTTAATCTCAAAGCCACAATTCTTTCTGTTACTTCTTCCTTTAATTCTTTCGGATGATGTTTAGGTCTAGAGCTTTTAGTTGGTATGGCACCATATCCCCAGGTTCTCGCTTTCTTTACCCATTTACATACAGTACTTGATCCGACCCCGAATCTTCGACCTACTTCTTCTTTACTAAATCCTCTTCTCACCATATCTGCTGCATCTCTACGAACCTTGGGCATGTGTGGATTCTTTGTATATGACATCTTTTAATGATATACCTCGATCCGTCCAAGCTATTGGGATATTACGAAGCTCTTGACATTTACATCAGACTATGCTATACTATCAAGGTAAGTTAATTTGTACCTTAAAATCAAAAGAGAAGAAAAGTTGTCGTTGCCAAGAGACTCTGTCTATTTTAGCTATATTTAGATGGGTATTCTTGGCAACGACAAACTAACGCTTTTTCGCGGATCGAAAGACTCGCGAAAGTTTCTAACGGCTAACTCAAAGGAGCAAGTCATGGATAATCTTTTTACGCTTATTGGAACGCTCGCAGCAATCCTCGGAGTAATCATCATTTTACGTTCGATAGCGGACGGGAGTGGTGATTTGATGTGGGTTGCATGGATTTGTGCTGTGGTTGTGCTTTTTTCGTACGCTGTTGTGAATCACCCTGGGACTCTAGTGTGGTCCTTCGTGGATCATGCAGAGAACGACAAAATCACTATTGCTATTTACAACGATGGCGATGATGGATTCGTCGTCGAGATTTACGGACGGAGGGTGAGTGAAAAAAGCAAGGATGCAATTTTTCAAAGGCTCAGGTACTTACCTGAATTGCGCACTTTTTGGAATATGATTTCCATTAACGAGTTGGTCCTAGATCCGGGAAAGGGCACGCAGCAATTGCTGGATGGGAATAAAGAGGATATAAAATTCCGTTCAGCCATTTCATCGGATGAATTGAATGCAAGGATCAGAGCGTACAATTCTTCTCAATCACAAGATTGAGAAGGGAAGGAGAGAGATCTCCCGCCCTTCTCTCTCCTTCAAAGTTATCAAGCATTTGCATTTGATGGTTTTGAAGGGATTAAAACAGGATTTGGTGTATAATGATATTAGTCTGATCTACAGAGCTACAGACTTGATTTAAGATGTTAAAAAATAAAGGTATAAAATAATTTATAGGTTACTATGACTTGGGAACTTGTAAAACCAGCCAATAATCAGATCGAAGATGGTACGCGTATTGAGCAAGAGATTGCAAAGATTCTTCAGCTTTCGAAGGATTGCGGTATTCTTGCCTACAAAGAATTGACTGGTTTGTTGTCAGAAGAAGAAATTAAAAAATTGCGTAATTTTTCGGTGGCAAATCCATACATATCAAGTCATGTTGTATGGATTGGCGCATCGAATTTCACACCACATGTACCTGTTGTGGATGTTGAAAGTTATCTTGCTGTTCTTGCAGAGTTTATCCAAGAGGCAAAAATAAAAGCTAAAACAGCCAAACCGATAACTTCGGAAGACATTCTATTTGCGCAAAAAAATAACGCTTATTATACATCAGAAGTTGATGGCAAGCGTTATCTGCCTGTTGGTGTTCAAGATTTTGCATTCCATATATATGGAGGTTTTCGAGAAAATCATGAAGCTGATATAGAGAAAGCCACCGCTGTCATTTTGGGATTCCAAGGAATTGCAAAGAAGAAGGGTGACCAAGCAAATCTTGCTTTGGTTCAAAAAACTTTGGATGATATAAAGGGGGATGTTGTCGTCGCTACTACTACTCCAGAGAATCCTTCCGCAGAAGAAAAGAAAGCAATTTTTTTGTTTGAGAAATATAAAGAATCCATAATAAATTTTCTGAATTATTTCGAAGCGCATAACTTGAATAATTTTCCACAGGGCACAAAAGAAAATGTCACTAATCCTTGGCGAGAACGTGTTTCATCGGCGGATAATATAAAAAATACAGATCCAAATAGTGCATTTAATGCCATAAAAAATCTTTACCTTGATATAGATGCTTTTATAGCCATGCAGGATCCAAATGGTTATTTGCACATAGGTAATATTGACGAAAAAACTCTTTTAGAAGATGCGGGCTTAATTCCTGTTTTTAGAATAAAAAGAAGAGGACCCTCCCAGACTGTTATTGATGCGGAGATTCAAGAAATACAAAAAAAGAATTTTTTGGAAGAAGAAGAAAAAAAGAGGGCAGAAGAAGAAAGATTGCGCAATATCCCTTATAAAACTTGGGAAGAATATCAACAAGCACTAAATGATACAACTGCAAATATATATCGTCTAAGTTTCCCTCACATTGATGTGGCTCATTTTCCTAATTACGAACGAGCCTATAGGCTTAGCAGAGAAGCAGCTCCTGATTGGGTAGGTAGGTATACAAGAGAAGAAATAGAGGCACATGCTAATAAAAAAGAAAAAATTGCTTTTGATTTAGATGCAAGACAAACTGCAACAGGATTGGAAGGAATACGACAAGCAATAGAAGTTGAAAAGATTGAAGAATATTATAGAGATTCTTGGAGTTACTTGAAAATTTTCTTTAGAAATTATATTTATAAATATTTGATTGATAATTCTAGAATACACGCTCCAGTTTTTGGTCTTATTGGTAGAGAGAAGCTAAAAAAACTACATCAAAAATTTCTTCAATTATTAGAAGGGTATGGTGAGGATTATGACAAGGTTTCAGATACCCAACGAGAAGAATTTCACAGAGAGATTGGATCTGTTGTTGCACAGCTGAAAACATTAATTTCTAATAGTACATATCTTTATTTAACAGAGAAAGAAAGAAATACAGTAGCAGATACTAAACAAGGTAAAAAGTGTCTAGAATTTTTTGGCATGAATTAAGGAATTAACTGTTTTGAAGGATATTTAGAGTTTAAAACTAAAAATCTGAAGCGTAATTCAATAAAATATGTTATAATATGCTCATGAAGAGCATAGTCATCCCTTCGTTTGCAAAGATGTCCTTGTGGTCATTTGATATTAATAATATTGATCTTTCTTTGGCTTCACATCGAACTTTAATTATTAGAGCTGATATTAAAATCACTAGTCTATTTCGATGACATAACAGAGGAGCCGATTATGTTTAAAGAAGGACACAGTATCTCATTTGAAGCACTAAAAGTATTTTTTGAAAAAACAGTGAGAGAATATTTGTCTATTAATTAAACCATCAGTATGTGTGCACACATTACCGTTTTTTGTTGCAAAAAACGCTTGAATGTTATATATTGAAAATGGCGCTGAAGGCGCCATTTATTACTTAATTTTTTAGATTTTACATTTTGTCATTTATGGAACGAGATTATCCGTTAGAGAAGGTTAGAAATATAGGAATCATCGCGCACATTGATGCGGGCAAGACCACGACTACCGAGCGTGTGCTTTTTTATACTGGCGTATCGCACAAGATCGGCGAGGTGCACGATGGAGAGACCACTACAGACTGGATGGAACAAGAACGCGAGCGCGGTATCACCATCACTTCAGCGGCGGTTACTTGTTTTTGGACACCGACATACGCAGGAAGTGATAAAAATAAAAAACACAGATTCAATATCATAGATACACCTGGGCACATAGACTTTACAGTTGAAGTAAAGCGTTCTTTGCGCGTTTTGGACGGCGCAGTGGTGGTCTTTGACGGAGTAGCCGGAGTAGAGCCACAGTCAGAAACAAACTGGCGCTATGCCGATGAAGCCAAAGTGCCGAGAGTTTGTTTTGTAAACAAACTAGACCGCACAGGCGCATCTTTTGAACATTCATATAAAACCATTTTGGAACGTCTGACAAAGAAAGCTATCAGAATGCAGATACCGATAGGCCTCGAAGAAAAATTTGAAGGTGTAGTAGATGTGTTAAACATGAAGGCGTATTACTTTGAGGGTGAGATGGGTAATAAAGTCATAGAAAAAGAAATTCCAGCCGAACTCAAGGCTGATGCGGAAAAATATCACGGTGAACTAATAGAAAAAATAGTCGAGCAAGACGATACTGCTATGAATGAATATTTGAACGGCAAGATACCTGATATGCCTACTTTGAAAAAGTTAATGAGAAAGGGCGTCGTTGCAAATGAAATTTTCCCAGTTTTCGCTGGTTCAGCTTTAAAGAACAAAGGAGTGCAATTAGTGCTTGATGCAGTGGTGGATTATTTACCTTCACCTTTAGATATCCCTCCAGTAGAAGGTACAGATCCAAACAACAACGATGAATTTGTATTCAGACATGCTTCTGATACCGAACCTTTTTCGGCGCTTGCTTTCAAGGTGGCTACCGATCCTTTCGTAGGACAGCTTATCTTCTTCAGAGTTTACTCTGGTACTTTATCTGCCGGATCTTATATATACAATCCTCGCACTAGAAACAAAGAACGCATTGGCCGTATTCTCCGAATGCATGCTAACGACAGAGAAGAAGTGAAAAAAGTTTTTGCTGGAGAAATAGCTGCGGCGGTAGGATTGAAAGACACCATCACTTCCGATACTATTTGTGATGAAAATACTCCAGTGGAGCTCGATAGAATCATTTTCCCAGAACCGGTTATTTCGCTTCGCATAGAACCAAAAACAAAAGCTGATCAAGAAAAAATGGGTATGGCTTTAAATAGACTTGCTCAAGAAGATCCTACATTCAAAGTTTCCACAGATCAAGAAACAGGCGAGACCATCATCGCAGGTATGGGAGAACTTCATCTTGAAATCATCGTTGATCGTATGAAGCGCGAATTTACAGTAGAGGCAAATGTAGGCAAACCACAAGTAGCATACAGAGAGACCATCACTGCGAGTGCGAATGCAGAAGGCAAATACATCAAGCAATCCGGCGGTCGCGGTAACTATGGCCATGTGAAGATCAAGGTCAAGCCTATGGTGCCTATGACAAAGGAAGAAACAGAAGACCTACCAAAAAATACTAAAAGAGCAGAAGGATTTGAGTTCATAAATAGTATCAAAGGTGGTGTTATCCCTCAAGAATACATCACTCCTTGTGAGAAAGGTTTCAAAGAAGGCTTGGATCGCGGAGTATTGGCAGGATTCAAAATGGTAAATGTCTCTGTGGATCTTTGGGACGGTAGTTATCACGAAGTTGACTCAAACGAAATGGCTTTCAAAATCGCTGCTTCGATGGCTATCCAAGACGCCTGCAAGAGTGCTCGTCCTGTGATACTAGAGCCTATGATGAAAGTAGAAGTCGTCACCCCAGATAAATTCATGGGTGATGTTACAGGCAATCTTTCTTCAAAACGAGGTCTAATAGAAGGTATGGAAGACAGGGGAATGAATAAAGTTCTTCGCGCTGTTGTGCCTCTCTCTGAAATGTTCGGATATATGACAGGCTTACGCTCTATGACCGAAGGCCGTGCGTCTTTCACTATGGAATTCTTGCGTTACGATATTGTGCCACAAAATGTAGCGGAAACTATTATCGCTTCGAGGAAGTAAAGATTTTCTAATATAAAAAATCAAGCCACGACACAGATTGCTCTCTGTCGTGGCCTGCTTCAGCAGGTGATGACGATATCCTCGTCGTCACCACCAGGTTCTGGAACCTCAAAAAGGTCTTCCATTCTTTTCACCTCCTTTCTATGGAAATTTTAAAAAATCAAGAGCTCGTGGTTTTTTTCTCCGCAGGGGGAGGCTCATCCGGCTTCGTAGCCAATGCCCCTTCCAAAGCTTCAGCAACGACGATCGGCACGACCATGCCGATCAAAATGGCACCTTGAACTGCCTCCACAAAACTCTCTCCAATCTGTTGCAAAACACCCCCCTCTTCTTCTTTACCTTTTGCCATAAGATCACCTCCTTTTATGGCTTTAGTTTTTTGAGAACGTGATTTTACTTACCATAGTCTTATATATGTATATAGTCAATACAGGCATTTGACCTCCCCACCACATGTGGTGGGGAGATTTGACTTTATTTTTTGATCTGATAGTATGGAGGCAACTGCACTTTCGCAGTTTTTCTATTGCTATTTTTATAAAATAACAATTATTATTAATTAATTTTCGTTAGTAGTTAGGACTTAGCAACTGTTTCTCGTATGTTGAGTTCTCATTATTAGCTACAAAATAATCTTATGGCAGAAGAATTTAAAAGAGACAAGCCACACATTAATGTGGGTACCATTGGTCACGTTGACCACGGTAAGACTACATTGACTGCGGCTATATTACATGTGCTTAACCTCGCTGGAAAGCAAGTGCGACTAAGAGGTGTTGGCGATATCGACAACGCTCCAGAAGAGCGCGCTCGTGGTATTACTATCAACATTTCTCACAACGAGTACTCTACAGATGCTCGCCACTATGCTCACATCGATGCTCCTGGTCACGCTGACTACATTAAAAACATGATCACAGGTGCCGCTCAAATGGACGGTGCTATATTGGTCGTTGCTGCGACAGACGGTGCTATGCCACAAACTCGTGAGCACGTTTTGCTTGCAAAACAAGTTGGTGTTCCAAAGATAATAATTTTCCTAAACAAGTGCGATATGGTTGATGATAAGGAAATGATCGACCTAGTCGAAGAAGAAATACGCGAGCTTTTGACAAAGCAAGGTTTCGACGGCGCAGGTGCTCCAGTTATCCGTGGTTCTGCTTTGAAAGGTCTTGAGGCAAAGTCAGTGGATGATGAATGGGCAAAGAAGATACTTGAGCTTACAGACGCTCTTGATACATATATCCCAGTTCCAGAAAGAGACATTTCCAAGCCTTTCCTTATGCCTGTTGAGGATATATTCTCCATCGAAGGACGCGGTACAGTTGTTACTGGAAAGATTGAAAGAGGTGTCGTTCATGTAGATGAAGAAATAGAAATTGTCGGAATAAGTCCAACACAGAAAGCAGTCGTTACTGGTATAGAAATGTTCAACAAAAATCTCAAAGAAGGTATGGCTGGAGACAATGCTGGAATACTTCTAAGAGGTCTAAAGAAAGAAGATGTGACTCGTGGTCAAGTGCTTGCAAAACCAGGCACAGTAACCCCTCATGACAACTTTACTTGCGAGATCTATGTTTTGAAAAAGGAAGAAGGCGGACGCCACACTCCTTTCTTCAAAGGTTACAAGCCTCAATTCTATATCCGCACTACAGATGTTACCGGAGATGTCACTCTTGCAGAAGGAGTAGAGATGGTTATGCCTGGAGATACAGTCAAACTTACAGTTAAACTTGTAACTCCTATTGCGCTCGAAGAATCACAGAGATTCGCGATTCGTGAAGGAGGCAAGACAGTGGGTGCCGGAGTTGTAACAAAAATCCTAGCTTAGAGTGTTCCTATAACCGAATAATAGAATGTCAACCAAAGAATTAAAAACCAAAGAGACTGATACTGTAGCAGATGAATCTCAGGAAGAAACAAAGAAGGTGAAAAAAACTACTTCCAAGAAAAAGTCAGCAAGTAAAACAGAAGGGGACAGCAAGGTTGTACTACGTATACGAGTACGTGCTTACGAGAGCAAGATACTTGATGCGTCAGTCAAACAAATCATAGATACTGCCCTGCGTTACGATGCAGAGATAGTAGGTCCTATTCCTCTTCCTACCGAGATCAAGAAATACACAGTCAACAGAGCTTCTTTTGTTTACAAAAATTCACGAGAACAATTCGAAATAAGAGTGCACAAAAGATTGATAGATATTATCAATCCAAATGCGAAAACGGTTGAAGCTCTTACAAATTTATCTCTTCCTTCTGGAGTTGATATTGATGTAAAAATGCTATAAATCAGTCTGACTGAAAAATTATGAAATTCATTTTGGGAACAAAAGAAAATATGACGGAGTATTTTGCTGAAGATGGCAAGGTTGTACCTGTGACTGTGGTTTCCGCGGGTCCCACGGTAGTTACTCAAGTCAAAACAAAAACCACTGATGGATACAATGCAGTTCAAGTGGGTTTTGGTGTTAAGAATCCTAAAAATCAAAGCAAGGCTATAAAAGGCCATCTAAAAGACCTAGGCAGTTTCAGATATTTGCGCGAATTTCGCACAGAGAGTGAACCAGAATGCAAAGTAGGCGACAAGTTTAATATTGCAGACCTGTTCAAGATCGGCGACAAACTCCAAGTATCCAGCATCTCAAAGGGTAAAGGTTTTCAAGGTGTCGTAAAGAGACACGGATTCTCTGGAGGTCCTCGCACTCACGGTCAAAAACATTCCGAACGTGAGCCTGGTTCTATCGGCGGGGGACTTCGCACTCATGTGCCTAGAGGTATGAGAATGGCAGGACGTATGGGAGGCGACAGAATAACCCAGAAGAATCTGCAAGTAGTTTTTATAGACGCTGAAAACAATACGATGTTGGTCAAAGGCGCTATCGCTGGCAAGAAAGGCACGCTGATTGAACTGATGACAAAATAATACAAAAATATGGAAGCAAAAATTTACAACCAAAAAGGAGATGTCGCAGGCAAGATTGATTTGCCAGAGAAAGTTTTCGGTGCAAAATGGCGCGCTGACTTAGTACATCAGGTGGTAGAAGGTATGCGTTCAAATAAACGCGCTGGCACAGCTGATACTAAGGACCGTGGAGAAGTTCGCGGTGGAGGCAAGAAACCTTGGAAACAAAAAGGCACCGGTCGCGCAAGACACGGTTCTATCAGAAGTCCTATATGGGTGGGCGGAGGTGTTACTCATGGTCCTCTTGCAGAGAAGAATTACAAGAGAAAAATTTCAAAGAAAATGCGAGCGCAAGCCCTTTTCTCTGTGCTTTCAAAGAAATTGAAAGACGAAGAAATATTGTTCGTGGATTCGCTTGCTATGCCTGAAATGAAAACAAAAAAAGCAGAAGAGGTGATGAAGAATCTATCCAAGGCTTCTGGATTCAAACCTCTCGCAGGTTCAAAAAAGCCTCGTGTATTGGTAGCGCTTAATGACAGAAATGAAAAGGCAGAAAAGAGTTATAGGAATCTTCCACAACTCGAGATCGTATTTTTGAAAAATCTAAATCCCCTTGATGTGTTGAAATATCAATATCTTTTAATAGAAAATCCTGAAGCTGGTGTAAAATTCTTGGAGTCACGCGGAGCATAATTAAAACAAAATATTTTATGAGAGATATAATTATCAAAACAATAAAAGATCCGAGAGTTACAGAAAAATCAAGCGTCGCCGCAGAGCAGAATGTGTATTATTTTAATGTCGTTCCTTCAGCCAACAAAACTGAAATAAAGAAAGCAATTTTTGCTCTCTATAAAGTAAAGCCAACCAAAGTAAATGTTTTGCCTATAAAGAGCAAGAAAGTTTTTACTCGAGGCAAGTTGGGGATGAAAGTCGGAGGCAAGAAGGCAGTAGTGTATTTGAAAAAGGGAGATAAAATAGAATTTATTTAAATAATTTATGAAAACCTACAAACCTACAAGCAAATCAAGGAGACAGATGACGAACATCAATTATCGTGATGTTTTGACTCGCACCAAACCAGAAAAGTCTTTGACTTATGGATTCAGGCGTTCTGTGGGCAGAAATAGCGCCGGCCGTATCACTATGAGGCACAAAGGTTCAGGACACAAAAGACTATATCGCGATGTTGATTTTTTGTATGACAAGAAAGACATTCCAGCCAAAATAATTTCAATAGAATACGATCCAAACAGAAGTGCTTTCATCGGACTTGCTGTATACAAAGATGGAGAGAAGAGATATGTAGTTGTGCCAAAAGATTTTAAAGTTGGCGGCGCTTTCATCATTTCAGAAAAAGCAGAACTTGCTCCTGGCAACAGACTTCCACTTCGCAACATCCCTGTTGGAACTTTTGTATACAATGTAGAGATAAAGCCAAAAGGTGGAGCAAAGATCAGTCGTTCGGCTGGTATATTTGCTCAAGTTGTCGCGAATGCTGACGGATTCACAAATCTTAAAATGCCTTCTTCTGAAATCAGAAAGATAGATGAGAATTCTTGGGCATCCATCGGTACTGTATCAAACGAAGAACATCATTTGGAAAATTACGGTAAAGCAGGGCGTTCTCGCTGGAAAGGTATTCGTCCTACTGTTCGAGGTACTGCTATGAATCCGGTGGATCATCCATACGGAGGAGGTGAAGGTCGCCAAGGTCGCGGTACGAAACGCCCAAAGACTATGTGGGGTAAAGTTACTGGAGGACGCAAGACCCGCACACCAAAGAAATATTCTAATCTATTCATTGTTTCTCGCAGAAAGACAGGAAAAAATAGAAAAGGGGAATAAAAATAATAAAAAATGAAAATCCGCTCAAATACAACTGAGCGGATTTTCATTTGACTTTATTATTTATTTTGATATGATGAGACCAAGCTCGTTTGGAGCTTCTTTCTTTATTTGGGTTTAATATTTTTATGACAAGATCAATCAAAAAAGGCTTAAATGTTGACGAAAAACTGCTAAAAAAAATAGCAGGCAAGAATCCTCTTCAAACCCCAACCATTAAGACTTGGAAAAGAGCATGTCAGATAGCGCCAGAAATGGTTGGTTTTACTTTTGGTGTTTATAACGGCAAGGTTCACATAGAAGTCCTTGTTACAGAAGACATGGTGGGTCACAGACTGGGCGAATTTTCTCCAACCAAGAAATTCACCAAACACGGAGGTAAAATGCAGAAAGAACTTGAACAGAAGAAGAAAGAAACTGAAATAGCTCAAGCTAAAGCAGCCACTGAAACAGCAGCAACTGCTAAAAAGAAATAAAGAATAATATGAAAGCATTTTTGAAAAATTACAGACAAGCCCCAAGAAAAGTTCGTTTAGTTGCGGGATTGATAAAAGGAAAAAAAGTGGACCAAGCTGTCACTCTTTTAGATTTCTTGGCAAAAAGGGCCGGAATGCCCGTGAGGAAGCTTTTGCTATCTGCGATAGCAAATGCCACTTCCAGAGGTTTTTCAAAAGATAATTTATTTGTAAAAGAAGTCAGAGTGGACAAAGGCATAGTGATGAAGAGGATGATGCCTGCGGCCATGGGTAGCGCGCATCGTATTAACAAACGCACCAGTCATGTGACTTTGGTTCTTGGAGAGAAACAAGAAAAAGTCGCAAAGAAGGTGAAGGAAGTAAAAAAGCCTGCCCGCATTGCAGGCGGGGAAACTAAGAAAAAAGCAAAACCAGAATAATTTTATGTCAAAGATTGTACATCCATATGCTCATAGATTGATAATATTAAGGGATTGGAAATTCCATTGGTTTGCCGATCCTAAGAAATATTGTGATTACCTTAAAGGGGATGTTTTGTTGACTGAATATTTAGAGAAAAAATTACGTGGGATGTATGTGTCTACTATAGAGATAGAAAGGAATCAGAAAACCACACGCTTTATTATACGCACTTCTCGCCCAGGTCTTATCATAGGTAGAAACGGTGAAGGCGTGATAAAACTAAAAGAAGATATTTTGAAAAGGATAAGCAAGTTAAAACTCGTAAAGCCCCAAGATTTCAAACTCGAGATTGTAGAAATTCCGAGCCCAGAATCAGATGCCGCTATAGTGGCTTATATGATAGCAGAGGGTCTAGAAAAGCGAATGCCTTACAGGAGAGTGGTCAAACAAATGGTAGAAAAAGTGATGACAACTCATGGAGTGCAAGGTGTGCGCATAGTCTTGGGAGGCCGTTTGGGTGGAGCCGAGATTGCTCGTACCGAAGAACTCAAGAAGGGAAGCATTCCTCTTCAGACTTTCCGCGCGGATATAGATTTCAAAAGAGAAAGAGCTACACTGCCTTATGGAGTTATAGGTATAAAGGTCTGGATTTATCGCGGCAAGATTTTTGCTAAAGAAAAAGACACGAGAGAAACAAATTAATTTATTTTTATGTTGATTCCAAAAAAGGTAAAATTTAGAAAATGGCAGACTGGACGAATGAATAAGAAATCCAGAACCCCGGAAACTCGCGGTATCAAAATCGCTTTTGGTTCGCACGGTCTCAAGGCCATGTCCCAAGCCCGCGTGAAATCAAACCAGCTCGAATCCGCTCGCAAGGTTATTTCTAGGACTCTGACAAAAGCAGGCAAATACTGGATCAGGATTTTCCCAGACAGACCCTTTACAGCTAAAGCCGCAGAAGTGGGCATGGGAAAGGGAAAAGGAGACCCTCAAGGATATTGTTTTGATGTTTTTCCAGGACGTATTATATTTGAAGTTGACGGAGTTGATGAAGCAACTGCACGCGAAGCATTAAGAAAAGCAGGCACTAAACTTCCTGTAAAAACAAAAGTTGTAGCAAAAGCACACAAATAACTTTTATGGCAAAAAAGACAAAACAAACAAAAGAAGACTTGAAGGGCATGAAAGAAGCCGAACTCGTAAAGAAGCTTGGAGAACTTGAAGAAAGTATCAGAGTTTTACTTTTCAAAGCACAGGGTTCCAAATCCAAGAATGTAAAAGAGTACAATACTCTCAAGAAAAATATAGCGAGAGTCTTAACTGAAATGCACAAGTTCAAAGTTATTAGTGCAAAGAAAAATAAATAATTTATGAAAATTAAACAAACAAAAGAAAATATGGAAAGCAAAGGAAGTGTCTTGAAAGGAGTAGTAGTTTCCGACAAAATGGCCAAGACCGTAGTGGTATCAGTATCACGCTTTGTGAAGCATCCAAAGTACGGCAAATTCTACAAGATCAACAAGAAATATAAAGCTCACGACGAAGAGAACACATACAAAACAGGCGATAAGGTAGAGATAGCTGAAACTAGGCCATTATCCAAAGACAAACATTACAAAGTCGTGCGCATGGACCAAACCAAGTAGAATTCTTGTATTTATATTTAAAATAATTTTATGATTCAACCAGAAACATTAGTAAAAATAGCGGATAACACAGGAGGCACAGTGGGCAAAGTGTTCAAGGTTTTAGGTTCTGCCCACAAGAGATACGCTACACTAGGCGAGCTTGTGATTATATCCGTAAAAGTGGCAACTCCTAGAAAAGCAGTGAAAAAGAAAGATGTTCATCAAGCCGTAGTGGTACGTACTCGCAATGCATACAGGAGACGCGATGGTTCATATATACGTTTTGATGAGAACGCAGTAGTGATTTTGGAAAAAGGTAAACTTGATCCGAAAGCAGGCCGTGTCTTCGGTCCTATGCCAAGAGAGCTTGCAGAAAAAGGTTTTCAGAAAATTATTTCCCTTGCGCCAGAGGTTATATAAAACTGCGCATTTCAATAAGATTTGATAAATATATGAAAATAAAAAAAGGAGACAATGTGCTTGTAATAACAGGAAAAGACAAAGGCAAAAAAGGAAAAATTGCCAGTGTTTTAAAAAGCAAAGATCGAGTCGTCGTTGAGGGTATAAACATGATGAAAAAACATCAGCGTCCTAAAAAGTCTGGCGAAAAGGGTTCCGTAATGAGTGTCGCTATGCCTATACATGTTTCAAATGTGAAGAAACTTGATTAGAAATAAAACAAAAAAATGAAACATTTAAACGTAAAAGAAAAAGAAGCAGAGAGTTTTGAGAAATTGAAAGGTGCTTTCGGCTACAAGAACGCCATGGCCGCGCCAAAGCTTGTAAAGGTAATCATTAATGTCGGCACGGGCACAGCTATAAAAAAAGACAAGAATAAAAACAACGCCATCATGGAGCGTTTGGCAAAAATTACCGGACAGAAAAGCGCTTTGCGCGGAGCCAAGCAATCAATCTCTTCTTTCAAGATAAGACAAGGAGATCCTGTTGGAGTCATAGTGACGATGCGCGGAAGCAGAATGTATGCCTTTTTGGAAAAGCTTTTCAATGTAGCCCTGCCTCGTACTAAAGACTTTCGTGGTATTTCCCCAAAAGCAGTGGATGATATCGGCAATGTGACCATAGGTATCAAAGAGCACACTATCTTTCCAGAGACAGCAGATGAGGACATTAAAGATGTCTTTGGTCTTGCTATCACCATAGTCTCCACAGCAAAAGACAAAAAAGAAGGCAAAGCTTTCTTTGGACTCATAGGTATGCCTTTCAAGAAAGAAGAAGACAGCAAGAAGAAATAAAAGGTTGGTTTATTTGACTCTCTCTGTCTTTTCTGCTAGTATCTCTCTTAAGGGAATACAGCTTTGGTCAATCCGCTTTTCTCCTTAGATTCTTTATATTTTAGAGGGTTTGAGAAAAAAAGCGTGATATTGCAAAGCAATCCCATTTTACATTTGTATGGCAAAAACATCAGTCTTAGCAAGAAATAGAAAAAAGCCAAAGTTTAGTACTCGGAAGAAAAACCGATGTTTTCGCTGTGGTAGAGGTAATGCATACATGAGAGATTTCGGTATATGTCGTATTTGTTTCAGAGAGCTTGCAAACGAAGGCAAGCTTCCGGGTGTTCGCAAATCAAGCTGGTAATAAACAAAATTATGGATCCAATTTCAAACATGATAATAATGTTAAAGAACGCAAGTCTCGCAGAGAAAGAGACGGCCACTTTTCCTTATTCAAAGATTAAGCACGCGATTTTAGAATGCTTGAAGAAAGAAGGTTACATAAGCTCTTTTTCTAAAAAAACCAGAAAAGAATTTCCAGTGTTGGAGGCTGTACTTTTGTATGTAGATAAATCTCCAAAGATAAAAGAGGTTGAAAGAGTCTCAAAACAATCCAGACGAGTTTACTTTCAAATGAAAGACATTCATAGCGTCAAAAACGGCTTTGGTTTATTGGTTCTTTCCACTCCAAAAGGCATCATGTCAGGCAAGGAAGCAAGAAAAGAGCAAGTCGGCGGTGAAGCATTGTTTAGGATGTGGTAGTTTGGTAATTTCAATTTAAATAAAAATTTATGTCACGAATAGGCAAACAAGAAATAGCAATACCAAAAGGAGTTACAGTCACAATGGACGGTAGTATTTTGAAAGTGGTTGGTCCAAAAGGCACTCTCACTAAAATATTTCGCGACGATGTTGTGATAAATATTGCCGATAAAGTGACCCTTAGTGTAAAAAGAAACGATAAATTCTCCCGATCTCTTTGGGGCACCTATGCCTCACATATCAAGAACATGATCATAGGAGTAGAGACTCCCTACCAAAAGAAACTCATATTAGAGGGTGTTGGTTTTAAATCAGATGTCAAAGGCAAAGAACTGCATTTTGCTCTTGGATTTTCTCATCCTGTTGTTGTGCCGATACCAGATGGAATTACAGCTACGGCCGAAAAGAACAACATCACGATTACCGGAGTTGATAAAGAATTAGTGGGCAGTTTTACCGCAGCTATTCGCGCCTTGAAAAAGCCAGAACCTTATAAAGGTAAAGGTATGCGTTATGACGATGAAGTTATCAGACGCAAGCAGGGCAAGAAGACTGCTTAGTTGATTTTTATTTTTTAAATTATGCAAAACAAAACAGATAAAAGAATAAGACTAAAGGCGAAGATCAGATCAAGGATCATCGGTACTTCAGAGCGACCTCGTTTGTCTGTGTTCCGTTCCAATAAATTCATATACGCGCAAGTTATAGATGACAGCACAAAGAAAACTTTAGTGCAGGCAAGCGATGTAAAGCTAAGTACTGGCACGAAAACTGAAAGAGCTAAAAAGGTAGGCCAAATGATCAAAGATGCTTGCGATAATGCTAAAATCACACAAGTCGTATTTGATAGAAATGGTTTTAAATATACCGGCAGAGTAAAATTAGTAGCTGATGCGGCCAGAGAAGCCGGACTTAAATTTTAATTTGTTTTAAATATATGGCAGAAGAAAACAAAAAAGAAGAAGGACGAAAGAGAAACAACAATCGCAGAGGTTCGTCTTTTGACAGACCAAAGCCAGAATTTGATCAAAAGATTTTGGATATCAGACGCGTGACTCGCGTGGTAGCTGGCGGACGCAGATTTTCTTTCAGTGTTGCTCTTGTGGCTGGAGACAGAAAAGGCGCTATAGGTTTAGGTCTCGGAAAAGCAGGGGACACATCTTTGGCTATAAACAAGGCATTGAGGAATGCAAAGAAAAACATGGTTAGACTTAAATTGACGAAGAACATGTCTTTGCCTTATGAGGTTTCGGCCAAGTTTTCAAGTTGTTCTGTTGTGCTTATGCCAAACAAAGGCCGTGGTTTAGTGGCCGGTACAGTGGTTCGTGACATTGCAAACTTAGCCGGTCTAAAAGACATTACTGGCAAAATACATTCTGGAAGCAAGAACAAGCTAAACAACGCAAAGGCGGTTATGAAATCCTTAACTCAGATATCTTCAAAATACTCAAAACCAATGGTTGTTGAAAACGCTGTAAAGGAAAACAAAGAAGAATAAAACTTTAATTTTATGCAATTACATAATTTAAAAAGACAACACAAGAATAAAAAAGACAGGATCGTGGGTCGCGGTGGCAAGCACGCTAAAACTTCTGGCCGTGGTGGCAAGGGTCAAACCGCTCGCGCTGGCAACAAGCGCCGCCCAGAGCTTCGTGATATTATAAAGAAGCTTCCAAAATTGCGAGGATACAGATTCAATTCCATAAACAGAAAGGTAACTATTTCCAAAGAAAAAGTACTTTCCCCAAATGGCAAACAAGAATCCTTTTCCGAATTGCGAAAACGTTTGAATATAAAAGGGGGCAAACTTGAGGTAAAATAAAATGCAAAATTTTTGGAGCAAAATAAAAATGATATGGACAGACGCTTCTTTAAGAAGAAGGGTATTGTTTGTCGTAGCTGCTTTGTTTATTTTCAGATTGCTGTCTTCTATACCTATTCCGGGCATTGATACTGTAGAGCTAAATAGATTCTTGACTGGCAATCAGTTTTTCGGTATTCTCAATATCTTCTCCGGAGGCGGATTGTCCAATCTTTCCATCATAATGCTCGGTGTTGGTCCTTATATTACCGGTTCTATCATTATGCAACTTTTGACCATCATGGTGCCTCCTTTAAAGAAGATGTACCATGAAGAAGGTGAGATAGGCAGAAAGAAATTTACTCAATATTCCAGACTTTTGACTGTGCCATTGGCCGTGATTCAAGGTTACAGTCTTTTAGCTATACTTGAAAACCAAAGCATTTTAATCGGTCTGACTTCTTTTGATCGAATTGCGAACCTGATCATCATAGTTGCTGGGTCAGTGCTATTGATGTGGATAGGAGAGCTGATGTCAGAATTTGGCATAGGCAATGGCGTATCTATGATCATCTTTGCCGGAATAGTTTCTCAAATACCTACACAAGTTAGTCAGCTTATTTTCACTTTTGATGCTTCGCAGATTCCATTTTTGCTGATGTTTATCGTAGCGGGCGCGCTTATCATTGCGGGAGTAGTAGTGGTTACAGAAGCGGAAAGACCTATCCCTATCACTTATGCTAAACGCATACGCGGAGCAAAAGTCTATGGCGGAGGATCCACATATCTGCCTCTTCGTGTCAACCAAGCCGGAGTGATGCCTATTATATTTGCTTTATCTTTGCTTCTCTTGCCGCAGATGGCTGGTAATCTTTTAGCCAATTCTTCCAATTCCATTCTGCTCTCGATTTCAAAATTCTTTCTTTCTTTTTCGCAGACAAGTGCTCTGTATGCAGTATTTTACTTCATACTAGTTTTCTTATTCACATATTTTTATACAGCAGTTACCTTTGATCCTGAGGCCCTTTCCACTAATCTTCAGAAAAACGGCGCTTTCATTCCGGGTATTCGTCCTGGGGCTTCTACTTCTTCATACATCTCAAATGTTTTAAGCAGGATAACCTTGCTCGGTGCTGTATTTTTGGGTTTTATTGCTGTTTTACCGCTTATCATACAGTCAATTACAGGTATCACTGCTATCGCGCTCGGAGGCACTGCGCTTCTCATAGTTGTTTCAGTAGTTCTTGATCTCATCAAAAAAGTGGATGCTCAGATATCAATGAGGGAATACTAGTTTCTATTTTCTATCCATTGTTTATATTCTTCTATAACGATCTTTACGACTTGCTCTAGGTTGTTTTTGTCTGTATCTACTATTAAATCAAAGTTTTTTTTATCTGTATTGTCTATCTTGTAAAGATCCCAGTATCTTTTTTGTTCACTTTGAAACCGATCAATCATTTTTTTATATACTTCCTCTACTGAATTTACTTGTTCTGTGTCCTTACGAAGTTGACTTTCGTTTAGACTATTCATGATCCTGTGTTTTGCTATTTCAGGTGCTAGGCTTAAATACACTTTGAACGATTCGGGTATCCAGTGATATGCAGTCCGTGAATCAATAACAATCTTTTCTGCATTTCTTAGCTGACGCAATTTCTCATCCACCATATGATCTATCTCTCTATCTGTTTCTGCTCGTTTATTTAATTCATTTACTGATAGACCTAAATCTGATCCCACCTGTCGAAAAAAATCTCCAGAAGAGAATCTTGTATAACCTAGTATATCGGCTACTTTGTTTGCGGTGCTGGATTTACCGCTACCCAATCCTCCGCAGATAGTTATAATATTCTTTTTGTCCATAATATTCGTTCATTAAAACATATTTCTGTTAAAAAACAAAGCATAAATTATTAGTTTTTCAGCTTGATTTACAGGGCTAAATTTTGTATTCTTAGCGTATGCAACCAAAGACTTTTGTATTTTTTGGCATAATAGGCTCTGGTAAGGGGACACAGGTGGATTTTTTACTGGAAGATCTAAAAAAGCTTGATGGACGCGAGTGCGTCGTCACGGCTTTAGGCAATGAATACAGAAAAATCGTAGAGAATGGCAGTTATACAGGGTCTTTGGTAAAGGATTCTATGACCCGCGGAGAATTACAACCCAATTTTCTGACCAATGCTATTTTTACAAATATTTTAACTTCTTCACTTACACCGGAAAAACATCTGATAGCTGATGGATACCCTCGCACGCTCATCCAAGCAGAGACATTCGAAGCAATGATGAATTTCTTTAAGAGAGAAGATGTACAGATTATCTATATAGAAATTAACAAAGAAGAAGCGTTGAGACGCAACAAGCTTCGTGGCAGACATGATGATACTGATGAAGGTATCGCGAGGAGATTTGATGAATATGTAAATCATGTTATTCCAGCGATGAATTATTTTAAAGATAAAAATGGCTACAAGATTCATACCATAAACGGCGAGCAAAGCAGAGAAGATGTCCATAAGGATATAAAAAAGGTTTTAGGTCTATAAACATATGGAAACACAAGAACCAGAAACAATTATCATATCTTTAGGCGGATCGTTAATAATTCCAAATGAAATAGACGCAGAATTTCTAAAGGGCTTTAAAGCTCTGATTCTGTCTCATGTGTCAAAAGGAAAAAAGTTTGTGATTACAACCGGTGGGGGAAAGATTTGCAGGAAATACAACGATGTTGCGCAGAGTCTTGCCAGCCCATCAAATGAAGATTTGGATTGGATAGGTATTGCTTCCCTTAGATTAAATGCTGAGTTATTAAGAGTTATTTTTGGAGAGTTTGCTCATAGAGAGGTGGTTACTAATTTGACTATGTCTTTTGATCACGAAAAGCCAGTAGTGATAGGTTCGGCATTCAAACCAGGATGGAGTTCTGATTGGAATGCGGTTCAGGCGGCGAAAACTGTGGGAGCAAAAAAGATAATAAATCTTACGAATACAGATTTCGTTTATGATTCTGATCCAAAGGTTAATCCAAATGCAAAAAAGATAGAAAAGATATCGTGGGCAGAATATAGAAAGTTGATACCCGCAGAATGGAACCCAGGACTCAATACTCCTTTTGATCCTATTGCTTCAAAGCTCGCGCAAGAGAGCGGTATGGAAGTGGCTATCATGAATGGTAAACCAATAGACAATTTAGCAAACTATTTAAATGACGAGAAATTTTTAGGTACGGTAATTTCTTAAAGATTTTATGATAATAATTAAAACCAAAGAAGAAATAGAAATACTCCGTGAAGGTGGTAGGCGATTAGCGACCATTCTTTTAAAAGTGAAAGAAATAGTGAAGTCCGGAATCTCCACAAAAGATTTGGACGATTATGCATATAAACTCATAAAAGAAATGGGAGATGAACCCGCTTTTTTAAATTACCGGCCGAAAGGCGCACAGTTCGCCTATCCGGCATCACTATGTGTTTCGGTAAATGATGAAGTAGTGCATGGTATTCCAAACTCGAAAAAGATTTTAAAAGAAGGTGATATTGTTTCGATAGATTTAGGTTTGAAACACAGAGGCCTTTTTACCGACATGGCGATGACAGTGCCCGTGGGCGGTATCAGTCCTGCTTTAGCAAAACTTTTAGAAACGACAGAGCAATCTTTGGATGTAGGAATCGAAGCGGCGAAAGGCGGATACAGAGTAGGAGATATAAGTCACGCGATTGAGAGTTTTGTCAGACCGCATAGATACGGTATTGTGGATGTTCTATCGGGACATGGAGTAGGCAAAGAGATACACGAAGATCCTTATGTGCCGAATTTCGGTAAGGCTGGCGTGGGTGCAAAACTCGTGCCTGGCATGGTGATAGCCATAGAGCCAATGCTAAACAATGGCACAAAAGATGTGATCTTGGATAAAGACGGATATACTTTTCGTACTAGAGATGGCAAAAAAAGCGCGCATTTTGAACATACTATTCTGATCACGGAAGGAGATGCGGAGATTTTGACAAAAATTTAATTATTTTTTTATGTTATCATTATAGGTAGCGATGGAAAAGAAACTCTTAAAAGAGATTCCAAAATTTAGAACCCCTGCAGAAGAGATTTCTTTTTTGCGCGAGCATATAGCAAAGAGAGAGCAAGAGTTGGGAGACATCGGACACGAGTCTCCCAGAGAGGGTGCGGTGCAGGACATAATAGGTGAATATAAGACAAAACCAGTAAAAGATGTTTTGCATGAGGAGGCTATTTTACGAGAAGAAGAAGCCGAGGCTATAGTGTTGAAGCTAAAACCCGAACCGCATGATACCGTGATGGAAGAACTTTTGGGCATAGTTATCACAAAAGGTGTAAAAAATGCTTTGGCATTGGTGGAGTCTATGGCGAATCCACATATCGACGATGATTTTCATCGTATATTGATTCAATATTTTAAAACAAGCAAAGTATCCGGCGTGAAAGAGAGCGCGCCTCTGTACAAGTCTTTAGACATGACTCTTTTTGAAGTTACACTACCTCCGCCAAAAGACGAGGCGGATAAGAGTAAAAGTTTTAAAGAATTTATAGGAGCGATGGAGCAATTCTACGCAGGTATGCAGTCCATAGCAGAAGACAGAGATAATAAAAAAGAGAATTATTTCACCTTGGAAGTTGCTCTTGATAACACCTCAGACCAAGTCGTAGTATTTGCTTCTATTCCAAACAAGCACATAACTCTGTTTGAGAAACAGGTTCTTGCTTTTTATCATAATGCAAAAGTAAGCGAAGTAAGAGACGATTACAATATTTTCAATGAAAAAGGCGCATCTGTGGGTGCTTATGCAAGTTTGAGGGAACGTCCAGTACTGCCCATAAAAACATACGAAGAAATAGAGCACGACCCAATGAATACTATTTTGAATGTTTTTTCCAAGCTTGAGACAAAAGGCGAAGGGGTTGCCATACAGTTCTTGCTCGCTCCAGCTGGAGAAAAATTCATAAATGATTTTCATGTCATTCTTGATGACATCAAAGGCGGAATGTCCGTGAAGCATGCGGCAAATGATTTTTATAAATTCAACAAAGCTTTTTTAGGGGCTGCGAAAGAATTGATTTTTGGCATAAAAAGAGAACCAGAGAAAAAGGATATTCATACTTCCGACAAAAAAGCAGTAGATGAAGGCGCGGTAGAAAAGATCGCAAAAAAGATGAAGAGCACCATCATGAAAGCAAGCATCAGAGTGGTAACTTCGGCAAGTACAAAAGAAAGAGCAGAGGCGATACTAAATGAGATAGAATCTTCCTTCAATCAATTTACCGAACCAGCCAGCAATTCTTTTATGTTTGAGAAAATGAAAGACAAAGATTTAAAAAAGCTTTTTCATGATTTTTCTTATCGTGTGTTTAATAAAGACAAGGTGATGCCGATGAATTTAAAAGAGATTGCTTCCGTGTTTCATTTCCCAATTGGCATAGGTAGTCAACCGCAACTTAAAGAGGCAAAGGCAGGTATTGCTCCAGCTCCTATTGAAATCTCTATGGAAGGAGTTGTGCTGGGCGTGAATAGTTATAGGGGTAAAGACACAACCATACATCTTTCACGTGAAGATAGGTTGAGACATTTTTATGTAGTCGGTCAGACTGGTACCGGTAAAACGAATATAATGCTCAATATGATAACGCAAGATATAATAAATGGTGATGGATGTTGTTATATAGATCCACACGGCACTGACATCCAAACGATTCTTTCTCGAATACCAAAAGAGCGCATAGATGATGTGATTTATTTTGATCCCGCTTATACAGCTCGGCCCATGGGTTTGAATTTGCTGGAGTATGATCCAAATTATCCCGAACAAAAGACATTTGTCGTAAATGAACTGATGAGCATATTCAATAAACTTTTTGATATGAAGGTTGGTGGTGGAGCGATGTTTGAACAATATTTTAGGAATAGCGCGTTTCTAGTAATGGAAGATCCAGAATCCGGATCCACATTGCTCGAGATCACTAGAGTTTTGGCAGATAAAGAGTTTCGAGATTTGAAAATCTCACGCTGTAAGAACCCAATAATCAAACAATTTTGGGTTGCAGCAGAACAAACGACAGGGGATCAGTCTTTGGCGAACTTTGTGCCTTACATATCGTCAAAGTTTGATAACTTTATTTCAAACGATATCATGCGCCCTGTTGTGCTTCAGCAACATTCCGTTTTCAATTTTAGGAAAATAATGGACGAGAAAAAAATACTTTTGGTAAATTTATCCAAAGGCAGACTCGGGGACATAAATGCGAATCTGATAGGATTAGTGCTTGTGGGTAAGATTCAGATGGCGGCGCTCTCTAGAGTGGATATGTTTGGCAAGCCGATGAATGATTTTTATCTTTATATTGACGAGTTTCAGAATGTGACGACAGAGTCCATCGCTTCTATTCTTTCTGAAGCAAGAAAATACAAGCTTTCTTTAAACATTGCGCATCAATACATTACTCAGCTTGATGAAAAAATAAAGAATGCAGTTTTTGGCAACGTTGGCTCTATGGCAGTTTTTCGCGTGGGAGTAGAAGATGCAAATTTTCTAGAACCGAAATTCAAACCAGTATTTACAGCGCAAGACATCACTAAGCTTGATAATTACAATGCTTATATAAATATGCTTGTGAATGGTCAGCCGGCAAAGCCATTTAATATAAAAACATTTCCTCCCGAATCTGGGAATGAAGGCATAGTTGGTAATCTGAAACAGCTCTCATATATGACATACGGTCGTGATCGTGCAGAGGTGGAAAAGGAAATCATGGCTAGATTCAATACAATGAAAGAAGAAGATAGTGACGAAGACAAAGATGAAGATGAAGAAGAAGAAAGCGATCTAAGTAAAAAGATCGAATTGTAATAATACAAGTTTTGCAAAAATGACTTTTTCTGCTAAGATGGAGTCATTATAATTTTTTGTAAAAATAGCTATATATGAAGCACCCCAAAGAAGAATTAACGTTTGTTATGTTGAAACCAGACGGTGTCAGAAAAGGTCTCACTGGTGAGGTTATCAACCGTTTTGAACAGAGATATTTAAAAATTGTCGCTCTTGAAATGTTTCAACCAACATATGATCAGTTGGACAGTCATTATCCAAAAGATGAGGCTTGGATTACCAGACTTGGCACCAAGACTTTGAGTACTTATGAAAAATATGGTTATGATGCTATGGCTGATTTTGGCACAGTA
Organism: uncultured Candidatus Saccharibacteria bacterium; assembly: GCA_964361705.1. Classification (GTDB taxonomy): domain Bacteria; phylum Patescibacteriota; class Minisyncoccia; order Phycocordibacterales; family UBA9973; genus UBA9973. The sequence goes on from CAYIBP010000009.1 coordinate 26,807, forward strand.
GATCCTGCTGGGATAGGTCCAGAAATCAGAAAATGGTTGATCGATTTTATGATGTCGGCCCCGTTGGTAAAAATGATAATTCAGGGAGTGCATGCTGTCGATGTGGTCAGGAAAGTTGCCGGACCTACTATGCCGTATATGGCAGATATGGGTACTATTCGCGGAGATTTCTCAATCGATTCTCCAGCTTTGGCAAACAAAGAGAAGCGCGCAGTAATGAATGTGCTTCATTGTTCAGAAACTCCCGAAGAAGCAGAACACGAGATCAAACATTGGTTCGGGGATGTAAAGATTCACGAATACAAGAGATTTGGAGTTGATGAATAAAAAGTAAGATGCAAGAGATAGAAACAAAAGTCCTCGAAGTCGATCCAGCAGAAATTGCCGGCAAACTCGATGCTTTAGGTGCCAAGAAAAAACAAGAAACGCTTTTGACTGTGGATTGGTTTAATCCTATTGGTGTTCAAAAAGGGGAAAGCCTTTGGTTTTTGCGTATTAGATCTTACAGTGATGGAAAGGTTGAAGTAACTTGGAAGCCGAAATCAGAGATGTTGGGTGTAGCTAGAAAACACAAAGAGATAAATGTTATCGTGGATAGTCATCAAGCCATGGCCGATCTTTTTGAAGAGATTGGGCTGTATTCTTATGCTCATCAAGAGAAAAAAAGAGTTTCCTGGAAGCTTGATGGTGTCGCGTTCGACCTCGATACATATCCCGGCATGAAAAGTTATCTTGAAATTGAAGCAGACAGTGAAGAATCCATAAAAGATGCGATCAAAAAACTTGGTTTGGAAAAAAATGAGACATGGAATGATGGCGAAAGGACTCTGATAGAAAATAAGTATGGATTAAATTGGTCTCAAATGAGGTTTTAATAAAAAACCTAATTCAGAAACAAAAAATTTGCTCCGTCTAGTTGCTTATAGTGATGCTTTTGGTATAATTCAGTTAGGGTTATTTTAATTATTACCTAGAACACTAACATATGGGAAGATCGATCGAGTTTAGCCTTGGCCATCCTCGTCTTCTACCCACTTAGCTTAAAACGCTATGGTAATATATTGGAAATAACCCTAAGAAAAAATCTCTTTTCATGTCTCTGCTTTAGCGGGGATTTTTTCTTTTTACTTTTATCTTATTTGGGTATAATATACACATTATGGATCGGAAAAAACTCTTAAAACGCATTTCTTTCTTGGTTTTTTCTATATTTCTAGTGAACCTCATGGCTATGCAGTTCCATTGGTATTCATCAATGTGGTATTTTGATATTATAATGCATTTTATGGGTGGTTTCTGGGTTGGTCTTTTTGCTTTCTGGTTGTTTAAGCTGGAAAATGTATCTAGATCATCTATCGCTAAGGTTATAATTTTTGTTTTATCTGTAGGTTTGTTGTGGGAGGTGTTTGAAATAGTAGTGAACGAGCTCACAGCAGAAAATCCACTCGATGTAGTTGATATTATTTCAGATCTGATTTTTGACACAGCAGGAGGATTGGTGTCCGTATATTATTTCTCTAAAAGAATTCTTATGACCAAGAACGCCGTGATATAATAGACTTATGTCGAATATTGCTAGACTAACATTTTGCGGGGGAGCGGGATCGGTGACTGGCGCAAATTTTCTTTTAGAGATAGATGGCAAGAAGATTTTGATTGATTGCGGGCTGGTACAGGGTTTGGAAATAGCAGACGAGCTAAACTGGGCTGACTTCCTTTATGATCCGAAAGATATTGATATTCTTTTTATAACTCATGCCCATATAGACCATATAGGCAAAATACCAAAACTCATTCACGAGGGTTTCAAAGGTAAAATATATTCCACTCGTCCTACTAGAGAATTGACCAAGCCAATGCTTCTGGATACCGCAAATATTTTATCCAAAAACAAAGAATTTGATCTAGGCGGAATATATTCAGAGGAAAATATAAACAAGATTTTCCTTAGCTGGCTGTCTTATGATTATCACCAAGTGATAGACCTGACTCCTGATCTCAAAGTCGTGTTTAAAGATGCAGGACATGTGTTGGGATCAGCAATGATAGAGTTCTCTTATAAAGGCAAGAAGATTTTGTTCACTGGTGATCTTGGCAATTCTCCATCACCCCTTTTGCCGGATACCGAAAAAGTAACAGACATAGATTATCTGATCATGGAGTCAGTATATGGCGACAGGAATCACGAATCTAGGAGCGACAGGAGAAATATGTTGGCAAAGGTGATAAAAGATAATTACAAAAGAAAGGGGGCTCTCTTGATACCGACATTTTCTCTCGAACGGTCACAAGAGCTTCTTTTTGAACTCAATAATCTTTTAGAAGAAAAGAAAATACCCATTATGCCTATATATTTGGATTCTCCTCTTGCGATACAATTGACAGAGATTTTTAAAAACAACAAAGATTATTTCAATAATACAGCAAAGAAGGTCCTATCAAAAGATAAATATTTGTTTGATTTTCCCGGACTTCATTCTACTCTGCATTCAGAGGAATCAAAACTAATAAATGAGTCACCAAATCCAAAAGTCATCATTGCTGGATCTGGCATGTCTTCCGGTGGACGCATCGTGCATCATGAGAGACATTTTTTGCCAGATCCAAACAACACAATATTGCTCACTGGTTATCAGGCTGTGGGAACCCTCGGGCGTTTTATCTTGGACGGAGTGAAGAGGGTACGAATAACAGGCGAGGATGTGGAAGTCAGGGCTCGCGTAGAAAATATTTTGGGATATTCTGGGCACAAAGATAGCGATGGTCTTCTCCAGTTTGTTTCAGACCTAGAGGAGAAAGTTCAAAAGATATTCGTAGTGATGGGCGAACCAAAGTCCGCGATGTTTTTGGTGCAAAAGATTAAAGATAATCTAGGGCTAAAAGCTTATGCTCCGATGCAAGGGGATAGTGCCCTGCTTCATTTTTAGATCTTGATTCTAAAAACTCCATAAAATATAGTCTTTATGATACAATAAAAATATATGAGTCTCATTTCAGAAAGTCCTTTTAATAAACACGGACACAATCAAATAAAAATATGTGTTTCAGGTTCAGCTGATTTGCGTCATTGTGGGCCGGATACTGCTGATCTCGCTAAAGAGCTCGGTAGGGAAATAGCTAGACAAGGAGCAGTCTTGGTGACGGGCGCGACCACAGGATTTCCTTTTTGGGCGGCGATGGGAAACAAAGAAGAAGACGGAATATCTGTCGGTTTTTCTCCAGCGGCAAATGAAAAGGAGCATGTAGAAGGCTATAAACTTCCACTTGATTATATGGACATCATCACTTATACGGGTTTTGGATTTGTGGGAAGAGATTTACTGCTCACTCGCTCTGCCGATGCTGTCATCTGCGCTTGTGGGCGCATAGGCACCATACACGAGTTCACGATAGCTTTTGAAGATTACAAGCCCATAGGAATATTGGAAGGCACATGGGAGACTGATGAAGAGCTAAAAGGTATTATTGAGAAAAGCCACAGACCAAACGACAAAGTCGTTTTTGGCAGTGATCCCAAAAAGCTCGTGGCAGACGTGATCTCTATGGTAAAGAAATATAAAATAAAAGATTAAAAAACACCCCTACTAAGGGGTGTTTTTTAATCTTTTATTTTACCTTTTCCATCACTCTTGCGAAACTGGCTGGATTGTTTTCTGCGAGTTCGGCGAGGATCTTTCTATCTAACACAATGTTTTTATTTTTTAATTTGTTTATGAAAACAGAGTAGGACATGCCGAGCTCTCTCGCTCCAGCGTTTACTTTGATATTCCAAAGCTTCCTATTATGAGATTTCTTGTCTCTCCTGTGCGCAAAAGCGTAAGCTCCAGAGTGCAACAGCGCGTCTTTTGCTTGGCGTTCTTTCTTACTTCGTCCGTGTCTAAAGCCCTTGGCTTGTTTCAAAACACTCCTGCGTCTCTTTAATGCGTGTACTCCCTTTTTTACTCTTGTCATGGAATTAGATTATTAAGTGAAAATTAATTAAATGGTAATAAATGACTTTTTGGCTTGTTTTTTATGGTAAAAGATTGGCCGGATTTTCCTGCGAGCTGTTTAGTGCGGGATTGTTTCGCGTTGAAATGATTGAAGCCCGGTTTGCGAGCTATGACTTTGCCGTTTTTGGTCAACTTTAATCTCTTTGAGTATGATTTGTTTGTTTTCATATATCTATATTGTTATTTAGCTTTTTCTATTGTTACACCTAAACCCTTAGGACCTCTTTTGTACGAATCAGATATCTTATATTCTTCCGTAATCAAGTGAAGCACTCTGTCCAATCTTCCTCTCAAGAACTTCTCATCCATGTATTTGGTACGCCCAGCTAGGAAAAGTTCTACCTTTATCCTGTGTCCTTCCTTTAGCCATTTTGAAGCGGTTTTGGCTTTAAGCGCTAAGTCATGATCTCCTGTCGCTATCTTTATCTGAATGGATTTGGTCTCAGTGGCTTTTGCGCCAGCTTTAGCCTTCTTCATTTTTTTGTTGGCTTCGTATTGATACTTGCCAAAATCCATTATCTTCGCGATTGGTGGATTCGCGTTTGGAGATATTTCTATAAGATCCAAATTCCTACTCTGTGCTAATTCTAAAGCGTCTCTTATGCTTAAAATACCCAAATTCTGACCTTCACCGTCTATAACACGAAGTTCTTTTGCCCGTATTTGATTGTTTATTCTTTCACGCAATTGATATTTACTAAACCTTAACTAGGACTGATTTTAGCTTAATATATGATAAAAGTCAACATTGTCTTGTCTGTATATATACTATATTCTTGCGTTATATGTCAGATGTACTAAACAGTGGGAAAAAGGCTTTGATTCTGGATTTTGACCATACTTGTTATGATACGGATGCTTTTTTGTTGTTTGAGATCAGACAACCGATATTTAATAAATTTAAGGTATCTAATGTTGATTGGGAAACATCTTACGAAGAAACTGTCAAAACAGGATATTCTATTGAAAAACATTTAGATGAGATTTCTAAGGTGTTAGGTGTATCCATCAAAGATGAAGACAGAAAAGAAATTATTGACAATATTGATTGTGAAAAATATTTATATCCCGACACTATTTCTTTTGTGAAAAAGGCAAAAGAGATGGGGTACATGATAGTCTTGTTGTCATATGGTTATGAATCTTGGCAGAATAAAAAAGTGATGGGTTCTGGTTTGAATAAATTTATGGATGATATCAAATATGTGATAGAAGATGAACATTGCTCAAAAGCAAAAGTCGTAGGTAGTTACAGTGAATCGCATGGAAAAGTTATTTTTGTAGATAACAAAGGCGCGAATGTAGATGAAGTGCACCGCGAGTTCCCAAAAGTTGAGACATATTTTATGAACAGAGTTTTGGACACAGATGTGCTTCGTGCTGATAGTGAATATGTGCGCATACGTTATGCTGAGTCCAGAAAAATTGCTGAAAAGGAAGCTCTACCTGTGCATTGTAGGTGTTTTTCCTTATCAGAAGTATTGCTTTAAAATATAAATTTTATGATAGCGCAAGAAGTCGCAACAAAATATTTTGGAAACGAAGCAGACTTTATTTTAGAGTTGTGTAAAAGTGGTTCTATAAATGAGACTTATAAAGTTACACTAAAGAAAGGAGATACAAAAGAAGATTTTGTCTTACAAAAAATGAATGTTATTTTTGATCCTGCTCTGGTGGAAGATGTATTTTTTATCACTGAATATTTAACATCAAAAAATATCAAAACAAAGAGAGTGATAAAGACTTTAGAAGGGGATATTTATCTAACAGACGGTGCATCTTGGTGGAGGATGACTACATATTTATCTGGTGTATCTTTTTTAGAATTGTCTAAAAAGGAGCAATCAAAAAGCGCCGGAGAAATGGTGGGCAGATTTCACAATGCTCTGGCAGACTGCGATTATGAATTTAAATTTAAATTACCGCATTATCATACAGACACACCTTTCTATATGGGAAGATTAAAAGAGGTACTTTCAGAATACAAAGATATAGAAAAATATATTCTGTTAAAAGACACAGGAGAGGAAATACTTTCTTTGTATGAAAAGCTACCAAAGATTTCCAATTTGCCAATACGCATAGTCCACGGAGATTTAAAAATAAGCAATGTTTTGTTTGATGCCTCTAGCAGGGAAGCCATCTCTCTTCTTGATCTGGATACTCTGATGCGTGGCGACATAGCCATAGAGCTGGGCGATGCCTTGCGTAGCTGGTGTATGAAAGGGGGTGAGGATACCGATATTGTTATTTTCGATAGAGAAATTTATGATTCTGCCTTAGATGGATATTATGCTACTGCAAAATTTTTGACAGAAAAGGAAAAGCAAATGATACCACTTGGTGTAAAGACCATCACTCTCGAGCTCTCGGCTCGTTTTTTGACTGATGCCTTTGAGGAAAAGCATTTCAAGACGAATTCTCCAAAGTATAAAAATCTTTTTGAACAAAATAAAACCCGTGCGGAAAACCAGCTCGCTTTTTTCAAAGAGTTTTCTAAATTATTCTAACTCAGTTACGACTCCTTGTTTTTATGTTACTCTTCGTCATAAAATTCCTCAGAGTCCTACAAAAACATAGTCGTCTACGACTCCTTGTTTTTGTGGAGATGCGGGGAATTGAACCCCGGTGCAGAAGGTTTTCGCAAAGAAGTCTACGCGCGTAGATTATTTATTTGTTTAAATTGAAAAATTCTTAAACAATCAAAATATTTTTCAATCGATTCTCTGTGGTTTTCTAAAGTGGCACGAGACGAGCTACTTCCTATCCCGATAATATTATGCCTCTATCTCGTATATCGGATGTCTACGAGAGAGACACGAGCTTACGCTAAAGCGGAAACTCGAGCAAAAGCAAAGTCTTTCATACCGAAGTATGGAGAGACCATATCTTTTGCTTTGGTAGCTAATTTTGCAATTAACATGTTGAACAAATTTTAACGAGATTATGTTCATACTCGGCGCGCATATTTACAATACGCCAACTGTCTATGCCTTGCATCCCCAAATTTTATTTTCAACGATCTCTTTTGTACTCTCTTCTGATTTCTCTATCTGTTTCGCGTTTTTTTATGTTCTCGCGCTTGTCGTATTTCTTTTTTCCTTTTACTACTGCTATCTCCAGCTTGATTTTCCTGTTTTTATTATACACTGATATCGGCACTATTGTCAAACTCTTGTTTTTACCTTTATCGGCGAGAATCTGGATCTCCTTTTTTGTCAGAAGAATCTTTCTGTTCCTTAAAGGATCATAGTCTTGTGGAGCATTGTTTGGCTGAAAGGGTGGTATATTTGCATTTATTAGGAATGCTTCTCCTCCTCTTACTATAACAAAAGCTCCTTCAAGGGATATTCGTCCACTGCGTACTGATTTTACCTCTACGCCAAAAAACTCTATACCTGCCTCGTATTTTTCTAGAATTTCATAATTAAAAAATGCTTTTCTGTTTTCGGCATATTGCGCCATGGTTTTATATTAGCACATTTTTTGTTTTCATTTCTTTGTGTTTTATGATACTATTGTGCGATGGATATAAATTTTCTAAATCAAAAAGAACCCAAGAGTAAAGGGAAAAAATCAAAGGAAAATCCCAAGTTCGGAGGCAACATCATAGGCGCTGTATTGATATTCATGGTCATAACCGCTCTCTACCTGATGATCTCCGGAGGGTCTAAAAAAGATGTTGAGATCTCTATTTCTGATTTAGCGAAAAGCGTAACAGCAGGAGAAGTTAAAAGTATATTAGTAGAAGGTGAAAATCTTAAGATTACATATAAAGACGACAGTGTAAAAATTTCCAAAAAGGAAGCAGGTTCTTCTCTTACGCAGACTTTTTTTAACTATGGGGTAAAACCTGAAGCCTTGATAGGTACGAATATAGAAGTTAAAAGCGAAAGCGGATTCTTTTATTGGATTGTAAATATTTTGCCATTTCTTTTACCGATAGTATTTATCGTGTTTTTATTCTGGTACCTCTCTCGCCAAGTCAAAGGCGCAGGTATGCAGGCATTTACTTTTGGTCAATCCAAAGCTCGCATCACTGATCCAAATGACAAAAACAATAAAGTTACATTTAAAAATGTCGCTGGTTGCAAGGAAGCCAAAGAAGAGTTGAAAGAGATTGTGGACTTTTTGAAAAATCCTAAAAAGTTTCTTGATATCGGCGCGCGTATTCCAAAGGGTGTCATCTTGACTGGCGCTCCGGGTACAGGAAAAACATTGCTCGCACGTGCAGTAGCAGGCGAGGCGGGTGTGCCGTTTTTCCACTTGTCAGGTAGTGAATTCGTAGAAATGTTTGTCGGTGTCGGAGCTTCTCGTGTGCGAGATCTTTTCAAGATGGCAAAGAAATCCGCGCCCGCAATAATATTCATGGATGAGATAGACGCTATAGGACGCACTCGTGGAGGTGGATTTGGTGGTGGTAACGATGAAAGAGAACAAACCCTAAACCAGATTCTTGTCGAGATGGATGGCTTTGAACCAAATGAAAAAGTCATAGTCATGGCAGCGACCAACAGACCAGACGTTCTCGATCCAGCGCTGGTTCGTCCAGGTAGATTTGATAGGAAGGTTATTTTGGATTTACCCGATCGTGTGGATAGGGAAGAAATACTAAAAATACATGCTGTTTCAAAGCCTCTTGCCGAAGATGTAAATCTCAAACTCATAGCCGAGAGAACTCCCGGATTTTCTGGCGCAGACTTATATTCTCTGATGAACGAAGGCGCGATATTGGCAGCGCGAGAAAATAGAAAAAAGGTTTCGCAGTTTGATCTGATCCGCGCTATAGAAAAAGTCATGCTTGGTCCAGAGAGAAAAAGTCATCTGTTTTCTAAAAAAGAAAAAGAGATCACAGCATATCATGAAGCTGGTCATGCAGTGGTCGCTTCAGTGTTGCCTTATGCCGATCCTGTGCACAAGGTTTCCATTATCGCTAGGGGTAATGCAGGAGGGTATACTTTAAAGTTACCTCTAGAAGAACGCAAACTCCAATCCAAAAAAGAATTCATAGATGATATAGCGATGTCTCTCGGTGGATATGTGGCAGAAAAAATGATTTTTGGAGATATTACTACTGGTCCATCTAGTGATCTGCAAATGGCGACAGGGCTTGCTCGCGCTATGGTTACCAGATGGGGAATGTCGGATGTCATTGGTCCTATGGCGCTGTCCAGCGAAGGTGGCAAGATCGGCTGGGGTGATCGCAGAATTGAAAATGATTATTCAGAAGAAGTTTCCAGAAAAGTAGATTCAGAAGTTTTAAGAATCATCACCGATGGTATAACTTCTGCTGAAAAAGTTTTGACCGAACACAGAAAACTACTCGATGCTGTAGCTAAAAAACTCATAGAAGTAGAAAATCTAGAGCAAGATGAATACGAAAAGATCATTATCGCTCACGGCATAATGCCAAAGAAGCTAGAAGAAGCAAAGCTTGAGATTCGTGGCTAATTTTGCTAAAAGGTCTTTTATTTTGTAATATATACAAATCCCGCCCTTAGCTCAGTTGGTTAGAGCACAGAGCTTATACCTCTGGGGTCCTTGGTTCGAATCCAAGAGGGCGGACAACGCGTAAAGCAGGCAAACTGCTTTGCCTGCGGGCGTTGTCCGAGGCGGAGTTATGTTTTTTCAGCAGAAAAAACAAGCGAGCCGGGGTCGCGAAAATTCCGAGCGACGGCGAGGAATTATTCGTGACGACAAATAAAATATCCCATGACTCAAAACGAAGCGCTTTTTATATTGGAGACTGGTGCAAATGTTTTTTTGACAGGTGAACCTGGAGCAGGCAAGACTTATACTATCAATAAATTTGTCTCGTATTTGCGCGCTAATAAAGTGGAACCCGCTATCACTGCTTCGACCGGCATAGCAGCGACCCATATAGGTGGTATGACCATACACTCGTGGAGTGGGATAGGTATAAAGGAAAATCTGACAGAATACGATTTGGACAAAATATCAAGTAGCGAATATATAAATAAAAGAATACAAAAAACGAAAGTACTTATCATAGATGAGGTGTCTATGCTCCGCGCAGGGACTTTGTCGATGGTCGATGCCGTTTGTAGAGAGATCAAACAAAAACCCGAGCCA
>CAYIBP010000010.1:0-35384 GCA_964361705.1 uncultured Candidatus Saccharibacteria bacterium
AAAGCTAAAATACAAAAAAGAGAATATGAAAAAGAGAAAAGAGAGGGGCTTTTTTCCTTTTAAAATATTCCATTTTATGGATTTTATTTCCATTTTTGCAAACAAGATAAAACAAACACGGCCAAACTGAAAATATAGTCTCTCTGTAGAGAGAATTATAACAAAATTAGAAGGGAGAATCTAGTAAAAAGTCTGACTTATCCACAGTTTTTTAGATTGTTATCTTAAATATCAAGAAGAGGATAGTTAGAAGAAAAGCGTATTTGATATATTCAATTATATTACATTCGAATCCTTCGCAAGTTTTATCTTTTTGGGGAATTTCTTCTGTAAAATAAGAAACGAATAGAGACCCTTTATCTAACACTTCAGGAGTATTGATTTTGTATCTATAAATAGTGATTTTATGCAAACCTTCTGTCTTTAGTGGTGGTATTACGCTTTCGTACCTACCGCTATTTTCATTGAAAGAAAACATGTATTTACCCAAAGTTTCTTCTTTCGGACCTGTAACTTTGAGATAATCACCTTCTTCTGCTATTTGGTCAGTATCTATGATGATGTTTTGAGTTGAATTTACCGGTACAGGTTTTTTTTCATTTAGTCGTTCCACTTTTTGTTTAAGTTGGCGTACTGAATATATTGGAGGTTCATCTTTACTCAATAATTCTGGTTGTTCTGTTTCAGGTTCTAATATTTTACCATCCACAAACTTTGTATCTTTGATTGGCTTTTTTATAAATTCAAAAGTTTTTACAGATACAGCGCTTCCGGAAGAAAAATTGCCATTTTTAGTACGAGTAAAAAGAACATAAAAATATTCTTTACCCGGGATTACTTCTTTGTCTATGATATCTTCGCCTTTGCCCTCGTATATTAATTTGCCTACAAACGGATCACTGCGAAATTTATCTTCATTTCTGATTATTCGTACATAAGAAAAATCTTCTATTTTCGGATTTGACCAAGATAAATCAACACCACTTATCTCTGATGTTGCTTTTAAATTGTCCGGATTTTCAGGGGGAGGAATAAAGACTTCTTCTTCAGGCGGAGGTAGAACAAGCAGGCTTCCGCCTCTTCCGCTAGTAGAATTTGCGTTTACAGTTAGGTTTACATTGACACTATCGGTAGCATTTATTTCTGCTTTAGAGATAGATTTAAAACTATACACGAATAATGTTACTAAAATAAAGATAGAAATTATTATTGTTTTTTTTATCATTTTATTTTTCATAATTATAATGTTGTAGCTGTTACAGTAATTGAAGTTGAATAATTTCCCGCAGTATGATTACGGCTTTCTCCTATTGATGCTTTAAAACGCACACTCACTGTACTGCCAGATGGGGCGTTGCCACTTGTTTTGGTTGCTATAGTTTTAGTAGAAGTGGAAAGCCCATCCCAACATTTCCCGCTTGTTTCTCCAGATCCGGTATTACAAGCAGAACCATTGTCTTTAAATCTAGAATGAGTGTCAGTACCTTCAGGTGAAAAACCAAATTCTGCCCCGGTGGTAGAAATAGAAAAATCATAGTCAGGATCTGATCCACTTGGTGTATAATCATTAAAATAATCTGTTGAAGATTTGAAGGCCGGGGTTGTGCTTGATTTTATGGTCATAACGTAACCCGCTCCATTATTTGTGGTTACAGTCCAAGACACAAGACCTTCTCTACTGACCCCTGTTGCACTGATTGCATCGAGTGTCAAATCAGAAGGGCTTGAAAGAGTGATATATGGGCTTCCTGCTGTTGCCCAAAAACCAGCATGTAAAGCATAAAGTGTTCCAGTTGAAGCTCCGGTGCCGAGTTCGCCAAGAGTGTCGCTAAGACCATATAAAGTACCCGAAGATTTTACTCCACCAAAATTTATACTGTCGGAAGAAATCCGATATGTAGTACCCTGCATTACTTGCGCGAAAATATTGTTGGAAGAAAGAGGAAAAGTAAAAAGCAAGAGAGCAAAGATGGATGACAAAAAAATTTTAAATTTTATTTTCTTTTTCATTCTTAAATTCTTATTTTTGTGGGGATTCTATTTTTTATTTTGTTGCGTCTGAATGCGCGGTAAAGACAAGAGAGAAGTATGACCAAAATAAATGCCGATACAAGTATTTTCCACGGAATCACCCAAAATGTCAATTTGATTTGTTCTTTTTCTTCATTATAACCATTAGAGATAGAAAGTTCTGCCACATATCGTCCAATCCGAAAACCGTTTTCCCATTTTATTTCTTTGTATCTGGTCGAGTTTGGTAACACAAAATAATCTTTGATAGACAGTGTGTCCGCTGTCTGCATCCAGATGTTCCTTATCTTTATTTCTCCTGTAGGAGTGAGATGCACATTACCCTTATTTTTAAAGGCTATTTCAAAACCATCAGGTCTTTTGTTGTAAAAAAGTTTTTTCGGACCGATGATTTTAAAATCATCAAGTTTGCCTTGCTCGATGGATTTACCTTTGATTTTAAGCAGGAAAAGAGATCCGATTCTAGATGTTACGCTTGCTCTATTTTTTTCTTCCAGATTGTTTACCTTGCCTTGATTAGAAACTATGAGCGCGCCGTAATATCCTTGCGGTGAAGCATTTTCCGGTACGGAGATTTTTACTGACAAAGTTATCATTTCTTCTGGTCCAAGATTAAATTCGCTGATTTCTGGAATTATGAAATTCTTCAAGGAGTACGCACTGATGTCTTGACCCAAGAGTCTTACTGGTTCTTCTTTTATATCTGTACCAATAAAGTCTTCTGTTCCTAAAATAAACCTGACAGTATCTTTTGATCGATTTGCAATGGAGATTTGTTTTTCGGTGCTCTCGCCTATATCTAGGAAAAGCTCTGTCCTGACGGGTTCCACTATAAAATCATTATGTATGCCCAGATTTATTTTGTCTCTTGTATAAGCGAGAGAATTCTGTGGAGCAAATATTGATATGACCAAAGCAAAAAGGAGAAAAGGAAATATTTTTGAAAGATTTTTACTCATAAGAAAGTTATTTATAAGAAAATTGTACCATAAAATTTTTTGCAAAAAAAGCCAAAATAAACTAAGATATTTTAAAGGTTCCCTTACGGAAAGGGAATAAAATATGCCGTTGTACCTGCCCGAATGAATTCGTTCAGGCGGGGCTCAGTTGTAGGGCAATAGATTGTTTAGATAAAAGTTTTGCCGTTGTAGCTCAGTTGGTAGAGCACGATATTGGTAATATCGAGGTCCGCAGTTCAATCCTGCGCAACGGCTCAAATAGGAAAAACGAAACAAAAAATTGTCAAAAATGTAAAAATAATTTTACTTCCAACTAAACCCTCTGCCAAAGTGTCCCCAAGAGGATGTTTTTCTAAAGTCTGTTTTATCTAATTTGAGAAATTTCTTTATACCCAAAGGGGAAAGATCGTAACCTTTTACCTTTTCTTCTTTCCCGTCAATGATCGCCACAGCCATAACGGGTTCACTTTTACCGATAGAGTAAGCTAGTTTGGTAAATACCTCTTTTGCGTTATGTTTCTTTAAAAGATCTACAGCTATACGACGAGCCATGTATGCACCTGATCTATCTACTTTCGTGTAATCTTTTCCTGAAAACGATCCTCCGCCAATTGGTATTTCTGGTCCATAGTTGTCTATTACTAATTTTCTTCCAGAGAGTCCTGTGTCGGCATCAAAGCCTCCTTGTGTCCATTCTCCGGCTGGATTTACTAAATATTCTTCCGCTTTAATAATTTTCTTTACAAAGCTAAGGAGTTTATTATTTTTAGTATTTTGAAAACTAGTAACTACTGTTTTTACTTTGCCATCTTGTATAGTGACTTGAGTTTTCCCATCGAAAGGATACTTTTTGTAAATTTTCATGCATAAATTCCTTGCAAGTTCGTATTCAAGAGGGAGCTTGCTTTTGGTTTTTGATGTGGCATATCCTTTCATAATACCCTGATCGCCAGCTCCACCTGTATCTACTCCTCGAGCAATCTCTTGACTCTGTTTTACGATATTAGATATGACTTTATAATCGTTCCCAACGATTTGTTTGACGATTTTCTCGACATCAATCTTGCCTGCGCTCGTTACTTCGCCGTTTATTGTGATGAGATTGTGTCCACCCATTACTTCGATGGCGCATCTTGACTTATTATCTTTTTTTAAATATTCATCCAAAATACTATCCGCAATAAAGTCACAGATTTTATCTGGATGCTTTGGACTCACAAATTCCGCTGTTTTAATCATTGAAAATAAAAAATCCTCATAAAGAGAAAAGAGTACAGACTAAGTATCTTTCCCATTGATTGGGCTGGATTTGGCACCTTCTTTTTTAAGTGGTTGCCGGTGGGTCTTGGAGCCAGTGCTCTCGCCACACTCTTGATAAACTTTATTCAATTACATTCATTTTAACAAAAAAAATAAACAAACACAATTCAGTTAATTAAACTCCAGTCCCCACTGCTTCTGAAATGTTCCTATACCCGTCTTTTTTGAGCAACTCTACTAGACCGATTTTTATTTCTGAAATAAGTTGAGGGCCTTCGAATATCATACCTGTGATGAGTTGCAATAGACTTGCTCCATTTTTTATTTTTCTGTATGCATCTTTGGCGGAAAAAATACCTCCGCATCCTACAATGACAAATTGGTCTTTTGTTTTTGTGTAAATATATTTTATTAAATTATCAGAAAGGTCTCTGACTATTTTTCCACTCATACCGCCGACATCGGGCGCTTTCTCTTTGATATTGGGGTTAGATCGATTTTTTGCTAGATTAGTACAAACCAGTCCGGTGATTTTGTATTTTGTAGATATGTCCAATATCTTGCCTACTGTTTCCAAAGGCAGTTCAGCTGGAAGTTTTAAAAATATTGGCGTAGGGTTTGGATATTTAGATTCAATGTCTTTGATATTCGCGAGGAGCCTGTCCAATTTTTCTGGATCTGTGAAAGGTTCTCCACCAAATGTATTTGGACAGCTGATGTTTATAGTGAAATAGTCTCCGATATTTTCTTTGCGGAATGTTTCGTATGCTTTTGCGTAGTCTTTTATGCCCGCCGATTCCTCCACCGTTTCTTGATTGTTTGTTTTTGCGATGCTTACTCCTAAAACTCGCGCGAATTTCATTTTTTTCAATTTACCAGATATTTTTTCTGCTCCTTGATTTTTGAGCCCGTAGTACACCATCAGGCTTTTTGATTTTTTCAAGCGCCACAATCTCTGTCCGCTGTTTCCAGCGCAAGGTTCTCCTGTCACAGAGCCTATTTCTTCAAAACCAAATCCGATTTCCGGAATTATTTGCGTCAAGTTTGCATCTTTATCAAATCCCGCCGCCAGACCTATCGGATTTTTGAAATTTATTCCCGCTATTTTCTGCTCGAGCATCGGATGTTCAAAATAGAACAACGCCCTGACTATTTTTCTAGTAATATGAAACTTGCCGAGGAACATACCGAACTCTGTGACCAGATCATGCACATTCTCTGGATCAAATAAGAAAAACACTGGTTTCAGCAGGATTTTATAGATAAATCTAAACACCAAATTTCTTGTTCTTATTAGGTATATATTTAGCACGAGTACATTATATATCAAGTTTTAAATACAGGTAAGCTTTATTAAAAATCATATTTTTGATAAAGTGATTGTGAATATAGGCGATAGATACAAGTCTTAGTTTTATAGCAATTGCCGATGTAGCTCAGTTGGTAGAGCACCGCTTTCGTAAAGCGGGGGTCGACAGTTCAATCCTGTCCATCGGCTCCGTATACAAATTTTTTATGCAAGACAAAGAAGACATACAAAAACAAATAGAAGAGATAGAGGCCTCGATGCAGACGGCGGATTTTTGGGTGGACAAAGTTAAAGCGCAATCCGTGCTGAGGGAGCTGGCAGAGTTGAAAGATAAAAAAGAAGGTTTGGGCAAATACGATAGAGGCAATGCCATAGTCGCAATCATCGCGGGTGCAGGCGGAGATGACGCGGAAGATTTTTCCAAAATGCTTCTGCACATGTATATGAAATATGCGGAGAATAAAAATTGGGGAATATCTTTCATTCACGAAAATCAAAATGATCACGGGGGTTATAGAAATATCTCTTTTGAGATAGAAGGCAAGGGCGCGTATGGTTCGCTAAAGAAAGAATCCGGCGTGCACAGACTGGTGCGAGTGTCTCCATTTAATGCCAAGAAGCTCCGTCATACTTCTTTTTCTCTAGTTGAAGTTTTGCCAAAATTTTCAAAGTTAGAGGAAAAGGATTTGGTAATACCGGATGCGGATTTAAAAATAGAATTTGCGCGTTCAAGTGGTCCAGGCGGGCAGAATGTAAATAAGCGTGAGACCGCGGTGCGGTTGGTACATATTCCCACAAATATTTCTGTGCATGCTTCAGGCGAGCGCTCGCAAGAGCATAACAAAGAGCGAGCGCTCGCCATCCTTCGCGCCAAGATTTTCAAAAAAGCCGAAGAAGAAAAGAAAACTTTTGAAGAGAGTATGAAGATAAGCAAAGGCACAGATATAGAATGGGGCAGTCAGATTCGTTCATATGTCCTGCATCCATACAAAATGGTCAAAGACCATCGTACCGGAGCCGAAACGGCAAATATAGACGATGTGTTAGAAGGCGACCTAGATCTCTTTATTGAGGCGGAAAAGGATTT
Organism: uncultured Candidatus Saccharibacteria bacterium; assembly: GCA_964361705.1. Taxonomy (GTDB): domain Bacteria; phylum Patescibacteriota; class Minisyncoccia; order Phycocordibacterales; family UBA9973; genus UBA9973. Next base: position 6,647 of record CAYIBP010000010.1, read on the forward strand.
GTGATAAAATAGATTGGTGATTTATTTTAATAATGTTTCAAAAGTTTACAACAAAGATTCGGTGGCTCTAGATGATGTGACATTGACCATTCCAGCCGGAGAATTCGTGTCTATTGTGGGTCATTCTGGTGCTGGCAAGACGACCCTTGTAAAAATGATTTTAGCTGATGATATTCCTACCGAGGGCACTGTATTTTTTGAATCCACTAATGTGTTCAAGCTAAACAATAAAGAACTCACCAAGCTTCGTCGCCGTATTGGAGTCGTTTTTCAGGATTTCAAATTACTTCTGAATAAAACCGCTTATGAAAACATTGCTTTTGCCATGGAAGCAGTCGGCAAGACCAATGAAGAGATAGAGAGTGATGTGCCTCATGTGCTTGAGCTTGTGGATTTAGGCCACAAGAAGGATCATTTTCCGGGTGAAATGTCGGGTGGAGAACAGCAACGCCTCGCTATTGCTCGTGCTATCATAAATCAACCCGAGCTCATCATTGCAGACGAACCCACGGGGAATCTTGATGCCATAAACACTTATGAAATTGTGCAGATTTTGAAAAAAATTAATGACCTTGGCACGACCGTAGTATTGACGACCCACAACAGAAACATCATAGATATGGTCGGCAAGAGAGTGATCACTATGGAAAAAGGTAAGGTCATTCGTGATGACAAAGATGGAAAATATAGTATATAATTAAATCATAATAAAAATGATCACTGCAATCAAAAGAGTTGTAAAAGCTGGATTCGTAAATTTTGCTAGGGGTGGCATTGTTTCTTGGGCGGCGGTTCTTGTCGTCACTATCACTCTATCTACCATTACTGCCATCATTCTTTTGCAGGCGGTGCTTCATTTTTCCTTGAATCAAATCAAAGACAAAGTAGACGTAACGATATATTTCACTGTTGGCGCTCCAGAAAACAAAATAATTTCTTTAAAAGAGTCCTTAGAGCGTTTGCCTGAAGTTGAGAAAATATCATATGTCAGCGCGACAGAAGCCTTGCGTATGTTTCGAGAGCGACACAAGAGCGATTATCCTACGATACAAGCTTTGGATGAAATAAAAGAAAATCCCCTTGGAGCGTATTTGAATGTAAAAGCAAAAGAAGTTTCTCAATATGAAAGTATCGCGAATTTTATGAAGAGTGACAATGTTTTAGTTCAAGGTGCTTCGTCTATTGTGGACAAGGTAAATTATCATCAAAACAAAGCCGTAATAAACAGATTGAACAATATAATAAACGGCGCGCAAAAACTCGGCTTTTTAGTTACCCTTATACTTGTTGTTACCTCGGTGATTATCACTTTTAATACTATCCGTTTGACCATATTTATTTCCAAAGAAGAGATCGGTGTGATGCGTCTAGTCGGCGCGTCAAAGATGCGTGTGCGAGGACCTTCTATGATAGAGGGCGCGATATACGGCACTGTTTCTACTATTGTCACTTTGTTGATATTTTTGCCACTTACTTATTATTTAAGCAAAAACATGACAAGTTTTCTAGGACTGAATATTTACGAATATTATATTTCACATTTATTGCAAATTTCCGTGGTCATATTATTATCAGGTGTACTGCTTGGCGTTATTTCAAGCTTTATAGCTATCAGAAAATATCTGAATAAGTAAAAACAAATGAAAGCAAAGAAAAAAACAAAATACATTTTTGTGGTGGGGGGTGTTATGTCGAGTGTTGGTAAAGGCGTCGCTGCGGCCTCTGTCGGTATGCTACTCCAAGCTAGAGGATTTAAAGCAACTGCTCTCAAAATAGACCCTTATGTCAATGTTGATGCAGGCACTATGAATCCCACCGAACACGGTGAGGTTTTTGTTTTAGATGATGGTATGGAATGCGATCAGGATATGGGTAATTACGAAAGATTTATGAATATTGGTTTAAGCAAGGCGAATTATATGACTACGGGCAGTGTTTATTTGGAGGTCATAAAAAAGGAAAGAAATTTGGAATACAATGGAAGATGTGTGCATGTTGTGCCAGATATTCCTTTGGAAGTTATTAGTAGGATAAAGAAGGCATCCGAAGAATATAAATCAGATGTAGTTATAATTGAGATTGGCGGCACTATAGGTGATTATCAAAATGTTCTCTTTCTCGAAGCAGTGCGAATGCTAAAATTTGACAATCCTCAAGATGTCTTGTTGGCACTTGTTTCTTATGTTCCAGCTATCGGAGGAGGGGGAAATGAGTTGAAAACTAAACCCACTCAACACGCTGTGCGTTTCTTGAATAGTTGTGGGTTGCATCCAGATTTCGTATTTGCGCGAGCCCATGTTCCGATAGATGATAAACGCAAAGAGAAATTAGAATTTATGTGTGGATTAGCCAAAGGAAGTGTGATCTCTGCTCCCAATGTAAAAACAATCTACGAAATCCCTCTAAATTTTGAGGACGAAGGATTGACGGATGAACTTTTAAAGAAATTAAAACTAAGATCAAAAGAACATGATCTAAAGGAATGGCGTAATATGGTCGCCAGAATAAAAAATTCTACTGAGGAGGTTCGTATTGGGGTAGTTGGCAAATATTTTAGCACAGGTGAGTTTGTCTTAGAGGATTCTTATATCTCTGTTTTAGAATCCATAAAACACGCAGCGGGGGCAATGGGTTTTATACCGAAAATCGAGTGGTTGGATTCTACTCAATTTGAAAAACCTGCCCGACACGCTGGCGCGAGTCATGCGGGCGGGAATCCCGCTTCGCTAAAAGATTTGAAAAGTTTTGGTGGTATCATAGTGCCCGGAGGTTTTGGCAGCAGGGGAATAGAAGGCAAGATTGCTGTGGCCAAATATTGCCGAGAAAATAAAATCCCGTATTTCGGACTTTGTTATGGTATGCAGATAGCCGTGATAGAATTTTGCCGCAGTATTTTAGGTCTCAAAGATGCGCATACTACAGAGATAGATCAAAATACTAAAAATCCTGTGGTGGATATAATGCCCGAACAAAAGAAAAATCTGAAAGATAAAAATTATGGCGCGACGATGCGTCTCGGTGCATACACAGCGCATCTGAAAAAGGGGACTATAGCCGAGAGTGCATACAAAGCAAAAGAAATATCCGAGAGGCATAGGCATAGATACGAGGTGAATCCGGAATACATAGAAAGGGTAGAGAAAGCAGGACTCGTATTTTCTGGTACTTCGCCAGATGGAGTATTGATGGAGATAGCTGAGCTTCCAAAAGAAAAACATCCATTTTTCCTCGGCACACAATTTCATCCAGAACTAAAATCTAGCCCTCTCCGCCCGCATCCACTCTTCATGGCGTTCATGAAGGCGTGTGTTGATAGATAAATTATTTTCTATATAAAGATATGAGAATCGTGTCCACACATCAAAGATGAGATTTGCTTGTTATTATCGCTTTGATAATTTTAATCATTTTATCAAAATTCTCTTTAGTTTCTTGTATTCCAGGATTATCTCCTAGAACATCTCTTCCTATATCTCGTTCTCTTTTTTGTATTCTGCCAAGAACCTTGACCAACATCACCGTTTTTTCTTTTTCATTTAGATTAGTTAAATGTTTTTTTATTATTTCTAATATTTTTTTATATTCTATCTCTGTGCTACTTAGGCTGCATATCTCATCGAATATGGCTTTGACAACACTTTCCATTTCTTCTGTACCTAATATAAATTTTTTATTTTCGATACTTGCTTTGAGTTTACCTAATTGATTTAAAAACAATTGTAGAGTCCTATATTTTACCCCTGAGATTTTAACAAATTCTTCTAACTGATCTATGAATTTTAGTGCTACCACTTTTTTATCTTTCTCGAGTTCATCTTTTAGATATTTAATACAATTAGTGACTGCGCTACGCCAATTCAATGTCCCATCCTTCAATAAATTGATCAGATTTGTTATGATCATTGCTCCATCTATACCTTTCACATTATCCATGTAAGGTAAATATAGACTTTCATAATCTCTTGATTCATCGAAAAAATCTCCTGCATTCTTACCCGGGAAAGGTTCCTCCAAGAGGATATCTCCATCATCATATCCAGAACTCCAGATAGGAATATTAGCACCAGTATCTTTTGGTTGCCAATCTGCTGTTTCTCTAGATCCAAGGTCTGTCTGGTCTTTCTTTTCTTCATGCAATTCTGGGTTTTCTAGATATCTTTGAAATATTTGCGGAAGAGGTAAATTCTCCTTTTTGAGTAGCGCCTTCAATTGCCGTATCACTTTCTTGTGATAATGAATATCTTGTTTTTCAGAGATCAATAAAAAGCCCTCAAAAATTTTGCCAATTCGCAATCTTTTCATGGCCTCAAATTCTACTTTAGTTTTTTTTATAGGTTTTTTCTTATCTTTCAAAACCCCAACAATTTCTGCAAATAATTTTTCTGCCAACTTTTCGTGTGGTTCTAGAGACTTAGGTGCATTTTCGGTGATCATAGTCTAATTATAATACAAGAGTGATCTTTTAGGCTATGATGACTTTTAAACACCGGCTGACTGACTCAGTCTAGAACATTAAGTATTTAATTCTTGAAGAATACTTTTCAAATCGAGTGGTTCACTGACCATTTTTAACATTCCGTCATTTCCGACTTTCCATTCCTCACGCGGACGGTCTACGTAGAGCTCCACACCGTTTCCGTCTGGGTCTTTTAAATATATTGCTTCGCTTACTCCATGGTCTGCGGAACCGTCGAGTGGGTACTTTGCATCTATCAGACTTTTTAAAACTTTTGCCAATTCAAGCCGAGAAGGGTACAGAAATGCTACATGGTACATTCCTGTATGCCCCCGTGGTGCTGGCATGGCATCTCGGCCCGCCCAAGTGTTTAATCCAATGTGATGATGGTAACCACCAGCAGAAAGAAACACTGCGGAGTCGCCGTAGCGGGCTGATATTTCAAACCCCAAAAGATCACGATAAAAAGCGAGTGACCGATCTAGGTCGGAAACAGTGAGATGTACATGTCCGACAGTTGTCTCTTTGTGTGCCATAGTTTTGGAAAAAATTAAAATCCGAGTTGTTCTTTCACTAGAATTATTTTTACCTTTCGTCCCATCATTGGATTTTCTTTGTGTAAAATAAGTGTCTTAGTATTCATTGTGTGTGATTTGTAAGCACTCATAGCTCGTTTGTCTTCAAGCGGTACGACATACTCTTCAAGTCTACGGATTGCACTCTCAAGTGTTGGGGTTATCTTTTGTGTACCAACCACCAGAATAATGTTTGGTGAAGTAAAGACCAAATGTGGCAATTGGCTTCCCGTATTAGAAGCAATGACCATCTCGCCAGTCTCCGAAAGAGCGTGGACGCTTCCTAGATAATAATCCGAGAAAGCTGATTCATGTCGTAATTTGTTTTGCTTCTCTGGGTTTGCTTCAGACAGAATGTTTGCGTGGAGGTTATTCCATCCATGAGTATCGGACTTGAGATAATCAATGTAGCCAATCTCTTGAAGAGTAGTAGACCCTCCGTTATGGATAGAGGCACCTTTTGGAATCAGTGCTTTGATTCGCTCCAATGCCTCGGCCCTGTTCTCCACTGCTTCGACCTGAAAACCATTTCCTTCAAGGGCTTGCGTGGTTTTATTAATAGACTCTTGTGATGCGAGTGTGTTAAATGTTGTTGTCATAATATTATGTATGTTATTTCTAATAATTTTTTTTATGTTAAATTGCTCGTTAGTTTTTTAAGAAGTTTTGTCATAAACTCTGCATTCACTAAATACAATATCTCTTGGCCTTGGCGTGTACTCTCTACTAAATGTGCCGACTTAAGCACTTTCAAGTGTTGCGAGACGGCGGGCTGTGGTAATCTAGAAAGTTTCGCTATCTCACCAACCGTATGAGGTTTCTTCATAATCGTTTGGAGGATAGTAAAACGATTTTCGTTACCTAAACCCTTCCCTAACGTTGCCATTTGTTTGCATAATTCAGACATATTTGTATATTAGCATATATGCATATATAAATGCAAGCAAGTTTATTACAATCTCACTATTAGATATCTTTATTATTTTTTTCCGCTTTCTATTTCTTGGCTGCGGGTCAGGGACTCGAACCCCAATACCATCCTCCAGAGGGATGTGTCCTACCATTAGACGAACCCGCAAAATACTTTCAACCTTTTTACAATAATACAGAATTGATTTTTAATCAAACAGGTCTGGAAAATATTGTTTCATTTCCAAAATAAAGCAATATCGCTCAATATTGCTTGCAGTGTTTTCAATATTGACCTAAGTCTTTTTAAGTTTTCCCTATTCGGTTTTAATTTCTTTTTTGATATCTCGATGTTAAACGATACTGTTTTAATGACATTGCCCATTACCCCCTTTATCATTTCTTTTGCTTTTTCTTTTCCAAAAGCTTCTCTGAATTCTTTAAATTTAGTCCTTAATATATTTTCTGCTCTAAATCTAAAGCCCCAAAATATAAACTCCTTGTTAAACGCTAAATTACAGATAAGCTTGGCGGTTTCATTGATCTTTTCTAATTCTTCATCACTGTATGACGAAGATTCTTTTCTTCTCTTACTCATCAATATTGAATCTAAAATGTTCCTTTCTCCCGTCTCATGCAACGAGTAATAATCATCGATATCATCGTCTTCTTCCCAACTTGTCGTTTTTGTATCTCTGATCGTATCGTCGTACCATTTTTGAAATACATCCGGTAATCCCATTCCTGCTTCTTTGAGTAAATATCTTAATTTCATTATTATCTCTGTTCTATCCAAGTCATCTTTTGAATCATCCAAAAAGACTCTATATAAACTATATATTGCACCAATGCGTTCTGCGCCAGTAGTGTTTTGTTCCTTGTTTATTGTAGTTATTTTATTAAACAGGAAATAGGCCAGATTCTTTGGATTTTCATGCCCTTCGGGATTTGCATTTTCCATAGTACTCATAGTGATTATTATACATCTTGATGTTGTATTTTCCGCAATTTTTTACTATATTTAAAATATGAATTTACCAACACGTGATGAAGCGCAAAAAATTTTAGGAGAACATGTTAAAGACGAGTATCAGCTCTATCATGCCAGGATGGTGGGCTCCGCCATGGAGGGGTACGCACGGATTTTTGGGGAGGATGTTGACCTGTGGCATCTGACAGGGCTACTACATGATATAGATTTTGAGGAATATCCAGAGGAACATCCGGCAAAGTCTTTGGTATGGTTTAAAGAATGGGGTTATCCGTCTCTACTCGTACATGCAGTCGAAGCGCATGCTTACGGGTATCATGATTTTAATACCAAGCCAGAGACCAAGCTCGCTTCGGCATTGCTTGCATGTGATGAAATTTGTGGAATATTTTATGCGTACAAAAAACTCAACCCCGTGCCATATGGAGAAATGAAAGTGAGTTCTATCAAGAAAAGATTTGCGGAGAAAACTTTTGCATCCAAAATAAACCGAGATACTATAACATTTGGGTGCGAACATTTAGGTGTGCCACTTGATGAACATATCGGCAACCTCATTTTATTTTTAAAAGATTTTGAATAAAATATAAAGGAGATTTATAAATCCAACATTACAGAAATCTAATTAAGTTTTGAATTTTTTTTCACGAATTTACTTAGTATCTTTATCACTTGTGTTGCCAATATGCTTAGCATTTCAAAATAGTGGAATTCTTCAGGGGTGGTTATTTTTGCGAGAAAACTACACGATTGCCCAAGCAATTCAAAATTCTTTATAGTTTTGTTCAGGATTTCTTTTTTTTCTGGAGTGTTTGCTCTTCCCAGACTTTCATCAACTATGCCAAGAATTGTTTCTGGCGTAGAAATTATGTGTATTGTTTTTTTGTCCACTTTATAACAAGTGTTTTGAATATCATTGGTTAATTTCTCGGCCATTATATCTAACCAGTTTTGTTCCTGTGCCTCATGGTTTCTTTCAGCTCTATTGTCTTGTTGTATAAATGACGGGATGTTGTCTGGACTGAGTCCATGGTTTTCTCTTAGTGACCCTTTCATCCACATTCTCATCAATGACACAGTTTCTGGATTGATATGTAGAATTTGTATCGCTAGACGGAATAATTCTTCTGCTGTATTAATGTCTTTATTAACCACAAGCTCTGCAATATGAGCACAGAGTTTCTTGTCTCTTTCATTGAGTTCATGTCGTTCTAAAGAGTTTTCGCTCATAAAATATTATGTCCATTATAATGCGCGATTGTATTTTCCGCAATTTTCTACTATATTTAAAATAATGCAAAAACACATAATAATATTTTCACATGGTTTTGGAACACGGAGTGATGACAGGGGTCTTTTTACAGATGTAGCAAAAGGGTTGCCCGAAGTAGAGCCGGTGCTTTTTGATTACAATATTGTAGACGAGACAAATAGAACACTAACAGCAAGTACTTTGTCCAAACAAGCAGAGATGTTTTCGGCTATGGTTGAAAAGGTTCGTTCTGAAAACCCTGAAGCGGTGATAGATGTCGTCGCTCATTCGCAGGGTTGCATAGCGGTGGCTATGGCAAGATTTACTGGGGTCAGGAAAATAATTTTTACCGCTCCGTCACTCGCTAGTGATATAGAACATTTGATTAATATTTTTAAAGATCGTCCGGGGACAGAGATAAATCTGGAAAGTGTTTCAAAACTTGCTCGCAATGATGGCACAGTAACTCTAGTGCCACCAGAATATTGGATTGAAAGGAAGAACATTGCGCCTGTACCTCTGTACAACGCCTTGTCTTTGACGGCAAAGTTGAATATTATAATCGCCACAAAAGACCAAGTGCTTAGCAGAGGAAAAACAGATGGCTTGAATGAAAACACAAAAATTATAATACTAGAAGGGGATCATGATTTTTCCAAGGATACGAGAATAGGTTTGGTTGCCAAAATACGGGAGATTTTGATTTAAAGATAAAATGAAGCAACAAAGATTAATCAAGAAAGGTGTGAAGTCTGATAAGTACAAGAGTATAAAAGATTGGCAGGAGAGTATTTTTAAAAGTGCTAATAAAAAATTTTCAAACAATACCTTTCGCACCGAGTTTGATTGGATTAGATCAATAAATGAGCAACTGAAGGATGTCAAAAAAGCCATAGAGGTAGAAAAGGGAATACGCAAGAGTAAAGACCATGCACATCAAGATCCAGATCACAGGATAGCGGCGCTTATTGCAGATATTTTCATACTAGCGAAGATTAGAAAAACAAGATTGTAGAAAGAATTAGAAAAAGTATTAAAGTGGTTTAAACATTAAAATTTCAGGTAACACTTATGAATACCAAAAAGAAAACTTTAAATTTTAAATTTAAAAGCAAGGTTTTTGTTTGGGTTTCGCCTAATTCTCATACTAAAGATAATAGTGGAGCTTGGAGATTTGCGCGTTTGCCAGAAAAGATTTCCGCAAAGATAAAAGAATTACAAAAAGAAAAACCTCGCCGTGGCTGGGGCGCGGTTTATGTAAAGGCAAAAATAGGGCATAGCGAATGGACGACATCCATTTTTCCAGACAGACATTCTGCTGTTTACCTCTTGCCTCTGAAAAAAGAAATCCGCTACGAAGAAAATCTCTACGATGGTATAGATGTGAACATATCTCTAGAAGTTTGGTTTTAAACGGAAAGATTGAAATTATTTTCCCTTTTTTGGCAATCGCGCTAGACGCGGTGGACGGGTGAGGTGATTGGTCTCACGTATCATCCTCTTCTTATCCATCGGCATCTGTTTTATCATTTTGTTGTTTTTCATATTCATAATTATACAACATTATGGATTTAAAGTATCAAAAATCGCAAAGTGGCAGATTGTAGTTAAAGGCGTTATAATGGGGGGATGAATACAGAAGAATTGGGAGCCAGTGTCAGAGGAAATCAAGGACGCAGAATCGAATATTTTCAATTGCACAATGATCAGCCGGTTGTTTTTGTGGGTGAAAAAAGAGATCCAGCTAAAGATGTTGTCTATTTTAATAACCTTGTCCTCAATTTCAAAGAAAAATACAAAGATGCTGGTTTAGATAAAATTGTCCTTTTAACTAGAGAAAAAGAAAGAACTCACTATCTTAGAGAACAGGCAAAAAAAGATCTCGTTAAGATTTTTCAAATGCTAGGTATTTTGCATAGAGAAACAAGTATAAAAGAAGATGAAATGCAGAACTTAGTAAATGAGCATACAGAGTTATTAAATTTTGTCGGTATGCGTAAAAATGATAATACTGTCGTTCACAAAGGATTAAAACCCCCTCCCTTTGAGTAATTTAATTTATGCAAACCAACACACAAAACAGAGAAATAGAGGTGCAGTTTTTGGAGACAAGATAAATTGAAAATGAAAAAAATTACTGATATTTATAAAAAATACAATTTGATGCAAAATCTGGTGGAGCATCAGTTGCGGGTGACGGCTGTGGCGGAGATGATATGCGAAACGCTTGATGTACCAGTGGACAAAGATTTGGTGGTACGGGTATGTCTTCTTCACGATATGGGTAATATTATCAAATCTGATTTGAATTATTTTCCAGAATTTGTGAAGCCAGAGGGTTTGGAATATTGGCAAAAAGTGAAAGATGAATTTATAGAGAAACATGGTAATGAAGAACATTTTGCTACAGAAAAGATATGTAAAGAATTGGGCTTTGGGGAAAAAGAAATGCGCGTTTTAAATGCTGTTGGTTTCACTCGCGCTGAGAATACTTTGAATAGTGATTCCACGGAAGGGAAAGTATGTTGCTACGCTGATCAGAGAGTAGGCCCATTTGGTGTACTTCCTCTTAAAGATAGATTGGATGATCTTAACAAAAGATATCAAAATAGAGCAAATAAAAAACTTCCTATTGGGCGTGGAGAAGAGTTGGTCAAATGTCTGGAGGATATTGAAAAAGAAATTTTTTCCAAATCATCTATTGCTCCAGAATCTATCACAGATGAATCTATTAAAAAATATATTGTGGATTTGAAAGAAATAGAAATGTAGTATAATATCCTTCAATGAAAAACATCATAGAATCGCAACAGTTTAGTTTAGATTTTATAAATAAGATTTTCTCTATTGCGGATAGGATTGGAAAAAATAAAAAGGCCCCACTCAAGGGCAAAATAATGGCTTCACTTTTTTATGAACCGAGTACAAGAACTCGGTTTTCTTTTGAGTCGGCGATGCTTCGTCTGGGTGGCAGTGTGATAACCACTGAAAATGCGAAAGAATTTTCTTCAGCGATCAAAGGTGAAACACTAGAAGACTCTACTCGAGTGATCAATAATTACGCAGATGTGATAGTGATGAGGCATTATGAGTCAGGCGCTTCGAAACGCGCTTCATTAGTGTCAGATATTCCTGTCATAAATGCTGGTGATGGAGCAGGTCAGCATCCGACTCAAGCATTGCTTGATTTGTATACGATAAAAAAGGAGTTGGGTAAAATAGACGGTATACATATCGCCATGGTAGGAGATTTGAAAAATGGTCGTACGATACGATCACTGTCTTACCTCTTGGGCAAATATAAAAATGTAAAAATATATTTTGTTTCGCCGAAAGGTCTGAAAGTAGGGGATGATATAAAAGAGTATTTGAATAAACATAAAGTTAATTACGAAGAAATAGAAGATTTAGAATCCGTGATAAACAAGATAGATGTGCTGTATCAAACGAGGATCCAAAAAGAACGCTTTAAAAACGAGAAAGAATATTTAAGATTTAAAGGTTGTTATAAGATAGACATGAAGATAGTAAATAAAATGAAATCAAAATCCATCATAATGCATCCCTTGCCTAGGGTAGATGAGATATCTACAGAGGTGGATAGTTCTAAAAAAGCTATTTATTTTAAACAAACAAAATACGGATTGCTGATCAGGATGGCGTTACTTTTCTATTTATTGAAATAATTTTCACGATTAGTAAAGTTGTATCTTTCTGATATAATCAGGCATATGCAGTACAACATACATCCGATAGTGGTACATTTCCCCATAGCGCTTTTGTTCTTTTATTCTCTTATAAAAATTGTGCCTTTTTATAAATGGTTTCCAAATGTTTCTTGGAGGCATATTGAGCGTTTTTTACTCATATTTGGTTTCTTGGGAGCGCTTGTAGCTCGAATGACAGGAGAGATAGCAGCAAAAATTACATATCCTGATCCGAAAGTTTTAAATATGCATTCTTTGTTTGCTTTTCTAACCGTTCTTTTTTACGGTATGCTTGTGTTTGGTGAAGCACTTTATTTTTTCAACCAAAAATTTACAAATAAATTAAACAAAAATCTTCGAGTCAGTTTTCTTATAGGTTTAGAAAAAGTACTCAACAATCGTTTTGTTTCAGTTCTTCTGGCCTTGCTCGGTCTTTTATCTATTTTCACAACAGGGCTCTTGGGAGGGGTGATGGTATATGGTATTTCCGCTGATCCACTTGCCCTATCTGTTTTGGACTTATTAGGCTTAAATATATATTAAAATGAATTTTCCTGTTATAGAAAAAGCTGAAGTTTCAGATGTTGCCAGATTTATTGCTTCATCTGTTCTAAAAAATTTGGAAGAAAACAAAAAAGTTTTACTTTTTTTGACGGGCGGATCTTCAGTTCCGGTGGGGGTGGAAGTTTTGAGGATTTTAAATATATCAAAGACTGTACTTGATAATCTGACGGTTACTCTCACAGACGAGAGGTATGGAGATGTTGGTCATGCAGATTCAAATTGGCATAAGCTTTTAGAAAAAGGTGTTGATTTTTCAAAGATAAAGACAATCACAGTCTTGCGTGGAGAGGACTTCGAAAATACAGTAGGCAATTTTGCTCGAGATTTAGAGCGGGTCTTGGTAAATGCTGATTTTAAGATTGGGTTATTTGGTATCGGCAAAGATATGCATACTGCTGGGATACTACCCGGAAGCGCGTCCGCGCAATCCTTGGATTTTGTTTGCGGTTATAATACTGCACAATTTTCTCGTATTACAATAACACCTAAAGCCATAGCGATGTTAGATGAAGCTGTCGTGTGTTTAAGGGGAGAAGAAAAAAGAGAGGTGGTTGAGCATTTACGGAAAGAAAATGATATAAATATAGAGCCAGCTCAGATTCTTAAAAAAGTTTCATTGCTCACGGTATTTACCAATTATGAAAACTGACAACAATAACCAAATTGATAGTAAAAAATCAATAATCCTTGTGATATTTGGGATCTCTGGAGACTTAGCTAGGAGATATCTTTTGCCCGCAGTGGGTGAAATCGAGCGCGCGCAGATATTGCCGGAGAATTTCCACATAGTTGGAGTGACTCGCAAGAAAGATCTAAAATTTGAAAGTCTTTTAAAAAAAACAGCAGATTTTTCTTATTTAAAAGAACATGCAAGTATATTTCAAGTAGATGTAAATAATATTGAGGATTATAAAAGATTAGCGATTTGTTTGAATGAGATAACAGATAAATTTGGACAAAAGACGGAAAAGCTTTTCTATTTATCCATTCCGCCCGAGGCTCAAAAGCTTGTAATAGAGTCGCTTGGCAAATCTGGCTTAAACAAAAATGACAGCAAGCTTTTATTGGAAAAGCCATTTGGTTCTGATCTGGAGAGCGCCAAGGACTTGATAAAGCATACCGAAAAATATTTTAGTAAAGAAAATGTATTTCGTATAGACCATTATATGGCAAAAGAATTAGCCCAGAATATATTGGTCTTTCGAGACGGCAATTCTCTTTTCAAGCGTACTTGGAATAAAGATTTTATTGAAAGCATAGAGATAATAGCGAGCGAACAAATCGACATAGAGGGTAGAGTGAATTTTTATGAACAAACCGGAGCCATGCGAGACTATGTGCAGAATCATCTCTTGCAGCTTTTGGCTTTGGTATTGATGGATCTTCCAAAATCCTTTCGTACAGGGGGTGTTATACCAAACTTAAGACACAAGGCGCTCAAGAGTTTGGAGATCGTAGATATAGTATACGGACAATATGAAGGATATAAAGAAGAAATAAACAATCCAAGTTCTCAAACGGAAACTTTTACTTCTGTGACTTTGAAATCAACTGATTCAAAATGGAAAAATGTTCCGATAATCTTAACCACGGGAAAAGCGTTAAAAGAAAGATTCACAGAGATAAAGATTTTATACAAAAAAGAAAAATATAATGAATCTAATGAATTAATTCTGCAGATACAGCCCGAGGAAAGTATAAAATTTAGCATTTTAGCGAAACGTCCAGGTTATGAACATTCCCTAAATTCGCATCAATTAGCTTTTAAATTAAGAGAGCATTATGATATTTTACCGGATGCATATGAGAAAGTTCTTTTTGACGCCATAAATTCTGACAGCAGTCTTTTTACTACAAGCAACGAGGTTATCGATTCTTGGGAAATTTTACATCGCGCGCGCAAATTGCAAGAAAAAGCCCGCAGTAGGCTCTTGATATATAAAAAAGGAAGTAGCATCAATGATGTTATGAATATCCACAAAAAGAATGAAGAATAATTTTTTTTCAGAAATAAAAAACTCTTTAGTTAGTATTGTATTTTATATTTGCGCTATATTGCTTTTCATTTTCTTGTTGTTTTTTGTGGCTCCAGAATTTTTAAGCAGCAAGATTACAAACATAGATTGGAGCAATAAGGATCAAATGTCTCAAGTAATTAAAGAAGAAAAAAGTTCCGTGTTGCTGGAAATTCCCATTCTTGATGTCGTAGCATACGATTCTAAACTTGAAGAACTTGCGAATAATCCTCCGCCTAAAGCGGTCGAGCCAAAGATAGATCCAAAGACAGGCGGACCTTTGCCTTTACCTGAGTTAAAGCCAAATCTATGGCCGGCAAAAACGGTGTATCCAAATGCCGGAGCAATATTGCCTTTCAAGAGAATTGTGGCGTATTATGGAAATTTGTATTCTAGACAAATGGGAGTGTTGGGCGAATATGATGAACCGGAGATGTTAGCCAAGCTCGATGCTGAAGTTATGAGATGGAACACGGCCGATCCAAATACTCCTGTTTTACCCGCGCTTCACTATATAGCAGTGGTTGCGCAAGAGAGTGCTGGCAAGGATGGTAAGTACAGAGCCAGAATGCCAGACGAAGAAATAGAAAAAATTCTGAAAATCGCCGAGAAGATAAACGCAATCGTATTTTTGGATATTCAAGTTGGCTTGAGTGATTTGCAGACAGAAGTTCCTCTGTTGGAGAAATATTTGAAATTGCCAAATGTGCATTTGGGTGTTGATCCAGAATTTTCTATGAAGACAGGAGCGCGTCCAGGCAAAGTGGTAGGTACTCTTGATGCTGTCGATATTAATTTCACCGCAGAATATATGGCGCGTATTGTAAAAGAAAATAATCTCACACCCAAGATTTTGGTTGTGCATCGCTATACTAAGGATATGGTTACCAATTCGAATCTGATCAAGCCATTGCCGGAGGTGCAGATAGTGATGCATATGGATGGCTGGGGAGGGGCGGCAAAAAAGAAAAATACTTACGATTATTTTGTACGCAGAGAACCCGTGCAATTTGCCGGTTTCAAACTTTTCTACAAAGTTGATTTAGTCACTCCCAAGGACACACTCATGATTCCGGAGGATTTGCTAAAGCTAAGTCCAAGACCTATTTATATCCAATATCAGTAAATACACAATGACAGCTATAGCTCCCAATATGTTATCATGATAAATTTTTACTATTATAATGTTTTACTGCTTTGTAAAGTCTTTTATTGTGTTATAATGATTTTATATGAAACAAGCCCGATTGGACCAGCTTGCAGACGGCATATTTGCCATAGTTATGACTATATTAGTATTCGAAATACGAATACCGAATTTCTCGGGTATGGTGAGTGACCAGTTGCTCTTTCAGGCTATACTCGATGCGGCGCCTGTGTTTATAAGTTATCTTTTGAGTTTTTCTTTGCTTTTTACATACTGGCGAAGCCATCATTTTATTGCTTCTATTCTCGCCAAGAATATTGATACTCGTTTCTCAAATTTAAATGCGATATTCTTTTTCTTTGTCGGTCTCGTTCCGTTCTGGTCTTACATTTTGGGCAAGTATAATTATTCCAAGACAGCTATTATATTTTTTGCGTTAAATATTATATTTATTGGCTTATCTCTTTTCAGAATGCGCCAATATGTGATCCAATCAGAAACCATAGAAAATAAATCTTTTACCAAGACAGAAAATGCTCATGCGAATATGCATATATTATTTCCTGTAGGGGCCGCGGTTCTGGCTATCATTATATCTTTCTTTAGTAGTGAGGCGGCGATACTGCTTTTAACTTTAGCGATACTGTTTAATTTTTTGGAGAAAAGTACTAAATATACTTTCGCTTTACTTAACTTCTTTCAAAGAAGAAAATAAATATTATTATTTAGTTTAATTCATTGAGCGTTTATAAATTTTATTGAAGTAAAATTATGAAGAAAATTATTTTGTTTTTGGCTTTAGCGGCGGCTTTGTTTGTGGTAGTTTTGATGATTAATCTTTTAAGAGGCAAGTCTACGATACCTACACCTAGCGATGTATTGGATGTAAATACTCCAACCTTGGAGGATATAAGAGATCAGATTAAGGAAGGAGAAACAGATGGGAAAGGTGAAAACAAAGACGTCAAAGCGCAAACAAAAGAATTTCTGGTGATCGGAGCGAATTTCTCCTTTACTCCTAGTTCTGTGGTTGTAAAAAAGGGAGATCGAGTAAAAATAACTTTCAAAAACAACCAAGGATTTCATGATTTTAAAATAGATGCATATGGAGTAGCAACAAAACAATTTAATTCTCCCGGCGAAGAGGTGCTGGAGTTTATAGCAGACAAAACTGGCGTGTTTGAATATTATTGTTCTGTCGGCAGTCATAGAGCTATGGGTATGAAAGGGGTTTTGAAGGTTGAATAAAAACGAAAAAATGGATTTAAAAAAAGAAATTAAAGCCTGGAGGGAAGTTAGAGAGAAAGGCAGATTCGAAGATGCTTTTCGTGGATTATATGTTTTTTGGGAAACCACGAAAAATTTGTATATATATATTCCTGTTTCATTATTCGTGATTCTTTTCGGTTTCTATTTTAGAATTTCAAGCTTTGAGTGGATTGCGCTAGTATTCTGTATGGGTTTTGTTTTAGTAACAGAAGCATTGAATACCGCTATAGAAATAGACATAGATTTGACTTCGCCGGAATATCATCCTTTTGCTAAAGACACCAAAGATGTTGCCGCCGCGGCGGTGTTACTTTCTTCGATTACTGCCATGGTTGTGGGCCTGATCGTGTTTTTACCCAAAATTTTTAATAGCTTGTTTTAATAACCGTAAATGTTAAAATACAGGCATGCATCATAATTCATCGCAGATAAAAATATTCTTAGGGGTTATAGGTTTTTTGGTTTTAGGGGTCGTTGCTACTGTGTTGTTGCAGTCAGGATCAAGCGGACCACAATTGCCGGGTAGGTACGATTCATTTGCAACATGTTTGAAAGACAAGGGCGCTGTGTTTTACGGAGCTTTTTGGTGTTCTCATTGTCAGGCGCAGAAAAAGCTCTTTGGTTCTTCGGTAAAGCTCTTACCTTATGTAGAGTGTTCTAATGCAAGCGGTACGGCGCAGTTACCTATCTGTACAGACAAAAACATATCAGGTTATCCGACTTGGGAATTTGCTGATGGATCCCGTTTGAATGGAGAGATTCCTCTTGCTACTTTGGCTGAAAAGACTTCTTGCGAATTACCTTTATAATGGTTTTTTAAGATTTAGAAAATGAATATTGAGACTGTACATTATTTAAATATTTTTTTAGGTTCAGGGGCAATTGTTCTACAGATTTTTTCCGTTATCGCTCTTTTCTTGCTTTTTATAGGTCCTAAAGAAAATAAATTTTTAGGTTTCATAGACAAGCATTATCTCTCGCTTGGGTTTTTGATTTCTTTAGTATCTTCGTTGTTCACTTTGGTTTATTCCGAGATAATCGGTTTTCTGCCATGTTTCTTGTGCTGGTATCAGAGGATATTTATGTTCCCACTTGTTTTTATTTTCGGTTCTGCTATTTGGCATAAAGACAGAAAAGTGGTGAAGTACACCTTACCCTTATTGTTGTTTGGTTTTGTTGTTTCTGTATATCAAAATTTCTTCTATTATTTCGGGGGAGGGTCAGACTTGCCTTGTGATGCTTCTGGAGTTTCCTGCTATAAAAAGTTAATTTCAGAATTTGGCGGATATATCTCTATACCGATGCTTGCATTGACTAGTTTCTTTGCATTGATTACAGTGGTTTTAGTCGCGCATTTTTATAAAAAAGAAGACTAATAAACATATGAAAACATACAACAAGAAATTATACAGAAGTGATGATAATAAAGTTATCTTTGGAGTTATAGGAGGTTTAGGAGAATATTTTGACGTTGATCCTGTATTACTGCGTGTAGGTTATGTATTGCTATGTATTTTTACTGCAGTTGTACCAGGAATATTGGCTTATCTTTTAATGGCTTTAGTGGTGCCCAAAAAACCAGAGACCATACACGCGGACAACAAGACTAGTGAATAGACTCTCTGTATTTGTAAATGCTAAAATTAGTTTGTGTTAGTTTTTACTAAAAAAGAAAAAATCCTTTTAAAAAGCCTGAATACTCCAGCCAAGGTTCAAGATTTTTTAAACGAACTCAAATTTAATTTTGAGAAAGATGGAGACACATTCAAATCTCCCCTTATGGTTTTACGTACCAAAAATGCGCATTGTATAGAAGGTGCAGTTCTAGGAGCATACATATTGTCTTTGTATGGTTTTAAACCACTGATATTACATTTGCAATCTACCAAGCAAGACTTTGATCATGTCGTAGCATTGTTTCAACAGTCTGGCTATTGGGGAGCGTTATCAAAAACAAATCATGCAGTTTTGCGTTATAGAGAACCTGTATATAAAAATATTCGCGAATTAGTGATGTCTTATTTTCATGAATATTTTTTAGACGACGGAGTTAAGACTCTGCGCAGTTATTCGGAACCTCTTGATCTGAATATATTTGAAAAAGGTTGGGAGAGAGAAGAGGGTGATCTGTGGGGTATAGATGAAGAATTGGACAAAATAAAGCATTACGATATATTAGATAAACATCAAATAAAAAATTTACGCAAAGCAGACGAGGTAGAAATAAAGGCAGGGAAAATTCTATGAAAAATACAAAGAAAAAAATAATGGTTTTTGGCACTTTTGACGACCTTCATAAAGGACATCTTGATTTTTTTCGGCAAGCCAGGAAACTTTCTGCTAATCCTTATCTCATTGTATCTGTGGCGCGAGATAAAAATGTACTAAAGATAAAAGGGGAAAGACCAATTTTAAGTGAAAAAGAAAGGATTAATTTGATCAAAAAAAACGGATTGGCAGACAAAGTGATTCTTGCTGGAGTTCAAAATCATATCCCGCATATTTTGAAAGAAAAACCTGATGTGATAGCTCTTGGCTACGACCAGAGTGCTTATGTGGAAAACCTTAAGGAAGATCTAAGAAAATCGGGACTTGTAGTAAAAATAGTGCGTCTTAAACCCTACAAAGAACATATATACAAGAACCACTTGCTAAAGAAAAAAAGATTATTATAATA
This sequence comes from uncultured Candidatus Saccharibacteria bacterium, assembly GCA_964361705.1. GTDB lineage: Bacteria > Patescibacteriota > Minisyncoccia > Phycocordibacterales > UBA9973 > UBA9973. The sequence goes on from CAYIBP010000010.1 coordinate 26,209, forward strand.
TATTGTGTTATAAGTAATTATATAAAATAAATATATGGAAAATAAAGAAATAAAAGAGATAAAACAAATTCAAATACAAATACAAAATTTGAAAGAAAAATTCAAAAAAGGATTCTCAGGCCAGAAAATAAAGCATTTGACCAGAGTTTTTTTAGTAAGCTTGCTGTCTTTTGTGCTATTTTTTGTCTTGAGCGGAGTGTTTGTGTGGAAGTATCGAGCGAACATATTTGATTATTTTGCAAAAGAATATATGGCAGAGCTTGCCACAGAAGACGCTTTGAATGTGCAAGGTGCAACGCAAGAAAAGATGACCGAAAAGATAATAGAAAGACAATCCATATTCACGCAGGAGAAATTCGTGGTTGATGCAGTAAAAAAGACCAATCCCGCCGTGGTTTCTATCATCATCAGCAAAGACGTACCAAAATACGAGGCTTACACTGACCCAAATCAACAGAATCCATTTGGTAATCTATTTCCGAATCTTTTCAATATTCCTCAATATCGTCAAAATGGCACAGAGAAAAAAGAGATCGGTGGAGGTTCTGGATTTTTTGTATCGAGTGATGGACTGATAGTCACCAATAAACATGTAGTATCGCAAACAGATGTGGAGTATACGGTTTTGATGAACAACGGTAAAAAATATCCTGCTACTGTGGTGGCTCGAGATCCAGTGCTAGATATCGCTCTCATTAGAATCAGTGGTACTGGTTTTCCTTCTCTCTCGCTTGGTGATTCAGACAAACTAGACGTAGGACAGAGCGTGATAGCCATAGGCAATGCTTTAGCAGAATTCAGAAATACTGTATCTGTAGGTGTTGTGTCAGGTCTAGCTAGATCAGTGCTGGCTGGTGGGTCTTCAGGCAGAGCAGAATTGCTTGATCATGTTATACAAACTGATGCAGCCATAAATCCTGGCAATTCTGGTGGACCACTTCTTGATCTTTCTGGTAGAGTGATCGGGGTGAATGTGGCCGTAGCGCAGGGATCGCAGAGTATAGGTTTTGCTTTGCCTATAAATAGCGTTAAAAGCGCTATTGAGTCTGTAAAATCCACCGGCAAAATAATCAGACCATACATAGGGGTGCGTTACGTCGCGATAAACGCTGAAATGAAAACGCTCAATAATCTGACTGTGGATTATGGAGTCTTGGTGCAGAGAGGCACGGGGGCAGGCGAAGTGGCTGTGATACCTGGATCTCCAGCGGACAAAGCAGGTATCGTCGAGAACGATATTATTCTTGAAGTTGATGGTGTAAAACTTGATAATAAAACTACTCTGGCATCTGTCATCAGACAAAAAAGTGTGGGAGATGTGATAAATGTGAAGATATTGAGCAAAGGAGTAGAAAAAACTCTACGAGTGACGCTCGAAGTTGCGAGAGATTAAAATAAAGGCCTTGTGAAATAAAGACTTTTATTTCTATCTCACATCTTTCAATCTCAAAGCTGTCAAAAATCCAAAGAATAGTATTATTGAAAGACAGAAGAAAATGTATTTGAATGGTAGGTCAAAATAAAAAATACTAGTAGCTACTAGTGGTGCCACTATGTATGCCAGGGGATTGGCATTTCGGAAAAAACTGATTTCGTCGGCGTCTTCTTCTTTTACATTTTTGAAAAAATAACTTTCATTCATCACTTCTATCGCCGCCGCGCCCACGCGGGTGGCAAAGAGTAGCAGTGCCCAGACCAGCAATTCCGTACTTTTTACAAAAGGGATCAAAAAAGTGAATATCATTGCTACAGCAAAACCACCCGAGAGCATTTCTTTTTCTCCTATTTTGTCCGAGAATTTGCCCAATATGTATTCTAGTAATACGAAAGGCAAGAGCATAATGCTGAAGATTATGCCTATTTCACTCCAACCAAATCCGATATGAGTATAGAGATATATCGGTGTATATATAACCATAAAGGAATAGAAGAATTGTAGTATGAAGTTTGAGGAATATATCTGCCAAAGATTTTTATTTTGCAGAAATGTTTTTATTGTTTTCAATGGCGAGAGTTTTTTATATTCAGGATCTTTAAATTCTTTTATTAAAAATACAAATATCAAACTGCCGAGTATTACAAATATCGCGCTCAATACATATACTCCAGAGAAAGATATTTTCTCTATAATGGCGCTTGATATGAACTGACCCAAGACCCAAGCCAAGTTTACTGCCGTCAGATATAGTCCTCTTGTTCTACCAGTGGATTTTGATTTGCCAAATTCCTCTATAAAGACGTCGAGAGTAGCGAAAAGGAAAGTCATTGAAGAAAAATAAAGCACAAAAGCCAAGATAGCCGAGAAAGCGCTTGTTGATAGCGCCAGTGTCGTAAGAGCTAGGAAATTCAGCAAGCAAAATACAATAATTGCTTTTCTGTTACCTATCCGAGTCAGGATACTGCGCATCTTGGGTAGACTAAGTATGACGACAGCAGAAGCTAAAGCATAGATAAGTCCTACATATCCTTTGCCTATATAAGATTCTAAAAAACTTGAGTTTATATATGACACCAAAGCGACAGGTATATAAAAAATAAATCCTGCCAAGTATATATATCTTATAAGGTTACCTTTTTGCATTTTTTTATATACCCAATATTACAGGTATGACCAAGGGCCTCTTGGCTGTTTTTTGGTATAAGAATTTTGATAGAGTTTCTCCCAAATTTGCTTTTATATAATCCAGGTCTATGCCGTTTTCACCATTGCCCTCTGCTCTGGCAGAGCGCTTTAGCATTCCTTCTTCTACTCCTTTTTTGATCAAGATTCTGGCTTGGCGTAAGAGCTCTTGATTTTCTTTTAGATACACAAAACCTCTTGAGATCAGGTCAGGGGATTTTTTAAGTCTGCCTGTGTTTTGATCAACTATGGCTATGATGACAAACATACCGTCTTGGGCGAGCATCACGCGATCGCGGATCACCACATCTTGAGTATCACCCACAGATATACCATCTACCATCATGAGTCCCGAAGGAGCTTTTTCTTTTCTCAAATTTATTTTTTCACCATCGGCTGAAATTTCTATGATTGATCCATTATCTGGTACAACAATATTTTCTTCACTCATACCCAGCTCCATCGCGAGTTCTTTGTGTCGTACAAGCATAGAGTGCCATCCGTGAATAGGAATAAAGAATTTAGGGTGAGTTTTTCTGTGTAACCATTTTACATCTTCTTGATTACCGTGACCTGTAGCATGGATAAAATCTTCTCCCGCTGTACGATAACTGATGATGCGAACGCCTTGTCTAGTTAGACCATCTTTCATTTTCTGGACTTGTAATTCATTGCCGGGCACCACAGATGCTGACAGAATTATAGTGTCTCCTTTGTGTAAGGCAAACTTTGTGTGAGTTTTGTTTGCGGCGCGATTGAGTGCAGCAAACTCTTCTCCTTGCGCGCCCGTCATCAAGACCACTACTTTACTTGGAGGATAGTTGTCTATCTCTTCCAAAGGAATAATGGTTCCTTTTTTAGGTTCAAAAAGTTTAGCTTCTATCGCTACATCAATGTTGGTCTTCATTGATCGTCCATCTATTGCTATTTTTTTACCGATTGATTCAGCGAATGCTACTATGTGCGCCAGACGAGTGATGTGTGAAGCGAAGGCAGCGATAATAATTCTGCTATTTAGCTTTCTGATCAGATTTTCCAAACCTTGGTGTACTTTGACCTCTGGAAGAGAAAATCCTTCATTTTCTATGTTTGTAGAGTCAGTCATTAAAAGCAAAACTTTTGCTTTGTCAAAAATAGAATATTCTTTTTCTTCTTCTTTTGAAACGATGCCATCAACCTGATCTAGTTTGTAATCTCCCGGAGTTACTATCCAACCATTTGGAGTCTCAATGATGATACCCATAGAGTCGGGGATAGTGTGCGTAACACCAAAGAATCTGATTTTTATTTTTCCGCACATTATCACACTGTCTTTTTCCACTATGTTTTCATTTACCTTTGGCAGTTGGGGGAATTCAGCTTGACGTTTGCGCATCATGAGGACAGAAAGATTTCTGGAATACACTGGCGGATTTCCAATGCGAGATAGCACCAAAGGCACACCCCCTATGTGGTCTAGGTGTCCGTGAGTTACTATCAACGCCCTGATCCTGTCTTTTCTTTCTTCTAAGTATGTAGTGTTTGGTATAACATAATCCACCCCAGGTGTTTCGTCTGTAGAAAATTGCATCCCAGCATCGACGACGATGATGTCGTCTCCTATCTCTATTGCTGTCATGTTTTTTCCTATTTCTTCAACACCACCTAAAGGTATAATACGCACTACGCCTTCTGCTGGTGGCAGGATTTTATTCTCCCTTTCATTTCTAAAACCAGTCTTGTTGTTATTCCAGTTCCTGTTTGTTCCTCTTTTTGGGCCGAAACTTTTTTTAGTATATTGATAGGTGGAACTTTTCGACGGTTTCCTTCTTTCTGGAATTCTGTGACCTTTTTCTGCCCCTATTTCATTGTTTGCGGGCTTTTTATCTTCTATGCTGACTGCGCTGAAAGACAATCTTGTTTTTCTCATTTCTTTTTCTTCTTATTTTAATTAATTTTTAATGTTTTTATTTTTGAAATATTTTCCATACATTGTCCGTCTCTATATACCACAAGTATGAATTTAAGAATCTATCCGGAGGCGTTATTATCTGGTCCAAAGCGAAACCTTTCACATTCTTTGATATTAAATATATGAAATCTGGACTATATAAGAAAATCGCCGGTATGTCTTTTTCTATTTCATTTTCAAATTCGGCATATTTTTTGATTCTCAAATTCTCATCGGTAGTTATAAAAGCGTCCTCAAGTATTTTGTCCACTTTTGCGTTTGTATATAAAGCGACATTCAGTCCTGGATCTTTGCGTTGTGATGAATGCCAGAAAGCAAATAGGTCTGATTCGTTGTTGATGATTTGCCCGAATAGCAGAGCATCATATTTGCGAGGGCGTATAACACTTTGGTTTAGATTTCCTATTTCAAAGGTTTTTATTTCTACCTTTATTCCTATCTTCCCCAAATCTTCCTTTATTAAAGTGGCGGATCTGGTTAGTTCTGGGGCATTGCTTGTGGATATGGCAAATTCTAATTTTGTGACGGTTTTCACTTTTTTCTCTGTCTTTGTTTTTTCTAGAAATCCATCTTCTCCTTTTATCCATCCGTCTTTTTTCAGTATATCTTCCGCTTGGGCTATTTTTTCTTCTTGTGAAGCACTAGAGCTTTGTTTTATCTTTTGGTAATTCAGCATATTCAGTGGGATGGGATCGTCTATTACTATACCGTATTCTTTTAAAACATCTTGCACGATATTGTCTTTGTTGATAGCGAGGCCTATGGCTTTGGTTATTTTTTTATCAGTAAAGATTTGGTTTTGGCTTTGGTTAAAGAAAAGACCAAAGATGCGGGGAAGGGTAAGTGATTCTATTCTGTAATCCTCATCTTTTAGTTTCAGAGCATTTGATGGAGTGATGGAGCTTGCCTGTTGTATTTCGCCATTTTTCAAAGACGATAGCATTTCTTCTTCGTTTGCATAAAACTTTAGTATTATATTTTTTATATAAGGTTTCCCGAGAGCATATTTCTTGTATGATTCAAGTTCATAGAAATTTATCAGACCATTTGATTGTTTGTCTATATTCTTTACTTTATAAGGTCCTGAACCGATAGCATTTATATTTGTTTCGTTAAGTTCGATGGGTGATCTGTCCCATAGATGTTTTGGCATGATGCCGAGTGTAGTGTTTTCAAGAAAAGAAGCATAGGGTCGTGATATAGTAAACAAGATCGTCTTGTCGTCCTTTTTCTCTATGTTTACATTTTCCCAATTGTTCTTTTTTGGATTTGTTACTACTGGGTCTCTCAATGCATTTATGGTGAATATGACGTCATCTACAGTAACTCTTTTTCCGTCATGAAAATATATATTGTCCCTAAGTGTAAACGTGTATGATAGACCGTCTTTTGATACTTCATAAGACACAGCAAGATCAGGTATCAATTTACTACTGCTATCCTTTCTCATGAGTCCAGAATATACAAGCGATGTTAAATCTTGGTCAGCTAGAGAGGTAGCCAGTATCGGATTTATAAACCGAGGTGTGCCCACTATGCCTTCTGTTAATATGCCACCTTCTGCTGGGATGGTTACCAAAAATGCCTTGTTTATTTTTGATAGTATTGCAAGCGTACTTATGCAAAGTATTACAACCAACCCCAAGAAGATAAAATATTCTCTTTTAGAAAAGAGTAATATCGCTTTCTTTACTTCATCTTTCGATGGAAATATGCTCAACATGCTACTAAAAAGATTTTTCATAGAGACAGAAACTAAGAAACAAAGATTTAAACAAAAAGTAGTCGCACTAGCTGTTTGCTTTTACTATTATAGCCAAAAGTGCAGACAAAGCAAAAAGAATACTGCAAACCACAGATACGTAGAAAAGGAATTTCTCAAAGCCTCGGCGAGTGTGGTGGAAAGAAGCGGTATCACTACCACCCAAAGCTCCACCCAAGCCAGCCGCTGATTGCTGAAGCAAAACAGCAGTGACCAAGACAATAGAAAGGATTATCTGCGCGTAAGGTAATATATTAGCTACTATCTGCATGGATACAGTATTACACAATCTTTAAGTAAAAGCAATCAGATGAATCCAAGTATTGTGTTTTTCCTTTGTATTCCTATATAATTAAGGATATGAAAAATGCAAATTCAATGCTGGGATTGTTTCAAACTTTATTCCATAATTTTAATTCGCGGGCGATGAAGGACGCGACACTTGCTTTTAAAAAGCATCTGGATGATGGAGGCAAGATGTTGCTCGCTATGGGGGGCGCTATGTCTTCCGCGCAGATGGGTATTACTCTGGCCCCGATGATAAAGAATAAAAAGATTCACGCTATTTCCTGTACTGGCGCAAATTTGGAAGAGTCTGTGTTTAGACTTGTTGCACACAATAGTTATAAAGATTATCCAGATTATAGATATTTCACCAAAGAAGACGATGAAAAGATATTAGAGCGGGGCGAGAGGCGAGTGACGGATACATCTATCCCTGAAGAAGAAGCATTCAGAGTGGTAGAGCCTATCATCTTAAAAAGATGGAAAGATGCCGAGGCAAAAGGCGAGAGGTACTTTCCACATGAATATTTTTATCAAATATTATTGTCTGATGAATTGAAAGACAAATACGAAGGCGACCCAGAGGCTTGCTGGTTGCTCGAAGCCGCCAAGGCAAACTTGCCTATAGTGGTGCCGGGTTGGGAAGACTCCACTCTTGGAAATATTTTTGCCGGATACTGCAAGGCAGGCGAGGTAAGTCCGAGCGTGATGAAAACTGGCGTGGAATATATGATGTATCTTTATGACCGATATAAAGAACTTTCCAAAGACGGCCCGGGTCTCGGATTTTTCCAAATAGGCGGAGGTATCTCCGGAGATTTCCCTATATGCGTGGTGCCTTCTATAAAATACGATTTGAAACAATCCGTTCGTCCGTGGGGATATTTCTGTCAGATTTCAGATAGCACAACCTCATACGGCTCGTATTCAGGCGCGACTCCAAATGAAAAAATAACTTGGGACAAGCTCACCGTAGATACTCCCATGTTCGTGATAGAATCCGACGCCACCATCGTCGCGCCTCTTATTTTTGAAGCGATTTTGGATAGATATACTATTTCAGATAAATAAGACAAATAAAAAAGTATTGATAATTTGCTTTACATTACAAAAAGCAGTATGATATAAATACGGACTGCAAGTTACCTTAAAGGTACTTTCTAGTCTAAAAATGGATAAAAAACCACAAAAAGGTGAATATTTAGAGATTTTATTGAGATCTTTCAAAACTGTCTTTTCAACTAAAGATGCTGCTTTGTTGTGGAGAGAAGAAAAAAAAATTACAGTCAGTGCTCGTTTAAACAAGTATGTTAAGGCTGGAAAATTGATCAGGGTTCGTCGCGGATTTTATGTAAAAGATAAAGATTATAATCGCTTTGAGTTAGCGACTAAAATTTATACCCCGTCATATATAAGTTTCGAGACGGTTTTGACCAGAGAGGGGGTTAATTTTCAGTACTATGGAAATATTTTTGTTGCATCATATATTGGCAGAGAAATACAAGCCGGCGATCAAAAAATAACTTTCATAAGGATGAAGGATTATATTCTTCGCAATACATTAGGTATCGAGCATACGAATGGTGTCGCGAGCGCGACAAAAGAACGCGCAGCATTGGATCGTTTGTATGTGAATAAGAATTATCATTTTGACAACTTGCGTGGCTTGGATTGGGATAAGATATTTAAAATATTGCCCATTTATCATAATAAAAGAATGGAAAAGACAGTAAAAGAATATTTTGATAATTATGATAAATTAAATAAATAATATATGACGCTTGATTATTCAAAACACAAGAGTATTTTGCTTCAAATATTAAAAGATATTTATTCTGATACCTATCTTGCCACGGCGCTTGGTTTCAAGGGCGGAACCGCCGCGCTCTTGTTTTACGGTCTTGACCGAAATTCAGTAGATCTCGATTTTGATCTGCTTGATGATACGAGGGAAAAAGAAGTTTTTGAAAAACTGGGAAAGATCACAGAGAGCTATGGCGTTATCACTGAATCAAAAATAAAACGCTTTAATTTACTGAATGTTATTTCTTATGCGCCCGGAGCTCAACAAATAAAGATAGAGGTAAATCGTAGGCAGTTTGGTTCAAGATATGAAGTGCTCACACTGCTCGGTATTTCTATGCTTGTGATGGTGAAAGAAGATATGTTTGCCCATAAACTTATGGCCATGTATGAAAGGATAGGGAAAACAAGCCGTGATATTTTTGATGTTTACTTTTTCTGCAAAAAAGGATGGGAAATAAACAAACAGATTGTGGAAACACGCTCGAGTCTTTCATTTAGAGAAGTTTTAGTAAGATGCATAGAGATGCTTGATAAAATGGACAATAAACACATTCTCGATGGACTTGGCGAATTATTCACCGATTCACAAAAAGATTGGACTAGAGCGAAACTCAAAACTGAGACGATTTTCTTATTAAAGCTTTTATTGGACAGATACACCATCTCGGGCAAATAAAAATTACTGTTAATAACTTTTTGTTCAGTTAACCTTCAAGGGTGACACTGTGGATAAATAATAATTAAGTTTCTCG
>CAYIBP010000011.1:0-23316 GCA_964361705.1 uncultured Candidatus Saccharibacteria bacterium
ACCTTTGTCACCCCAATTCTACCTTAAGTGTCACCCCATATGGTTAACTGTACGCGCGATTGACTTTTGACCCCTTTTAGGGTATTCTTTAGGGGTACAGTAACAGGAGTACGGAAGCTAAATTTGCAGAAAATACCGGAAAGATCGTAACCATCGTGAGAACCTTATTTTACAGTACATATTTGGTCGTCCTGTAATTCTACCCTTATTTTGCTTGTGTAAATTTGGGATTAAAAGGAAATCTTACGGTAATTCGTTAGTTTTATAAAGCAAAAATCTCACATATTCAGTTACATTCTGATGCTTGCCCTATTATTAGGGGGGGCTTTTGCGCCTTACTCTGTAGAGGCTAGTTTCTTGAGTTCTATTTTTGGTAATGATGCCACGGCTGGTGATGTCGAAGCTTTAACCTCTCCTTTCCCTACTGAAAATTCCCAAACCATATCTTTATTACAGGCTAACCCTTCTTCTTTTCCTGTTTTGAAAGAAAAGGATAAAAAAGAAGAAAGAAAAGAGACAAATTTAGAAGAAATATCTTATAATGCTCCATTAAATATTGTATCCGAAAACTCGCTTCTTGCCACTGCCGACCCTTCTAGTATCTTAGGGGAAGAAGATAATGCTCCATCTTTAGATCAGATCAGTGTTTATGTAGTCCGAAAAGGTGATTCGTTATCTGTCATAGCGGAAATGTTTGATGTTTCGGTAAATACTATTCTCTGGGCGAACGATTTGAATAAAAATAGCAAGATAAAAGAGGGCGATATTCTTCTTATTTTGCCTATAGATGGAGTGGAGCATACTGTGGCAAAAGGTGAAACACTAAAGAGTATTGCTCAAAAATACAAAGCAGAAGTTGAAGACATTGCTGATTTTAATGGCTTAAAGACTGATGCCAAGCTCGCCACGGGTGATAAACTAATCATTCCAGATGGTGAAATAGATGTAGATGGTCCAGTAAAGACAAAACCAAACACAAAGCCTACTACCCCAAAGACTTCGACCAGAAATCTTGCCGGATATTATATAAATCCTGTTCCCGGATATATTAAGACTCAAGGTATCCACGGCGATAACGCTGTGGATCTCGCAGCTCCTATTGGTACACCTATATATTCAGTTGCAGATGGAGTAGTAAAACTCGCTCGTATGGGTTGGAATGGAGCTTATGGTAACCTAATAATTATTCAACATTCAAATGGCACGGAAACTCTTTATAGTCATCTATACAAGATTGCCACAAAGACAGGCTCGAGTGTTTCCCAAGGTGATCTGATAGGTTTCGTCGGAAATTCTGGAAGAGTCAGAGCTTCTCCGGGTGGCAACGGTTCACACTTGCATTTTGAAGTACACGGTGCAAAAAATCCCGGAATAGATAGATCTTGGAAAGATTAAATTCTATTCAATAAAAACTAAAGCAACCATAGCCATTATTCCAACCATTACAGATACTATTTGTAGTAAAGAATATTTTAATTTTTTTGTCTTTTGAAGTTCTGGTATCAAGTCTGCAACCGCTATATATATAAACCCTCCAGCAGCGATTGGTAATATCCACATAACGAAAATATCTGCGATGCTACCGAAAATTAATGCAATCAAAACACCAATGATAGCTGTAAGTCCTGAAATAAAGTTGAGCCACAAGGCTCTTTTTTTTGTATAACCAGAATGAATCAAGACGGCAAAATCCCCTATTTCTTGGGGTATTTCGTGTAAAACCACAGCCATTGTCGTTGCTATACCTATAGGTACACTGACCAAAAAACTCGCCCCTATGATTATGCCATCGATCAGATTATGAAAACTATCTGCGAAAATCAAAAGTTCCCCGACTTTGTGTATATCAGATTCTTCTTTATCTTCACCATGATGATGCCAATGCAGGAGCTTTTCCATTATTAAAAATATTAAAATGCCAGATATGATCAAAAGACTCACTATGGTTGGGTGAATAGAACTTTCCAGAGCTTCCGGTATCAAGTGAATAAACGCATCTCCGAGTAACGCGCCAACTGCTAGACCAATGAATAATCCGATATATTTTCTGATCACTTCTTCTTTTAGAGAAATAGAGAATACTCCAATCAAGGAAACAAGACTCACTACGATGACGCTTAAAAATGCATAAAAATATGTCATTATCATGTGCGGGATGGGAGAATCGAACTCCCAACCACAGTTTGGAAAACTGTTATTTTACCATTAAACTAATCCCGCCTTCACTGTAATTACAGTAACACTACTTGAATATACTATCTTTAGGACTATTTTTCAACAAATTATTTATTTAAGAGAAATTCTATGAAAACAAAACACAGCCAAAAAACAAAAAGCATATACCCTTCCCTTTTCGAAATATCGCGCTTTGTGCGCATAAAGTGAAATAAAATAAATGAAGCGAGTACCATAAATACTCCTGTCGTATAGATAATCCGCGGTGGAAATGAAAATGGATTTACCAGCGCTAAAATTCCGACCACTATAGTCGCATCAGCTAGGACTGTACCCAATATGTCTCCTATTGCGAGCGAATCATCTGCTTTTTTTATTGATTTCAAAGCAAAAAATAATTCAGGCATTGTGGTGCCTAGTCCTACTACGAGCATTCCCACTAATATGGGAGTGACTCCTAGAGAATATGCCAACGCTGTGGCAGAGCTCACAGTAAAATATGATCCTATAAGAAGCACTGTCATACTGAACAAAAGCATGAATAAATTTTTTAGTATATCTTTTTCAGTATTTAGAGGCGTAGCCCTTTTTGTTCCATTTTTGAAAGACATGTAATAAAACGCTCCGCCGGCAAGCATCAAAACGATTCCTTCCGCTCTGGAGAAATGCCCGTTCAAACCAAGTACCAAAGGAAGTATGAGTAACAACGGATATGTAATATGATTTTTTAATATTTTGCTTTCCACTTTCAGATCTCTACCTGTCAAAAATATTATTGCCGCAAAAATTAAAGTCAGATCTGCCACATTTGAGCCTAGCAACATCGCAAGCCCAAATGAAGGCACACCCTCGAGAGATGAGCTTATCGATATGAAAGTTTCAGGCAGTATAGAAATAATGGCAATGATGATGAATCCGACGGTGTATTCAGAAAGTCTAAGTCTTTTTGCCAGTGGGGTGGCGTATTTTGTGGCCATCGTCGCCCCTTTTACCACCATCACCAACGCCACGATGAAAATGAAAATATTGTTTAGCATAAACTATCACATAAGTATATTATTGAGTGTTTAATATAGCAATATAATCATAGTAATCATAAATTTTTCGAATTTTGATGATAACACTATAGATGCTACCGCTCTATAGTGTTATCATGCTTTTTTGTAAGAAAAATAGTTTGAGGAAGGATTAAGAATCAAAATTACCCAAATCTATCGGCTCATCTGAGCCAAATATATTTTTTACCAAGTCCCCCATTTTTTGCGCTGATTGTTTTAATTTTTCTGTCCAAAATATTTTTGATTACTGGGTGCATTTAAATTTTTAACTCATTTTTTAACATACTCACAATTTCTCTTTTTAAAACTTTCCTTAAAATTTTGAATTTTTCTTTTGCTACAAGGGAACCCAGGTCCTCCACTATAATTTTTTCGGTCACATTTTTTTCGATAAAATCAATAAGTATTTCAAAAAACTTTGTTGGTTCCATTTTGATACGTTCTAAAATAACATCACTATCATAGTGATATCCATTCATAAAAAAATAATGTATATCATACAGATCTCTGCCCGCTATATGTCCCGTTTTTTGAAACCTATCCATCAAAGCGCATAGTTTATGAGCAAACATTGTTTCTTTTGTTTGACATACAAAAACTTTATCAATTTCTAAAAAACGCTCCGGAGCATATTTGCTTCCTTTAAACAAAGGAAATGAGGCATCTATTTTTAGAATATTTCTACCTGTGTTTTTACCAGTTTCATATCTCAAAAAATACTGTATGCCATTTTGGCTTTTGTCTTTTATCGAAAGTCCAACACTGGCAAAAACCTTTTCAAGAGCATCTTTAGTTTTTTTTATGTTTTCTGTATCGCCGGCATAATCAAAATCAAGATCTACAGAAAATCTATCAAGCCACCCAAGCATCGATGCGCAAGTGCCACCCTTAAAGTACAACACGCTAGACAGATATGAATCAGAAGCTATTGCTTCAAGTAATCTATACAACCACGCTTTATGTACATTATCTTCCCGATTGTTTGTCTGCATCATAATATTTTTTATTATTAAAATAACCCATATCTTTTTTAGCGCGACTTGCGTTTGCAGTCATTATGCCATCTTTAATACTAACACCAAAATTGTCATACAAAAAATCATCTTTCATTTTACGAACACGGTAATCGTGTCCTAAAATTGAAAAGATCTTTGAGACATTACTTACTAAAGTTATATTTATGGGTCTTTGATTTATAATACCCTCATTGAAAAGCACGGTCTCACAAGAAACATAGCCATACTGATGTAGAGCTTTAATGCCAAGCAAGAAGGGATCTATATTTTTAGGGTCTATAATAGAATAGAGCCCCCGCCATATTCTGTGTAAGATACCTTTTTGTGTATATCTGGCTAAAAGTATTCGTAAAGCTTGACGATTTTCCATGCTCCAGATTGTAGCCAGGTCGTCTATATGAAAAACCTTCTCGTTCATTAGAGCTAGTTTTGCTAAACGCTCTGTGCCGTTTATCCTTATTTTGTTGGGTTTTTTAAAATCTGTGTTCATTTATAATATACATACAAGTATATCATAATGTATCATTGTTTGCAAGTTTTAGCTACTTTTCAAATATTTTGATCGAAGTTAAATAAATATTTTTCCGAGTTTTGTGATTCACGTATACGCAATTCGAATATGTTTTAATTATTTAGTTTATCTTTTAAAAATTGTAAGGCATCACTCTTCCCCTGCTCTATTGTTTCTAATATCCTTTTTTGATTGGTATCTAAATGGTGATACAGTGGCATTTTGCTCGGTTCGATTATAAATATCTTTGAGTTTTTGGATTTAAATGCTCCTTTGCGATTTATTTTAACAATAACTTCTCCGTATCCACTATCAAGAAGTTTTATTATGAGTTTATCCATTATCTTTTTCACAGTAAGGCTTCCATCATGATACCTAATTCCATTAATGAATATTTTTTTGTTATATAAAATAGGAACCGCCGAGGTTGCAAGCATTATTTGGAATAAGTCTTCTTCTTTTAGGTTAAAAATTTCTGGTTGCTTTGTTTCGTAATTACTCAATATGCAAAATAATTCCGGTTTGGCCTTTTTAATTTGTTCAACATTTAAAAGCGTGTCTTTGGATCTAAATAAATTCACAAGATAATCCAGATTTAGTATTGGTTTACTTTCTAAAATATTTGAGAAATTTATAAGTTTCTTATCGTGTACATATTCTCTCCATATGCCCTCTAATAAATCTGGCTGATTGGAGGCGAAGAAAGCCTGTCCAAATACCCCGACTGAGTTTGAATATATGGCATCAAAATAATTCACTCCGAGTTTTTCGTGAAGGGTACACATAACTCCGGCAGTGAATGCACCTTTCATTGCACCTCCGCGAATTATTAGAGCTCTTTTACTGTTTTTAGACATTTAATGAGTTGTCTTTTCTTATTATCTTTTCCAAGTTAGAGGCCACCTCGTCTACTGTTTCTTGTGTGAAAACAAGTGGTTCACCAAAGTGTATGGAGGTTTTTCCTTTTCTTGGCCAAAATGTGTCTGGAGCAATTATATTATTCAGTCCAGCTAGGGTTACAGGGATCACAGGAATCCTTAATTCTCTTACTAGTAAACCAATTCCTTTTTGAAACGGTAAAATCTTTCCGTCTCGCATTAATCCCCCTTCTGGGAAGAACGCAATATTTTTTTTGTTATCAATCAGGTTGCCCATAAATTGGATTGCGGAACGAAATCCTTCTTTTTGCGGTAATATGAATATATTAAAAAAGAAACTTGCAAATCTGTAGGCAAAATTTCTTAAAAACTTATTCAACGCGCTACCGTTTTCTTGGAAAAAAAATTCATCTCCTGCAGCTACTGAAATTTCGTAGCGTATTTTTGAAGGTAATGCATAAAATATTGCAGGGATATCAAAATAACTTAGATGGTTAGAAACCAAAAGAACAGGTTTTTCTGTATTGATTATATTTTCTAGACCAGTTACCTTCATGTTTACAAAATATCTAAATATTGGAATAAATATCAACTTATCGATAGTTCCTCTCGTGAGACGGACTAATGTATTGTCGGTCATTGAATGTAAATGATTTTTGTTTTTATGTTTCTCTCTCTTCTCTATCATGTTTCGCAAATCACACACAGTTGTATTTTGGTTTATGGCACTGTCTTCCATATCCAGTCTGTATTCTTGTTCTATCATATTTACCAATTCAAGGCGCACGATGGAGGTGAGGCCGAGATCGCTTACGAGTACGGAATTCTCAGATACTTCATTTTTATTTTTGCCTGTGACTTTGCTGATTATTGATATTAATTTGTCTTCAGTTATTTCAGAAGCCAAACCATTCACAGATTCCCCTGTTCTCTCTTCTATACATTGTTTCACTTTGAATTTCTGGATTTTCATCGTGCTGGTTTTCGGGAATTCTTTTTCGTGCCATATAGTGTAGCCACCGATTTGTTGCAGAGAATCCAATTCATTGTTTACTTTTTCTAAAATACTTTTTGCGATCTGGTGCCTATCTGTCCCATCCTGTATTTTGCCGTCATCAAAAACAAATACTGCGTGCACCTCTTCGCCATCTTTGGTTTGTTTGCCAATAACACATACCTCGCGCACTTCTTTTTGTTTTATTAAAAATGGTTCTATGTCGTCTGGGTACACATTTATCCCTGCGCCTGTCACTATCATTTCTTTTTGTCTGCCTTTTATATGCAAATTTCCAAATTCGTCAAGATATCCGTTGTCCCCTGTTCTGAAAAATCCTTCACTGGTAAATACTTTTTTAGTTGCCTCTGCATTTTCATAATATCCGGAAAAAACATTTGGACCTTTTGCCACTATTTCTCCATCTATGATTTGGATCTCAACATTCGGCAAGGCTTTTCCAGTCGAGCCGATGATTTGCTCTTCATATGTGTTTGCAGTCAGCACTGGTGAGCATTCTGTAATACCATAACCCTCTATCACACGAAAACCTAGATCTCTCCAAAATTCCGCCACATCTCTCGACAACGCGGCCCCACCAGAAATGAAGAATTTGAAATGTTTGCCAAATTTTTTTGAGACAGGATGAAAAACAACTTTCTGCAATCCTATACTTGAAATAGTTTTTATGTTTTTTCTTAAAAATCTCAAAGCGCCAGAAAGTTTTTTCTTTTCGAGTTCCCTTTCTATTGATACTTTCAAAGCCTGTAAAAGCCGTGGCACTATAGGCACTACCTGTATATTTTCTTCCTCAAATGCTTCCATCAGAGCGCTAGGTTTCAGGGTTTTCATGTATACTATTCTGCCCCCTTTGTATAATGGAGTTAAAAATCCAGCCATCTGTTCAAATGTGTGCGAGAGCGGAAGCACAGACAAGAAATTCCATTTTTCTTTTACCACTGGCACATGTGAATTGATTTGTATCAAGTTTGATATTAAATTTTTATGCGTCAACATCACGCCTTTTGGGTCACCTGTCGTTCCAGATGTATATATCAACTCAGCGACATCTTCAGGAGAGTTATTTAAAATATTTCTCTCCGCTTTTTCATTTATTATTTCATATTCCAAGTCTTCAATATTTGCCAATTTTGTTTTTCTGTCTTCGGTGAAATCTTTCAGATTAAATTTATCAATTTTATATTGGCTCTGAATTATGAGTTTTGCTTTTGTTAAAGTTGTAATATTTTCTGCACGTTTTTTGTCGGACATAAAATCCACCGGTACGAGTATCGCTCCGCGCGCTACAACTCCCCAAAAGACTACTCCCCACATCGGACTATTTGGCGCCCAGATTACGACTTTGTCTCCCCTTTCGACTCCATTCCTCTCTAGCCAGTTTGCCATTTTTAAAGAATTTTCGTGGAGCCAACCATATGAATATTTAAATCTTCTGATGCCTGTGCGATATACAAAAACATCCTGCTCTTTTCTTTCTGGAAAGGTTTTGAATAGGTCTATTAAGGTTTTCATTTTATTATTCTATCACAACTATTGCAGTAGAATAATCTCCGTCGTGGGAGATGCTGATATTCATTTTTTTATTTTTATCTAAAAGTGTTGTCGCTAGAAATGGTTTGCCTGAATCTTCGTGTTCCACCCACACATCTTTCCAATCCACTTTCCTGCCTAGGGCTTTCATAAATGCTTCCTTAGACGCAAAAATCCCCGCCAAAGTTTCTTTTGATTTTGCATAAGCCAGCTCGGAATCAGTAAAAACCATCTCCGATCCGCCAGCCTTGTCGAGCTTTTTAACAAATTCAGGTATATAGACTATATCAATGCCTATTTGCATAAGAATAAAAACTGGAATTATTAAAAAATAAATGTTAATCTATGTTAGTCATTTCGGGTTGTAGTATACCGGTAGTACAAGCGTCATCCTTGGAGAGGGCGTTTAAACGCGGTATTATATGTTTAATGTTTTTAAGATTTAATTAACGGGCTGTAGTATACCGGTAGTACAAGCGCTTTGGGAGCGTTTAGACTGGGTTCAATTCCCAGCAGCCCGACTATAAGATTATATCACTTACTACTTTTATTTTAGCTTTTTTGTTTCTCATGTCCATATACACCAAGACGAGATCCACCTGCCATTCAATGTCTTCCTCAATGTCTTTGTCCAATAGATAAGTTTGTATTGTTCTCGAGAGCCTCTTCATTTTCCAAGGATGCATATTATCCTCTGCCCTGTAACTAGTATCTGTTTCATGTGTAACACTTTTTACCTCTATAAAGTGAATTTTATTGTCTTTTTTGGCTACAATGTCCAATTCCCCCCATTTTTTAGTGTAATTTCGGTCTAAAATCGAAAAACCATGTTTCACGAGAAACCTTTCAGCTATATTTTCACCCATTTCTCCGATTTTCTGTTTTTCAGAAGTAAATATTTTTGGCATTATAATGAGTGTTTCATGAGAAACAATGTTTCACGTGAAACATAATGGTTTATTTCAGTGTCTTTTATAAATATACCCTTATTTTACAACATATATTAAACAAAAAGACCTCTTTCAGACAGTCTCTTAAACTGTCCTTTATAAACATTACCAACATAGTTATCCACACATTTGTCCTTTTTGTGTACATAAATGGATTTGACTTTCTCTGGTGCACCCGGAGGGATTCGGCTATTACATAGCCAGGTATTTTTACATTTTACTTCGTAAAATAGGTAAAAATCTTTCGAATCCCTCACAAAAGCAAATAAATTTGCTTTTTCTGGTGCACCCGGAGGGATTCGAACCCCCAACGACAGTTCCGAAGACTGTTGTGATATCCGTTTCACCACGGGTGCATAATTATGATTATACTCTGAATTGATACATTTTCAAAATATCCTTCTTTCACCTTGTTTTTATTGGTTTATATAACAAAATTGCAAAGTTTTTAATAAAATACTATAATACTTATTATTATAAAATAATTGTGAAGGCGGTTATGGTTTAGTGGTAGAACACGTCCTTGCCAAGGATGAGACGGGAGTTCGATTCTCCCTAGCCGCACAGTGTTTTCTCAATTTATTCCACATTTATGGAAAATATAGAGAAGCTAGAGAGTAAAATACCCAAATACGTTTCACATGTAACAAAAACACTTGAAAAAGCGGGTTTTGAGGCGTACCTAGTGGGTGGATGTGTCCGTGATCTTATTCTAGGCAGGGAACCAAAGGATTGGGATGTGACAACAAATGCAAAACCTGAGGAAATAATAGCTCTTTTTGAAAAAACTGTTTATGAGAACACTTTTGGTACTGTTGCTGTGTGTGTTTCATATGAAACTAATGATGATAATGTTTCACGTGGAACGGAAAAATATTTTATTGTAGAAGTGACTCCTTACAGAATTGAAGCAGAATATAGTGATTTTAGACATCCAGATGAGGTTAAATTCAGTCAAAACCTATCGGACGATCTTAAAAGACGTGATTTTACGGCGAATGCTATGGCTTATGGACATCAAAAGGGAATAACGGACATGTTTGGAGGTCAAAAGGACATAAAGGACAAGACGTTGCGAGCAGTAGGTGATCCAGATGACCGTTTCACAGAAGATGCGCTCAGAATGTTGCGCGCAGTTCGTTTTGCTTGTGAATTGGATTTTTCAGTTTCATATGAAACAAGTGAAAGTATTTTAAAAAATGCCGAATTGATTAAAAATATTTCCGCAGAGAGAATTCGTGATGAATTTGAAAAAATAGTAATGTCAGAAAATCCTGCTGTAGGAATAGTTATGTTACAAAGGTTTGGCTTGTTGAAATACATAATTCCAGAATTAGAAGAGGGAATAGGTTGCGAACAACTCGGCGAACACATATATGATGTGTGGGAACATTTGCTTCATGCGTTGCAACACGCTTCTGATAAAAATTGGCCTTTAGAGATAAGACTGACTTCACTGTTTCACGATATTGGCAAACCTAAGACACGTCGTTTTGATAAAACAAAAGCAGGAGGAAAAGGTAAATACACATTTTATGGTCACGAGGTGATAGGCGCAAGAATGGCAAAAAAGATAATGGAAAGATTAAAATTCTCCCGTGATGAAATAGAGATGGTGGAAAAATTGGTGCGCAACCATATGTTTTTTTCTGATACGGAACAAATAACTCTTTCTGCTGTACGCAGAATTATCACCAAAGTTGGTAAAGAAAATATCTGGTTATTGATGAATGTACGTGAATGCGATAGGGTAGGGATGAAGAAAAAAGAAGCGCCGTATCGTTTGCGTAAATATTTTGCAATGATAGAAGAAGCATTGCACGATCCTATATCTGTGGGTCAGCTTAAAATCGATGGAAATTTTTTGAAAGAAAAACTCGGTATTACGCCCGGACCGAGAATGGGATGGATCTTGAATACCTTGCTCGAAGAAGTGCTCGAAGCGCCAGAAAAAAATACAGAAGAACTTTTGTCAGAGAAAGTGCTGTCTCTGAATACTTTGGACGACGCAAAACTCCGCGCGTTAGGGGAGAAGGGCAAAGAAAAAAAAGAAGAATTAGAAGAAGAAGAATTGACGAAGCTTCACGAGAAACACGGGGTGAGGAAATAAAAATATTTTTTATGAAAATCGGAATATTTGATTCGGGAGTAGGAGGGTTGATAGTAGCGCGGGCGATACGGAAACTGATGCCGGAATATGACTACGTGTATCTGGGTGATACAAAGCGTGTGCCCTATGGCAACAGGTCGCATGAGACTGTTTATGAATTTACTCGTGAAGCGGTGGACTATCTTTTTAAAAAAGAAAATTGTGCAATCGTGATCATCGCTTGCAATACTGCTTCAGCTCGCGCATTGGCGCGGATCCAGAAAGAGTATCTGCCTGAAAATTTTTCTAAAAAAGAAATGAATAGAAAAGTGTTGGGCGTATTGATACCCAGTGCAGAAGAATGCGCAAAGTACGAGAGGGTGGGGGTGCTGGCTACCCGAGGTACAGTATCGTCTGATTCTTTTCCAAATGAAATAAAAAAAAATTCAGAACATACTAAAGTATTTCAAAATTCTGCACCCATACTTGTACCACTGGCCGAAGAAGGAGAGCTGAAGCTTGCGACAGAATTTTTGAAAAAGTATTTGAAGCCTCTACTTCTAAAAAAAATAGACGCGCTTGCTCTGGGTTGTACGCACTATCCGATATTTAAAAAAGAAATTAAAAAAATTGTGGGCAAAAATGTAAAAATAATTTCTCAAGATGAAATAATACCAAAGAAACTACGCGAGTATTTTGCTCGACATCCAGAAATAGAAAAGAATTTATCCAAAAAAGGCACAGCCAAGATATTGGTGACAGACATAACAAAAAATGTCTCAGAGCTTTCAAATAAATGGTTTGGAAAAGATGTGAAGCCCAAGTTAGTAAATATTTAAATCTGTTTCACAGCTACATCTCTATCAAAACAGGGCAGTGGTCGGAACCGAGGGCTTCGGGCAATATCTCTGCTTTTTTTATTTTCTTTTCAAATTTCTTTGATACAAAAAAGTAATCTATCCTCCAACCTACGTTGCGTTCTCTCGCCTTCGCAAAGTGACTCCACCATGTATAATGTCCGTTGCCCTGTGTAAATATTCTAAATGTATCGATAAACCCATTTTTTATAATATTATCTATTCCTTCGCGTTCTTGTGCTGTGAAACCTTTATTGCCTATATTTTCTTTTGGTCTAGCCAGATCGTCTGGTGTATGAGCAACATTTAAATCGCCACAAAATATTACTGGTTTGCCTTGCCCTGAGCCTGTCGAAGGGTTTTCCAATTCTTTCACATATTCCAAAAATGCAGGATCCCAATATTTATGGCGAAGCGACAGGCGAGAGAGATCATCTTTGGCATTTGGAGTGTAAACATTTACCAAATAAAAATTCTTATATTCTGCGCAAAGCACTCGGCCTTCTTTGTTTGGGTTGCCGTATTCATCTTTTGCTATCTTGTATTTCTTTAAGATACTTTCTGGGAAATCTTGTGAAACAGAAATTGGTTTTTCTTTTGTGAATATCGCCGTGCCACTGTATCCCTTTTTTTCTGCCGAGTTCCAATACTCTGTGTATTCTGGCAGATCAATCTCGCTCTGATTTTTTTCTGCTTTAGTTTCTTGTAAACATAAAATGTCTGGCTTGTATTGCGCAACAAAAGGCAAAAATAATCCTTTTTTATGCACTGCTCGTATGCCGTTCACATTCCAAGAAATTATTTTCATAGTGTAGTTTTCAGCTCCAACATATTTTCTATTTTAACATAGATATGTTAAAGTTTACGTATGGAAAATCCATCAATACCACAAGAAGATAGAGCTGCTGGCATAAGATTACTTAATAGGATGGAACGGATAGGAGCGCCTCCACTTTTTGTTTTTGAGAGTACTGGTGACGAGTTGTCTATATACGCGGATGTTCTTGAAAAAATATGGCAGAAAGAAATAGAGAATCAAGTTAAAAAAAAGCTCAAAGGACCTGAGCATTATCGTTACTATACTCTTAAAGATGTTTTAAAAAAAATTGGGAAATACAAAAATATGAGATTACTCACAGAGAACGAAGCCTTGCGTTTAAGAAAGGCGTACAAGGATCAACCTAAAGGGTCTGAAAATGTGATGGTGGTCCCTTGGGGGGGAGGATGGAAAACGCGGAATAATTTCTTTAGTACATAGTGAAGATCCGGATGAAAAAACAGCAAGCCAATTGCAACGAGCGGGGATGTCACTAGCTTCTCGGTTATCTTTCACAGATTTTCCATTCGATCCAAAAGTTCAGTACCCCGGAAATACTCATTTTGTTTTTAGAGCTAGAGACGGTATTGATTTTTTTAATTCTTTTAAATAATAGTTCTACTTTTTATTGTGAAACTTTTTGTGAATATCTCGGAGGTGGCGGTCGGTGACGTGGGTATAGATTTGGGTGGTCATGAGGCTACTGTGTCCTAGGAGAGCCTGGACACTCCTGATGTCTGCGCCGTTGCTCAAGAGGTCAGTGGCAAAGAGGTGACGCATCGTGTGCGGAGTGACTTTCTTTGAGATACCCGCTTCGATGGCGTAGCGCCTGATGATGCGTTCCACGGAACGCCTATCTAAATTTGAATAATCCTTGCCAGTATATTTTTTCTTTAATGGTTTGGCTTTGGTTTTATTTTTTTTCAGGTTTGGAGGTTCAATGCTTACAAAGAGCCCTTCTTCCATATCTTTGCGCGCGCTCAAATATTTTTTCAAGGCTGCGCGCGCTGATTCTGAAATAAAAACCACGCGCACTTTTCCACCCTTGCCTCTGACGGATATTTCTTCCGCGTTTGTGTTGATCTCGCGAGGCAGGGAACACAGTTCAGATACGCGCAGTCCAGTGGAAAAAAGGAGTTCAAGAATCGCTTTATCTCGCAGACTTTTTATATCATCTCCTTTTGGCGCATCGAGTAGTCGGCGCAATTCTTCTTCGGTTATTAAATTTAAAACTCTGCCAGAGGTTTTTGCCAGTTCTATCTGGTCTGCGGACAGTGATTTTATTTCTCTTTTCGTTAGATATTTCAAAAATACACGCAAGGCTATCATATAGTAGTTCTGTGTTTTCTTGGACATTGTTTCACCGGTTTTGTTTACTGGCTGTCTATTCAAAAAAAGACGGAATTCTCGCACAGAGTCACTGGTGATCTCATCTGCATTTTTTATTTTCGCAAAATTAAAATACCTGGCCAAATACTGATCGTAATTTTCAATAGTACGCAGAGCCGAACCTTTCTCTATTTCTAGATATTCTAGAAATTGTATTTTGAGTTCTTTTAGAGATGCCATTACAATATTATACCCTCAATTTCTCGCGTCGCACAATATTTTCCGTGAATCTGACGAAGGCTTGCATTTTTGGTTAGAGTATGATAATATATGGATATGTTAGCAACCAAGAAAAAACTCAAGATTATAAAGATAAATCAGATAAACGATAAGGATACAGGTTCTCCAGAGGTTCAGGTGAGCCTTTTATCTACGCAGATAGACGAACTTGCAAAACATCTAAAGAAACACAAGAAAGACAACAGCTCTCGCAGAGGTTTGATCAAGATGGTTGCCGACAGACGCACCCACCTCAAATACTTGGAAAGAAAAGACAAGACTCGCTACAATGCGCTGATGAAAAAAATGGAATTGGCCTAAACACAAAACCTCGGAAACGAGGTTTTGTGCTATACTTTGAATATATGACAGTTATAAAAAATAAAGAACAAAGAGTAGGGGTTTTTATAGATACCCAGAACTTGTATCATTCCGCTCGCAATCTATACAAAGCACGAGTGAATTTCGGAGCGGTGTTGAAAGAGGCAGTAGCTGGTCGCAGATTAGTCCGCGCAGTTGCTTATTTGGTGACTTCCGAAACAGGTGAAGAAAAAGGTTTTTTTGAAGCGCTTGAAAAACTCGGTATTGAAACAAAAACAAAAGATTTGCAGGTTTTCTATGGTGGTGCAAAAAAGGGTGATTGGGATGTGGGTTTGGCTGTGGACGCAATAAAATTAGCCTCAAAACTCGATGCTGTGGTATTGGTCTCTGGAGATGGCGACTATGTGCCGATGGTTGAATATTTACAAAACATGGGTACGCAGGTGGAAGCTATCTCTTTCGGCAAATCCACATCCGGCAAACTCCGCGAATCCGTGGATGACTTTATCGACCTGTCTCTGAATCCTAGAAAGTATTTAATCTCTACGAGGTAAAATACTCTCAGATCAATATCTGTTTTGCTTTTTAACTTAAAAATGTTAGATTATTTATGTGTACTTATTAGTTTAACGAGTTCGTTTGCAGACAGAAAGTAGTGTTCTCATTTTAGAACAATACTGTAGTCTGCACATGAGCTCACCCCGCTTTTTGGCGGAGATAAAAATATGAATAAAAAAGAGTATTCAGTGGAAATCGGTGGTAAGACCCTTACTGCTACTTTTTCTGATTTAGCAGATCAGGCGCACGGTTCGGTGATGCTTCGCTGTGCGGATACTGTGGTTTTGGCTACGGCTTGTATGTCTAAAGACAAGCAAAAAGGGTTGGGATTTTTCAATCTGACTGTTGATTTAGTCGAAAGATTTTATGCGGCGGGGAAAATTCTCGGCTCACAATTTTTACACAGAGAGGGCAGGCCTTCTATAGATGCTGTATTAGGAAGCCGAATAATAGATAGGACATTGCGTCCGCTTTTTGACCAATCCATTCGTCATGCAGTGCAGGTGATAGTGACTGTGATAGCCTTAGGCGAAGAGGATCCTGTGGTGATGGCAGTCAATGCCGCATCGCTGGCGCTTGGCGTATCCGAGATACCTTGGGCAGGACCTGTGGGTGCTGTGCGTATTGGAAAATATTTTGATTTTGAAAAAGGAGAGAGTCTGGTTGTGAACGCAGGGCTTAGTTTGAAATCAAATGATACGAAATACAAATACGATCTTGTTGCATGTGGTAAGGATGGAAATATAAATATGATAGAAGCCGCAGCGCACCAGACCAGCGAAGACGAACTTGAACAGGTATTGATGAAGGCGAGTGAAGAAATATCGAAGTTAGAAAGTTTCCAGAAGAAAATTATTTCAGAAATAGGCAAAGAAAAAAGAATCATAGAAAAAGAAAAGATTTCTGAAGAATCCGTAAAACTATTTGAAAAAGAAATATTGCCAAAAATGGAAGAATCTATATTTTCTGGCGCGGGAAAAAAGAAAATTGATGAACTCCATACTATATGGAACAATCTGGTTGCAGAAAAATATCCAGACAGAGAAGATTTTGCTCCTGAAGACGATCTGTTCGATGAAACAGAAAATGAAATATTGCACAAAAAAGCAATTGAAGGGGACAAGAGAGCTGATGGTAGAAAAATGGATGAAGTGCGAGATCTGTACGCTCAAGCCGGAGGTATCTCGCCAGTATTACACGGAAGCGGAGTATTTTATCGCGGAGGAACCCATGTCCTTTCGGTACTCACCTTGGCTGGACCCGAAGCCAGACTCACCGTGGACGATATTCAGACAAAAACAGAAAAAAGATTTATGCACCATTACAATTTTCCTCCGTATTCTAGCGGAGAGACAGGCCGAATGGGCGCTACGGGCAGGAGAGAAATAGGTCACGGGGCTCTAGCAGAAAAAGCTTTAGCTATGGTGCTACCTAGCGTGGAAGATTTCCCGTACACCATACGTGTGGTATCTGAATCCATGGCTTCAAATGGTTCTACTTCTCAAGCGTCCATCTGCGCCTCGACCATTGCATTGATGGATGGCGGTGTGCCTATCAAAGCACCTGTTGCCGGTATCGCTATGGGATTAATGTATGAGAATGACAGTAAATACAAGATACTCACAGACATACAAGGTCCCGAAGATCATCATGGCGATATGGATTTCAAAGTTGCTGGTACAAGAGACGGTGTCACAGCGATACAGCTTGATGTAAAAGTAGAAGGCGTGCCAGTAAAGATTATAGGCGAAGCGATGAAACAGGCAAAGAGCGCAAGACTCACTATTTTAGACAGAATAGAAAAAGAAATACAAAAGCCGAGGGAAAATATTTCTCCTAATGCACCAAAGATTCTGATTATTCAAATAAAACAAGATCAGATAGGTATGGTGATAGGCAGTGGCGGAAAAACTATAAAAGAAATAAAAGAAAAGACTGGGGCGGAAATCACTATAGAAGATGATGGTAAAGTGTACCTCACGGGTCAGGGAGATATGGCCGACAAAGCAAAAAAGATCATAGAAGAAATGACACACGAGTTTAAGGTTGGAGAAATGCTTGAAGGAGAAGTGGTCAGACTGGCAGACTTTGGAGCTTTTGTGCGACTCAGTGACTTTACTGATGGTATGGTGCATATCTCTGAGCTTGCACCATTTCGTGTTGAGAGGATTAGCGATATAATAAAAGAAGGGATGAGAGTCCCTGTAAAAGTTATTAGCGTGGATCCTGAAAGAGGCAAAGTAGGTCTCTCTATCCGCGAAGCAAATAAAGATTTTTTTAAAAAATCGTAAAATAAATTTAACCATAGAATGGATAATCTAAAAAGTAAAAATATCGAAACATATACGACCGATATGGTAAAAGCTATAGGCAGCAATCAGGGCGGAATAGTGAAAAAACTCATTCAAGAAGACGAGGATCGCAGGCTCGGTAAAAAAAGCGTTATCAATAAGTCCAAGAAGAATATGTTTTTTCTGGTGATGGGCTTGGTACTGTTTTTTTCTGGATGCATGGTTTTATTTTATTTTATTTTTTTGGATAAAGGTCAGAATACTGCGCCAGTTGTACCTCTTAAAGTGGGTTTGATATATACAGATCAAGATGTTTTTCAGCCTGTAGACGGTCTGACCAAAGAAAATATAGCCAAATCTTTTTTTAATCAAATAAAAAGTACAAATGTGAAAACAGGTGGCGTGGAGGGTGTATATCTCACAGAATCCAATGTTCCTATAAGTCTCCAAAGATTTATTAGTTTACTAAAGAGCGAACTTGATCAAATACACACAAGCATTTTTAACGAACGTTTCATGATGGGTGCCATGAGCAAAGGGTCTGGTTCAAATGGTGGTAATTTTTTTATCTTGCTCGGTACTCGTTCTTTTGATGATGTTTTTCCTGTGATGAAGATTTGGGAACGCAAAATGTTCCGCGATTTATCTTTGCTTTTTGGCGTGAGTCTTTCTCCGGAGACGAATTATTTGTTTAATAAAGATTGGGAAGACGGTGTTATACAAAATAAAAATGCAAGAATCCTTAAAGACGAAGCAGGCAATACTGTATTGTCATATGTATTCATCACGAATCGGAATGTTCTTATCACAAACTCTGAAATGGCCACAAAAGAAATCATGTTTCGTTTAGCGACAGGACAGGTGAAAAAGTAAAATCGTAAAAACTTGACTTTCAACTGCATTTATGTTAGTGTTTTTAGACTTTAGATAAATTACAAATATGACAAATTCGGTGAAATACTTTAAAGCAAAAATGAAATATCTGTTGAAAATAAGTCGAAAAGGGGCAAAATTTTGTTTTGTCTTTTTTTTGATTTTTAACATCCTTTCACCTTCATTTATAGGTATATTTGAAAGACAAGCGTACCTATCCAAGCAAGAAAAAATAGAAAAAGAAGCAGTCATAGTCAAGGCAAAAGCAGACAGGATCAATAGAAATAAAGACATAGCCAGCTCTATTTTTAGAGGAGTGCAAAAATCTTTTGCAGACGAACAAATGCCTGATTCTTCTGATTTGGAGACTGATTCTTTGCCTCTGGAAGCAAATTTAGAAGACGCGATTTCTGATGACGCATTGATAAAAGAGCTGGAACTCGACTCTTTTATAGATGAGGGAGAAATA
Source organism: uncultured Candidatus Saccharibacteria bacterium (assembly GCA_964361705.1). Lineage (GTDB taxonomy): Bacteria > Patescibacteriota > Minisyncoccia > Phycocordibacterales > UBA9973 > UBA9973. The sequence goes on from CAYIBP010000011.1 coordinate 19,017, forward strand.
AGCGTAGAAAATCTTTCAGAGTTGCCACTTGGCAAATTGCTCTCGCTAAAAGATGAAAGTATTTCTTACTTGTCCGAGAGTAATTCTATATTTATAAAAGATTCCAAAAGTGAAATACAATCTATAACTTTCAATGCTCTCGATCTGCCTGTGACCATCTCGGATTTGTATGGTGGCACGGATATATACGAATATGAATATTCTGGCAAAGTGACAAAATTCACAGATAGGGAAGGATTGGAAAAAAGATATATTTATGACGATCTAGGCAGAGTCTCTAAAATAATCTATAAAGACTCCAAAAAGGAACGAGCAGTCTATCAAGATTTTTCTGTTCCAGAAAAAATAATTTCTAAAATATTGCCGGCAGTTTTTGCCGATGAATATGAAGAAATTATCGAAATGTCTTACGACGAAAAGAGCAGGCTTGCTGGAGTAAAAAAAGATGGAGGCGAAATACTTTATTCATACGATGAAAATGATCGCCCGATAACGAGCGCGGATTCAAATGGCGGTCTAGCGGAATATTTGTATGATATAAACGGAAATATCTTAAACAAAAAACTATCTTCTTTTTTTACACAAAACAATTTCTATGGTTACGATGTCCATGACAATCAGGTTTGGAACCGCATAGAAATATTAGAACCTACTTCCTCAAAGTCTACAAAGACACTGGAGTATTTTACCGAGTTTGATGAGTCCGGAAATATTCTGAATATAGAGAATAAAGATACGGGCTTCCATACAAAGTATATATACACAAAGGATGATCATTTTAAAGGTGTAAAGACTGTAAATACCAAAGATAAAAATGTTTTTTCTTCAAATTATTCTTTTGATGCAAATTTGAGATGGACGACAAAGACCGAAGCCGGCTTTGGAGAAAAAAATATTGAAAATTATGGATATGACGAGACTGGACGGCTGACACAAATATCATCAAATGGAGACACGACCAACTTTTTCTATGACGAAGCAGGTAATCGTATAAAACAAGAAAGAAATACAAAAGAAAAAATATACTCCTATGATGGCAACAGACTGACAAATATTTCATCTGAAGAAGAGGGGAGTGTTTCTTATTTATTTGATAAAAATGGAAGTGTTGTTTCAAAACAAAATTTATCTGGAACAGTTTCGTACGGATACAATGCGGATAATCTGCTTCTATCCGTATCAGAATCAGGTTTTACTGCGACATATTCTTATGACGGAATTAAAAGGATCTCGGAGAGAAATATAAATGGAAAAGTTTTTAGATATTCTTACGAGGGGGGCAATCTGATTGCTGTTTCAGATGCAGAAGGAAAAATATTAAAGCAGTATTTTTATGACGGGCAAAACAATGTCTTGGGTGTAGTGATAGACAAAAATGTTTTTCATTTTATAAAAGACGCGCATAAATCGATAGTGGCTGCGGTGGATGATACTGGTAAAAGAGTCGCTGGATTTTCTTATGATGTTTTTGGAAATATTATAAATCAGAACTCGAGCAATTTGCCGGAAAATATTGCCTCTATTTACGACCTGACGGATTTCTATTATTCGTCATACTTTTATGATCCATACTCTAATCTGTATATTTTAAAAGGTAGAGCGTATGAACCCGAAACCGGAAGATTTCTTTCCAAGAATCAAATATCTGGCGATATAGAAGATATGATCTCCGAAAACGGATATCTGTATGCCGAAAATGATCCGGCTAACAGGATATATTCTGCAGGTAGTGAATCTGTGAAATTCAATCTAGGTTCGACATGGAGAGCATCAAAAGATATTGCTTCTAGAGCTTTGTCTTCTTTAAATAAAGAAATAAAAGAAATAAACGAGGAACTTAAAAAAGCTAAAGAAGAAAGAGAAAAGAACAGAATAGAAGAAAAAGAAAATTCTCTTGTCACAGAAGTAGCAGAAGCGCAAGATAAATATCAAGACACAACCGAAAAGATAAAATGGCTTTTGCGCAAAAAGGCAGACCTAGTAAACGCAAAAACCTCGGCGCAAGCTTTGGTAAAAGGAGCGGAAGAAGAGATACAAAAACAACTCGGTGAATATCATGTCAGAGTAGCGGAGAAGAATGCAAAAGAGCAAGCATATCTTTCTGCCCTGGAAGCTGAAAAAAACAGACTTGAAGATGAAGAAAAAGCAAAGCTTGAAGCAGAAAAGAAAGAAGAAATCTTTACAGAAGAAATTGAAGAAGTGAATGAGGATAAAAAAGAAGGTGAAATAAAAATAGAAGACAAAATAGAGGAGAAGACGGAAGATATAAAAATAGAAACAGAACAGATAGAAGAAGTGAATGAAACAGTGGAAGTACAAGTAAAGGAAGATATTGTTGAAGAAGTAATCGTAACTGAGCCGGTAGAAACAGAGATAAAGACAGAAGAAGACAAGACAATAATACAAGAAGTAAAAGACGCGGTAATTTCTTTTTTTGTTGGTGAGAAAGCATACGCGGCTTGTCCATATACCGCGCACAATTTTTACGCATATCTATCAAAAGCAAACAGATATGTTCAGGATAAAAATGAGGTCAGGGCTTTGCAAGTATTTCTAAACGAATATGCGAGTTATGGGTTGGTCATAGATGGAGACTTTGGTCCTGCTTCAGAATCCGCTGTGATAAATTTCCAAGGCAGAAATGGCTTGGTGGCCGATGGTATTGTGGGTGCCAACACCAACACAAAAATAAATCAGATCATAGCTTCTTGCACTGTACAGCCTCCAACTATAAATTATTTTAATGCGAATCCATCTACCATAGACTCTGGCAACTACTCTGCTCTTTCTTGGTCTGTAACAAATGCGACGACTATCAGCATTTCAAGCATTGGCTCGGTATCGGCTTCTGGTTCACAGAATGTTTATCCATCTACTACTACTACATACACACTCACCGCCACTGGCGCGGGTGGTACACGAACTCAGAATGTGATGGTGACAGTGAACACTGTTCGCCCTTTTCCTCCAACTTCTTGCGCCGGAGTGACATTTTCCACTACTTTGCGAAATGGTATGTCTAGCAGGCAAGATATCAGGTGTATGCAGGGCATGTTGAATCATAGCAATTTGAATCTAGGTATCAATCCTCCGCTCGTTGAAGATGGCAATTTTGGTTCTGCTACAGAAGCGGGTGTGAGAAAATTCCAAACTAAATACGGTTTTACCGCAGACGGCATAGTGGGATCACAGACTTATGCAAAGTTAAATGAACTTATCGGAGTGGTGACACCTCCACCCGTCATAAATTCTTTTTCTGCAAATCCTTCCACTATAAATTCTGGTGGATCTTCTGCATTGTCTTGGTCTGTGGCAAATGCTGACAGCGTGTCTATTTCGAGCATCGGTGCGGTGGCTCTGAGTGGTTCGCAAAATGTCTCGCCATCTGCCACCACCACATACACACTCACTGCTATAGGTGCAGGTGGTACTAGGACGCAGAATGTCACTGTTACAGTGAACACAACCCGTCCTTTTCCTCCGATTTCTTGTTCTGACATCGCTTTCACCAGAGATTTGTATTTGGGAGTATCTGCCGGTAATGATATAAAATGCTTGCAGGGAATTTTGAATTATTATCCTGATACCCGAATGAATCCGGAGCTTGTGGAAGACGGAATTTTTGGCGCTGGAACAAAAGAAGCAGTGAAAAAATTTCAGACAAAATTTGCTTTGGTTGTAGATGGATACGCGGGTTTTAATACTCGAGCAAAATTGAATGAACTTTTAGGAATTAAAAAAGCCACAATAGATTCTTTTACCGCTAGTGCCACCTCCATCACCCTTGGGCAATTCGTCAATCTTTCTTGGACAACATCAAACGCGACCGAGGCACTGATCAATCAAGGCATCGGCGTTGTATCCGTGAATGGATCAAAATCCGTCACTCCATCTGTGACCACTACATATACCTTGGGTGTAAAAGGTAAAGGCGGAGACAGTACAACCAGAAGTATCACGATAACAGTAGGCAACACAAACCCTGTGCCTTCTGTGATATTTTCCGCTAATCCGAATGCGATATCTTTCGGACAATCTTCCACTCTTTCATTTACCACTGCGAACGCCACCAGCGTATCCATAGACCAAGGTGTGGGCGCTGTATCACCAAACACTACTGGATCAAAATCCGTCACTCCATCTGTGACCACCATATACACCATCACCGCCACAGGCGCGGGTGGCACCACCAAAAAATCAACCACCATCACAGTAGGAACAATCCAACCCTCCTGCCCACAAGGCTTCTCATTCAAAAACAATCTATACCTCTACATAGTCCACGCAGATGTAAAATGCT
>CAYIBP010000012.1:0-22844 GCA_964361705.1 uncultured Candidatus Saccharibacteria bacterium
AACCGTGAGAGATGATCACGTTGATAGGCTTTAAGTGTAAGCGCAGTAATGCGTTGAGCTGAGAAGTACTAATGTTTCGATTCCTGTTAAGAAATTTGTAAACCACATAAAAAAATAACTGAACATATTGTTCTGGTGCTTCGACGGCGGAGTCACATCTCTTCCCATTCCGAACAGAGCAATTAAGCCCGCTAGTGGCGATGATAGTCTTTTTGGCGAAAGTAGCTAGGCGCCAGAACAATGTGTTTGATTCTAAAAGTAACATAAAATATGTTACAATTTTAGTGTGCAGAAAAATATTAAAAAAATTACTTCAGCTAAGCTTTTTGATTTATTTATTTTAATAGTACTTCTTATTGTAGGGGCCGCTACTTCTTTGGTTTTTAGGCTTGACCTGTTTTATTCTGTAATTATTTATCTTTTTCTGCCTTCGGTCTATTTGATTTTTAGAGAGAAAAAGGATTTAAAGAAAATAATCATTGCTTCTCTTATCATTGGAGTATTTTTTGGGATGAGTTGGAATTTCATTGCAGAATATTATCTTGCTTGGCAAACAAATTACTCGTTAGATTTTCTTAACTATATTATCATTGGTAATACCCCTTTAGCTGATGTGATTTGGGGCTTTTTGATACCTTTTTCCGTTATCATATTTTATGAACATTTTTTGGATATTGAGCATATCCATGTATTAAAAAGAAAATCTTACTTGGCTGTAATTTGGAGTATTGTTTTTTTGTTTATTGCTTGTTTTTGGATTTGGTTTGGGCCACATCAGCCAAAGATAGGATCTTATGTGTATGCAATAATGGGAGCATTAGCTTGTTTGCCTTTAGTTGGACTTATTTTTGAAAGAAAGGTTCTTCTTTTGAAGACTTTTCTTTGTGGTCTTTATTTTGCTTTAGTAAATACGGTATTTGAAGTAACTGCCTTGATTTTAGGTCAATGGTCTTTTCCAGGGAGTTATTTGATTGATTTTGAGTTTGTAAAAGGGAATCCTATTCCACTTGAAGAAATTATATTCTGGATACTTCCAAGCGCTATGGTTTTTGTGATTTTGTTTGAATATCTATTTGATGATTTTAAGTAGCGTATCTTCTTACACAGGGCTACCCTGTGTAATTTGGGTATTTCGACGCTGGGGAGAAATAAATAAGGCCTCGCAATCATGGGTTTTTTTGCGAGGCCTTTTTGAGGAGGAGAACAACGTTTTCCTATTTAGGATAATATAATTTTAATTTATTTTGTCAAGCCAGACTGTGGAAAACTGGGAAAAGAAAAAGGACGCCTCGTTTGGACCGAACGAGGCGTCCATACCACGACAAGCACGAAGGGCGACGCCATAGTTAATCTTATAGCTGAATTTTATTTAGTCAAGTGTTATACTAAGCAATATGACTTGGGCTTTTAAAAGACAGCTTTTATATATGAGTGTCGTTGTGCTGTTTGTTGTAGGGGTTTTATTTTATTTTATTTTGCCTAGCTTCAAAGAAAATCCCACTTGTATGGACGGTAAACAAAACGGCAGTGAGACCGGTGTTGATTGCGGGGGGAGTTGTCTACTAGTGTGTGCTTTTGAGGCAGATCCGCTGTCTGTGCTTTGGACGCGTACTTTTCAAGTGATACCCGGCCGTTACAACGCTGTCGCTTATATAGAAAATCACAACAAAAACGCGGCAGTACAAAAGATAAGATACAAATTTCGATTTTCAGATAAAGACAATATTTATATAGGCAAGAGAGAAGGAGAAACTTTTATTCCACCTTCGGGCAAGTTTGCTATTTTTGAAGCAGGTATTGGAGTAGGGAATTCTATTCCCGTATACACTTCGTTTGAATTTACTGAAATGCCTGTGTGGAAAGATGTAGAAGAGGATAAGATGGATCAGCTGAAACTTTTAATATCAGATATAAGACTTGAAAATCAAAATACTAATCCTCGTTTGTCTGCAAAATTAAGAAACACTTCATTGCTTTCTGTTCCCGAGGTGGATGTAGTAGTGATACTATATGACAAAGAGGGTAATGCTTTGTCTGCCAGCCGGACTTATTTGGAAGAATTAAAAGCGGAAGAAGTAAAAGACATAAATTTCACTTGGCCAGAACCAATAAAAGGCGACATAGTTCTAAGAGAGATAATCCCTATGTATGATATCTTTAGGGTGGAGCTTAAATAGATTATGATAGAAAAAGTAGAGAGGAGAATAGACTGGCTTTTACTGTTTTTCATCGCACCGATACTTTTAGGTGGGCTTTTTACCATGAAATCTTTTGTGACGGATGTTCCGGGTACGGATTTTTTTATTAGACAAATAATATGGATCGGCATTGCGCTCTTATTGTTTTTTATTTTTTCTTTTATTGATTCGGGGGCTTTGCGTAGAACGGATGTATTGGTCTATTTATTTCTTGGATTTTCGGCTTTGCTTATAATATTGCTCTTTGTTGGTGATGTTAGGAATGGCGCGCAGAGTTGGTTTTCTTTTGGATTCTTTTCCTTTCAACCCGCTGACATGATGAAGCTCGTACTTATTCTTATATTATCTAAATATTTTTCGCGCAGACATGTGGAAATAAAAAATTTCAAGCATATTTTTATTTCTGGTTTTTATGCTTTTGTGCCATTTTTCTTGATATTTTTGCAGCCTGATTTTGGTTCGGCAATGATTATATTTCTTATATGGTTTGGTATGGTACTCGTTTCTGGTATTTCTAAAAAGCATTTGCTTTTTGTTTTTTTGTCGGGTGCGCTTATATTTCTTTCTTTGTGGATGTTTGTATTTGCTCCTTATCAGAAGGCTCGTATTGTGAATTTTGTAAATCCTCTCGCCGACGTGCATGATTCCGGATATAACGCCTTTCAGTCCACCATAGCCGTTGGTTCGGGGCAGGTGCTCGGTAAAGGTCTCGGATTTGGTACACAATCAAGGCTTAAATTTTTACCTGAACCGCAATCGGATTTCATATTTGCGGCCTTTGCCGAAGAATGGGGATTTATCGGTTCTTTTCTTGTCCTTTTGCTTTTCGGACTTGTGATCTGGAGGATTCTTAGAATAGCTTATCTGGGAGCTTCAAATTTTGAAACTCTTTTTGGTATAGGTGTTGCTATTTTTTTTATGGGGCATATTTTGATAAATGTAGGGATGAATTTGGGGTTAATGCCGATCACGGGGATACCATTGCCTTTCATGAGCTATGGCGGTTCACATTTAGTAACAGAATTTTTGGCTCTTGGAATCCTGATGAACATGCGCAAAAATTCTCGACCAGCGCACAGAGATGATATGAAGAATGAGTTTTTGGGAGTATAATTTCTACAATGAACGATAAATTATTTTTTATTTTTTATGATTTGGCACATAGGTCGAGGTTGCTCGATCAAATGATTGTATTTATTGCAGAGAGTTTCCCTTATGTAGTTATCGTATTGGCTGGGATATTTTTAGTTTTTCATTACAAAGTTTGGTCTTTTTCGAATCCTGTCAGAGAATTTCTGGATAAATGGAAGTTTCTTGCGCCGGCGGTTTTATCTGCATCCTTAGCGTGGTATAGCGCAAAAATTTTAAAAATATTATTTAATACAGAGCGACCTTTTGTTTTGTTTAAAGAGGTTATTCCATTATTTTCAAGGTCAGACTATTCTTTTCCTTCCACGCATTCTGCAATTCTTATGGCGCTCGCGGTTTCTTTGTTTTTTATAAACAAAAAAGTTGGATATATTTTTATTTTTTTTGCGTTACTAGTAGGTATTGCCAGAATTGCCACTGGAGCACATTTCCCCATAGATATTTTAGGTGGATTTGCGCTAGGCATCCTTGTCTCTTACAGTATTGCATATTTCTTTAAAAAAATATAGAATAATCTCTATCTATGTTAAAGAAAATCATTTACATAATAGTGACCCTCGCTTTAGGCACCTCGGTAGTCTTTTTTGTCTACAAATCAGAACCCAAGCTAAACCCAAGTTTTGAAACACAAAGCTCTTTTTTCAAAAAGTTCCCATTTCGTTTAGGGCTTGATCTGTCTGGTGGTAGCCACCTCATATACAAGGCAGATGTCAGCGCAGTAGAAGGTGAGGAGGTCTCGGCATCTATGGATGCGCTTCGCGACGTTATAGAACGAAGGGTAAATCTTTTTGGAGTATCTGAACCTCTTGTACAAGTGCAGAGCAGTGGTTTTGTTTCTGGGGAAGATGAAAAGCTGATAGTGGATTTGCCTGGGGTTACCGATGTAGAGAAGGCGACAGCGATGATAGGACAGACTCCACTTTTGGAATTTAAAATAGAGGCTTCTAAGGATGCCCCTCAAGAGGCAAAGGTTGACAAGGATGGCAAGGTTGTTTTTGATCTTAATTCTCAGTTTATTTCTACCGAGCTCACAGGCAGGTACTTAAAGAAAGCAACTTTGGTTTTTGATCAGAACACACGCGAACCACGAGTGAGCCTACTTTTTGACGATACTGGTACAGAATTATTTGCTAAAATCACAAAAGAAAATATCGGGAAAATGGTTGCTATATATTTGGACGGAGCTCCTATCTCTACTCCTGTAGTGAGAGAAGAAATTCCAAATGGTGAAGCTGTTATTTCTGGAAGTTTTACTCCAACCGAAGGCAAGCAGTTGGTTGGCAGACTGAATTCTGGTGCGCTTCCTGTGCCCATCACTTTGCTTTCCAGACAGACCATAGGAGCAACTCTTGGCAGTGACGCAGTAGAGGCAGGAGTGAAGGCGGCTATATACGGATTTTTATTGATCGCTCTCTTCCTAATTCTTTGGTACAGAATTCCTGGAATTGCAGCGGTGCTGGCACTGTGTATATATGTGGCTATTATGCTTTCTCTTTTTAAAGTTTTGCCTGTCACTTTGACTGCCGCTGGTATAGCTGGGTTTATCATTTCCATAGGTATTGCGGTTGACGCAAACATTTTGATCTTTGAAAGATTGAAAGAAGAGCTCCGCGCAGGTCGGTCTGTAAAAGATGCCGTGAATGAAGGTTTTTCTCGAGCATGGTCTTCTATTCGAGATTCAAATTTTTCTACCATTATTTCAGCCATGATACTTTTCTGGTTTGGTACACCTTTGATCAAAGGTTTCGCTTTGACACTAGGTATGGGAGTATTGATTTCTATGTTTTCGGCCGTGGTGATTTCAAGGATTTTCTTGCGCGGAGTTGTGCCAGTAAAAGAAGGAAAGGTTATGAGATTTTTGTTTTCAAGCGGTTTATCTAAATAACACAATATTATGTTTATAATCAAAAACAAAAAAATATTTATCGTGGTGTCCATGGTACTGGTTCTCTTTTCTGTTATCGTTATCTTTGTATTTCCTCCAAGTATAGGCATTGACTTCAAAGGTGGGGCTTTGACCGAAGTTTTATATAACGAAACCAGACCAACGCAATCAGACTTGGAAGCAAAGTTAAAGGAAATAAATTTTGGTTCCATCCTTATCCAGCCCACTGGTGAGAGGGGTTATATTGTTAAATCTGAAGATTTAAGTGAAATAAAACACTCGGAGCTTTTGCAAGTTCTTTCGCAGAACGGAGCAAGTCCACTTGAGGAAAAAGGTTTTAATTCTATTGGTCCATCTGTCGGACGAGAGCTTACCAGAAAAGCTTTGATTTCAATTGTTTTAGTATCGATTGCTATAATACTTTTTATTGCGTTTGCGTTAAGGAAAGTCTCCAAACCAGTTTCTTCTTGGAAGTATGGAGTTGTAGCTGTGATCGCGCTCTTGCATGATGTTATTATTCCTTCTGGAATTTTTGCATTGCTTAGTAAATATTACGGCGCAGAAATAGACACTTTGTTCGTCGTCGCTTTGCTCACCATACTGGGCTTGTCTGTATCAGATACTATTGTGATTTTTGATAGAATCAGAGAAAATTTGAAAAATAAAGTAGGCAATACTTTTAACGAGACAGTCGGACAAAGTCTTGATCAATCATACATAAGATCCATCTTTACTTCTGTGACTGTTATTATTGTTTTACTCGCGTTGTTTTTCTTTGGACCTGAATCCACTAAATATTTTGCTTTAATGCTTACGGCTGGAATGTTTTTTGGCACATATTCTTCTATTTTTCTAGCTTCTCCATTTTTGGTTCTATTAGAAGAAAAACAAAATAAAGTAAAGAAATAATTTCCTTGCATCAAGGATTTTGTGGTATAATACGAGTGTTATGATATACATACTTATTGTTTTAGGGCTTGTGGTTGTTTGGGTGATTTTTGCTTTTAATAGCTTTGTAAGGTTAGTGAATCGCACCAAAGAGGCTTGGGCTGATATAGAAGTTCAGCTAAAGCGTCGTTATGATTTGATACCGAATCTGGTAAATACCGTAAAAGGTTATGCTACTCATGAATCTCAAGCTTTTGAAAATGTAACAAAAGCGCGCAGTATGGCCATGGGCGCGCATGGTCCCAATGAAGATCATGCCAAGGCAGAAAATATGCTGACCGGCGCCTTGAAATCCCTCTTTGCCGTATCGGAAGCGTATCCTGATCTGAAGGCTAATCAGAATTTCTTGGCGCTTCAGGGCGAGCTTTCAGATACCGAAAACAAAATACAATCCGCTCGCAGGTTTTATAACAGCAATGTCCGCGATCTGAATATTTCAGTTGAGAGTTTTCCTAGGAATGTGATTGCGGGAATGTTTAAATTCTCAAAGATGGATCTTTTTGATCTTGCCGATAATGATGTGGCGCAGAATCCGGTAGAAGTAAAATTCTAATTTAAAATTCTATGACAAAATTTGGAAAACTATTGATTTTTGTCTTGTGCCTTGGTCTTGTGTCTTTGGTATTTTTTCTTTTACCAAGTAAGACAAGTGTGGTTGTAAATGATGTGGCAAAAGAAGAAGTGAAAGTAGAAGATTCAATGCAAGAAAAAACTGGAATTTTGGGAAATGTGGGTGATCTAGTTTCTTTTTCTGTTTTACCAAATACCAAAGTTCATGACAGTATTGTTTACAACGGTATTGTAAAAGGAGGATATTTTTTTGAAGCAAATATTTTAATAAATATTTTAGATGTAGATAAAAAAGTTTTACGACAGAGCAATGCCATAGCCACGACAGAGTGGATGATAGCAGGGCCAGTATCTTTTGCGGGGAGCTTGGATATCAAAGGACTTCCGTTGGGTCTCGCATATCTTGAGATACACAACAACAACGCTTCCGGATTGCCAGAGCACGATAAATCAATATTAATTCCGATAGTTATAGAATAAAAATGGCTACGCTATACACGCATCAAACAAAAAATGTTACAAAGACTTGGCTTTTGATGGGTATGTTTTTTGTGATTGTTATAGGGATAGGATTTTTCTTTTCGCAGTATTATGGTAATCCAAATATTTTGTATTTCTTTGTGGTGTTTAGTGTTATCATGAATATCGCAAGTTATTGGTATTCGGACAAGATTGCTCTTAAATTAAACCACGCAAGGCAGATAAAAAGGGAAGAGAATATAGAATTATGGAATATAGTAGAAAATCTTTCCATTACTGCTGGACTACCGATGCCTAAACTCTGCATCATGGATGAAGTTTCTCCAAATGCTTTTGCTACAGGCCGCGATAAAGAACATGCAGTGGTATGTGTGACCACTGGACTTCTCGGGTTGTTGAACAAAGCTGAACTTGAAGGAGTGATAGCTCATGAACTTTCGCATATAGGCAACAGAGATATATTACTCTCTACTGTCGTGGTTGTTTTGGTTGGCTTTATTTCGATAGTATCTGATATCTTTCTGCGAAGCATGTTTTTCGGGCATGGACGAAGTAGTGATGACAACAAACACGGTGGCGCGATGATCTTGATCGGCATAGCGCTTTCAATACTTGCTCCTATATTTGCGGTGCTTACACAGCTGGCTATTTCACGCAAGAGAGAATTTTTAGCAGATGCTTCAGGCGCATTATTGACTCGTTATCCGGAAGGTCTTGCAAGCGCCCTGCAGAAAATATCAAACGCAGGAACTAAAATGAAATATGCAAATACCGCAACAGCGCATTTATTTATAGCGAATCCTTTTGGCAATCGTGGCAGTTTTGGTAAAAAAGTGTCAGGTCTTTTTAGTACACATCCACATACAGAAGATAGAATCAAGGCTTTGATTGATAGATAATATTGAGGTATACTGAAAATATGGACCTAAAAGATATAGAAAATCTAGCAGAATTGGCAAAAATTGAGCTTTTGGATATTGAAAAAAGCAAACTTCTAGAGGATTTAGGTAGTATTTTGGCTTATGTAAAACAGATAGAAGAATTAGATGTGCCTGATTTAGAAATAGAATATTCTCAAAGAAATGTATGGCGTGAAGACGAAGATTCTTTCCCTATTTTTTCAAAAGATCTCATTATTAGTCAATTTCCAGATTCAAAAAATAATTTTCTGAAGGTCAAAAAGATTTTATGATAGATACAAGGACTCTGACAATAGAAAAAGCAGGCGAGGCGCTGCGATCGGGAGAGTTTAGCTCTTTGGATTTGGTATCTGCTTGTTTGCAGAAAATAAAAGAACGCAATGACGAGCTACACGCATTTCTCGAGGTTTTTTCTGGTGAAAAATATGGCGTAGATGATGTGTATGCGCAGGCAAAACGAGCAGATGAGATGATAAAAAATGGCAAAGGTGTTGCCATGACAGGTATACCCATCGCTATCAAGGACAACATTTTAATGACAGGTATGATCACGAGTTCTGGTTCAAAGATTCTAGAGAATTACAAGGCAAGCTATGATGCTTTTGTAATAAAAAAATTAAAGGAAGCCGGAGCTGTAATCATGGGCAGAACAAACATGGATGAGTTTGCTATGGGTTCGTCTACTGAAAATTCCGCTTATGGGCCAAGTAAAAATCCAATAGATCCTGCTCGTGTACCAGGAGGTTCTTCAGGAGGTTCTGCTGTGGCCGTGGCCTCTGGTATGGCACTCGGCGCCTTGGGATCAGATACTGGTGGATCCATACGCATGCCGGCATCTTTTTGTGGAATCGTGGGGATGAAAGCCACTTATGGAGCTGTATCTAGGTCTGGATTAACTGCCTTGTCTTCATCGCTTGACCAGATAGGTCCATTTGCCAAAGATAGTGAAGATGCGCAAATTATTTTTGAATGTATTTCTGGTTATGACGAAATGGATAGTACTTCGATAACTCTCAAACCAAAAGAAAAGAAATCTTTAAAGATAAAAATTGGCATACCGAGAGATTTTTTGAAAGAGGGTGTGGATGCAGAAGTTTTGAAAAACTTTGAAGAAACTTTGGAAAAGTTAAAACAAAAAGGTTACGAAGTTGTGGATGTCAGCATGCCTTATATAAAATACGCCTTACCGGTGTATTATGTCATTTTACCAGCAGAGGTTTCTACAAACTTAGCGCGACTAGAGGGTATGCGTTATGGACATAGAGTAGAAGGTGAGACGATGTTTGATACATTTAAAAGAAGTAGATCTGCTGGTTTTGGACCAGAGACCAGAAGAAGAATAATACTAGGAACGTATGTTCTTTCCCATGGGTATTACGATGCCTATTACAACAAAGCATGGAAAGTGCGCAGAGCAATAATAAAAGAATACGAAGATTTATTTAAAAAAGTTGATTACATAGTCACACCAACTGTGCCGATGTTGCCATTTAAATTCGGAGAAAAAAGCGATCCAGTGCAGATGTATTTGGCTGATATATTTACAGTATCGGTTAATCTAGCATGGTTGCCTGCTATATCTATTCCGTCTGGTTTTTCTAAAGAAGGGTTGCCATTTGGTATAGAGTTTACTGGACCATCAGAATCAGACCTGTCTTTGTTTGCCATTGAAAAAGATTTGCGAGATAATAGATAAGTATGTATGAATCAAACGAGAATCCTCTAATAAAAGATACCTTTTTAGATTCGAAATATTTTGATCCGCAGTATTTAGCTGAACAAGGTACCGAGTCTGGACTCAATGCCTTTAAAACTATTTTTACATCGGATAATTTAGAAGTGGTTTATTTTATTCTTTCCATACTTGCTATAATATGCATTACTATCATCATATATTCGACTATCAGAATATTTGAAATAAGAAAAAAACAGCATGCGCATATGCATCACGAGATACACGAATTTGCTCATAAAAAAGCGGAAAGAGAAGAGAAACTAAGGCAACAGGGGAAAATAAAGAATGATCGTTGGAGAAAATTATTGGATCATTTATTTTCTACCAGCGAGAATGATTGGAAGCTTGCCATCATAGAAGCTGATTCGATGCTTTTTGATCTTTTGACACAGCTAAAATATAAAGGTGATACACTGGGAGATAAATTAAAAAGCGCAGACAGAGAGAGTTTTCATAGCTTGAGTTCTGCTTGGGAAGCTCATAATATAAGGAACAAAATAGCTCACGATGGAGCGGGATTTTCTTTGTCTTTGCATGAAACAAAAAGAGTAGTGGCTCTGTACGAACATATTTTTGACGAATTCGGATACATATAAAGTAAGCTGTCCGAACGTTTACTTTTTTGAGTTTTTGAGTTAGAATATTTATGCCTGTTTAGGGCATTTTGTTTTGTCCTGAAAATATTGAGGATTTACAAATATAGCAGGGTAGAGGGTATGTATTTTAAATATAGCGGGGTAGAGAAGTGGTATCTCGTAAGGCTCATAACCTTAAGACTCCGGTTCAAATCCGGACCCCGCAACACTCCGGCAAGTGACATGCCAAAATGTCTAGTTGCTAGAGTATTGGCGATTTGCCGATGTAGCTCAGGTAGTTAGAGCATCTCACTCATAAAGAGAAGGTCGCAGGTGCGAGCCCTGCCATCGGCACAAGGGAGGTTGAGATTGTATGGAATTAAAAGGTTTTGTGTATAATGATAAGTGTTTTGGGGTTTTTGAATTTTGACATATAAATGCGATCGTAGCTCAACTGGTTAGAGCACCCGCCTGTCACGCGGGAGGTTGCCGGTTCAAATCCGGTCGGTCGCGCAGTATCGGACAAAGCACCCCTAAACGGGTGTTTTGTTCTTTTATAGCAAAGGTTTTTTCCAGTTCCAACCGATTTATTTCGGCTTCTACAGATTCTTTCTTTTTTTCGATTGGTTCTAGCCAATTATTCGGTGAAATATAGAGTTTTTGGTCTTTTACTATGTAGTTCCAACCAAGTGCTGTAAAGATACTTTTCTTCTCGTCTACGGTTGTTTCAGGGTCTTCAAACTTAGCTTTTGCTACTTGAGCAAAGTTAAATGTTTGCTCCGTGTATTGTAGCCAGTTCATTGCTCTGCTTTCTGTCTCAGTAATTCTTTGCTTAAGGATAGCGATCTTCTCGGTAAGCTCTTTTTTCCTTGAGCTATATTGTTCATCATTGATAAGTTCTCTCATACGCATCGTTATGAGGTTATCTAGCTCTTTTTGAGATGCTTCAATATCGTTTAACTGCATTTTATAAATAAGCTCTCTTTCTTTGACTTCTTCTGAATGTTCTTCTTCAAGTATTCTTAAAGCCCAATTTCTAAACTTTTCAGAAATCGTATATTTGTCCAGTTCTGCTTTTATCATATCTTCCATCTGTTTAAGTGGAATAAAAGCTCTTTGTGGACAATTTTCTGTGCCTTTCTTTCGGTGTGAGCAATAGTAAAATGTATAATCTTTTAACTCATTTTTTGTCTTCACGAGTTTTGTTTTAGTACACGCAGTTATTGCGCTACCGCATTCTCCACATATCATTGTGCCAGTGTATGTGAAAATATGACTCTTTGCTCTTGGTTTGCCATATCGTCCGAGCAATTTTTGTACCATATCAAACTCGTCCATAGTTATCATTGGTTCGTGTTTTCCGTTTCCAACTTCGCCATTATAGATAAAAAGTCCAGTGTAGAAGATATTTGTAAAAATACCATACATTGTGCTTTTGTTGATTTTACCTCCTCCACGATGTCTTGTAGTTCGTGTACGCATACCCCAGTCATCGTTCATTATTTTCAAAAGTTTGGGAATAGTGTAATTCCCAGTCAACATCAAACCCCACGCTTTTTTTATAAGTTCAAAACGGTCAGGGTCTTTGACTATATAATTTTCTCCACGAACTTCGTGTTTTGTATTTAGGTATCCAAGTGGTGCTAATATCGGAGCTTGTCCTTTAATAATTTTCTTATCAATTCCACTTTTTACGGCTTTAGATAAATCCTTACTGAATTGGCTAGACATACCACTTTCCACACTGATAACAATCGCATTATCAGATGGCAGATATTCTTTTTCTTTAGTTTGTATTGATTGTATTTTTCCGTCAGCGAGTAATTGCTGTAGTATTCCACTCTCAAGAGGATTGCGAGAAAGACGGTTGAGATGCCAGCAAATTATTCCGTTGGCTTCACCTTTTTCTATTCTGCGAACCATCTCAGTAAATGCTGGTCTGTTGTTCGGGAGTTTTGCTGATCTGCTTTCAGAGAAAGTATCTACTACCTCTAAATTATATCGGGCAATAATCTTTTTATTTTCTTCGTGTTGTCGCTCTATCGATTGAACTTGTCTGTCTTCACCCTCAGAGGATTTGCGAGCATATTCGAAGTATTTAATTTTTGATGTTTGTTTTGTCATATACCATAAATGGACGGTTCTGGTTGACCCAATATACTTACCAAAGGCAGTTTTACTGGCAGAACCGCCCATTTATGGACAGTAAGACATATAAAATGCCTTTGGAAAAATCGTATATGGGTCAACACATTCATTATATACCTTTTTCCAAAGAAGTTAAGCTAATAAGTTCAAACTTTCTAAGTTCATTATCAATAAACGCTATGTTATTCGAGTAAGACAATCCAGCTGTTAATTCTGAAGCAGTTTTTATTTTTTTGGTTAATCTTTCAGGGTGGTCTTTATTCCAACCCTGATATACTATACCCCTTACTTCTTTTACTCCATTGTCTAGGATGGCTGTGGCGATACCATAGGATATAAAAGCGTTATTCATACTATGTGCTTTTTCGCCTCGTTTTTTTGCTTCGGAAAGTATGTGTAGCAAGAGTTTTAATCTATCAATCTTACCAAAAAGTGAAAGCTGATTTTCTGGTCGTTCTATCAATTTATGCCACGAGCTAATTATCATATTTTTGATAAGGTCTGGGGTAAACAAATCTTTGAAGATAACTGGAGTATCTGGCTTTCTACTAAGTAGTCCGTTTACTGCACTTCTTGTTGTTTGTGTTTTCTTTAGACGGTACTCATAACGGAATATCTCTCGGTCCTGTAGTTTATATTGGTCAATAAATACTTTTTCATAATCTATACGACTTTTATCACTTCTCTTATTTTTTGGTTTCAAAGAGTCAGAAACTTTATCATAGAAGCAGTGTTCTTTTGTACCAGACCAAAAGTTTAATAAACGACCACCATTCTTAATTTGAGTTTCCATCACATCGACGACTTTGCTTATATCCATACGCCCTAGCTCAGCCAATATCTCTCGCATACGCATTGTCTTTGGTAAGAGTATGTTTTTACAAGCGTGGACCGCTTCCAGTGTGGCATTTTCTAGTATTTCGGTTTCTACCACGATGCCTACACTTTCTAAAGCTCTTTTTAACGCTGAAAGTATCTTTTGTTTGTCATTTTCATCTACCTCTCGAACACTGTTCCAGTACAGCAGTTTTGGGACAGAAAATGTGATTTTGAGTATGTAGATTATTCGGTTAGATTCTTTAGATAAAGTTTCAAATACTTCTACTCGGGGAATGTAATCATCACTTGGTCTAGGGTGAAGTATAAACTTTCTGAGATATGAGCGAGTAGAGTTTCTGCTTTGTATTTCTGTTTGGGATAGGTCTGCGTATGTTCTACAACTCAGTTCTGGCAGAAACAATGTTTTATTTCTGAACTGAAACTTACTCGGTCCGTATATCTTTATAATAACTGTGTCCATAATAGTAATTTATGTTGTCGGTAGATTTCAAGGAATCCTACACGACATTTACTTTTGATTTTTCAAAAGCTCAATCTGTCGTGCGCTTATGTCTTTCGGACGATAAAGTACAGAAATCAACTGTAAAAGTTTAATACCTTGTTCACAGGCATCTTTTTTGCTAATTTCTTCACCAAAATGCTCTCTATAGAGATTTTGAAACTCTATTACTTTTTCGTCTGAAAGGTTCATAGAGCTATCTGCTATACAACTTATTTTTAAGAGCTTTTAAGTGATCGAAGTACGACCGAGCTTTCACCTCTAACTTATCTGCAAAGTACCTATTTGCTGTTTCTTCTATTCCACTTTGCTTTTGGAATACAAAAAGAGCTTTTCTTGGATCGTCTTTCTTGATCGTCAAAAGCTCAAAATCTGCACAGAGAAGTGCAGTACTGCAACCCAAGTCATAAGTGGTAAACACTGATGATGGATCGTCTATAGAAATCTTTTTACTTTTCATAGTAATTTTTCTAATGGTTTGTAATATGAGAGTTTCGCGCTCTCATATTGATAGGGTGAAAAATCACTAATAAAAAATACTTGGCAGGTAAAGCCAAGTATTCAAAAGGTTTTCTTTGGTTGGTGATTTAGGGTGAAATCACCGTCTATTCTTCATACTCCTCAATCATTGTTTCTTTTAGATATTCTTTTGTTCCGTATTTATCCTCATTTTCTTGTTCACTCTGAGGAGGGGTGAGTTTAATTTTTATCTTATATGTTTGTGTTTCTGTGGAGTCATAAAATGGATCTGTTTCATTCTTGAAAATTGCTTTTAATCTTTGAGATAAAGACAGTTTCTGTTGTTTGATTGTATCAGGGATAGGTTTCGGTAATTTGCTAGTTTCTCCATTATTTTTAGATAACCCAAAAAGGAAAGCCCAAGCAGTATTCGGTTTCTTCTTTTTGTCATCTGAAAACCCAAGTATTTCATAATCAGCAGGGGTCACTTCTTTTTGGTCTGTTGTAATTAGAACATCCCTTTCATTCAAAAAGCGTATGTTAATTTTGGACCAATCTGTTGGTTTGAACTTCGGTTGGTGTATTTTCTTGTTTCCTTTTAGGAGAACACCATCTTCTTCTGTTTTTTTAACTTGTAATTCAGGCATTCCCACAATTTCAATTTTATGTATTTGTTCCTTGCCAGAACCAAAGACATTGTTGAACTGCTCTTTTTGTCTTGGTGCTTCTCGATAAAAGCTCTTTTCTTGCTGTTTTTGAAAACCATTTAGTTTTCCTATTTCTTTTGCTATTGCTTCTAAAAAGAAAACTGTCGCCATATCTGTTTTATGTATCTCTGAGCTATTTTCAAATAAATCCTTATCGGCTATTTCTTCTCTTAAATTGATTATTTGTGGAACGATAAAATCTTCCCAAACAACATCAAAATCAACACAATTATATAAACTAGTTATTTGCTCAATAAGTGTCTTATATGCTTCTCCATTTTTAATTTCCAAAAATATGTTGTCAGATTCAACGATTTTTATCATCTTGTTTCTGAGTATTTTGAAATAATCATTTAAGTCATCTATTCCAGAAGTTGGGAAGTAAAGACCCGATCCATAATACGCTCTCAATATGCTTTCGTGATATGAATAAAATACTTTGAGAATGTATATTTTTACATTACTTGATAAATCATCTATTTTAGATAGATTGAAGTTTTTAATAAGTTCCGCTTTGAGCTTTAAGTTCTGAACTGCTGGTTGTTGTAATTGCTCTAAAATATCAGGGAACATCAATCTCATTCCTGTCTCTCTTGCTTTTCTAATTAACTCTTTTTCATTAGGGCTTATTTCTTTATCATTCGTCAGTAAATCATTCTCTGCTTTTTCTGTAAGAGCAAGTATAATACCTCCAACAGTGGTGTCGTTTTCTGCCATCCATATACCTCGTATTCTGTTTGCTTTTGACTTACTTGGAAAATCAAAATCATATTTTGTATTGTAAGTATCAATTTTGAACTCATCTTTAAGGAATTGTTCCATTGATCTGTCTGAGAAATCTAAAACATACCCACTTCTCATATTAAATAGCTTTTCGAGTATTGATTTTTCTGATGTTTTTAGATTGCTCATAGTAATTGTAATTTTTCTTAAACTAAAATCATTTTATCATATTTGACTATGAAAATTAAGCGTTTTTTGTTATACTAAAATCGTCTTTAATATAGACATACAATTTAATTTTGCCTAAGGTCTACTCGATGTAAAAATTGATGGATACGGCATAAAACACCCATCCCTGATACTGAACCCCGCGTTCAGCTACTCAGGGATGGGTCATATCGGGAAACTGGTATGGGGCTGTAAAAAGCTCAAGCTGGCGCGGGGTTCTGTGATTTCGTAGCCAGCTTTTATAAGACAAAACCCATCCCTGTAGTGTCTACAAATAAATTACAATTACACAAAGAGCTTCTTGCTCGTATTTCAGAACTTGAGTTAGAAATCAAAAAACTCAAAGATAAAAAATACGGACTCATCTGGGAAGATAAACCAGAAGATGTTGTTTTAGAGTGTCAGGAAAACATACCAATCCTCAGAGAAGTTAAAAATAGAAAAATTGTTTCTGATAATTCAGCGCCAAGCAATCTTTTGATTGAGGGTGACAATTATCACTCTCTTTCTGTTTTGAACTATACACACAAAAAAAGTGTTGATCTAGTTTATATTGACCCGCCTTATAATACAGGCGCAAAAAACTGGAGATATAACAATGATTATGTTGATGGTGATGATGACTGGCGACACAGTAAGTGGGTGTCTTATATGAACAGAAGATTGCTTTTAGCAAAAAATGTTCTAAAAGAAAAAGGTATTCTTATTTGTGCAATAGACGAAAATGAACACGCGAATCTAGGTTTGTTGATACAACAGATTTTTACAAATTATACTATTGATTGTGTGACTGTAGTTCATAACCCACGCGGTGTTCAAGGCAAAAACTTTTCTTACAATCACGAGTATATTTATTTTGCTTATCCAAATGATGGTGGAAAGTATATTTTAGACGCGGAGAGAGAAGAAACTTTGGAAAGAAACTTTAGAGTGGACGGTGGTAATTCTCCAAGAGCGACTTCTAAAACAATGTTTTTTCCGATTATTATTGAAAATGAAAAAATTGTGGGTTTTGGTGATGTGGCTGAAGAAAGTTATCATCCAAAATCTCAAACTGAATACAAAAAGAATGGTCAAGTTTATGTGTGGCCAATTGATATAAATGACATTGAACGAAAGTGGTCTTTTTCTCGTAATTCTATTGAAGAAATAAAAGACCAGTTAATTTTTAAGAAAAGGAAAGATAGATATGAAATCTATAGACAAAAAGATGCTTCACCTTATCGCACTGTCTGGGTTGGTTCTAAGTATGATGCCAATGAATATGGGTCAAAGTTAGTAAACTCAATTATTGATACGAACTTTCCGTTTCCTAAATCTATTTATAATGTTTTAGAGTGTATCTCTGCTACAGTTGGCGATAATAAAAATGCCACCGTTTTAGATTTCTTTGCTGGTTCAGGCACAACTGGACACGCTGTTCTTGAATTAAACAAAAAAGACGGTGGAAATCGTAAGTTTATTCTCTGCACAAACAATGAGAATAACATTTGTGAAGAAGTGACTTATGAGCGTATAAAAAGAGTTATCAAGGGATACAAAAACAAGAAAGGTGAAAATGTTGATGGTCTGGGTGGTAATTTATCATATTACAAAACTGATTTAGTAAATGTAGATAAGCTACATAAGATTTCTGATGAAGCAAAAATTAAGGTCACTTATCAAGCAGGTGAAATGATTGCTGTTCGTGAGGATACTCTTAATGAAATAGAGAAAAATGAATGGTATCAGATTTTTGAGGGCGTTAATAAAAAGACAGCTATTTACTTCAAAGAAGATAAGTCAAAAATTAAAGAACTTATTTCTAAACTAGAGAAAGAAAAAATCCCAGCAGTTCTTTATGTTTTTGGTTGGGGTAAAAATGAATATAAGAATGAGTATGGTTCAAGTTTGATTCGTGTCGAGGACATTCCTGAACCTATCCTTGAAGTTTATAAAGAAATAAATCGTCTATAATTTTATGCTTACACTAAAACCATTTCAAGAAACAGCTATATCCCAGCTCAAAGATAAGTTTTTGACATTATGGAAACTCGGAGATACAAATGTGAATCTTACTTTCAAATCACCAACTGGATCGGGTAAGACAATAATGATGGCTCAGTTCTTAAGAGATATTGTTTCTGACCCAAGATTTTCTAGTGCTGATGTTAGTTTTATTTGGATAACAAACTCAGATTCTCTCGCAATGCAGTCAAAAGAGAAACTCTTTTCTTATTATGGTGGAGCGAGTGAAAATCCTCTTGTGGATATGAATAATTTACGAGACGGGAATCTACCTAAAAATGGAGTGTTTTTTATAAACTGGCAAAAACTTGTTTCAAGATCAAAAGACAATAGAAAACTTCGTACTGAGGGTGAAGCTAACACTACTTTTGATATGTATTTAGAAAACACACACTTACTTAAGCGTGATGTTGTGTTGATTATTGATGAAGAGCATATTGCTTCAGACACAGTTTTAGCGAGTGATTTAATCAAGAATGTTATTAAGCCAAGAATCATTATTGGTGTTTCTGCTACTCCTCAAACCAAAGGTATTACTGTTGATGTTGACCGAAAAGATGTTGTTAGAGAGGGATTGATTAAAGAGAAAATCGTTTTTCAAACAAAAGAAGATTTAGAAGAAATGAAAGATTTGAATGATAGTGATGCGTTGCTCACTTTAGCTTTTAATAAAAGAAAAGAACTTTTAGATTTTTATAAGGATAAACTAAAGCTTGATATAAATCCTTTGGTTTTAATTCAATTACCAAACGACGACAAGGCAAGTAAAAGTACGAATGACAATAAACAAGGTTTCATTATTAGTTTTCTAAAAGCTCAAGGTATTACAGAAGATGAAATAGCGGTCTGGCTATCTGACGACAAAGTTAATCTTAAGGATATAGAAAATCACAATTCTCCAGTTTCTTTTTTACTATTCAAACAAGCAGTAGCTACTGGTTGGGATTGTCCACGAGCAAGTGTCTTAGTTATGTTTAGAGAAATAAAGAATGCTACTTTTGCTATTCAAACAGTAGGCCGTATATTGCGTATGCCACTAGGTACACATTTCGCAATACCAGAACTTAATCTTGGTTATTTATATACAAACTATAAACGCAATGAGGTGCTTGTAGGATATTCAAAATCTGCTGACCAAAATAGACCAGTAATAAATGGTAGTTATCGTAAACCGTCTGTTGAGCCGATAGTCCTTGATTCTGTGTTTATGAGCCGAACTGATTACAATGACTTGGGTGATAGTTTTCAAGAAACTTTCAAGGAAATAGCTAACGAGTATTTTGGTATTTCTGAGAAAGACACAAAAACAAATATCATAAAAAAATTAACCGACAAGAAACTTGTCTTAAATAAAAGAGTGACGAATGGTTTGATTGTTGATGTTGAGATTGATGATTATGATAACTTCAAACAAGAGCTTCTTGCTGAGGGTAGTAGTTATGAGCAAGAAATGTCTCAGCACGATTTAGAAAGATTATATAATCTGTTTTGTTTCAATAGTATTGCTAAGCAAATTGATGAAGATAAAAAGTTTGCTCCAGAGCGTTCTTGGGGTAAATTAAAGACCGCTTTGAATGTGTGGCTTCTTGGATTATTGAAAGAACAAAGACTAGAAATCTACCATATTGTTGTCGGTGATTTTCTAAAGGTAAATAGTGTTTTAAGTAATGTTATCGGTAAAGCGTTAGCGACATATCGTCCCATTCGAGAGCAAGAAGTAAATCGTAAATCAGATCGCTCAAAGAGAACCGAACAAATTGAAATACCAAGACCATCACTTTTTTATACTGACCAATATGAAGAAATGAAAGTTAAGAAAAGTGCTATGCAACCATTTTTTATTGAGAAAGAATACACTGGTAGAAAAAACGAAACAAACTTTATAAAATCTCTTGAAGAAAATAACTCTGTAATTTGGTGGTATAAAAATGGTGATCTGGGTAGCGAGTTTTTCTCTGTTCCGTATTATGATACGACAAAAAATAAGGAGAGCTTGTTTTACCCTGACTGGATTATAAAAACAAAGCAAGGTGTTTATATCATTGATACTAAGGGTGGAGATACCGCAAAAGGGGCGAAAGAACGCGCTGAATCGCTCCAAGCGTGGCTTAAAGGCAAGAAAGGGTATTATGGCGGTATCGCTGTTCAAGACGGTTCAAACGGTTGGAAAATCAATGCTGGCTCAAAGTATGAATACACTACAGCACTAAAGGGTTGGAAAGATATTGAGGATTTTCTAGTGTAAGTAGTCCTGTATTATTTTTTGTTTTTCTGTTGTTTTTGGTGTATACTTTAGACATATGGAAATGAATATATCAAAGCCACCAATAAGAGAAGCTTTGGTAGATATACGGTTCAATTTTGGGGCCGATAAGCCAAACTATAGTGTATTTGAGAAAATACACGATCAAATTAAAGCTGATTTCCCAAAGAAGCAAGTTATAAAATGGGGTCAGTTTAGTTTAGATATGCGACCTGAAAATAAACAGCCAGTTGTAGAAACTTCTTCTGGAGAAAATGGCTTTCGTTTTGATTCTGCCGATGGTACTAGAATTGTTCAATTTAGAACAGATGGTTTCACTTATAGTAAATTAAAACCTTATACTGGATGGGAAGATTTTAGTTCTGAGGCAAAAAAACTTTTTGAGTTATATGTTGGAGTTACTTCTCCAATTTCAGTAAGTCGAATAGCTTTAAGATATATCAATTTAATAGAGATACCTGAAAAATCTTTTGAGCTAGAAAAATACTTCACGATCTCTCCAATTATCCCTAAAGACCTACCTGACCATATTGTGGGTTATATAAATAGAGTTATGCTTAAAGATGATACTAATAATGTATTAGGTGTTCTTACTCAGACAATCGATCCAAAACAAGCTACCTCTGATAATAATGTACCTTTTATTTTTGATATTGATGTATTTATTGAAAATGTTGCTTTGGACCATAAAGACGAACATTTTTGGGAGAAGTTTTTACCCCTCAGAGAATTAAAAAATAAGATGTTTGATTTAGGTTTAACAGATGTTGCAAAAAAAATGTTTGAATAATTATGTTAACACAAATGCCACAACTTTATATTTCCCCAGTGTATACATTCTCTGTAGCAGTAGGGAGTGAAGCTTCCGCTTTGAAAGATTCCTTAATGACATTAAGGAATGATAATTTGTCTTCTTTTTTTACAACAGATGATAAGAAGTTTTCTATGTTGGCTTCCACTTGGGAGAAGGATACTCAAGCAATATCTTCTTCTATCGATATGTTTTCTAATGAATCTTATTTACAAATAATTGGAATGGGGAGAAAAGCATTACCATTTATATTTTCTGAACTAAAAAAAGAACCAAACCATTGGTTTCTTGCTCTAAAATCTATTACAGGAATAGACCCCGTTAAAAAAGAAGATAGAGGAAATGTTCTAAAAATGACTGAATCTTGGTTAGCTTGGGCAAAAGAAAATCGTTATATTTAATCTATGGACCAAGTTCTTGAAAACATTTTCCCAAATCTCGCTTTGAATGGCTATGAATTAACAAGTCCTGAAACACCTTTTTATAATTGTATAGCTTGGTCAGTTGGTGATAACACTAAGTGGTGGTGGCCTGATGGTATAAATTATTGGCCTGATAACATTCCCTGTGTTGCAACAGTAGAATCTTTTCGCCTAATGTATGAAAGTTTTGATTTTGTAGTTTGTGATAATTTTGAAATCGAAGCTGGTTTTGAAAAGATTGCTTTGTATGTGAATCCGCTTACAAAACAACCCACACACGCTTCTAGACAGCTTTCTGATGGCAAATGGACCAGTAAGTTAGGTAGATTAAAAGATATTAGTCACAATACGCTTGGTGGAGTTGAGGGTGCTGTTTACGGTGTTCCGTTTATTTTTATGAAAAGACCAAATATAGTTTAACTCCTATTTTCTTGTAGGTTAGGTATATAAATATAACTATTATGTTGGCGTATAGCAGTTCCCACTTCATCCACTAAGCCGCGCAAAGAAAGATAATTTTGACAAATTAAGAATGCTTTTGTTCATCGATGGAATACAAGAATTATGATATCATTTATTTTATGGATACAAATAATTTCATCAGTAATCCAATAACAAAGAGAATAACTTATAGGGGGGCTATTATCGTGGTGTCCTATAGATTGATGAACTTTATCTCTAGAATACTTTGTTTCAAGTCCGGCAAGGGTATCAGAGCTATTTCTTTATTTTCTGTTATTATCTTCCAAGATTTTGAATACGCGAATAAAAGAGGGTGGCTCTCTCATGAATTAATCCACTTCAGACAAGAGCTTGAACTGTTGATAATACCTTTCTTGCTAATATATCTAGGAGAATATTTCTATTGGAGACTTGTAAAGAGAAAATCACACATTGAATCTTATTTATTAATTTCTTTTGAGCAAGAGGCATATGCGAATGAAATGAATGATAATTATTTAAAAGAAAGAAAATTTTGTGCGTGGACGGCGTTTTTTAGTAAAAAATCCAAAAGACCTATTAAAACAGATCGATTTACTCTTGATGTTAATTCTCTGTTCTAGGCAGAATAGTTAATTCTGGTCCTATCACAGAGCATTCACCTGGGGTTGTTTTTATTATGCCATTTGCTACAGATACACAATAAGGTTTACCTGTTTCGTTGTATAAAGTAACTCCTGTTCTCTTTTCTTTACTACCAACTTTTATATTATCCGAGGCCATTCCTTTCACATACCCCACACCATTCTCCACTTTCTCCAAGACATCACTGAAGA
>CAYIBP010000013.1:0-20492 GCA_964361705.1 uncultured Candidatus Saccharibacteria bacterium
GTTGCTACACACCTCCCCGAAGCTTATCGCAGTTACGCCACGTCCTTCATCGCCATTTTTAGTCAAGGCATCCACCGTACGCCCTTAAAATTTCCTGTTAAGAAATTTATAAACCACATCCGCCTTATCAGCGGATAAAAACAGAGTCTGTAAAATTCCTATTTCGACCGCTCGAAAATCAGATATTTAAGAAGACTCTTTCCTGTTTCTAGAACGAAAAGACCCTAAAAATTTAGGTGTCTAGAACAGGAATTCAATTGTCAATTTTCAATCAATTCTGTCAAAAGTCTAAAGAAAAAACCGCCTTTCGGGCGGCCTACAGACAAAGAAAGTCTGCTATCTATGCCGCCTTCTTAAACTGTTTTCTCTTATATTCATACTGATTGGTAGAGTATATCAAAATGAAAAAAGATGTCAAGCATGACATCTTTTTTCTTACAAAGCTTCTTAAAAACTAAAGAGAGCTATCCTCTGTGAGACATTTCTTCACCAATTTTTGCTATCAACCTAGCTGCTGCATCTTTGCCACCCAAGCCAAAAGCTAGAGCGCCACCTAATGCAAACATACCTATGATTCCAGCGAAAAGTGTATTCATGTATCCTTCCGCTACGCCTAGCTGACCTAAAGCGATAATGAAAGCAAATACCCATACTGTGTACTTTACGAGAGATCCAAGCATATTTGTAGATCTCAAGTTCATAGCTTTAGATCCTGCCATAACAGTCTTTGAAAGGAATTCTGCAAGCATCGTCGCGATTACTAACACAAATACCGCGGCCAACACTCTAGGCAAAAATCCTAACACATCATCTTTCAAGAAAAATGCTATATAATCTAGCCCGATCAAATTCAAAGATGGAAGAAGGAAAACGATAACTACAAACCACTTTACTAATTGACCTACGAAATATCCAGAATTTAAATTCATTCCGGCTTTTCTAAATAAACGATCCAAACCAAGCGATTGTAAAAGGCTATCAACCTTTAGAGCACCAAAAACATGCTCAAATGCTTTAGAGATTAGGGATCCCAAAGCCCAACCGACGACAAAAAACACTAATGCTAAGATTAGTTTTGGAGCAAACTGCACGAAACCCCACCACAAATTCTGCAATGAAGCATTGAACACATCACCCCAATTCATCCAAATATTACTCATAATAAATTTCGCCTCTACGGCAAATCAGCCGACAGGCTGAAATTAAATAATTAATAATAAAAGCAAACTTTGTTAAGTCCCGATGTTACAATCGGGATCCCGACTAAAGCGTCGGGATTTCGACCTTATGAAAGTTACCTTTACATTATATCAATATAAAAAGTACTTTTAAAGCTTTCTGAGGGTTTGTGTGGATAACTCCTTGGCTTGCAAGATAACCTTGTGAGGATAATCCAATATATCTCGCACGAGTTTATCGTACATATTGATTCTATAAAGAAATTCTTTTGTATCAAATACTACATATACCAGCTCTGTACCCATCTCGGCTTCTAGTTTATTTATTTCTTCTTCTATTTTGCCCCTCTTTAATTGATCCCCTACTATCAATAGATCTACTCTTGTGTCTTTGTTTTTTATAAAATTCCTCGAAAGGAGGAGAAATTTGAGTTTCCCCGCTTTTTTAAACTTGTCTATAAGGGTCTTTTCATCTAATGATTCCGCTCCTATCAAGAGTCTTTCTAGTTCTGCTTTATATCTAAAGGTAGTCTCAAAGAACCATGCATCATTATGTTTTTTTATAAATCCTACAGAAGCCAGTAATTTGATCTCTCTATCGAGAGCGGAAGGATTTACCCTGCTCCTCTGTATTATCTCCTTTCTTGCAAAGCCCTTTTTGGAATTAAGCAAGAAAAGACGCATAACCTTTACCCGAGCCTGCGAACCTAGTATTTTGCCTAAGATTTCCATAGCGTATATATTATACTTTCTTTTTAAGAATGTACAAATTTTAGGTTTTACAAAGTATTTTAAATATGATATAAAAAAATAGTCGCTAGAGGTCAACTGTAAGCGATGAGCAGACGGGTTAAGCTCTGCGTCTATGACGCATGAGAACTCCGTCTGCTCTTTTATACTCATTCACAAACAAAAATCCCCTAAATTAGGGGATTTTTGTTTTTTATCTTAAATCAAAAAAACTTTCTACTTTAATTCAATCTGTCACACATAAATTTCTGCTGAAATCTTGCGCGACCCCGCCTCAGCGCCTACGCGCTTCCGGCCGAAAATTGAGCTATTTAAGCTCAATTTTCCCGCCTGCTTCTTCTATCTTTTTCTTGACTTCATCTGCTTCTGCTTTCTTCATACCTTCTTTCAAGGTTGAAGGAGCCGCATCTACCAAATCTTTCGCTTCTTTCAATCCTAAACCGAGAACTTCTTTCACGATCTTCATCACAGCGATTTTCTGTTCACCAGCAGATGCCAATACTACTGTGAATGAATCTTTTTCTTCTACTGCTTCACCAGCGGCCACTGCAGGACCGGCTGATGCGACTGCTGCTGCTGAAACTCCGAATTTTTCTTCTATTGCCTTGACGAGCTCGTTTAATTCTAATACGGAAGCTCCTTCAAGGTCTTTCATAAACTGATCAAATTTTGACATGATATTATTGATTTGCGAAAGAAAAATAAATCTTACTAGAGCCTTATCCTTATGACCTAACGCAGTAAGATTTGATTTTTCTGGAGCAAAAAATTAATTAATAATTTTACTTTTTCTTTGCGACCTCGTTCACTGCTATTGCTAAACGCTGCATTGGACTCTTGAGCAAAAATGCGATCTTTGAAAGCAATACTTCCCTGCTTGGAATAGTAGCGATCTCTGTCATATAAGCTCCATCAACGAACTTTCCGTCAAAGATTCCACCCAAGATACTCAATACTCCTTTGTGTGCTTTTTGGAAATTGAAAATTCCTCGCGCAGGAGCCACAGAATCTTCTTTAGCATAGGCTATGGCTACCTCACCATTCAAATCAGGCAATGTGCCAGTAGCTGCTCCGTCGAGCGCCTTCTTGAGCAAAGTCTTTCTTGAAACTTTATATGATACTCCTTGATTTCTCAGTTCTTTACGAAGTACCGATTCATCAGCGACATTCATACCGTGAAAATTGACAAAGACAATTGATGATGAATCCTTCACAGATTTCTCAAGATCTTTTATGATTTCACCTTTTTTTGATTTTTGTAACATAATGTTTTATCAAAATAAAAACGGCTTGTTAGCCGCAAATTTTGTCCACCTTTTTGGCAGACTATCGACCACTAAACAGGACTTATGTTTTATGCCTGTCTTTTTTGCGGTATTTATACATTACCATAATATATGATTTTCGCAAGTAGTAATTACTGTCCTGTTGCTTTCAACAATCCACTACCCTTATCCAAAAGTTGTAACCACAAAAGCAACAACAAGCCCAAGAATTATCATTCCTGCGAAAATCAGCAAGGTTTTCAGAAAATGCTTTGCCATAATTTACAATTATTTTTGTATCAAGATAGTAGCAACATTCTGGGATTTGTCACAATCCACCAACCATTGAATAGGCAACTGCGAGCTTGAGAGTTTCACTATTTTGAATCCATAGCCTTTGATGGTATATGTCGAGCCGACTTTCACACTGCGAGTCATCGGCGAACGATTGTCTATCATTATTGAAGTGTTGTTCTTGTAAGTCACATTGTTTGGGCTCGCTTGGCATCTGTCGTCTAGCTGTATGCGAGCGTCTTTGTATTTTGCCAAAGCCTCCGCATAGCTCAAGACAGGCTCGCTCTTTGCAGGAGTCTTTTTGCTTTCTTCTTTCCCCGCCTCACTTTCCATTTCTTCAGATTCATTTACACTTTGCTCTCCTTCCAAGTCTGCATCTTTATCATTTCTCATAGAGAGAAATAAAACTAAAGCCAAAACAACCAACGCACCTAAACCATAATATAAAACTTTTTTATTTTTTATTTCCATAAGTACTTCTAATTATAACATGCTTCCTGTTTTTTATGTATAAAAAAATGCTTTAAGATCTTGTTCGGGCAAAAAAATCTGTAATTTTTTAAAAATCTCATGAAGTGTTCCTCTATCTAATTCTTTATGATTTGGCACAGTCAAAACTTGTCTTTCGTCAGAAACCACACGAAGTAAATTCACATGACTGCCCTTTTGGCGAGAAACTACGAAATCCCACTTTTCACAAAACGCTATTACTTCTTTACCAGAAAGCCGCCTCAATTTAGGCATACAAAGAGATCGGCATTTCGTAATTTATAAAAATTGATGGAGATTTGCTGATTGTGGATTCCTCAGCGATATTTTCTTCAAAAAAAAGCTCGGTTGCTTCTTTAATATTCTCAAACAATTCTTCCAACTTTTTTGCCTGAGTGACAATAGCAAAATCATTTGCCGAAGCTACATAATAGCCATCTAGGCCTTTTTGAATTGAAAATTGAATTATATTCTTCATACGAAGCATTGTACCACAAAATAGCTGAAAATCAAAACAAAACTCAGAAGAATCTTTGTGTTTCGTGAAGGATTATCCTTCACGAAGTCTTTATTCCAACTCATCTTTCGCTTTGAAAGATAGCCATTCATCTATAAAATACTCAAAATCAGAGAACTCGGAAAAATATTCCGGAAAAACTTCAGGGGTTAAAATTTCAGATTCTTTTCTGTTTATACCAAAGTAATCCAAATAACTCGAGTAAAAATAACCATCAAGATACTTCTTTGCGCCAACCCTGTCTTTTATGCCATTTTCTTTCCATTCTGAATCAATTAATTTTATGGGATTCAAGTGAATATAAGAAAACAAATATTTCAAATATTCATCTGTGTCAGCATGTTTGGCTGAAAAGGAACCTTCAAACAGCCTACCTTTGCGATCATTCTTTTTATTAAAATACATAGAATACGCAGTCAGTAATTTTTTCATAAATAAACTTATTCCATTCTCGCGATTTTCCCTCACCAATAAATGAAAATGATTCGGCATCAAACAGTACGCGCCGACATCCACCAATCTTTCTTCGATCTTTATACCCAACAAATCCGTGAAGGATAATCCTTCACGGATAAGGTTTGATATGTCTACAGGTTTCGTACTATTACAAAGATAGAGAAGTACGATAAAGCGATTGTAGTCGTAAGAATTTAAGAAAATCGTTCTCTTGTCAGTACCTCGGTTGTAAATATGGTAATACTCACCTATAGAAAAATCGAATCTTCTTTGCATATTGTCATTATACATACAAATACATTGCCAGCAAAGGCTCCGTGAAGGATAATCCTTCACGGAGCCTTTGCTGGCATATAAAGAAAAAATGTGTTAGGAATTAGATGCTAGAAACCAAAACAAAACCCCTTTTAGAGGGGTTTTGTTTTGGTGAAGGATTATCCTTCACGGGAATTTTGAATTCTAGAAAGTTTTAAATTTTCTAAAAATTATGGTTTTACAGAGGCATTCATTTTTGCCTTTGTAAGTGGACCGATGAGACCATCAGCTGCCAAACCATTCGTCTTTTGCCATGTTTTTATGACAGCGATAGATTTTGGACCGATGATACCATCCACCACCAAACCAAGATTCAAAACTTGATTCAAGAATCTTTGCAATTCCTTTGCCGCCTCACCACGACTGCCGTTCTTCAAAGTCTTGGTGCCAAAATTGAAAGATGTTTTAGCTCCAGAACTTGAAGGAGAAGCTGGTGTTGCAGGAGTAGCAGGCTTGTTCATAGCGCAAGATTGACCATCTACAACGCTAAAACCAGTAGTCCTATTGCCACAACCAGGCACCTCTTTCACTGCAGGATCTGCAGGAGTAGCTGGGGTGACGGGAGGGACAACAGGTGGAACAACTGGAGGAGTGTACCCTCCTCCACCTCCTCCACCGCCGCCTCCTCCTCCGGAGTTTCCAGCACAAACACCGCCATTTGGTGTAAGTGTGTAATTCGCAGTGCTTGTGGATGTTATTGTAATAGTATTTAAGGTACCAGAACAAGTGTTTGTAACAGTTGCTGTACCACTATTATTTGTCAAATCCACATTGTTTCTTGATGTCATGGTAAAGACACTACTCGTAGGTATTATGACATCAACACTTGCCGCATTTACGACCACAGATGTAGCTTCTGAACCTGACACGATGGTCATCGTGTAGCCCGGTGTAGTAAGATACACACTTTGGTTTGCACTCCAGGTCAAGGCTGCTGCATTAGCGGAGCTAGTTCCTACAGCCAAAGACAATACAGCTATCAGAAAACCAATTTTTAATTTTTTAATCATTTTATTTTTTGTTTTAGTGCCACGGAACCGACCGGTTATGAATAATTTTCCGTAGTATTTATCTTAATTAAGAATTGGTTAAGATTAGTTGTTTACAGATCTACTGATTTCTCTCCAGTGTGCACCAGTATAAATCAATTGTAGGACATCTCCTGCAGCAGAAGTAAAGTTAGTAGCAGTACCCACTAGGTTTATAGCATCTGTTGCTGTGGTTGTGTCGTCATCTGTAACTGCGATGGCTGTGGTAAAGATTATTGTAAGTTCTTGACCAGCAACACCTCCTGTTATAGTTGCTATAGTAGTTGTACCAGTTAGAGTCACAACGCTACTATCTATTGCCATGTTAGTTGCTGAAGCCACAGTTTCAACTGCAACTGCAACTGCACCGTCAGATACGAGAACATTACCATCAGTAACTACTACATCGCCAGCGGTCAACGTTAGGGCTGCTGTACCTTCAGCTGAACCCGTAATAACAGTAGCACCGTTTAAACCAATAAGAAATTTATCATCAGCTGCATTATCCTCGAAAAGCAAGAATCGGCCTTGTGCATCGCCATCAGCTGTATAAGTTCCTCTAATCAATGTCGTGTTAGCATCTGGGCCAGCACCAGTGTTGGTGACTACTAGATGTTCTGTTTCATCAGTGGTTGCAGACTTCACTTCAGCTATAATACCAGAAGTAGAAGTAACACCAGTCTGGTCAACCAATAGCAGACGTCCTGTAGAAGTCATAGCTGTACCCGCCGAGTCAACATGCACCAAAATACCATCTGTTAGAGTAGTACCTGTTGCATCCACATGGATAGCTTTACCTGTTGTGATAGCATCAAGATCAGACATATCAATAACCTTGCCTGTGGTCAATGCAGCTGCTGAAAGATCAACAACAACACCGGCAGCCAAAGCACCAGAAGCAGTAACCGCCAAAATTGTGGTATCTTCAGTAGCAGCAGAAGCAATTTCAGCTACTTTACTTGTAGCACCAGAAGTAGAAGCACCAGTATGATCAACTCGGAGTAATCTTCCAGCGCCCGTAAGAGCAGTAGAAGAAGATGTAATAACTGCACCGATACCCGAACTCAACAAATTACCATTTACTCTTAGAAGTCCAGCTGCTGTAGTAGCAGAGTTGGCAGTAAGGGTCAAAAGATTACCGGTTGTGGTCATCGCTCCGGTATTAATAACACTAATCAGACCCGTGCCAGTATAGGCTCCTGAGTTTGTAATAGTAATAGCATTTCCTACCGTAGCTGCACCCATAACAAGGTCAAGTAACTCACCACCTGCCTCTAATGTCGCTCCACTACCAGTTACTCTAAGTCCAGTACCTGTAGTTAGCGCTGCGGTTACTAACGATTGGCCCACTCCTGTGGTTAATCCACTGAATGTGCCAAGGATTTGTGTCCCAGCAGTTGAAGCAGTAGAAGAAAGATCAAGCAATGCACCTGTAGTTGCCGCTGTATCTACTGAAGTAGAGGAAAGCCTAGCGAGCGATCCCCCATCTGCTATTACAGATGTAGTGTGGTCAAGAAGCAAACCTTCACCAGTAGTCAAGGCGTCAGCGGTAAGATATATCGCTGTTCCAGTGGTAACTCCATCTGCTATTACAGGAAGAGCGGATGTTGTTGTTGTACCAGAAACAGTTCCAGAAGAAACTGTTGTGGAACCAGTATGTGTAGCTGCACCAATGGTAATCGAACCAGTGGTGTTAGAAGCACCTAAAACAAAAGCATCAGCTGCGGCTGTATCCACCGCTACATTAGATACAGTAAGAGCTGCGCTTGCAGGACTCGCGCTAGCTCCTACGACGAGAGCCAGAGCAAGAAGACTTGCACCTAAACCTTTAAATATATTTTTCATGTTTTAATAAAAAAACTTAATAATAATTAATAATTAATAATTTTAATTATCTAATAATGCATCTAAAGATAATCAAAAAAAATACAAAAAACATTCGACACTTTTTATACTTAAATTATACAACACAAGTAAAATATATTAGAACACAAAAGAGTGGATAACTTTCTTGGTTGATTATTTTCTATTAAAAAGAAATTTTATTCCCCTTTTTCTGCTAAAGTTTTAGAGATTGAACTCTCATCAGATAGCGAACCGTAAAAAACAACATTATCTTTCACAAGATGTATGCTATTGTCTGGTGCCCAAAGCGCTTCACTCATAGGAGTGAGTTGAAAATTACTTTTTTTAGGGTCAGTAGCATCTGGTACGGTATTCAAAATATAACCATCCGAAAGCTGTAAATCAGGAAAAGTTGTTAGTTTGCCGACATATACCTCCTTTGTTGTTAAATAAACTATAGAAAAGCCACTTTTTTTACCAATCTTTAGATAAAGACCAACACCGACTAATATAACCAAAACCACGACAACAGAAATTACAATCTTATTTTTTGACATCATAATATTTTTTCTATACCTAAAACTAATAATATCCCATATTTTACGCCTTTATTTTCTTTTGTAAAGTTTCGATCTTTGCTTTATAAGATGCATTGTCCGGCTCTGCTACCAATAGGGATTCCCATATTTTTAAAGCTGATTCAAAATCAGCTACATCTTCTAAATACGAGGCATATAATTTGATTAAGCTTATATTTCCATTCGTTTTTTCTATGGCATTCTTGAAAAAACCCACCAGTGTGACCCTCCTCATCCCAATAAAATAAACATCATATAGTTTTACATAGACCGATACGCTAGTAGGATCGAGTTCTAAAGCTTTTAAAAGAGCCGTTTCTGCATCTGCATATTTCTTCATACTTAAATATGCAGAACCAATATTGGAGTATGGCACATAATTTTCCGGAGATAATTCTGAAG
Organism: uncultured Candidatus Saccharibacteria bacterium; assembly: GCA_964361705.1. Classification (GTDB taxonomy): domain Bacteria; phylum Patescibacteriota; class Minisyncoccia; order Phycocordibacterales; family UBA9973; genus UBA9973. The sequence continues at coordinate 9,118 of CAYIBP010000013.1, forward strand.
CTTTCTTGTAAGAATCTATTGCGTTAATTAAATCACCTTTAGTCTCATAACCTATACCTTGTTGTAAATACTCATCATAAGCGAGTTTAATTTGAGATTTCTCAGTAGAATCTGAATCTGCAGGCGTCAAAGCATCTGGAGATTGATTTATTTCGTCTATTTCGTCATTTGTATTATTTTCATCGTTTGATATTCGAGATTTTTTATAATAAAAACCAGCAAAAAGCAATATTACTAATATAACACCGATAATTATAAGGTTTTTCTTTTGTTTTTCACTCATGATTTTAATTATAGTACAGGTGCTCCAAAAAACCAAATTAAAAAACCACCCCGAAGGGTGGTTTTTTAATAAATTTTGTAGTATTCGACCCCTACAAAATCAGACTAACTAACTAAGATTAATAAGTGTATGTGAGAGTACCACCTGTTACTGGAAGATTCTTCGTTACAGTTGTTACACCGAATGAAGTCTTATCGTCCCAGTTTACATCACTGATAGCTGCTAGATCTGCACGAAGTGTAGCAGTCGTACCAGCAGTACCAGTTGAAGTAGTATCACCTTTTACAACGAATGTTGTTGTTGTTCCAGCTGAGACAACCTGTCCAGATGTATTGATAGCACCGGTACCATCAGTACCAGCGCCACCCCATGCTACAGCATCGTTGTTTGTACTCTTAACAAGAGCGTTAGCTTGTGTTTGTCCATAGTCGAAGTCGATAGTCAAATCACTTGTGAGCTGACATGCGCTTGTTGTAAGAGCAGTAGCAGAAGCGATAGCGCTAACGACACAACCGGATACCCAAGAAACTTCAGCACCTGTTAGAGTATCATAACCGAATACCTTTACAGTATCTCCTATTGCAAATCCATCTGTGCTCTCGACTGTGACTGTTGTAGCAGCGTCAGCCAAGTTAGCATCGAGTTGTGATTGTGCACCGAAGTATACTTTACCTACTCCTGGTTGCATTGGAGCGTAAGTAACACCTACGTCAATACCAGCGTAACCAGAGATTGTACCTACTACGTTGATCGTGATAACAGTAGCACTAACTGCAGCAACTTCTCCTCTGAGAAATGCGGTAGATGATACTGAAGTGTCATTTACCAAAACCGTAGCACCTACTGGAATCTCATTCCAATCACCGGATGTACCGGTAACTTGCAATTCTTGAGAGGAAACAGCAGCTGAAGCACTGACTAGGTCTGCTCTATATTCCTCTGTAGCAAGAGCAGTAGAAAGATCTGTGCTCTTGTATAGGAATGCATTACCAGTACCTGTTGCAGTCATAGAACCAGACATTGTTACCGCTACTGCATTTACAACCGCGTCATACGCAGAGTTTGCAGCTACAGTAAATTCAAGAACATTGGAATTTGCAGCCACAACAGAAGAACCTGATGGAGAAGAAGATCCTTTCTCAACAATAACCTTTGTTCTGTATATCTTGTGGGAGATAGTACCTACTGTGACAGTCTCAGCAATAGCTACACCGGACTGAGCACCGCGAGTAGTTACATTGGCAGCACTAGCCAAATTCAAGACATGCGCGCCACCAGATACAGCAGAACCATAAGAGTTAACATCGGCCTTGATAGTCAAAGTCTTTGTCGTGTTCTTAGGAATTACCCAATCTGAAGAAAGATTAAAGGTTGCTACACCGTTAGTATTAGCATCAAATGAGGAAACTGTACCAAGAAGAGTCAAGCCATCGTAAAGCTTTACATTGCTTAGAGAACCAGCAAAAGAAGAAGTATCAGTAATCGTAACTACGGATACATTCACATCTTCAGCGGAACCAGCAGCAAAGTCGAGTGATGCTAGAGTCTGACCAGTCTCACCCATTACTAGTTGAGCTGCTACAGGAGTAGCGGCATTAACTGTAATTACGAGAGAACCACTTGAAGAAACAACCAGATTCTGCAAATTCGCTATAGTAGCTGTAGGATATGCATCTGCGCTAGTACTTACACCAGTAGCAGAAGCATTTACGAATTCAAGTCCAGGTTGTGATACTGCTCCAGTATAACCAGCAGCACCAGTAAGAATATCAGCATAGATATCGATTACATATTGAGCGCCAGCAGCAATTGTTACTGAAGGACTCAAACTAAATGTGTAATCAGCACCTGCTGTACCAGAAAGTGTTCCTTGCACTGTCGCAATAGGAGTAGAAGTTGAGGAACCATTTCTTAGGGTCAAATTCTGGAAGTTATCACCGAAATCTGAAGTAGCCTGATCACCATCATCACCAAGTACAACTTGGGTAAGGTTTACAGCCTCACCAGCGCCAGCAGTGATAACAAGAGAACCTACTTTTACATTCGTAGCACCGACAACACCTGTTGGGTTTGCAGTCGTATAGTCAGCAACAGAGGTATTCATAGCCGCGGAGAGAGCTCCGGATTTGACTGTGAGAGTCTGTCCTGTGGAAGCTGAAGGTGTGAGGTTTGTAAGCGAAGTCTGACCAATAGCATCACCAGATGTACCAGCAGACAAGCTAACAACGATTGTTTGGTTAGCTGCAAGATCAGTACCACCTGCTTCCTCAATATTAGCACGGTACTCAAACACGCCGGTTGTGCCAGCAGGAATGATAACCGTATTTCCAAGTGAGTAAACATTGTCTGTCGCATCAGCAACAGAATCATCTGTAGTACCAACTTGTGAACCATTGAAGTAGAGCTTACCATCATTCAAGGTTAGATCTGAGGATTCTTCATCAACACTCACACGAACATATACCACCTTGACATCTTCACCGTTTGCCCTGTAATCAAAGCGAGCGAGAGGAATATCTAGGCCACCTGAAGCAACATTGCCAGAAGGTGAATTTGCTGAACGAGAAACTGTAAGACTACCATTGTTGATGTTTGTACCATTACCTGAAGAATCAGGATCAACTACAGTAAGAGCAGCACCTGCATTAAGAGCAGCGGTGTCTACACCGTAGTTTTTGTCTGTTGATACAAAATCAGCATTGGAACGAATTGTAAATTTGAATACTCGGCCAGTACCCTTTACGACTTTACCATTAAGAACAAAAACTTTATTTTGTCCAGAAAGTAATGTGTAAGGAGATGCAGACCAATCAAATACAACTTTGTTGTCTGTTCCAATTTGTGCTGTTGCGCCAACTTGTACACCACCTACTGAAAGCGAGAGATCTTGGATATCACCAAGAGCTATTGTACCAACCATGGTCATTACAACTCTCTTTATATCCATCTTCTGAGCATTAGCAGTAGCGGTAAATCTCCACAATTCCTGAGCTTCTGCTTTAGGATCAAGAGTAGCAGGGAATGTTGCTGTGCTGGTCAAGTTAATATAGCCAAGATCAGTGATGAAAGCAGTAGCAAATTGATTGCCATTTATTGGGAAAGATCCGCCTGATGTCAAACCATCTGCGTATACTACGTCAGATGCAGACATAAGAGAGAATCCAACAGTGTTAGGACCAGTCGTAGCAGGAGCCATATTGACACCTACCCACACAGTCTTTGAACTGTTTGCAGGAACTGAAAACAATCCACCTGAACTATTGAATGAGAAAACTTTCGAGGCTACAGAACTCATTTCTGCGAGTTTTGTTGCTCCCTCGTAAAGGTAAAGATTGTTTATATCTCCATCAGCAGCAATACCAGTGCGTGTTAGTTTAACTGTATTTACATTTACTGCTGCGCCCGTACCGTTTGAGAAGACAAGCTTCAAGATTGGAGCTGCGCTTTGCATCACACCAGTACTATCGTCGATTAACAATGTACCAGTAGCAGGATTGTCAGAAGCCAATGATACTGTAACCGCTCCAGTCGTAGGAACTACTGGAGGAGGTGTCGTACCTGGAGTACATGGTGCGCCGGTTGTTGGGCTGAACATGTAACCTGGGAGACAACCTGCTGGCAATGTGCCACCGGAAGAAGGACATGGCAATCCTGTTGCAGGATTGAATTGACCTGGAGGGCAGGATGCTGAACCGTCACCTGCGTTTGCCATTAATGATGCTCGTGACTTAGCACCGACGACTCCGTCAGCGACTAAACCATTTGCAGCCTGATAAGCCATAACAGCGGCTTTGGTCTTTGGACCAAAGCTACCATCGGCTGTGAGGTTACCAAGCATTGTCTGAAGACAAGCAACTTGGGTTCCCTTTGAACCTAGTCTCAAAGTACTAGTGATTGAACAATCAGCAGCAGAAGCGACTTCTGTCTTTTGAGAGACAACAGCGCCTACAGCCATGACGGCTACAATCAAAAGTCCAGAAAAGATTTTTGATAATTTTAATTTACTCATAATTTTTTTTACGCCATTAATTTAGTTTCGACAAAACCAAAAGCGTATTTATCCATTATTATTTTTGCCCGCCTATAATTTGTAATAATTAATAATGCAGCGGACTAATTTAATAATAAAGATTTCTTTAAACTTTTTAGATCGAAGAAAAAATATTTTAAAGTATTTTAACTCCAAACTAAAAATGAAAACTTGAACTAATTTCTCACAAAATGAATTCAAAATAAATCCCAAATAAATCTCGCGAGAAACTTTCCCAATCTACAAAAACTATTTTCTAGCGTCATAGATCGGTATTCAGTTTTCAATGACCTGACATTTACCCAAAGAGATTTTTGACCTCTCTTGGGCTTGCTCTCATTCAAAATTTTTTCGACGAAATCGTGAACGAAAACAAATACAATTCTGCGGGTACAGAACACGCCCTAAAGGGCGCAACCTATACTGCACAGAATCATTATAATATATAGCTCTAAAATAGGGCAATATATAATGTGGATAACTAAAAGAAAACTCACAAACCGTGAGTTATGCCTCTTTTAAGTGGTTATCCATAATGACCATATTTACATAATTTTGATCAAAATGCAAGAAAATACTGACTCCACCTCTTGTCCCCTCTTTTTGTCAAAATATTCTCTTTTACCATAGAGACGAGCTCTCTTTGCAGAGTCTTCTCCCCACAAGAAGAGATACTATTTCCTGCTCCGTTTTTGATGTCCGTTATAGTAGCTCCATCCATGCCTGTAATTTGTTTCCTGTCCTTTATAAATTTTAAAATTGCTTCGCGTCTTTTATTCTTCAATTCTTGAAAATTTGATGTCCTATTAATTACATTTGTGTCTTTTACAGATTCAACTCTATTTAAAGCATTTAATAGCGTATCACCCTTTTGGACACCAATTCTTATTCCTTGTTTTATTGGCATATCTTGTCCTTTAATAACGGACAGGTACTGTCTCTTTTCTGTATTTCTATAAAGGACATCATCAATTATTCTATTTGCTCGTTTATCTTCATGTCCGATAGAAAAGTCTTCTTTATTTCCGCTTTGCATGAAATCCCGAAGCCAAACAGAATCACTCTTTTTGGAAAACTCATTAGAAGAATCCCTTAGTTCTAAAAATTCTTTCTTTAGGATACTGAAATTCATTTCGGATATCATATCCATATCAAAAGCAATACTTAAAAAGGACAAGACCTCAATTGATCTGCCAACTAGGTGTCCTATAGTAGTTTTATCGGCAGATATGGCGTCCGATAGAATTTCTACGCCTAATGTCCTTAACTTTAGACGCATGGGCTCGTCCTTTTCCATGTTGTCCGTGACCATGTAAAGAGCTGTGATAAGTTTGCTTGTTTTGGTATAGGACAAGGAGTTTGTTCCCATAGAGGCGACAAGCGAGGAAGATAATGCCGAAGTGTCCTTTGAAAAGTTTTTGGGGATGTCTTTTGGGTTTTGATAATCCCCTAACATACTGTCCATTATATATAGGACAGATAAAAATGCAAATTACAAAATTAAAGAAATATTGTTTTTAGAAAGCCTTCGTAGGCGCGACTGGCGCCGGAGAGAGAAAATTTTTAGCAAAAAATTTTTGTGCTTTATAAAAATAGATATTTCTTTAATTTTGTAATTTGGGAAAAGTTTGATTCTAAATTTTTTTGGAAAATTATGTTAAAATAACTCTATGGCGAAAAATGAAAAGCAGAAGCAGAAAAACTCTAAATCTTTATCAAGTACAAGTAAACTTAAAACTGAAACAAAACACGGCATCTTAGCAATTCTTTTTTTTGTAGTTGCAGTATTTCTCTTGATGTCTATGTTTGATATCGCAGGAGTCGCTGGCACATTCACTTATGGGATTCTGGACTCACTGCTCGGTGTAGGATATGTGCTCTTCCCCGTGCTCCTCGTATTACTTGGTTCATCATTCCTAAAATCTCAAACTCCCGATATTGGACTCACGCGAGCAGCGAGCGGAATACTTTTCTTGCTCTCCGGACTCGGTATTATAGATGTACTGTCTGAAGACCACGCAGGAGGAATATTGGGCAGAGTTCTTTCCACTCCTCTTGTGTCTTTGTTTGATGTTTATGCCAGCGTCATATTTCTAGGAGCAACACTTATTATCTCCATACTCGTGATGTTTGATGCAAGACCTAATGTTATTCCATTCTTCAAAAAAATCTGGAATCTTATCTTTAAGAAAAAAGAAAATACTGTGGCGGACGAGGAAGATGATGAAGAAGCAGATGACACAGAAGAAGAGGAAGAAAATGAAAATTCAGAAAAGCAAAATGTTGGTAAAAAAGTAAAAGCCGTTCTCGGTATTGCAGCAAAAAAAGAAGATGAAGAAGAAGATCTTCCTATCAAAAAAAGAAAAGGCGGATTGATCTCAACATATGTGCCTCCCCCACTATCTCTCCTTGAAGAAGATCAGGGCAAACCAAACACTGGTGATATAAAAGCAAACGCAAACATCATCAAACGCACCCTCCTGAATTTCGGGATTGAAGTAGAGATGGATGAAATCACGATAGGACCTACAGTCACCAGATACGCGCTCAAGCCAGCAGAGGGCGTAAAGCTCTCACGCATAGTCGGACTACAAAACGACCTCGCCTTGTCTCTCGCAGCACACCCTATACGTATAGAAGCGCCGATCCCTGGCAAATCACTCGTCGGCATAGAAATACCAAACAAATCAAAATCCATAGTCGGACTTGCGACACTCCTTGCTGACAGCAAATTTCAAAATTCTCCGAAACCACTCACTACTGCACTCGGTCGAGGTATTTCAGGAAAAGCAGTCTTTGGTAATTTAGCAAAAATGCCACACTGTCTAGTAGCAGGAACCACTGGTTCTGGAAAATCAGTCACCATACATTCTATGATCGCTTCCCTCTTATACAGAAACGGACCGGACGACTTGAAACTCATACTCATAGACCCAAAGCGCGTAGAACTCACGCTTTATAACAACATCCCTCATCTTTTAACTCCAGTAATCACTGAAGCTAAAAAGACTATACTCGCCCTAAAATGGGCCGCAAAAGAAATGGATCGTCGGTACGATATACTGGAAACAGAATCCGTGAGAGACATAGAGTCTTATCACACAAATGTATTCGCTAAAAATGTGAAAAAGACAAAAGTAAACAGTGAAGGCCAAGAGGTTGAAATAGAAGCAGAGAGAATGCCATACATAGTCATAATAATAGACGAACTTGCAGATATTATGAGTTCTTATCCTAGAGAACTAGAATCCGCCATAGTCCGACTGGCACAGATGTCCAGAGCAGTGGGCATACACTTGATACTTTCCACTCAACGCCCAGAGGTAAATGTAATCACAGGTTTGATCAAGGCCAACATCCCCGCGCGAGTAGCATTCAAGGTGTCTTCGCAGATAGATTCGCGTACGATACTTGATGCTGGAGGAGCAGAAAAGCTTTTGGGTGCCGGCGACATGCTCTATTCTTCAGGAGAAGCTCAACCAGAAAGATTGCAAAGTGCCTTTATATCGGAAGCTGAGGTAAAGAAAGTTGTAAAATATTTAATAGACGCATACAGAGATGAAGTTTCAGACGAGATATCATTGACATCTGGATCCATTTCCGCAGACAAGAGTATTTTTGAAAGTACCATCACAGATGAAAACCTAGACGGAGACGATGATGAAATGTATGAAGAAGCAAGACAGTGCGTCATAGAAGCGGGCAAAGCGTCCACTTCGTACTTGCAAAGAAAACTCAAATTGGGTTATGCTAGAGCGGCAAGACTTATGGACAGACTTGAAGAACGAGGAGTAATCAGCGCGGGAGACGGATCAAAACCCAGAGAAGTACTTGAGAAACTCTCTCACACCGAAGACGGAGGAAATATGATATGAACAGAGATGCCAAAAAAATATTGAAAATCAGCAGTCTTGCTGCGCTTTTGATCTTCATAGCTGTCTATGCCTTTTTTAGATCAAAAGATTTGCTTTTTGGAGTGAAGATCAGGGATATAACAGTAAATGAACTTAACCCAGAAATAACTACTATATATACAGACCCTGTCGTAAACATAACTGGCAACGCTAAAAACGCAAAAGAACTTTTATTGAATAACAGGATCATATCTATAGACCAGCAAGGCAACTTTTCCGAAAAGATAGCACTTTCCATTGGATATAATATAATAGGCATTGTTGCTAAAGACGGATTTGGCAACACAGATGCAAAAGATTATAAATTAATATACGTCAAAAAATCATGATAAAAAAGAAAGAAAAAAAAGAAGACAAGACAATCGGTGGCGGAGAATCAATACTCAATGACACCCTGAAAGCCCTTCAAGCGAAATTCGGCGAAGGTTCGATAATGAAATTCGGCGACAGTCCAAAAGTGGATGTGAATGTCATACCCACAGGCTCGCTAGGGCTAGACATGGCGCTCGGTGTAGGAGGTATCCCTCGAGGCAGAATTATAGAAATATTTGGACCGGAATCTTCTGGCAAGACTACCCTATCTCTCCATATAGTAGCTGAAGCTCAGAAAATGGGTGGGGTCTGCGCATACATAGACGCAGAACACGCGATGGATCCAGATTATACTAAAAAACTCGGAGTAAATATTGATAACCTTTTGATCTCTCAACCAGACACAGGCGAACAAGCGCTAGAGATAGTGGAAAGTTTGGTGCGTACAGGAAAAATAGATGTGATAGTCATAGACTCTGTGGCGGCATTAACACCAAAGGACGAAATCGAGGGCGATATGGGCGCATATCATGTGGGCAAGCAGGCTCGTCTCATGTCACAAGCTCTGCGCAAACTCACATCCATCGTAGCAAAATCGAAAACTGTGGTGATATTTATAAATCAGATCCGTATGCAGATAGGTGTGATGTTCGGCAACCCAGAAACCACACCCGGAGGCAAGGCCTTGAAATTCTACACCTCTATTAGACTCGACATTAGAAAAATAGCCCAGATAAAAAAGGGTGAAGATGTAGTAGGCTCTCGCACACGCGTGAAAGTAGTCAAAAACAAAGTCGCCGCGCCTTTCAAGCAGACAGAATTCGACATCATATACAACGAAGGCATTTCAAAAGAAGGCGAGATCATGGCCCTCGGCGAGAAATTCAAAATAGTAGAAAAGAATGGCAATTCATATTTCTACTCCCCTCTTGACGACCAAAAAGAAAAAATAAAACTCGGCGTAGGCTACGACAATACCCGCACATTCTTGAAAGAAAATACAAAAGTAGCAAACGAAATATTAAAAGAAATTAAAAAGAAATTCAAAGAACAGGAATAGAATTATAAAAATAATTGAGAAATCTATGATTGAGAATAACCAACAACCAGTAATTTTTCGCAATGAAGAAATAGAACGTCTAAAAAATGAAATCAAATTAATAGAAGAAGGAGAAGACGAAAATAAAAAAGCAGCACTAGGAGAATTAGAGAAGAAACTGGAGAGATACCTAGCTGATCAGGAAAGACACAGGGAGTTAATGGAAAAAAGTAAGCCCTTCATCGAGGCACAAAAAAAAAGCGCTAGCTGAACTTGAGGGATTTGAAACTATCAAAATACCACAACCTCCTATGTCTGTGATGGAGATGGTGAGGGATGAAAAATATAAAAAATACTTTAGTCTTAACGCCGAATATTTTCCAAAGGACACTGGCAGTGAAGCTTTTAGGGAAAAAAGCAACACGGGAGAATTAAATATAAAATTAGGAATCTTTGGAAAAGAATTAACATTTAGCCAACAACGAGGCATTTATCTCACGGAGGGAGAAGAATTAGAAAAGGCATTAGCATCCGAGGTTGGAGACAAATTACGAGAAGATACTCTAGATGAAGTATTTGGCGAAACAAAATCAAAAATACTTGAGGGCTTTCCTAACGATAGCAAGTATCCAACATTGCAAGAAGTCGTGTGGTTCTTGATCTATCTAAAAGAAAGTAATATGAATGAGCTTGAGATATTTAAGGGGAAAAACATAAGAATACCAGATAGTGGACTCTTGCCATATACTTTCTGTGTTGAATACACTAATGAAGGTAAAATAAAAATCAATATAGAAAACAAGAAGAAAAAATACCTTGGCTTATTGATAAAGACATAGGGATAAAACTATTACCTGCTATAATTCTCTTATGGTAAGAGATATCCCATCGTCAAAAGAATTATTACCCTTTCGTCCAAAAACAGGAAAAAGACTGGGCACACCAGATGAGACATTTAATACTCCTGAACCAAAAACTAAAGCTCAAGCACTGGATGCATTGTCCTATATCTTGTTCGCAGAGCTAATGGGGTCAGAGCTAATGGCTAATGGGGTCAGCCACCATTCTTTGGTCTACCAACCTTTCTTAAAAGCTAATGGGGTCAGGCTAATGGGGTCAGCCACCATTCTTTGGTCTACCAACCTTTCTTAAAGTCTGTTCAAGACCAAATCTTTCAACTGCTTTCTCTATCCAATCCATATTACCAAATGGGTTACTTTTAACAATCGACCTCTCTATTAATTCTTCATCATCTTTATCTTGAACTTTATTTACCAGCAATAGGTAATTTTTAGGCACATCAACAGGCCAAACAGAAAGAATCTTTTTTTGATTGAGAGACCCCTTCTCTCTTCTATACAAACTAGACCACTTCCAATCTTGCGCTTTTCTGCACAAATGAGCTTTTTTAGCATTTCGTTCTACATAACAAACCAATGCGAGAAAATAATTATCTTTTTGACAAATAAATGACTTATACCTGCCTTGATACAGGTGTCCTTGTCCGATGGTGTTTTTAATTGTATGCCATCTTCTCGTGTGAGTGTTTGTGAGCCACCCCATGAACCTAGACAGGTCTCCATCTTGCTTTGGATATAATATTAAATGGAAGTGATTTGGCATAACACAATATGCCAACAATCTCATATCAAATTTCTTTACAGCCTCTTCGAGAATGCCCTCAAATAATTTATAGTCATCATTATTATCAAATATCTTAACACGAGCATTTGCTCTGTTGATTACATGATATATTTCTCCACCAACATCAATCCTTTTTATTCTCGGCATATCTAC
>CAYIBP010000014.1:0-15735 GCA_964361705.1 uncultured Candidatus Saccharibacteria bacterium
ATATGTAGCAAGGATAGAATGGTTAAAACAGACCCTCGTTTTTATACCTTATGCCACAATTTCCTGTATGGAAAAAAATGAAGAAAAACCTTCTCTAGAGGACATAAAAAAGTGGAAATCAAAGAAACCTCATGAAGTGCTTGGGGCAAGTATTAACGCAACAGAAGACGAGATAAAAAGAGCATTTAAAAGATTGATAATGAAATACGGGGCAGATCGTATAGATAAATTTAGAGACACAGCTTTGACTGAAAATTATTGCGCAATGCAAAGGATAATAACGGAAGCAAAAGATAAACTACTTAAGCCTAAAGACGAGGAACAAAAAAGGGATGAAGCTGGGATTGAAGAGCTAGAGAAACAGTTAGGTCTTTTGAGTATGAGTAATTTGACAGGCAATATGACTTACGAGGATAGATTGGAAAATATTGACATCATCTTGCAAAGATTAATTCACAGAGGTTATCCTGCGCAAAAATTAAAAGATTATCTAGTAAAAAAACTATTAGAAGAACTCCGCATAGAAAAAGGACTCTCGGAACTTAGCATTTTTTATAGTTCAAAAGAAAAGATGAGGTTAGAAGAAGAAGCTTTTGACAAAAAAATAGATCTACTTGCCGAATTTCTAAAAATCGAAAAAAGACTTATTTTAAGAGCACTACAAACCCCGTATTAGTCTATGGGGGGATTCCACGATAGACTAAAGATATTACACAAAAGTAAGCGCTATCCCCTTTTTGCCGGCGCGGCCTGTTCTTCCTATGCGGTGAACATAGGTGTCATAAGTCTGCGGGATGTCGTAGTTGCCTACGGAGGCGTTGCCTCCGTATATTATTAATGATATATTTTCGATATGTCTTTAAGAAAACAATCTTTTGCTCCAGGAGAATATTACCACTTGTATAATCGTGGAACAGAAAAAAGGATAATTTTTATGGATCAACAAGACTATAAGCACTTTTTGTTTTTGATGTATGTCTGTAATACCACGAAAAGCATAGAATCAAGAAACATCAATGGTGATTTTGATCGTGAAGAAACAATAATCGATATCGGCTCCTATTGCTTGATGCCAAATCATTTTCATATTCTTGTTCGCGAAAAAATAGACAATGGTATCTCTAAATACATGCTTAAATTAATGACCAGTTATTCGATGTATTTTAACAAAAGACATGAACGCACTGGTAAACTATACGAGGGAGTGTTTAAATCAGTCAATGTAAATAATGACAGGTACCTTAAATACATATATTCGTATATACATCTAAATCCAGCGAAACTTTTAGATAAAAACTGGAAAGAAAATGGGAGGAAAAATGTTCGTAATTTATTAAATCATGTTTATTCCTATCCATATTCGAGTTTGAAGGAGTATTCAAATTTACAATACAAGATTATAAATCCATCACAATTCCCTACCTACTTCAAAAAACCAAATAGCCACAAAAGCGAATTGTTTGAATGGCTTAATTTTTACAAAGATGAACGATAAATTAAACTACGGAGGCAATGCCTCCGTAGTTTATGCCTCTAAAAAAGTTACACAAATGTCAGTGCTATGCCCTTTTTGCCTGATCTGCCTGTTCTTCCTATGCGGTGAATATAGGTATCATAAGTCTGTGGGATGTCGTAGTTGATAACATGAGTAACATCTGGGATATCCAGACCTCTGGCTGCGACATCTGTCGCTATCAAAATATTGATATGATCTTTTTTAAAAAGATCCAATGTACGAATGCGCTCACGACTTCTCTTGTCGCCATGAATACAGCCTACTTTGAAACCTCTCTGCGCGAGATCTTTAGTCAAAGAATCTACTGCATGCTTCATCTCTCTGAAAATAAGAGCTTTAACAGGATTTTCCTGCGCCAAAACCTCATGCAACTTTTCAATCTTATCTTCTTTGGTTCTTGTGCGTACTACATCTTGATCAATATTTTTAGAAGTCTCACCTGAAATGACAGAAATAAATTCTGGGTTCTTTAGAAATTCACTGGTTAATTTTTTTATTTCAGGAGAAAGTGTCGCTGAGAAGAAAAGAGTCTGACGGTCGTTGGCAGTTTTGCCTATTATGGAAACCATATCGTCGCGGAATCCCATATCGAGCATCCTGTCTGCTTCATCTAACACAACAGATCGACAAGTGGAAAGATCTAAAACTTTTCTTTCTATGAGGTCGCGAATTCTACCAGGCGTGCCTATGATAAAAGATACTCCCATTTTTATCTCAGAAATCTGACGCATTATCGGCAACCCTCCTACACAAGCCACGGAAAACATCCCGAGACCAAAAGAAAGCGCGCGAAAATCCATATCTATCTGCAGAGCCAACTCGCGAGTCGGCGCCATGATCAATACTTTTTCCTGCTTGCTTTGTCCCCTTGTACGAGTAACTTTTTCTATGAGTGGCAACAAAAAAGCGGCGGTCTTGCCTGTACCTGTATTTGCCATGCCAAAAATATCCTTACCAGCTAGAACTGCGGGTATGGCTTGATCTTGGATTGGTCTGGGTTCTGCAAAACCTTTATTAGAAATATTTTTCTGAATTTGAGAATCAAAAGGAAAATCCAAAAAAGTATGTTTTGCCATATATGGCTTTTCTTCCTTGTATTCCGCCTTTTTTATGAAACGAGAAAAATCTATTCGCTCACCTCCGAATCTTTTCTTTTTAGCGGGGAAACGACTCCCTGTTTTTTTAAATTTACTTCCTCCCGAAAAACGGAAAGAAGATTTGGCACCTCCTGCCCTTTGAGGCGGACGCGCGAAACTGCGTTTGTTAATCATATATATTCTGGACTTTCAAAAGTCCTATTTTGTGTCATGGATATCGATCTCCAGACACAAAAGTCATAGATGATTTCCACAAACATCAGTCTCGTTAAATAATTAGTCCGCATATAGCGGATTGAGATTGATACTTAAAGAGTAGCATATTGTATGCTAGTTGTCAAATTGGTGGCCTATTATGTTTTTGGGGTGTCTCGGGTTAAACAACTCGTGGCTACCCTCGAGCAAGTAAACATCATGTATTCCTAATTTCAACATATTTCCCCAACAAACATCGCAACACCACCAGTGACCCCATAGATAAACGCTTTCGGCTATAGTGTTTCCAGTCTTTAATAACTTTTCGATTGCTTTGTACTCAGCATGACTCTTTTTATTTGCACAACCCGGACACATCCAATATTTTTCACCGGTTGGAATGTGTAACATATGTCTGATACAAAACTTTTTGTGTAAATTTATAAGGATACTATTACTCAATGGATTATGGCTTGATGCCTTTGATATAATCTTGCCATCACACACAACCACCGCACCTGTGGGTTGCTGTTTTTCGTTAGATAACATTGCCATTTTTTTTGCTTCAAACATAAATGAATTACTTTCATCTGTATACAAAAAATTACATCCATTAGGAAGATACGGATATATTACTTTATTAGATGTTTCTTGGGTTTTCATATTCTTTAAATTATGTATACTTTACTATATGACTACCTTCGACACAATCTATCAGAATCTAATTCGAAAAATAATGAACGAGGGCATTGAAGAACTAAACGAAAGAACAGGCCATAAAATAAAGATTTTACCTGGCCTCACTTTCCAGACGGACATAGAAAAAGATGGATTCCCTGTTTTAACTTTGCGTAAGAATCCTATAAAATCTCCAATAGCAGAACAAGTATGGTTCTTGACTGGAGACAAGAATACAGAATTTTTAAGAAAATACACAAAGATGTGGGATGAATTTCTAGAAGAAGATGGGACAATATCATCCGCTTATGGATATAGATGGAGACATCATTTCGGTAGAGACCAATTAGATCAACTTATAAAACATTTAATAGAAGAACCGCATTCCAGACAGGCGGTGGTCATCACTTGGGACCCAAGCGATGATGGACTTTACGGTAAAGAATTAAAAGCAACATACAAAAAAAATGTGCCTTGCCCTTTCGCTTTTACAATAAATATTATTGGTGGAAGATTGCATATGCACAACATAGTCAGATCCAATGACATGATGCTCGGTTGCCCATTTGATACATTTGGTTTCAGTTTACTAATGTGTACTCTTGCTCAGAAACTTGGAGTGCGTCCTGGGGTTTATACTCACACTATTTCCAATGCACATATTTATGATATACATTATGATGGAGCAAATGAATTGATAAAAAGATCAAATGATCATCAAAATATTTTTCCCATTCTGCCAAAAGATATATATGACAGGGGTCTAAGAAAAGATGAAACATTAGTGGACGAGATTTATCAAGCATTTAGCCCTTATTTCAAACCCAGTGAACCAATAACTGGTCTTGATATTGTAATATGATAATTTCAATAATATCTGCAATCGGTAAAAATAATGAGATAGGAAAAGAGAACAAACTCTTGTGGAGTTTGCCTGCGGACATGAAACACTTTAGAGAAACCACAAAAGGACAAACGGTGATAATGGGTAGAAAAACTTTTGAATCCATCGGCAAACCTTTGCCAGGGCGGAGAAATATAGTGGTAACTAGAGATACAAAATACAAAAAAAATGGAATAGAGCTAGCACATTCTTTGAAAGAAGCTTTGGGTATGTTTAAAGAGAGAAATGAAGAAATGTTTATTATTGGTGGCGCAGAAATATACAAACAAGCGATAGAAGTGGCAGACAAACTTTATATTACTCATGTGAAAGCATCCGACAAAAAAGCTGATAGTTTTTTCCCAGAAATTATTCCGATAGTTTGGAACGAAGTATCACACAAAGGACATAAGGCCGACGAAAAAAACCCGTATGATTATGTTTTTTCGGTGTATGATAAATTCTCTTAAGGGTCTTCGTCTGTCTTTATCCTCATAAAGACTTCTTGACCATTTGAGGTAATGGTTTTTTTGTATTGTCTTTTTTTGTTTTTCTCTATCTTTGCCACAAGTTCTTTTTCTAAATCAAATCCAAGCATATCTGACATCCCGAGTAAAAATATAGCAACATCGGCAAACTCTTCTGCCACACCAGTCTGACTTTTAGCATATTTTGAATAAGCCTCGGAAAGCTCCTCGTGAGCGCGACAAAACTCGCGAGCAATATCTGTGGTGTTGAAACCTTTTTCAACCTTGTTGCGCATTACTTCTTTTTGTAGTTCTTTTAGATCAACCATAATCAAATATTACTACTAAAAAACAAAAAATGAAATACTTATAACCTTAATCCTTTTCCCCCATAGCCTTCAACACTTTGAGATACATATCCTCTACTATTTTTCTCTGGGCGGAACCAGTGGTAATATAATGCCCCAATCCTGGGGCTGAATTTATTTCAATAATATAATAGTTGTCAGCTCTTGGACTTTGAGTGATATCCCCTTTTGTGACCATGATATCCACGCCTGACATACGGAGCCCCATTTCTTTTGTAAGGTTTATAGCAAGTTTGCGAAAGTCTGTATGAATAATGTTGGTAACATCTACAGATTCCCCGCCAGCCGAAAGATTGGCGTTATCAAGTAAAAAAATCTTTTCACCTTTTGCAGGAACACTTTTCAAAGTAAGGCCTTGTCTTTTTAATTTCATTTTTATTCTCTTGTCATCAAAATCTATTTTGGTGTCTCTGCCTGAGATAATAAAATCTTTTTGCTTACGCTTTAGTAAATAAAATACAGAATTCTTTCCATCACCAATGACAGAAAGCGGAATCCTCTGATAGGCAGAAATTATCTCCCCATCCAAGACGACGACGCGGTAATCCCTCCCGGGCAAATATCTCTCGATGATTGCGACTCGATCTTCTTTAAAAACATCTTCGAGCGCGCAAACGAGTTCTTTTTTGTTTGAGACCAAGGCCACTCCTATACCCTGAGCCTTGCTGTTTGGTTTTACAATGACAGGATAACCCAGTCTATCTGCACACGAAGGAGCATAAGAAATATCGCGATTACTCCGCACAATCTTTGCCCATCTGTCTTCAAATATAGTCTCCCCTTCGGCTGTATTGAAACCCCTGACACACATGAGGGATTTTGCAAAATCTTTATCTTTTGCAATATGTGCAGAACCCATATGGTTCATATCGAGTATGTGACCACGAAATAAACGCACAACTCCGTTTTTATAAATCAGCCTCCCAGCAAAACCCCACTCTGGCTCAAGTACGACTCTGGCTCCGGCCTTTGGGGCGAGTTTCATGATGAGCCTCGTAGTGTAAGGCAATCTTCTTTTATTTTTAGGTCTCTTCATACTTAGAGTTTTTGCTTTACTATGAGTATGAAAATGAGTTAGTCTTTTACTTCCACGCCCATACTGCGCGCTGTACCAGCTATGATGCGAGCTGCTGCTTCGATGTCATTTGCATTTAGGTCTGCCATTTTCTTCTCGGCTATCTCGCGTGCTTGGGCTTTGGTGATCTTGCCGACTTTTTTGGCAACATTTTTACCAGAACCACTTTCAATACCTGCGGTTTTTAATATCAAATCTGAAGCTGATGCTCCAGTAATAACAAAGCTGTAAGTCCTGTCTTCATATACAGAAATATGAGCGGTAACCTTTTCGTTAGGCATTTTTGCCGTAGCGGCGTTAAATTTGGTCACGAAATCGCCTATGTTTATTCCTGCTTGTCCGAGCGCGGGTCCTAAAGGTGGCGCTGGAGTAGCCTTGCCTGCTTGAATTTTAACCTTTATGTTTTTTGTTACTTTCTTTGTAGCCATAAAATGTAGATTACATTAAACTTTCTTAACTTGCAAGAAATCGAGCTCAACTGGAGTTTCCCTGCCGAACATAGACACAAGCACTTTCACCTTTCCGCGTTCGTTGTCTACTGAATTTACCTTGCCCTCTAAATCTTTGAATGGTCCGTCTGTTATGCGCACTGTTTCGTCTATAGCAAGATCAATGTTGTGTTTTGCTGTGCTGTTATCCATCTTGCTAAAGAGATGATCAACTTCTTCTTTGCGTAAAGGTACAGGATTTACTCCAGCACCTACGAATCCGGTAACACGCGGAGTATTGCGCACTACATACCAAGAATCATCGGTCACGATCATATCCACCAACACATATCCTGGATAAATCTTTTCTTCCACTTCCACTCTTTTGCCAGCTTTGATTTTTATCTTTTTCTCTACAGGCACGATGACATTGAAAATCTTGTCTCCCATATCAAGTGACTCTATACGCTGTTTTAAATTGCGCAAGACAACATTTTCATATCCGGCATAAGTATGGATGGCGTACCAATTCCTAGCTCCTTGTGTTTCTTGTTTTGACATAATTTAAAAATTAAAGAAGTATGAATCGCTCTAGTCCTTTCAAAAAGGCAAAATCAAAAACACCTAAAAGGTAAGCTATCAGCACAGAAAGTATCACCACTATCAAAGTGTACATGATAGTCTGACGTCTGTTGGGCCAAATGACATGCTTGAGCTCTGTTTTTGTTTCTTTTAAATATTCAGTAATTTTTGACATGTTTATTTTATCCTCTTAAAAAAGCCCCTCACAGGGCTTCTTTAAAGATACTCTTTTTTGACAAATTAGTCAAACTATCATCTTAGTTCATAGGTTATAGTAACATCAGAGGAGATTGTGTTTTCTCCTTTTGGTAATTCAGCTGGAGGAGTAGAATCAGAGGACTGCTCTGCTCCTGCCTTTGAATACATAAGCACAGGATAATAAGGGCTTGAGTCACTGAATGAAACAATATCACCTAGACGTACACCCAAGTCCCTTGCAAGCACTTTAGCTTTGGACTTAGCATCAGTTATGGCTTTTCTTCTTGCTTCGGCTTTCAAACTATCTTCATTGTCAATCGCGAAATTTGGACCGCTTAAATCTGATACACCAAATGTACCTAGACCTTGCATTATCTTGCCGACATCATCAGTATTTCTAACTTTCACCGTGATACTCTCTGTCGCTGTATAACCCACTATCACACTTTTCCCAGGATTAGGAGGACAACTATATTGATTGCATGGAGCTAAAGATTTTTCGTATTGATACTCATATTTTGGATTGAAAGAGGCATACGATGTTTTGATATCTTTATCCATCACACTATTCCCTCTCAAAAATTCTAGAGCTTTTTTCTCTACTTCTGCCACCATGGCTTGCGCTTCTTTCACTGTCTTTGCGTCTTTGGTTATAGAAAAATACACATTAGCAATATCAGGCACAGCATTTACTTCTCCATGACCAGTGAAACTGATGGTGTGTTCTGTATCGCCATCTTTATCCCATCTATGAAAACCTCCAAACAAAGATCTCGCAAATAAAATAACCAAGAAAACTACAAGAGCGACTTTGAGTCCTTTGTATAATCTACTTTTTAAATCTGATGTCATGTCCATAAACATATTTTTATTTCATTATTTTTAATAATTCCACTTCAAAAACGAGAGCGGCATAAGGAGGTATCGGTCCATAACCATTTGCTCCGTAAGCATAATCTGATTCTACCTCGAGCACTCTCTTTTCACCCTCACGCATGCCGTCTATCCCTATATCCCAACCCTCTATCACCTGCCCGCCACCCAAAGTAAATTTGAGGGGTTCCACATGTCCGAATTTAGCATCAACATTTGAATCAAAAACTGTGCCATCTGCGAGTTTACCAGTATAATTCATCGCCACGGTATCCCCCGGACTTGCCACTTCACCACCTCCTTCTTCCAAAACCGTTATCTTCACTCCTTCTGATTGTGTATTTTGAACAGATTCTTCTTCTGTGATTTTGGCCTCTTCTTCAGAATATGCATTATCTTTATTAGTACTAATATAAACAAAACCTCCAATCACTGCCAAAAAGATGACAACGGCCAGAGTCGCATTCATTGAATTTTCTTTCATGATTTTATAAAAAGTTAAAAACTATCTTATTCACTTTGTAATAGTTTTATTATAACCCATGCTAAGCCCTTTGCAAATAAATTTTTACAAAAGTAAGGATAGTGCTTTATTGATAGAATCAATCTCAAATCACTTTATTTCTTCTTTCAAATCAAAAAAACAGAATTCATACAATGCTTTTCTGGGGTGCCCATCCGGATTTGAACCGGAGATAAAGGCTCCACAAGCCTCTGTGTTACCGCTACACCATGGGCACCATACAATTTTATTTATATAATAAAATCAATTAAAAAGCGAATTTCAACTTTAAACTACTAAATTAGTGTGAGTTACAGAACTCACACTGTAACTTTTCTTTAGAAAGTAAATACCAACTACGCAAATGAAAACCAAAAGTAACATTGACCCTCTATACTGAAAATCTTCCCCAAAATTTTTCAATAAATAAAAAGTGCCTAACCACACCAACGGCCCTATGACAGATGCCATCCTTTCAAACACAGTGAAAATACTGAAAAATTCACCTTGTCTTTTTTCCGGGGTTATAGCAGAATAGACAGACCTAGCTAAAGAAAATAAAATTCCATAAGACAGTCCAGCTAAAGAAAGAGCGACGAAAACGAGAATCGGTATCTTGGGAACAATGGCTAATATGCAAAAACATATGGCATAGAAAATACTAGCAAGTATGATGGTCCTATCTTCACTTTTTAATTTTTTAACAAAATGATGCGCAGAAAAACCACCAACCACAGCAAACACCAATCCTGCCATTCCTGCATAAGAAACGAGCTTGTCTGAAAAATTAAATATTTTAGTCACATAAAGAGTCAAATACAACTGAAATGTAAGTATGGAATCCGCTAACAATGAAAAGCCAATAAGAAAATATCTTATTCGTTTTTCGGAAAATATAACGGTCGCAAACTCTCTGTAGGAAAAATTTAAAGGTTCTACGTTATTTTTGTTCTCTTGTTGTCTGAAAAAAGGTATTGATATAATAGCAAACAATACTCCGCCAAGAAAAAAAGCGAGTGGTTTTCCACTAAGTCCGATAATAATAAACGGAGACCCTATTATAGGGCCGATCATACCCAGTGCGATTGCATTGCCAAGCTGTCCAAAACCAAGTCCGACTCCAGATACTTTTGGATTATTGCCATTGCTTGTCATTTCTCGCAACATCGCTGAGTAAAATACATACGAACCTTGAAAACATATTTGAAATAGAATGTAAAAGAAAGATAACAATAATAGCATTACTGTGCTGGCTGTCTCTATATTTTGCGTCAGAAACGCCAAAACAAATAAAGACAAAACCATACATACAGAAGCAATCTTTATAAAAAAGATTCTCCTATTCATCTTGTCAGAATACGCCCCGAGATAAGGGAGAATAATCAAAAGCACCAGTGTCGCTATGGAAGCAGATATACCTATCCATGCATTGCTCGCATTCTTTTCGGCAAGAATAAGGGGGTAATAAAATATCAAAACCACCGAGGCAAAAGAATTTGCAAAGTCATACAAATACCACAATCGCATATTTTTCATATCTTAATTATATCAAAATAAAAAAAATACCTTAAATTACTTATCTGATTCTGCTCTTTTCCTTTTCACATCTTAAAACTTTCCTTACTTCATATAATTACTAACTCTAACGGTCGTTTACATTGGTAATATTAGGTTTTTAATTTTGCGATAGTACCACTTTTTGTTATCTCCATAATTTTTACATACCTTAAAATATCCATCTGGCCAAGATAATTCATAAACTTCTCCGAAAATAGAGTTCTGCCAATCCAGACACTTTGATGAGCCATAGTAAAATCAAGCATTCGTAACATGCTTCTCAATATCCCCCTTTCTTTTCTTTTATGCTCTGGAATATCATAACTAACAACCACCACTCTATCACTTGTCCCATTTTTATATGAATCTGCGTTTAAATTTGGAGACCTTTTAAAAATATTTAATTTCTTTTTTCCTTTGCTAGTTAGACTAATTTTCTTTGAATCATCACTTTTGATAAAACCTTGTGTTTTTAACTTTGAAAAATATTGTTTTAGATATTGTTCTTTATCTTTTATGTTTCTTTTATTTGTATTTTTATTAATCCTTTTACTTCGCAATTTTGATAAATTAGAATTTATTTTTCCACCAGTTGCCCCATATCCTGAAATCAAAAATGCATGAACAAAATCCATATGATCCCATGCTTCGTCCTCTATAAATTTGAATATCTTATATATTAATTCCCCCTTCATGTTTGTCTAGATAATTTTAGGCTTATAATATCTCTTATGCTTATAGCAAATTACTATCTTCTACGGCCGTATTTGTTAGTAATAATTTTCAAATTAAGCTAAATATCTTTTCAATCTTTTCTCCACTCTGTCATAGCCCATCGCCTGCATCATCTCGTACAGATCTGGTGTTTGTGTCCTGCCCGAGAGTAGTACACGGAAAATCTTGGCGATGTCTCCCAGTTGTCCTTTATATTTTTCTGGCGCCAACTTGAATTCTTTGGTGTTTTCTGCATAACCGTTGTCCATCGCTATTTTTTTCATCACAACAAGCCATTCGTCTTTCGAAAGACTTTTGTTATACTTTTCTAAAAATATCTTTACTATTCTGACCACCTCATCTGAAGGCACAGGCTGGAAAAGATTTTGTAATTCACTGATATCCAATGCAAAAAGCTCATCAAAAAAGTACGACATGCTTCTTCGCGCTTCAGACCACCTGCTCAAATCTTTCCTTCTTTTTTCCGAACCTTCCCTCTCGATGCCAAATATTTTCTTTGAATATTCTACATTTTTTGATAGAAGTTCTGCAAAAAGCGCATCGTGTTTTTTAGCCCAAGAGAGTACCGCTTCATACACCTCGTCTGCAGACATTTTTGAAATCAAACTCTTGCTTATATCGTTTAATTTTTTAAAATCAAAAAGCGCGCCATTAGAGTTCGCTAGTTTTTCAAAAGTTAAATGAAACTCGTCGAGGCTTTTATCTGGATTCGCTTTTCTCCAATCCTCAAAATTTGAATTTGCCAAATTAAACAGATATTCCACTACCGCCTGACTCGGATATCCTTGCTCATCGTAAAAATTCACATTTGCTTCTGGGTCTTTTCGTTTACTCAACTTTCTCTTTGAATTACCATCTATTTTTTGGATTGGCGCGATATGCCCATACAAAGGAGCTGAAAAACCCATCGCCTCAAAGAGTTGCAAGTGAAGCGTCAAAGATGAAAACCATTCATCTCCGCGAATCACATGGGTCGTGCGCATCAGGTGATCGTCTATCACGTGAGCCAAATGATACGTGGGCAATTTGTCGGACTTCATAATCACGATATCTTGATCGTTTTCTGACAATTCTTTTTCTCCTTTTAGTAAATCTTTTACTTTTATTTTTTTATCAAAATCTCCATATGACTTAAACCTGACAACATAAGGAGAATTGTTTTCTAAATTTTCCAACACTTTCTCTGCCGACAAATTTCTGCATTTAGCCCACTTGCCATAATATCCAGGACGGATCTTTAAGGACTCTTGTTCTGATCTGACATGTTCCAATCCCTCTGAAGAACAAAAACACAAATAGGCTATATCCTTTTCCAGTAAATGTTTTATATATGAATGATAGATATTTTCTCTATCGCTTTGTTTATAAGGTCCGTATTCTCCAAAATATTTACCATTCTCGTCTATCCCCTCATCGGCTTTTATACCATAGCGTCTAAAAGCAGAAACCACCAAACCCGTCGCGCCTGCTACTTCTCTCTTTTTGTCGGTGTCTTCGATACGCAGATAGAAAACCCCTCCTGTCTGATGAGCAAATTTTTCAGAGATAAGAGATGTGTACAGAGTGCCCACATGCATTGGACCTGTAGGAGAAGGTGCCACACGTGTGACCATGACACCATCTGGCAAATTCCTCGCGGGATATTTTAATTCAAGTTCTTCTAGACTTGAATTGTTACCCCATTTCTCTGTGATCTTTTGGATTATTTTGTTTTTTATATCATCATTCATTTCTAATCATTTTTCACAACAAGACTTGACTTCTTGTCAAGAATCTTCTATTATTATAGTGTTAATCAAAAAAGGCCTATGTGGAATTAATATTAATACTATCCTGAATCTATGTTAAAAACAAATTTGGTTGCGAGCAAAGGTCAAAAGTTTCTATTAATTATTCTGGGTCTTTTCATTGTTGTATTTTCCTTCTCTTTCTCAACAACAAAATCTTCCGGAAAACCTTTTAATATTGTGGTAATACTCACGGACGACCAGCGATACGATACCATGTGGGCGATGCCAAAAACCACAGAACTCTTGGGTAAAAACGGAGTGACATTCACAGAAGCTATAGTGTCCACCCCGCTTTGTTGCCCTTCTAGATCTGGACTATTTTCCGGAGGATATTTTGCCAGAAATACAGGGGTGCTTACAAACATTTTTCCTAATGGTGGAGCAGTAATGTTTTCAAAGGTGGATAAAAAATCACTACCTGTGAGATTACAAAAAAATGGATATGCTACCGGTCTTTTTGGAAAATATTTTAATGAATATCCAGACATAGCAATAGAAGATCCAACATTACCGTGGCCATACATTCCTCCAGGCTGGTCGTCTTTTATTATTTCTGCAGAGAATAATTCACCTTCTGATTGGTTTTCATATCCTGTAGTAAAAGGATCTTCAGAATCAAATAAACCAAACCAAGGAGAGTCTCTCACTGTTGAAAACAAATATATACTAGATTATTTTGGAGACGAAATGCTTGCATTCATAGAGAAGAACTCAAAAGAAGAAAAACCTTTTTTCACGATTCTTTCTACTCATGGACCTCATGGACCATCACAATATCCGACAGAAGATGCAGATAAATTTTCTGATTATAGCTATTCTGTATCTTCAATGGAAGAAGATCTGAGTGATAAGCCTCTTTATGTACAAGAAGAAGCATTAGAATTTGGAGATGGTACCGGAAACCAGAAAATGTTAAAAAATATGCTACGCTCTCTCCAGCCGATAGATAGATCAGTCGAGAAAATAGTACAGAAACTGCAGGAATTGGGCGAGCTTGAAAATACTGTAATAATTTTTGCATCTGATAATGGAATAATGTGGGGAGAACATGAATTAAAGGCCAAAAGTATTCCGTATGAGGAAGCAGTGAGAGTGCCGCTTATCGTTGTTTATCCTGGTGGCAAAAAAAATATACTCAACGATTCTTATGTTTACGCAAACCTGGATGTTGGCGCCACGATACAAGACATATCAGGACTCCGCATGTTAAGTGATGGAGAAAGTCTACTTCCACTCTTAACTCAAGACGTGCCTAAATGGCGACAAGAAATATATTCAGAGTGGTTTAAGGTAGGACCCTTTGGAAATAAATCTAGTTGGTCACTTATAAAACTAAAAGCAGAAAACAAAAAAGAATTTAAGTATATAGAATATCAATCTGGAGAAAAAGAATTGTATCTATTATCAGAAGATCCATATGAAGAAAATAATATAGCGAATGATCCACAATACGCACTCCGTATTGAGCGTTTATCAAAAAAATTGGCGCCAAAGAAAGGCATTTCCTTGGCTGTAAACACTATGGATGGTGTACTGCCGAGCGCTGAAGTCGGTAAATATTACGAATTTCAGTTTGAAGCTTGGGGAAGCAAAAAACCCTACACTTGGAGTATAACAAACAGAAATCTACCTGCAGGGCTTACTTTTGATTCAAGCACGGGTTTGCTTTATGGTACGCCAACAAAAGCTATTATCAAACCCATACAACTCACTATTAAAGTTGTAGGCTCTTCAAAAGCCACTTATGCAGATAGATACCAAGAATTCAGCATGCAATTTACGTTTATGATAAAACCGGCTGGCTCAACTTCTGTCAGTGCAATGGAGTGGTTCAAAAATCAAGACATAAAAAAATTAAAACTAGAGGCTGAGGATGAAGTGTGGAGGATGAATTAGGGAGAAGTTGTATCTGAATCTTCGAAACTTCCAAGATTCAACATTTTTAGATTTATATTTAACTCATTATAAACGGCAGAAGAGTGCATCCGTGTACGCCTTGCTACTTTATAAAGATCTATAAAATCCTGCGGGTCAATTTTTTCAACATCACCTAAATTGCGTTCGTTGAATGGTTTAACGATTAATCTAAAAATATTGTTATACACTTGTTCATTAAATTCGGTTTTTTTTGCTTTCAATTGAGTAACAAATTTTGCCAACTCCTCACGACATCTAAGACTTACTTCTTTTAATTCAGTTAATCTTTCTGATTTTTTAACACCAGCATGCTCAGAAAAATCACCTGGTCTTCTTGCTATGACAGTAAACTTAGGCTTTTTTTTGCCTGCAAGTTTTTCATAACCTTTCTTAATAAGAGCTACTAAATGCTCTCTTGGTTCTTGATGCACCTTATTATAATAATCTTCAATAAATCCCATATATCTAGCATTATATCAAAGTTTTAAAAATAAAAACAACTCAAGGGAAAAGTGTTGGTTTTTATAATTTGGGAGTATAATGAGTATTATTAGTAATTTAATTTAAAATTTTATGGGAAAACAACAAGAGTATATACCCGTTGATTCAGTGGCTCAGGCTGAAAAAGAAACAAGCAAAGCTCAAACAGAAGGAAGTACAGCATCGGCCAAATACCCTGTAGAAGAATTACAAACTTTTGACAAAGATAATAATCCTATACCACTCGGTGTGATGATAAACGAAGAAGAGCCAGCTCAATGATAATTGATAGTTACACAGGGTAACCCTGTGTAAATGTGTAAATTTGGCCTGTGCCCGGGAGAGGACTCGAACCTCCACGCCCTTGCGGGCTTATCCACCTCAAGGATAAATG
>CAYIBP010000015.1:0-13883 GCA_964361705.1 uncultured Candidatus Saccharibacteria bacterium
GACTTTGTCGATGGTCGATGCCGTTTGTAGAGAGATCAAACAAAAACCCGAGCCATTTGGTGGAATGCAGGTTGTTTTGGTTGGAGATTTTTTTCAACTACCACCGATAGAAAAAAGAACATTCGAAAAAGATATGCAAAGCAGTCTGCTTGATCAGGGAGAGGGAAATGGCAAAGAGCGTTTTGCTTTTGAGTCCAGCGCTTGGGATAGGTTAAAACCAGTAGTGTGTTATTTGACCGAACAACACAGACAAGAAGATGAGGATTTCTTGGATGTTTTGTCTGCTATTCGTCGCGGTAATTTAGTACAGAAACATTTAGATTATTTAAATTCTCGCATAGTTTCTGTTTTAGGATTTGAAGAAAATATACCGAAACTTTTTTCGCACAATTATAATGTAGATGAACTTAATAATGCAATGTTGAGAAGAATTGAATCAGATGCAAAGCATTTTATTATGACAGGAGAAGGTAAAGATTTTTTAATTGCTACCTTAAAAAAAGGATGTCTTTCCCCAGAAGATTTAGAACTTAAAGTGGGGTCCATCGTGATGTGTACCAAAAACAATCCAAAAGAGAAATTTGTGAATGGCACGCAGGGGGTAGTGATAGGGTTTGAGGGGCTTACTCAATATCCAATAATAAAAACAAAAGATGGCCGAAATATTATTATCTCTCCGATGGATTGGAGCGTAGAAGAAAATGGAAAAGTAAAAGCAAAGATTACACAAGTGCCACTTCGTCTAGCTTGGGCGATCACTGTACACAAGAGTCAAGGTATGAGTATGGATGCTGCTGTGATGGATTTATCAAAAGTGTTTGAATTTGGGCAAGGTTATGTGGCTCTTTCTCGGGTGAGGCGCCTGTCGGGGCTACACATATTGGGGATCAATGATATGGCATTACGAGTGCATCCTGAGATATTAAAGAAAGATAGTGATTTTCGTGAAGCATCAGAAAATGCTCGCGAAGTGTTTGCAAAAGTTTCTAAAGAAGATGCTGAAAAGATGCGAAAGAATTTTATTGTAGCTATTGGTGGAAAATGGAAAGAGAAAAAGAAACACACGGAGTATGCGGAGGCAACGCCTCCGCATGTTGAGAATCGTCTAGAAAAGATTCGCGAAAAACATCAAAACGCATACAAAAAGTGGAGCACAGAAGAAGAGGAAAAGATAGCCACAGCATTTAAAAATGGAAAGTCAGTAAAAGACATAGCCAAAGAAACCGGTCGCCAAACTGGAGGTATTCGTTCAAGGCTCATAAAGCTGGGCTTGATTGAAGAGTAAAATAAAGTATAATAATAGACAAGTATGGAATTCAAAATCGATAGATCTGGAAAGGAATCGGGCCGTATTGTAATGGAAGATGTTATCCAAGATATTTTAGATGTTGTGAATAAGGGAGAACCCGAAGATTTTGTTGATCTTGTAAAAGAGTATAAAGAATCAGGTGTTGAAATTGATATAAATGATATCGATATAAAAAGAGCAATAGTTGAAGCAATACAAAAAAGAAAAGATCAAAATATTTTAGACAGAGTTCATTATCTGCAATATCTATCTGGTTGGAAAAAAGCTGGTCTAGATGCTGGAATAATTAATAAACTTATTCATAATAAGCTTGTTATTGTTATATAACTACTCAAAATGAAACTCCTCAGTTTTTTCTTTCACTTTTGATTTTAGGAGCGGGTAGTTTAGGAGCTCGGGATCTTCGGTTATCAGCCGGATGGCTTCTGTTCTGGCTGCTTCTACCATTTTTATATTTTTTATTGCTTCCATTCCTAAGTCTGATATGCCCCATTGTTTTGTGCCTCCGAGTTCGCCAGAGCCACGGAGTGATAAATCGAGCTCGGCTAATTCAAAACCATTCTTGGCGGTTTTTAATGCTTTCAATCTTTGGATTGTTTTGTCAGATTTTGCATCGGCGAAAACATAGCAGTACGCTTGATGATTGCTACGAATCACGCGTCCGCGGAGTTGGTGCAGTTGAGCGAGACCAAACCTTTCTGCACCTTCTATGATGATGACCGTCGCATTTGGCACATTTACGCCCACTTCTATGACTGATGTGGCGCAGAGCACATTGATTTCTCCTTTGTAAAATTTTTCCATCACTTCTTCTTTTTTTTGTTTGCTCATTTTACCGTGCAATGCCTCGACTGAGTATTCTCTAAAAACTTCTTTTTTCAATCTCTTTGCCTCTGCGACTGCTGATTTGGCGAGCACAGCGAGCTCTTTTTCTGGATCAGGTTCATCTATTCGCGGACAGATGACATAGAGCTGTCTGCCTTGCTCGAGTTCTTTTTTTATTTTTTCATAAGTCTCGTCGCGTTTGTTGGGCGTGATTATTTCTGTAATGATTTGCTTTCTACCGGATGGCATTTCTTCGAGTAATGATAAATCCAAGTCTCCATAAATAGTGAGCGCGAGTGTGCGGGGGATAGGTGTCGCTGTCATAGACAGTAAATGTGGTGCGACGTTATCTTTTCGTACCAGTTTTCTTCTTTGCATTGTGCCAAATCTGTGTTGTTCATCTATCACCACGAATGCGAGGTTTTTGAATTTTACAGATTTTTGGATCAGGGCGTGAGTGCCTATCAGTATTGGTATCTCTCCATTTGCTACCCATTTCAAAAGTTGCGCTCGGGAAATATCAGTCCATCCTGCTACATTTACTTTTGAAGGGAATTTTCTGCAACCACTGCCGGTGATGAGACCTATATTGATAGGCAAGTGTTGAAAATATTTTATAAAAGATTCAAAGTGTTGCGTGGCAAGTATTTCTGTGGGCGCCATGTATGCCACTTGCAGATTCTGTCCTTTTTTCTTTTGTGTTATTACTGCATACGACGCTGTCGCTGCGACCGCGGTTTTACCAGAACCGACGTCTCCTTCGAGTAGTCGCGACATGGGGAAATTCAGCGAAAAATCATGCAAGATGGTTTGGATAGATTTGGTTTGCGAATTGGTTGGGGTAAAAGGGAATCTTTTTATATATTGGGATATTTCACCATCATCTACATTTATCTGAAAGCTTTTATTCTTATGATATTCAAATTTATCATGTTGTCGTTCAAGCTGTATGCAAAACACTTCTTCAAATGCAAATCTCTTGCGGGCAGACTCGGCATCTTTTTTGTTTTTAGGTTTGTGTATCCAGATTAGGCTGGTTTTCAATGTCGGCAGATTGTACTTTTTCAAAATATCTTGGGGAATATAATCTTCCACGCTGTCGAGAGTTTTATCTTTCAATATTTTTTCTATGGCATGGTAGAACCATTTAGAGGTAATACCTCTACTCTCGCGATACACAGGAAAGGAAAACCCAGAGTTGTCTATGCCGTCTCTTGCAAACAAAGTGTCATGTGAATCTATGGGCATGTCATTCGTTCTTTCAAATTCTGGATTTGCCAGATATATTCCATACTTTCCATCTGTTACGTGGCCTGTCATTTTTACCGTTTCTCCTGGACGAATCATTTTTGCCAGATATGCTTGGTTGAACCAGATGATTTTTATTTTTCCAGACAGGTCTTCTATTTCTCCTTCAGCCCGCCCGTACGAACGCACGTTCGGGCGGGCCATGGGGATTTTGGATTTGAAACCTTTTTTGGTTTTTAGCTTCGAAACTTTTCCAAATACGGTAGCTGTCTCTCCGGCAGAAAGGTCGACGATTTTCTTTACCTCGCTCATGTCACTGTATCTTGTGGGGAAGTAGAACAAAAGATCGTGTACTGAAAAAAGATTAAGCCTGCGCAAGGCCTTCTTTTGATTTTCATCTAAACGAAATTTGCTCTCTAGACTGTCTGAAAGTTGCATATGCCCAATTATACAGAATTTATTGGTTTGAGGAAGAGTTTACTGGCTAGGATGATTGTCCTTTAGATGAATCCAAATAAATCAGTGCCAGTACCAAGATATAAATTATGTGATCATCTATGATTGGGTTATTTACTGGTAGCAAGAGTGCCAAGTACATCATGGCCATTAATATCATGCCAGCCAAGGAGCCCCATTTCACATATTTATTTAATATCAAAGTTATACCTATAAATAAAAGACCCAACATAAACAGCCAGTCCACCATAGCCACGCCTGCCAGACTATGAAAAAATTCTGCAAATGGACCCTTGACCGCGAAAGAAAGGAAGCCAGCAGTGGGCGAGCCTCCATTGATCCATGCTTTATCGGCTGTGGTTGCAAAACCTAAGCCAAAGAGTTTATCTACGAATGCCCAAAGAAACACAAAACCCATCGCCAACCTCAAAATTTTCAAAACCATTTTAGATTTATTGTTCATGTTTTTTTAATTTTATTTCACGATTCATAATAATTTAACTAGTTGCAAAAATACTAAACTATGTACTTATTATACACCCAGTGCTATGCTATTAACTAGCAAAATTTATGCAAAATGATAAATCAAATCTAGGCAAGTTAATACTTGCGCGTCATCATGAATCAGTGTAGAACAAACTTGGTAAATGGACAGGCAAGAGAAATCTACCGTTAGATGATTACGGTTTCAAAAAATCGGAAGATATGGGACTTTTAATAAAAGATATGCGCATAGATTACGCATTTGCTTCCATGTTGGTGCGTTCCATAGAGACGCTGTCTTGCATGTTGAATATCTGTGAACGCTATGAAGTTCCCACAGAACATTCTGCCGCTTTGAATGAGCGTGACTATGGAGATTATACTGGCAAGAATAAATGGGAAATGGAAAACATTTTAGGCGAAGAAGAATTCAATAAAGTGCGTCGCAGTTGGGATCATCCAGTGCCAAATGGTGAATCATTGAAAATGGTTTACGAGCGTGCCGTGCCTTACTTTTTAGAAAAGATACTGCCCAAGATAAACGAAGGAAAAAATATATTGGTTGTAGCTCATGGTAATTCTTTGAGAGCTCTCATTAAATATATAGAAAGCATAAAAGATGAAGACATGGTAAACGTTGAAATGCCTTTTGGCGCGATTTTGATTTACGATTTAGATAAAGAAGGTCATATGATAAAAAAAGAAGCGCGACAAACAGAGTCGAGCGTTCCCGCATAATATATGAGACATTCAAAAGCACAAATCGTGGCCACTATCGGTCCTACTTCAGAAGAAGAAAGTGTTTTACGTAAAATGTTTTTAGAACAAGTCGATGTAGTGAGATTAAATTTTTCTTGGGGCGATATAAAAACCAGAGCGGAACAGATAAAAAGATTCCGGCATCTTGAGAAAGAACTTGGCAAAAAGATTCCCATCATCGTAGATTTACCCGGACCAAGATTACAAGATGATGGTGGACATCAATACAACAAAGACGCTTCTTCTGCTATTACTGCGAGAGATGAAGAACTTATAAAGTTTGCGATTGATCAAGGTGTGGATTATATTTCTGTTTCTTTTGTGTCATCTTCAGACGACATAGAAAAATGCAGGACTATCGTTGAAAAGTTTTCTGGAAATCAGAAAATCATAGCCAAGATAGAGAGGGCAGCGGCTTTGCAGAACTTGGATTCAATAATAGAAAAAGCAGACGCTGTCATGATAGCGCGTGGTGATTTGGGAAACGAGATTCCCTTAGAACAGATTCCATTTGTTCAAGCTGATATCATCAAAAAATGCAAAGCAAAGAATAAGCCTGTAATAACAGCGACACAAATGTTAACCTCAATGGTAAAAAGCGAAACCCCTTCCAGAGCAGACGTCACAGACATAGTAAACGCTATTTTAGAAGGGTCAGATGCTGTGATGCTCTCGGAAGAAACAGCAGAGGGAGAGTATCCTATAGAAGCCGTGGAGATGATGGAACGCAGTGTTTTGGAGGCAGAAAAACACATGAAAGGCGATTTGAAAATCAATCCATTATAAAGTGATTTATATGCCAAAAATAAAATTACTAAAAGCCACAGAGATTCTTGATTCAAGAGGTAATCCCACGATTGAAGTTCTTTGTGAACTTGAGAGTGGAGTGTCAGGTCTCGCATCTGTGCCTTCTGGGGCAAGCACTGGCATACACGAGGCTTTAGAATTGAGAGATAAAGATAAATCAAGATACAACGGTCTTGGTGTTTTAAATGCAGTTCGTAATGTGAACGAAGAAATAAATGATTTTCTGAAAGATAAAAATTTTGATCAATCTTCTTTGGATCAAACATTAATAAAGTTAGATGGTACAGAAAATAAATCCAGATTAGGCGCGAATGCTATTTTAGGAGTGTCGCTTGCTTTCGCTAGAGCTTGCGCTCTAGACAGAAAGATAGAATTGTTTGAATATTTAGGCGAGCTTGCTGGAAATAATATTTTCACTTTGCCTCTTCCAACGTTCAATGTAATAAACGGAGGCAAGCATTCTGATAGCGGATTGGAAATTCAGGAATTTATGATAGTTCCAGTTGGTTTCCAAACTTTTCATGAGAAGGTAGAAGCCGGAGCAAAAATTATTTCTTGCTTGGAGAAGATTCTTAAAGAAAGGGGATATCCGATAAGTATAGGTGACGAAGGCGGTTTTGCTCCAAAGCTTTCCTCTAACGAAGAAGTTTTTGATATTTTGGAAGAAGCAATATCAGATGCTTCATACTCGCCAGAAAAAGTGAAGATAAGCATAGACGCGGCAGCTTCCACTTTTTACAAAGATGGATTGTACAATCTCCGGATTGATGGCAAGGAGAAAAATTTAAAAAACAATGAACTTTTAGAATGGTATGAAAAATTATCGCGGAGATATTCGATTTTTTCCATAGAAGACGGGTTTGCAGAAGATGATTGGGATGGTTTTGGCCAAATGACCAGAGAAATAGGTGGAAATATTAAAATTATCGGAGATGATTTAACTGTTACGAATATAAAAAGAATAAAAATGGCGATCGAAAAGAAATCTATAAATGGTGTGTTAATCAAACTCAATCAGATAGGCACTTTGTCTGAAACAATACAGGCGATTTTGCTCACAAAAAGCGCTGGGTGGCTTCCTTTTATTTCACACAGGTCTGGAGAGACGATGGACACCTTTATTTCAGATTTAGTTGTTGGACTTTCTTGTCAGTGCATCAAGGCAGGCTCTTTAAAGAGGGGAGAAAGAGTCTGTAAATACGACAGATTATTGGAAATAGAAAATATTCTATTGACACGCAAAAAAATCTAATTTTTGTTGATAAATAATTGAGTTATCCACCTTTACTCGCTAAGTTTGTCTGCGTTATACTGGTCTAGCAGTTGCGTTGCTTTGTAACTATATAAATTTATGCAAAAAAGAGATTGGCTAAAATATTCTCTAGGGTTTACTGTCGTCCTTTTTATAAGGCTTTTGCCTTTTCGACCTCCAAATGTAGAACCATTACTCGCAACACAGATGCCATTCGCGAAAAAGTACGGCGGGCTTGCGGGTTTTTTCTTTGCTTTTTTCAGTATCATTGTGTACGACCTTCTGACAGCAGGTATTGGTGTCTGGACTTTGATCGCAGGCATGGCTTATGGGTTGTTGGGTATGTGGGCATCAATTTATTTTAAAAATAAAAAAGGAACATCGTGGGATTATGCTAAATTTGCTTTCATTGGGACAATAGTTTTTGATATAACGACTGGTTTATCTCTCGGTCCGATATTTTTCAATCAACCTTTCATTCAAGCAGTAACCGGACAAATACCTTTCACTTTATTACATCTGGTGGGCAACATTGGTTTTGCCCTGACATTGTCACCACTAGTACAGTACATGCTTAGTAAGCAAGAAAAAAAACAAACAAGCTTAGCCACAAATTTATCACTTAGTCCAAATCAAATATGAAAAACCTTCTAAAAACAAAAAAATATTCCATCTTGAACAAAATGCAAAAAAGAGATGGTATGATAGTTCCTTTTGATGAAAAGAGAATTACTCGCGCTGTATCTCGAGCCATGGAAGCAGAAAAAGAAGGCAATGAGAAAGATGCTGAAGCTGTCACACACAAAGTTTTAGAAGCCCTGATTACTTTCAAGAAAGAAAATAAAATAAAAGTTTTTATACCAAATGTAGAGACTATCCAAGATATTGTAGAAAATGAACTTATCGCTTCGGGTTTTATTCAGACTGCAAAAGCATATATAATGTATCGCAAAGAGAGGTCCTCGGTGCGAAAGAAGGTTGGCTTTATCAGAGAGAAGGTAAAAGATTTAGTAATAGAAAGTAAACAATATTTTCGAAATCCTCTAGCGGAATTTGTTTATTATCGTACTTATGCAAAATGGATTGACGAAGAAGGACGCCGAGAAACTTGGGTTGAAACAGTGGACCGGTACGTCTCTTTCATGAAAGAAAACCTCGGTACAAAATTAACAGCCAAGGAATACGAAGAAGTTCGTCAGGCGATATTAAACCAAGAAGCTATGCCATCTATGAGACTCTTGCAATTTGCTGGCAAAGCAGCAAGGCGTACAAACGTCTGCGCTTATAACTGTTCTTTTATTGCTCCTAGGACATTTAGAGATTTTGCGGAAATAATGTATATATCCATGTGTGGCACCGGAGCCGGATGGTCTGTTGAAAGTGAAAATATCCAGGCTCTTCCACAGATACAAAAACAAACTGGCAAAAAGTTGCCCACATATGTGATACAAGACAGCAAAGAAGCCTGGGCAGATGCTTTTACTTTAGGTTTGGAGACTTGGTTTGCCGGCAAGGATATTGATTTTGATTTTTCTAAGATTCGTCCAGCTGGTTCACGTCTGAAGGTTATGGGAGGCAAGAGTTCTGGTCCTGAACCATTACGAGCTTTGCTTGCTTTTTCAAGGGAAAGGATTATACGTCGCCAAGGCAGACATCTTTCCAATCTAGATGCGCATGACATCATATGCAAGATTGGTGAATGTGTCGTGGCTGGTGGTGTGCGTCGTAGCGCCATGATATCTTTGTCTGATTTAGATGATGAAGCAATCCGTGATTCAAAGAAAGGACAGTTTTATGTCAATGAAGCCCAAAGAATGCTCGCAAATAATTCTGCCGTATATTTATCAAAACCTAGTAATGCGGAATTTTTGGATGAATGGATAGCCTTGATGAAGTCAGGTAGTGGTGAGAGAGGAATATTCAACAGAAGTGGCTTGGCTAGTACCTTGCCAAAGAGACGCTTGGATCAATGGCAAGACAATCAGTATCCTGCTTGGGGTACAAATCCTTGTGGAGAAATCATTCTACAATCAAAACAATTTTGTAATTTATCTGAATTAGTCGCCAGAGCAGACGACACAGAAGAAAGTTTACTTCGCAAAGCGCGAGTGGCGACTATCTTGGGTACATACCAATCATCTTTGACTTACTTCCCATATCTTTCCGAAGAGTGGAAAAAGAATTGCGAACAAGAGAGGTTGCTCGGTGTTTCCATTACAGGACAGTGGGATTGTGCCTTAGTACGAAAGCCAGAAATTTTAGAGAAAATAAAAAAAGTTGCTATTGAAGTAAATAAAAAATTCGCAAAGCGTTTAGATATCGAAGCTTCAACATGTATTACTTGCGTCAAGCCTTCTGGTAATCTATCTCAAACAGTTGATTGTTCTAGTGGTATGCACGCGCGACATGCTCCTTATTATATTCGTCGTGTTCGTATCTCAGCGACAGATAGTCTGTTTAAAATGCTCAGAGACCAAGGTGTGCCTTATTATCCAGAAGTCGGACAGACCAAGGAAGATGCGACAACTTTCGTTTTAGAATTTCCTGTAAAGGCACCCGAAGGCGCTATTTGTAAAGACGATGTAGACGCATTGACCCAATTAGAGCATTGGAAGGTAGTCAAAAAACATTATACCGAACATAATCCTTCAGTAACCATATCCATCGCCGAAGATGAGTGGCTCAAAGTTGCAAATTGGATTTACGAAAATTGGGAATTAGTCGGTGGCCTATCATTTTTGCCAAAATCAAATCATATATACCAGCTTGCTCCTTATGAGGCCATAACAAAAGAGAAGTATTTAGAAATGCAAAAGAAATTTGTTGATCTTGATTTCTCAAAGATCGTTACCTATGAGGCGCAAGATGAAACTGAAGTGAAAAAAGAACTTGCCTGTGTCGGAGGGGTTTGCGAGATATAAAATATCTTTTAACGCTATGCTTTATACACGCAAGGGCGACAATGGAACAACTAAGCTCTTTAATTGCCCTCAAGGTCAAAGAGTCAGCAAGACTGATGACGTATTTGAGGTACTGGGAACACTTGATGAACTTAATTCTTTGATAGGTTATGCAAAAGTTTTGTCAAAAAAGGCAAAAAATACTCTTGTCATGGACGGGGAAAAGATTCCCTATGAAAATATTTTAGAAAAATTTCAACAAAGCATATTTTCTATTCAAGCCGAAACAGGTGGTTCTGAGATTCGATTAAACAACGAAAGTGTTTTGTATCTAGAAAAGGTTGTTGCAGATGTTGAGCTGGTTTTACCCCCTATAAAGTCATTTATCGTCGCCGGTGGGGGAGAATCTGGAGCATGGCTTGACGTATCTCGAACCATAGCGCGCCGAACAGAGAGACAGTTTGTCAAACTCTTGCATAAAAATAAAAAAGAAGATACAGTAGATAGTGTAAGTGCTAGATTTTTGAATCGTTTGTCGAGTGCGCTTTATGCTTTGGCGCGGTTTGCGAATCATCAGGAGGGATATTTAGAACATCCTCCAAGTTATAATTAAAATTTAATACTTTTTTGTTTGGGGAAGTGAGGTGTAAATCCTCCACAGTGCCGCTACGGTAAAAGTCCGAGTACCAAACAGAAATTAAAACAATGTTCACATTGTTTTATCCCGAGCAGGAATTGTTCATACTTTTTATGACACGACAACTCCTCTCGGCGGGAGTTTTTTTGTTGTATGAAGCTAAAATTAAAACACAAAACAATAATCACAGGACTT
Source organism: uncultured Candidatus Saccharibacteria bacterium (assembly GCA_964361705.1). Taxonomy (GTDB): domain Bacteria; phylum Patescibacteriota; class Minisyncoccia; order Phycocordibacterales; family UBA9973; genus UBA9973. The sequence continues at coordinate 10,872 of CAYIBP010000015.1, forward strand.
CTTGTTTTTCTATGTTTTTTGTCTGTATATTTTGTTTTTCAAAAAACAATTTACAAAGATATCTCGATACAGAAATCTCAACCTGTGACAGTTGCGACTGATGAGTCAGTTCGTGAGCCAGAAAATAAAAAGATAGACTCCATAAAATTGGTAGCTGGAAATAAAATTGTAAATTTGCCAGTTCTAGATGATCAAAGTTTGTATGATGTATTGATTTCTGCGAGAGAAAAAGGAAATGTGTCTTTTACTACTAAAAAATATACAGGCTTAGGTTTTTTTGTGACAGATATTGAAGGCTTACATCAGTCTAATACAAATTATTTAATTTATTATATTAACAACAAAGAAGCATCCGTCGGTGTTTCTGCTTACTATCCGCAAAATGGCGATGTCGTTGAGTGGAAATTGAAATAAAAGATATGAAAAATAAAGTCATAAAGTTTTGTTTCGGGTTGTTCTTTTTTACTTTTTTTAGTATTACAAACTTTGTCTTTGCCGATGATCTGCCTATCCCACAGAGCATAGATGTCCTTTTACGTTCGGGAGATAGTGTTCTTTATGAAGATAGTTTTACACTGCCAGATGAAGGGAATATAGATATCGCCGATAATGCAGGGGCGACACATTCAGTGAATGCTAGAAGCGTGTTGGGTGTTTTGTACGCCATAGATCAATTGTCCGATAATTTCTTAATCTCGGATATTACATATTATAGTTCTTTCAATTCTCTTTATTTGAAATGTATTACCCCAGTCGGAAAGACTCCTCTGTGTGATGATTGGCAGTACGTCGTGAATAGTTTTACTCCAGGTACAGGTATGGATTCTACGATTTTGACTGGTAATGAAAAAGTGGGAATATATTTCGGAGCAAATCATAAAATAGAAATAAATAAAACCTCAATCACGACGGAAGAATCAGTGACCGTTACAACACAAAAATATAATTATCTGGATAACAGTTGGGGTATCCTTTCTGGTGTGACTGTAGGAATAACCCAACCCAACCCAGAAGATCCTTATAGTCCGATAGTTGTAGTTTCCAAAGTGGTAGGAGAAGATGGTAAAGCTACTTTTTCTTCTCTTGCTAAAGGTTCCTATAGTATCGGGATCTCTGAAGATTTTTATTTTCCATCTTATTCACTAGAAGTTACAGAACCAGTAGTCGTGCCTCCTAGTGGTGGAGGCGGAGGTGGAGGTGGCTCTATTCTTTTTTATATGACGCACAAAAAGATGGATGTGCCGAAAGCTATTCAGTTTTTAGCGTCAAAACAATATCCCGATGGTTCTTTTGGGTCAGAGCTGTACACGGATTGGGTGGCGATTGGTCTTGCAAAAGTACCCGAAGTAAATATGGATCAACTCAAGAATTATTTGCTTTCCAATGATTTAGGTGAGGGTTTGAATCTTACGGATTATGAGCGCAGAGCGATGGCTCTTTTGGCTTTGAACATTAATCCTGCCAAAGGAACAGCCAAGAATTATATAAAAGAAATTATAAAAAAGTTTGATGGCGAACAATTTGGAGATCCCGATCTGTATAACGATGATGTGTTTGCGCTTTTCCCATTGATTCATTCTGGATATACTTCTAGCGATGTAGAAATACAAAAGGCAGTAAACTTTATTCTTTCTAAACAAAAATCAGATGGTTCTTGGGATGGATCAGATATAGCCTCTGCTGTTATCCAAGCTCTCTCTCTGGTGAAAGACTTACCGTCTGTTAACGAAGCGATTACAAAAGCGCACAATTATTTGTTTGCTAGCCAGAAATCAGATGGCGGTTTTGATTCCAGTTTTTCCACGAGTTGGGTGATGATGGCGATAAAGTCTTTGAACGAATCACCTGATACATGGCAGAAAAACAATTTAAACCCAAATGATTATCTTGCTAATCTTCAAGCTTTAGATGGAGGTCTAGAATCCATGGATAAAGATTCGGGTATGCGTATCTGGGCGACGGCTTATGCTATACCTGCGGCATCCAATTTAAACTGGCATCTTATCTTGAGTTCTTTTGAAAAAAGTGTGGATGAGAATAATCTTAATCCTGAAAAGGATGAAAAGATAGGGAAAGTATTAGGTGCCGAGAAATTTGTTTTCTCTTTATTCCTTAAACAAGGTTCACACCGAATCCTTGCGAAAGTAAACGAGGTTATAGAACTCCAGAAATTCTTGAATGCGAATGAATATGGTGAATTGGCAGTAGATGGCAAATTTGGCCCACTTACCGAAGCCTCATTGATGAAATTCCAAAAAGATAGAAGTTTGTTTGTAGATGGAATAGTTGGCGACAAAACTCGAGAAGAATTTAATAAGTAAAAATAAGTTTCAATCTGCGGACAGAGTGGGATTCGAACCCACGGTCCTTTTAAGGGGACGGCGGTTTAGTAAACCGCTGATTTAAGCCACTCATCCATCTGTCCATATATTTCGCTTCGCTCAAATGGACTTACCGATGGATTCGTGGCGGGCATAAATACCCGTAAAAAGAGAAGCAGTTCTCTTTTTACCCATCTCATCCATCTGTCCAGATTGTTTCTAATCTAACATAATCTAAAATATTTTACGAGCGTTGAAATAATGGAAAAACATAAAAAATATGCTAAAGTAGCTATGTGAAAAGGAGCCGTGTCAGAGCGGTCTAACGTACCTCTTTGCTAAAGAGGCAGGGGCTTCAAAACCCCTCGGCGGTTCGAATCCGCCCGGCTCCGCCCGAGTTTGAAATCAATACCCCCGCGAAAAAATGCGCCCGCGCGAAGCGCGGGTGATGCCGCCGAATCCGCACCAAACCCAAACCCCGCCAGGATTTTCCACGCTCCGCGTGGCTCAAAAAGTACGGTTCGATTGTGGATTTTAAAGTTCGAACCGACTTTTTGGAACAAATGAAGATTTTCTTCATTTGTTTTGTCGTTAGCCAATTCCGCGTTGGTAATATTGTCCTTTAGGAATTTATCAGTAAGTTCGAACCGATTATGAGATTTTTTCTCAAAAGACGATAATTTCTCTTTGA
>CAYIBP010000016.1:0-11131 GCA_964361705.1 uncultured Candidatus Saccharibacteria bacterium
TGCCCCAGAAAAATAGTGGCGGGGCGCATCATTTCAGATTTCGCTTCTTGGATTTATGTATCAAATTTGGCAGAATAATTTCAAAAGTTTGCGAAAGTTTTAATTCGGGAGCACCTAGTAAAAGTATCGGATGACCGAAAGGCCTAACTTTTTAGGCACTTTTGCTTTTTTGCTTGTATTTTAACCCGCGCAGAATTTCGATAAATGGGTATACTTAGAATATGGAATTTAAGCAGTCTAATGGTGGAGAAATATTAGATAGCGAGCGCGAAATGGTTCTCAGGGGCGCTGAGCGTTTCGGGGATTACTTTATTAACGCCAGTGAGTTTAATAATCTGCTTCAAGGTTTTATAAAATCTGTGGATCCGGACCGTTTTATTTTTGCGATGTTTCTCTCCCAAATCCGTAAACATCATACGCTGGCATTTTTCTCAGCAACGCGATTACACCACATACAAGCTATGATGGATCTCCGCCAGGTTCTCGAAGCTGGGTCCTGTGCCGCATATGCGATAGCAAATCCCGATAAGACGGGATTTGCGGACATCGATGAGAATGGTTTTCTTGATGCGTCGCAAGAACTCGCGAAAAAACGATATGAGTGGCTGGAAGAGAAATTCCCCAAGGGCTCTGAGGCAATTAAAAACATGAAAAATTCGATTAACGAATCCACTGCCCACTCTAATATAATTTACGCTCATAACAATTTCCGCTTTGACAGCAATCAAGGCAGATTTGAAACCCCATTCTTTGATATCGAGGACGATTATCTAGTAAAAACAGACTTATGGCAGATTGGAAATATTGCCATGTGTTTGATGGATCTTTTTTGCGGGGTTAACAAAGAGCTTGGTGTAATTAAATTCATTGACGATTTTGTCACGAGACTCAAGAAGCACGAAATAGCGAACCATAAACTCAAGGCGGAGATGATGGCTTCGGAGAGATATAAAAATGCGGAACAAAGAAGGTCAGGCGTGTGAACCATGGAGGATATATTCTCTAAAAAGAAGCGAAGCAAATTCATGATGGGATTTCTTACTCAGGAAATCCTTTTATTATAAAATTGGCTATTTGCCAAAAATTCTTATAACCTCATCAAAATTCTTTAACCTATTTTTATCCCATTCCTCTTGTTTTATATACATAGTTTTATATATCGTCCTGCTTTGCCGATTATTAACATCTTCACACCATTTCTGTAACCGTTCAAATTTCAACTTATCATCTTCCTCCTCTCTTCCTTTGGTCTCAATTATAAATACCGTTTTATCATCTTTTTTAACAAAGAAATCGGGATAATAGATGGCGATAAAACCTTCGGAGTTTTTATACTCGATTCGAAGTGCGCTTGCTTCTTTATTCTGAAAATTCTTTGCGAAAGAAATTACATCGTCACAGTTTTCAATAAAGCTTGCGAAATCTAACTCAAAATTACTATCACCGACAATTTTATTGAAAACAGATTTTTTAGGAATAAAAAATGATTTATCGTTAACTACAAACGGCCGAGCGTCACTAACCTTTATATAGTTTTTAATCTCGGTGTCGCCCCTATCCTGAACTGTGAGCTCATTGATGGCTTTTTTGAATGAATCTTTGATGAGTTTTATATACTCTACCTCCGATAAATTCCTCAAGGTATTTAAATCTGACAAATCCACCGGCTGGTCAAACATATAATTCTGGATAAACTCTTTTACCTTGCCGAATAGAATATCGTAGCAACCAAACAATCTCAGATCTCTCATTACTGCTTGAGCAAAAAAACCAATAACACTTTGATAGTCCGGCTCGATATCTCCAGTTAATATGGTTGTATGATGTGTTTTTTCATCAACTACATCTTTGAACACAATCTCTCTTTTTTCCTCTTCGGAAAATGTTTTTACTTTTACTCTTTTATTTCCAAAAGTAGAAATGTCCAATTCGGCGAGATTTTTGTATTCTCTTTGTATTCTTGGAGACATTACCGGAATCTCGATATCTAGCTTTTCAATATCTTTCTTGGGATTTTCCTTATCTACCTCAATAACCATTGGTGCAAGCGGTTTTGCACCAACTCCCATAGCTTTCTTTTCGAGAATCACGCCCTCACCGTTTATTGACTCCACAAAATCCATAAATGCCGGAGTGCCTACTACGCTCACATACTCCTCAACATCATCTCGGCCAAAAAACATTCTTCGGAGACCACGTCCGAGCGTCTGTTCGGGTAGAATTTTTGAGTCTGCCGCGTATGGTCTCAACCCAACGATTGTTGTGACATTTTTAACATCCCAGCCTTCTTTAAGCATCATCACTGATATAATCACCTTAAACGGGCTTTCCCAACCATCTATGTCGTTTGCCTGCTTTCTAAGTAAATCTAGCTCCTCTTTGCTTTTACCAGTAACACTTTCGGATATTTCGCCACTTTTATTCGTATGAATAGTTAAAACGGCTCCTTTCAAATCTGCGAAGCTTGTCTCAATATATTCCGCAACCTCATCACAATTCTTTGTATCATCAGTCATAATAAAGAGAATTGATTTCTTCCCCATTGGTTTCAATGTCTCATATGTTTTTCGCCATTCTTCAATACCAAGATTTATGTAATCTCTGTATTTTTCGCTAAATAGAGCGCTTTGATTCTCTTTTAGTTTCCCCCTGCTTGCCGCGTCTGGCACGACTGGATTTTTTACAACTCTTTGACGTATGGCCTCAACCAGCGGATAGTCAGAGATTGTCTGCACAAAAATAGAACCGTCGTTTTTCTTTGGTGTAGCTGTTACATCTAACTGCAAAGCCAAGCCCGATCCTTTTTGTTTCAACCGATTATCTATATCTTGAATGGATCTAACCCATGCCGATTTATCATCATGCAGGTGGTGCGCCTCATCGTTTATAACAATCAGCTCGTCGATGTCCCTAACAATCATTCCGAGGTCAACTGTAGAATCGTTTGTTTTTGTAACGGGCTTATCTCCCAAGAAATAGACTGAAGCATCTTCATCTTCTGAACTTGATTCTTTTACATCACTTTCAAAAACTCTATGAATATTAGTCAAAAATATATTCCCAGTATCAGAAACACTCCTCAAATCATCTTGTAAGTGAAGCGTAACTTGAAAATCATCTTGCCAATTTTGACCTTGATATCCATTTTCCGGAAGAACAGGGTCGCTAAAGAATATTTTTAAGCCCAAAAAATCACTTTTTATTCTCTCAAAAACAATAACGTTCGGGGTTATTAAAAGGAAATTCTTTGCTAATTTTGAATCTTGTTCATATTTTTTATGGAAGTACGCCCATGCCACCACAAGACTCATCACCTTGGTTTTGCCTGCACCTGTAGCCATTTTGATAACAAAACGCAACCAATCTTCCGAAAACATTTGCGGGCTTAATACGCCCGTGGAGTTGTATCGTATGAGGTCATACTTATCTTTTACTTTCGCAACTTCATAAAGCCAAATGACAGTTTCTAGCGCTTCTCTTTGTGCGAAGTAGTATCTGAAATAAGATGATGTACCATGTTGATCATATAAAATATGTTCTTCTTTAAACCACCAGTTCAGAAGTGCCTTTGAAGTATTGCTCGCACCTTCATAATTCTTGTCCCGCCATTCTTTTATTCTCTTGCGTAGATCGGCAACGAGAGGCGGCAAGAGTTTGTCATAGCCCTTTTCGCGTAAATCCTCATCAGCCGGAAACCACCGAATACCTGGATCTAATATTACATATGGGTCTTTTGGAAAATCTTTATGAAGTGCCATATAGTTTTTTCTTTAACTCATTTAATAATTTTTCAAGGTTTCCAAATTTTTTCGAATCCCTTTTAATCTCTGTTCTAACTTCTTCCATTAGACAATTCTCAAGAAAATGCTTCTGTTCTATTTTCTTGGCCGAATCATCAAGAAGCTCATTATTAATCTGAGTCATTCTTGGTACTACCGCATTAAAAATCTTTTTTATCTTTTCTTTCTTCTTCCAACTATTAACCCCTATTAAGAAAGTGTTTTCTGGTAATATATCCTCTATTGTTTCGACACCCTTACAGACATCTATAAGTTGAACCTTCTCAAATCCTGTCGCAGAGTTAAAAGAGGATTTCCCCGGAGAATCTGAATCATATAAACCAACCACAGCTAAATCATTCGATCTATACAGAGAAGCATATTTCTGAATATTACTTGCTCTACTACATCCAATAATAGAAACATCATTCAAATCAAGTATTTTAAAATGTTTGTTTGCCTCTATTAAAAGCTCTCTATCAAATTCACCCTCAACTAAAATATTAAATTCGTTAACTGGGGAAATATCCGAAACAAGAAAACCAAGGGATTCTCGCAAAAGTTTATCTGTGAGAATATGTTTTCTATCGTTCAAACTATATACTTTTGAGTCATACGCATCTTGGCCCCTACCACGCTTTTCTCTTTTAATAATTCTTACAGAATCAGGAATATTCTTATTTATTAAAAAGGTTTGATGAGTAGTATATATAATCTGATTATCTTGTGAGAGTGAGGTAAGTTCTTTTAGAACATCTTTCTGCCCTTGTGGATGCAAAAATCCCCCAGGTTCATCAATTAAAAGTATGTGGCTACTAAGAGTAGAAGTATGTTTTTTAAAGAAAAGTAAAAAAGCTAAAAACCACTTAAACCCATCACTTCTAAAATTTGGTGGGGTCTCGTGGCCTGGCTCAGATAGAGAAATGTCCAAAAAATCCCCGTTAAAACTCAACTTAACGGTTAACTCTTTATGTGTTGACCAGTGTTTATGAATTAACTCATTCACGGTGTCTTGTGTCTTGCGTAGCAACTGATCTTTAGTAGTTGAATCAAAAGTAATAAGATTATTTTGATAGTCATATTCTTTCCATCCTGTAATGGCAAACATGCAGTTAACTCCCGGATACTTGGATGGAGTTCCTACAAAATCAGCGATGGGTACTTTCTCCGGTAAATAATGTTCTTTTTCTTCGTATTTCCAAAAAAGTATCTTTATATTTTGTAATATTTCGTCCTGGACATGCTTAGCGAGAAATTCATCCATTTTTTCATTGTTAAGATTTTCTATTTTATTTTCTCTGAGTAAGGTGGCATATGGATTTTTTGATAAGTTTATTAATTGATTTTTAAACAACCAACCGTTTATCGTCACAAAATCAGATTGCTCTTTACTTAAAATAGTTTGCGTCTGTGTCTTAAAGAGCTGTCTATTATTAATTTTCAGTATGCTGGGTACGCCTATCAATTTTTCAGGGAAACTACCACAAAGAGTTGGGATTGTATTCAATTTCCCTTTTTTCTCCAGACGAAATAATTTCCCTTTCAGTTTCGGTTCAAGCTTGATAAGTTGCGGTATCAAGTTTTCACTTAAAACAAATTCGCACGCAATTGATATCTCACCATTGGGAAAGCTTGGGGAGTCTAATCTAAAGTCTCCTTCTTCCCGACCAAACTGAGCATATTGTCTGTCTTTTGAAAAATGATTTATCGCTTTAAGAATATTAGTTTTCCCCGACTCATTAGCTCCAACTATTGCAGTAATTTCATCGACCGAAAACCCTTCCTTCAAAAAGGATTTGAAGTTTTCTATTTCAATTTTATTGATTAACTTCATATTTTCACTTCTATCACTTTCGTTGTATCGTTTCCAAAAATATCCACGACTTTCACGGCAATTTTATATGTTCCCTTTGTCATTTCTTTGGCTGTTGAAGTAAGCTCTAGACTTCTATTCTTTTTCGTGCGGAAACTCTGCCATTCGTTATCAAAGATATAGTCGCCAGTCCAAACCTCTTTTTCTTTGCCATCTTCTATAACCTTGATGATTTCTTTTCTGCTAGCAAAATCAAAATCTACTGCCCAGTAGTCTATCCAGTCGCTCCATTTTTTCGTTAATACTTCTTTTGAGATAAGCTCGGTTATTTTGTCTTTTGATATTTTTACCACCTGACCATTTTCTACTACTACCTTGACTCCACCAGGCCGGAGGGCTTCGGATACTTCGCCTGAATCATCTTGATTGTAGAAAACAGAAAAGTCAGTAAGTTCTACTGAGAGTTCCTTGTTATTTCCCCTGCCTTTTATTATTGGTTTTGCCTCAATAAACGCCACATCGTAGAATTTTACCTGTCCTTTTTCTACCACTTTTTTATCAAATACTTCTCTTGGAATTATTCTAAAAGCAATATCAACACCTTGATCTTTGTATTCTTGAAAATCTAGACCCATTTCATAATCAAAACCAAGCACATCAACTTTTGTAATTCCTTTTCCTTTGCACTCAGCAACAATATCTTGTATCAGTTTTGAAGAAACAGGCATATTGATTGGCCCAACAGCCACTAACCTGTCTCTTTTCTTGCCAACAATGTTCACAAATGACCCTACCGGCTCAGCTTTGTATGCGGATATGATAAGTTTTACAAATTCCTTTTCTTTTCTCTCTGCCTGCTTGGTCCTTTCTTCTGCGCGCAAATCATTGTTCACCGCAAGGAAATTTTCTCTCTCATACCTACCCACATTCAAAATCTCAAAGGCGCGGAAATCTCTGCCTTCTTTCTTAAGCTCTCTTTGTACACCAATCAAGCGTTTGCGAGATGTGTGTATACCAAATTTCCCTAAATCAGAACCAATCCATTTCCTGCCAAGTTTTTCAGCAACGGCAAGTGCTGTCCCTGAACCGCAAAAGAAATCAGCCATAATATCACCCTCTCTTGTTGAGGCATTAATTATTCTTTCAATTAAAGACTCAGGCTTTTGTGTGGGGTATCCCTCTGCTTCTTGAGCCTGAGAATTTATCGGATAAATATCTGTCCATATATCTTCAACTGGTGTTCCTTGTGATTCATCTAGATAACGCTTAACTCTTGGTTTCCCAGATTCAGTAAATATAATCACCCCATTTTTCATTCCTTCATTAATTCGTTCTTGTGACCAAATCCAATGCTTCCCGGGTGGGGGTACAAGTAATTTATCGCCAAAATACTTAGCTTCGCCCTGTCCCTTTTGTGTAAAATCAGCCAATTGATATTTTTTACCAGTGGATTCCTCAACATTATTGTAGTGAGTATCTAATCTAGCTTCATTATGCGCAGTATATAATTTGCTAAAAAAATAGCTCTCTGACTTTGCATAGACAAAAATAGAATCGTGGACGTTTCCAAAAGATTTCGCTTGTCCTTTTGATGATCTAACTTTTTGCCATATAACCTCATTTATGTAATTGCTTTTCCCAAAAATTTCATCCAAGATCAAACGCATATAACTATTTACTCTCCAATCACAGTGTACATAAATATTTCCATCTTCAGCGAGTAAATCATGCATTAATTTTAACCGCTCATAAATCATGGCGATAAAACTATCCGCACCCTTTCCCCATGTGTCACGATAGGCGATTTCTTCTATAACTGACGGCTTTTTAGTAAAACTCTCTTCGTCATCACCGTCACCAATTTTTATATCCATGGAAAAATCAGCACCAACATCGAATGGCGGGTCAATATAAACCAACTTCAAGCCGCCTTGCGCTTCTATTTCTTTACGAAGCGGCCCATTTTTGAGGGATGAGAGAATAAGTTTGTTATCTCCCCAAATAAGCTTGTTCGTCCAACCGGTTATTTGTCTGCCAGAGGTATCAAAAAGAGAATTCTGATTACCGAACTTTGCATCGCTTCTCGGTTCATCAATCTGTTCTATTACTTGAAAAGGCAAAACAACATTAGTAACCTCATTTGTTTTTCCGTTCCAAAGAAGCTCGACCTCTTGGGTCTCGCCAAACAATAGAAAACGATATTTATCCGGCAACGGCTTTCCGGCCTCTAAATATTTAATGACATCTCGTTTTTCGTTATCTGTAAGTTTCATGAATTTATCTTCTAGATCTTCAATGGCGGGGTTAAATACTTCTCAACCAAAGTCTCAAATTCTGTGTATACCGCAGTATCAATTTTCCAACTTTTCTCTTCTGAAAGCGGATGGCAAATTAATCCGCCGTTTTCATCAATATATGGCACACTGGAAACTTGGAAAAATGGCTTTTTTGAACTATTCACAAAAATAATCTTTGCATTCCAGAAATGTTTTATTTTCCCTAGTAATACTTTATCTTTTTCATCAAACATTTTCCCGTCCCAACGAAACTTTACCTCAACAAAAAATGGCTCTCCTTTTTCATCTATCACGATAAAATCTGGTATAGTGCGAATCTGCTCGCCAACTTCGTTATGAGCGTCAAAAATCCTTTTAATCTGGACTAGATTTTGCATTATCGCCTCATACCCAAATCGATAAACCGTATTACCCGATTTCTTAAGTAACTCCTCAACCAGGGTCTCGGCCATTCGGCCCTTAAGCATCCCCTCAGAATCCATCTTTTTAGTTATTTCTTCTTGCATTTGGTTTAATCCTACCACCATCAAAAGACAGATACAAAATTATCTATAAACCAAGTTTTCCTTAGATAATCCCAAAAAAACCTAAAATTAGACTTTTTCATACAATCAAAAAGAGACCACTTAGACCAGTGTTTTACTAATATCTTAAGATTTAGAGAGACAAATCAATTGAAGAAATCTTCAAATTTATTTACTAATGTTTTTATTAGATATAATCAGTTAGAATGACATTATGACTCCATCAGAGAAAGTATTTAGTGTTTTGAGAGAAATAAAAAAAGAGTCCTCAATAAGCCCCGATCCTAACTTCATTGAATTTAAGTTTAACTATGTTTTGGTTGGATATGGAATTGTATACGGAGACGACGAAAAAAAGATATTATGCAAATTAGAGCAAGAAAAAATTATAGAGATTTTAGCCCCCAGAGAATCTAAGGGTGTGGTCTCGAGCATAGAATTATTAGACGCAACCGATTCGGCGATTGTTAGATTTGGACCAAAGTTTAGGATTTCTTATTTTAAATACTTTCTACTTGCAAAGTTATCGGGGATAACCCGTGATAAATCCGACAAACTGCCTTCTAATAAAAAGTTGTTTTCTAATAAATGGTTTATTGGTTTCTTGGTGGTTATGGTGGTTGTGATATTAATAATAAAATTTGATTTTAATTTACAAAGTGTAAATTTGGGTATATTCGAACTGACACCACCCTTAAATAATAAGATGGGGTCGGTAACTCAAAGCATAAAGCAGGATGCAAAAACTACAGCAGACTCAATAATAATATCTGGCTGGGAAGATGCGGGAGATTATATTGGTTATCTTAGTCAGATAACAGGTTTCTACCAAAGACACAAAGAAATATATTCGCAAGAATATATAACATATAATCGACAACTAGAAGAATGGCAAAACAGAATAAAAGATATAAAAGATGGAAGAAATCTTGTTTATGCATCTGACCTAGATGGACTAAAAGGGTTAATCATTGCTGGTAGAAATAATCTAAATAACATTGTTTCAAAATAGTAAAATAGAAATTTTATGGAAAACACAAAATCATTAACCTCCGAAGAATTTGTAAAACTCTACACCAGTCAAGATTCTGATGAAAAAATAACACCAATTAAAGATGCTGTTGGTTTTAGTTTGGTGCGTAACTATCCAAAAGACTCAGATTACTTCAAGGATGGTAAGAAAATGTTTATTAAGATATTTCTTGCTGGAGACTCTGTCTGTGGTGGTGTAGATATGGTATATCCAAATGACAAAGAGGGTAATTATACTATTGTTTCCGATGAAAAGTATAAAAAGAATGTAACTGGTTTTTTGTTCAGAAAAGAGGAAGATTTAGTTTTTGATTTTAATGAGAAAGAGATTGTGTATACACCTAAAAAACTTAGGTTCTCTGTTGATAAATTTATTAAGATACTAGTAAATAACCACCTATCAGACAGAATGTTCTGGAGAAGAATGGGGAATTATTTCACAAATATAATCCTAATGTTTCTGTTTTGGCTTTCAGATCAACATTACGAGAAAATCCAAGTCATGTTGGATATATATAGTTCAAAGCAAGATAATAATCCTGATAAGATAGATACGAAAAACATTGAACCATTTTTTAAATACTTCCTAATAAGAAAGAATGCTCTTCTTCTTTTTCTAGTGTTACTTTTCCCTACATCTCTAATAATATCCTATATATCTGTTTTTTCAGACTATTCTCTATCCGACCCTTCTCTTATCTTATTTTTCTTTCTATCACTATCTTCCTTAGAGAAAATCTCTATTTGGTTGGATAAAAAAATAAAAGCGCTTTTTAAAAAAGAGGATAATTTCATATATAAACTACATGATTATCAATATAACACTCATTTTAAACTTAAATTTAAATAAAGACGAAAAAATGAACGGATTTTCTCCCTTAAGAAGTTTGATCCTTTAAAATATCCCAAAACTTCCTTTTAACTTGAGGTTTTGCTTCCTCGAATAATTCCCCTAGACTGCCGCCGATAACTCCTGCAATAAGTATGCCAAAAGGGTACCACTTCATCGGCACTAAACTCATTCCTAAACCAATCGTAAACATCGTGAGAATCCATATGGCAATCTCGTAATCCTTGAGCCACTTCTTTATATTAATCTTGGTATACGCCCTAGAATAATCAAGAGAACCTAAATTTTCTTCGGATGGAATTGAAAGTGTTTTCATACAGTTAATAGTATAACAATAAAAACGTTACTAACAGATAGCTTACTCCATCAACTCAATGCTCTTATAACCAAGAATCTCTGATACAATGAATCCATGTATTTCCTATCTAAAAGGGCGGGTATAATAACCTCTTGATTGGGGAGCAAGCGAGCGAAATATAAAAGCGCCTTCGGGCGCTTTTATATTTCCGAGCGCGCTCCTCGGGGTATAGCGAGTTTGCGAGCTATACCGAGGAGCTGACGAGTGAAACACAAGCGCGCCTTTCGGCGCGTTTGCGTTTCCGAGACAGCGACTCGGGGTATCTGAAGGATACCGAGGAGCAGAGACGGACTTCGAGCGTAAAGACGCTCGATTTCCTTTTTATCCATTGGCTTTTTAGCGGTTCGAACCTAAGGTCGTGAGAATCATCTTTATCTAAACAACTAAACAAATGGGCTCGTAACCGATTACCACAAAAAGTAGTAACGATTACGAGCCCTTGAGCCGCGGAATACCATTCAGGTCGCCCCTTGGAGCG
>CAYIBP010000017.1:0-6576 GCA_964361705.1 uncultured Candidatus Saccharibacteria bacterium
ACCTTTGTCACCCCAATTCTACCTTAAGTGTCACCCCATATGGTTAACTGTACGCTTTTTGTACTTTAGTTTTTATCGGGTGTATAATTAAGCCACTTGTTTTTATGAGTCTTTTAAAACATTATTAATATTTATTAAATAATTTCAATTATGAGAAAATACTTAAGTTTAGTTTTTGTTTTAGGTTTGGTCCTATCGGGTGTCAGTATGCCAGCAGTTTCTAGTGCGCAAGGCACAGAATGTATTAATATAGTTTCGAATTTAAAACCGCCTCTTTCTAATGGCAAAGTACAAACTATGGACAGTAATACTAAACCAGTAAATGAAGTCTCAAAGCTCCAGAGGTTTTTATATGACAGAGGCTATTATCCGACAGCTCCTAAAATTGGGGAATCTCAGTATACAAAAAGCATGAGAGAGGGTATTCCCAATTCTTCTTTTGGGGGTGTCAATGCGTTTCAAAGAGATTATGGATTGTTAGATAGTAATGGACTACCGGATGGCTATGTGGGTACAGAAACCAGAAACCATATTCGTGTGTTGTCTTGCGCTAGTGGAGCAGATGTAAGTTTTACATCACCGAATTCTTCTGATGTTGGGGAGCCAGGCAAAATGTTAGAGCTAGCTTGGACTACAAGTTCAAATATCCCTTCCGACAGTACAAATAATTTAAGAGTGCAGATTCACAGTATACAGAAAGGGGACCATGTTGTTTTTGGAGCTAGTTTTAAAAACAATGGCGCTGTAAGCATGGAGATTCCTAGTGATACTTTACATGGCGAATATAAGGTTTTAGGGTATTTGACTAGCGATAGTTCTGTCTTTGGTGTTTCTCAAGTATTTAGGGTTGGTAACTTGCCACCACCTCCTTTAAGTCCTGCTTTAAATAAAATAACAGGCCCTTCTTCAGTGATTGTAAATCAGTCTGGCACTTGGATGATCGATGCAACTGACGATGAAGGTCTAGCGCAGTTGTCTTATTATGTAAATTGGGGTGATAATACTAATTCCGGTTATGTTTCAAATCCAAGTTTTTCACACACTTACACGCAGGCAGGTTCCTATGAATTGATTTTTCAAGTGAAAGATAGCGATGGTTATGAAACAGAGAAAAGTATGTTCGTGGATGTCACAACATCTGGAAATCGCTCTCCAAAACTTGTCAAGACAGGAATTCCTTCAAACATTACAGTAGGTAAACAAGTAGATTTCAACTTTAGCGCTTCAGATGAAGATGGCGACAACATAAGCTGGGTTATAAACTGGGGTAATGGCGCTTCTTATTCGAGTGAAGGGGTGAATCCTACAACTGGTAAAAATATTTTTTGCCCTGCCACAAAATCCGGCAAAGTTGCAGCCCCTATCGTATCTTGGTCTAGGCGCGGTATATACAAAGTATATGTGGATCTTAGAGATTGTAAAGGAGGATTTCAAAGGACTGAGTTAGAAGTCAAAGTCACTGGTCCTGTCCTTAATACACCTGTATTGAACACTGAAATATCTACTCCTTCCAGAAATATAGCAGTTCCAAAAACGGGTCTCAAAGATGGCTCAAGAGTGTCTTACAATTTTAAATCCAGATATTCCGCAATCACTATTAGAGAAATAGAATATGCAATTTCGGGTGGAACTATCCCTGTTACAGTAAAATCAATGAGGATAGGCAAAATCTCGGGCGAACCTGTCCAAGGCATAGTTACCTTGAAAGGTCTCAAAATGGGTGTGCCAGCTGGAGATAAGGGTCTAAATATTACAGCTTATCTTTCTTATAATGGCGTAGGGGTAGGCGGCATTCCTTCTGGTACGCAATCCCGAGTATTCATAAGGAGAGTAGCATACACTCACAGTGGAGGTGTCCTCGCAAACCTTAATTTAACTTCAGAATTATCTCCCATGATGACTCTCGTTGCTCCATTTCAAGAAAAGAATAAAACGGACGCCCAAGCCAACGCTCTAGGCGCACTTGAAAGTTCTGTCGTTTCTTCTTGTGAAAACTACACTATGACCTTGAGACTCGGTATGGATAGCAACGAAGTAAAATGTATGAGAGAGGCATTAAGTAGTAAAGGATATGAAGTACCTAGCGCTACGCTTTTTGATGAATCTGTAGTGCAGGCATTAAAATCCTTCCAATCCAAACACTACCTGACTCCAGATGGAGTATTTGGCTCTGATTCTCAAGCGGTGTTGGTACATAATCTTTAATTTCTTTTCAAGAGATTCAAAAATAGTAAAAACACTCTGTCTCGCAGAGTGTTTTTACTATTTACTTTTCTTGTAAAGTATGATACAATATAGATCGTCGGTGTTAAAAGATTGCTAACACGATTACAAGCTTAGATTATAAGGCTTTATCAGTAACTAATGTTTTAATAAAAAATTATGAAAAAGATATTATCAGTTTTGTTTTTTGCTTTGAGTTTGGTCTCTATGAGTCCAGCTTTGGCACAAGATGTCGTCGTTGATTCCATCTTGCCTGTTGACGAATGTGCGTATATTAATCTAACTTTGAAGTTTGGCAGCAAAGACAGCGCTACAAGTAAAGAAGTTGCAATGCTTCAGAAGTTTTTGCGCAATAGAGGCTACATGGAAAATCTTTACACAAAATTAGATGCTCCTGATGTACCATCTTATGCAACATTTGATGATGCTACCAGAAATGGAGTCAAAGCATTTCAAAAAGATTATGCGATGTTGGTTGATGGAGTAGTAGGATCTTTGTCCCGCAGACAAATCAAAGCTTTGTCTTGCACTCACGATTCTTTGATTGATTCAAATATCAGTGTTCTTACTCAAAACAACAATGAGATTTATTTTCCTGGTGACAAGGTGACAGTGAAATGGCTTAATAGCCCAATTTCAAGTAGAGATATTCGTGTTGGTATTTATAGTATGAGCAAGGGTAAAAATATGACAATTAATAGATTTATACTTGATGGTTCTCAACAGACAATCTTTACTATTCCACAAGATCTACCATTGGGAAATTATAAAGTTATGGTTCACGAAGTGTTGAAAGATTCAATTTTCGGAGTCTCCAATGCTTTTACAATAAAAGGCCTCTCTAATCCTACGATAGATAGAGTGTCCGGTCCTTCAGTTTTGGAAGTAAATAAAAATGGTGCTTGGAGTGTGTACACTACAAACCCAAATGATGGTAAATTAACTTTTGACATTGATTGGGGTGATGGTAAAAATACTCAATTGTTTGATACTGAGAATAGTCAAGACATAGTCTTTACTCATGTTTATAATGAGGATAATGATTTCTTGATAAATATAAAAATCACAGATAAATACGGAAAGTTTGCGGAAAAATCCACCACTGTAACAGTAAAAGGAAAAGAAGTCTTGTTACCTGTAATATATGGTGTATCCGGTTCATCCAATGTAGATGCTAATAAAGAATATTCTTGGTTAGTACTCGCTTCTGCTCCAGAGAATGAAACTTTGAAATTTTTCGTTGATTGGGGAGAAGGAAAAACTCCAGAACAAGACTCTGCTTTGTTCTATCACACTTACAATGAATCGGGTCAATATAGTGTAATCTTTTATGCTAAAAGCTCCGGTGGTGGTGTAGCAACAAAGGAGTATAAAGTTAAAGTAATGGGTGCGATAGCAGTACCAATACGAAATAACTCTTCTATAAATTCCGCTTTCTAAATATAAAAGAATGCAAACAAAAAAATCTCCGTATAGTATGGAGATTTTTTTGTTTGCATTCTAGATTACCTAATGTTAGTTTAAAAGTATGAAAAAGATAATCTTTTATTTATGTGTTTTCTTATTAATGTTCGGATTTTTACACTCTGAAGCAAAAAGTGCGGTTTTTCTAGAAAATACAGAAAGCAGTGTAAATATGACAGGCAAAGTAAAGACGATACATATAGATAAATTTGACAGAAAAGAATCCCACTATACATACAAGTTTATAAGTGATGGTGTAGAGTATGATTTCAATCCTACGAAGGGGAATATGAATTTTTCTCCGGATGTTGAAGTCAGCATACAGGGCATATTGTCTGGCAATTCTATTACAGCAGATGTAAAAAATATAAAAGAAGTACAGAATAATTCTTTAAATATAGAAAATAACGCAGAGGCAAAGTCGCCATATTGGGACGCCCTAGGTGAACAGAAAATTTTAGTGTTCTTAGTTGATTTTTTGAATTCTACCAATCCAAAGCCTTTTGTAAAAAGAGAAGTCGAGTCAATGCTTTTCAAAGGCAAGCAACAAGATTTTTTCAAGGAGCAATCCTATAGCAGGATGTGGCTCTCTGGCACTGTTACTCCGTGGATCACTCTCAATAGAAATTTTAATGATAACAATTGGGTAAGTTTAGAAGATAAAAAAATCAGAAATTATATAGTAAAAAATAATATAAATCTAGCCGATTACGAGAGAATATTATTTATTGTAGATCATCCGTCTGCGACTGGTGGGAATTCTTATGTAGGTAAAGGAGATGTGTATTTTGAAGGCAAGACATATATTTTGTCTCAATCTTGGGCAGGGTCGTCCGCATCTGGCAGGAGCATACAAATACAAGAGACTGTTCCTTTTTCATATTTTGATTACACTATTTCTCATGAGTTAGGGCACGCTTTTGGAGTGATGCATGCAAACGGATATGATTGTGGCATGTCTTCCATAGAAGGTGTGTGTGAGCATTTAGAATATGAAAATTATTATGACACTATGGGTTATCCAGAATTCTCTCTTCATTTTAATGCTTTTTATAAAGAACTTTTAAAATGGATACCTCTTCGCGCAGTGGAAGAGATCAGAGTTTCTGGCAAGTACGAGCTCACAGCACTCGAAACTCCTCTCGCTCCTGATGCGTCTTCGAAAAAAATAGCAAAAATATTCCTCTCTGGTCCAGATGGCGAGACTCTGCCTTACGCGCTAGAGTTTCGTAAATCTATAGGTCTCGACAAAGAGATAGCCTCACCCGATATGGATCTAAAAGGTGGATTGTTTATACACAAAATAAATGCACATCCAAAAAAGTATCATTTTTCTTATCCAGAGATTATAGATACCACACCATCTATTAAAGTTTGGTTTGATGATATTCGAGATGGATCTCTCCGCAAAGACAATGTGTTTATAGACAAAGAAAAAGGAATAAAAATCGGTCCGATAATATTTGAAGACGGTAAAAGAGTGGAGTTTATAGTTGAATATCTCGATTTGTAGGGTTATCTCTAATTCAAATCATTCCAAGTTAAAATTTCCCATTTTGGTTTGGAAAACCAATGTTTTGTGTATTTGAATATCCCCATACTGGCATTGTCGATAGGATTGTAATAACTCAAGCTATTGTATGTCGAAGCGTTTAATTCTTCACCATATAATACAAATGAAGCTATCATTTTTAGGAAAAGCCCGTGAGTTACCATAATTATTTTCTTCTCTTTTCTTTTAGTTATATATTCTAAAAGCTTTTTTGCGCGAGCTTTTAAATCAGGAAAATTTTCTTCGTCAGATATTCGCAAATCGTCAGCATGATATCCCTTGTCTATGCGATCTATGATTGATTGTACACTTTTTTCTTCTCCTGAATGTCCGACTATCTCAGAAGGGTTACGTCTTTCCATAAGTAGATCGGAATATTCTATTTCAAGATCTAATTCCTTTGCTAATATTTCGGCGGTTTCTTTTGTACGCTCATAAGGGCTTGAAATTATGATTTCAGGACCGCCTCGTTTTTTAGGGAACCGCAAAGCTGTGACAAAGACTTGCGCTCTGCCTTTTTCTGTCAAAGGTCCTGTACTGCCTTGCCTTATATTTTGAGCATTTGATTGTGTCTCGCCATGCCTGACAAAATATATTATTTTAGTTGCCATATTGATAACATTATACTATTTAATGCGAATCTTGTGTTACAATTAAGTATTATTAAATTTAATAAAATATATTATGGCAAAAGGAGATGGACATAGGAAAGAAAAGAAGAAACCAAAGAAAAAAAAGTAGAGATCTTTTCTTCAAAAATACTCTGTAATATCAGGGTATTTTTAGTTATTAGGGTGCTTGACACTGCCTGTTCGCTAGTATATACTCCTTCTTGAGCGTCGCTTTCGATAGGACGCTTATTTCTTTAGTGAAATTTACTTTGACAATTGAATAGCTCTGTTTTTACATATGTAAAGCAGAGCAAGATTGAGAACCCCTCATTTTCATATGAGGGCGCAAGTCTCAAAAATAAATTTGAGTAAGTATAATAATTTTTAGAGCAAAAGATTAAACTCTAACGAATACAAAAATAACATAAAGTGCAAATGCTATAAGTGTCACAAGACACTGAGACGCTCGCGCCGAAGTGCTGTTTTTTGTTTTGTTTCGTTCTATTACTTTTAGTTAGAGTTTGATCCTAGCTCAGGATGAACGCTGGCGGCGTGGATAAGGCATGCAAGTCGAACGGATTTTTCAAAATCGGAGATGAGATTATATCAAATCAAAGGTCGTGAAAAATTAGTGGCAGACGAGGTAGTAATACATAGGAACTTCCCCCGAAGTCGTGAATAATTCATCGAAAGGTGGACTAATACACGATGGTCTCGCAAGAGTAA
>CAYIBP010000018.1:0-5410 GCA_964361705.1 uncultured Candidatus Saccharibacteria bacterium
CACGCCCTTGCGGGCTTATCCACCTCAAGGATAAATGTCTACCAGTTTCAACACCCGGGCATATATTTATATTATCACAACATACTAACAAAAATCTCTCTGAATTAACGGAGAGATTTTTGTTTTATATTATTCTTTTTCTACTACTACGTCTGCTCCCACCGCTTCTTCATCTGGAGAAACCACTGAGCGAAGTTTTCTGCGGACGTCTTTAAGGGCTTTTTCTCTTATATAGTAAAGCTTGGATTTGCGAGCGCGAGATTTCTTGGTAATTTCTATTTTATCAAGATTCGGGGAATAAAGCGGAAAAATTCTCTCCACTCCCACACCTGAAGCTATCCTTCTTATAGTAAAAGTCGCTCCTATTTCTGTACCATGCTTGCGAGCAAGCACTATGCCTTCAAAGGCCTGAAGTCTGGTCTTGCCTTTATCGTCTAGGACCTTGGACCAAACCTTTACAGTATCGCCAGAACTAAAATCAAGCTTTTTACGTTCGTCGATATTTACTGGGCTTAGTTTTGATTTGTCTATTTTTACTACTGCCATAATGTTTTGAACATTAACATAAAAAAATCGCAAAGGCAAATCACAGAAACTCGCCCTGATAGCACGACACACAATACACTATCTCAGGTCTATCTGGAGAAAAGGGCGTGATCATGTCTTTGTTGCACTTGGCACAAATTCTATTGTAGAGCTTTGGCGGTTTTAATCTAGCAAATCTTCTATTTTCTCTACATCTAGGACACTCATGTGGTATGGGAAGGTTCATCTTGCTCAACAAATCAAGCTCGCCCTTTACCACTCTGTATCCCCCGCCACAATTTGCGCATTCTAAAATTTCTTTCAAAATATCATCGCTGGTATCTGCCAAGGTGTCAGGTATCATTTCGGATTTCATCGTAGGAGTATGAATGGTATCTGCTGAATCATCCCATTGATATCCCATAGCCTGCGCTTCTTCTTTTGTTTTTGGGAAAAATCGCATGGCGTTTGATCTGTTGTAATAAAAAGGTGAAAACTCCGGAGGGAAAAATTCTCCGTAATAAAATTTGCGTCCGAGTTTATCTATATACGGATTTATTTTCATATCTTCTATTATTTTTGCCTTCAATTTTTCATATTCATCTTTCGAATATTCTTTGTTTAAAATACAATAGCTTTTTCTTTTTAAATTCACGCAACCAAAATTGTTCTTGCCTGCGATACTCCAAGCAGAATACTCCACATTCATAGTATCCGGCCAACAATCTTCGGAAAAATATATAGAGTCCGCATTTTCACCCACCACACAACACTCATATATCCTGCTCGCATTGTTGCCCCAACCACTGTAATCCATACAGTCCTTGGCTGTCGGCACAGTCATGAATTGCGTCCATTTACAATTTTCTACTTCATCGCATATATATATATTTTTAGAATTTTTAGATCCATAGACATAGTCGCCCGTGACATTTAGATTCAATGAATTGCCTGTGTATTCTCTGTATGGATTCTCGAGCCAAAAGGCCTCGGCTTTTGTTTTGAGCTCGCGCAATTTCTTCCAAGAAAAAAGTTCTAATTCTTTTACTTTTCTTTCATAATCTTCTTTGCTGTACTTCACATTAAAGATTGCATTTGAGACTCCGCGCAAGTTTACGCATCCGATGCAGTTTGTGCAGTTATAACAATTGCGCGAGAACCACACATTCACACAGGAATCACATTCTTCGGAGAAGAAAATATTATAACCCTTGTTGGTACCAATAGATTCATAACAAAGCTCCGAATTTTTACTGCCCAAACAATCGGAACTATATTTCAGTCCGTTTAGTATTGAAGAATAGTACACCCCTTCACAGTAAGTCTGCCCAAAACATCATGTAGCAGTCTTTGGACCAAGCGAGTCCATTTGAATAATCTGAATTTTTCAAACTGGAATACAGACTAGAGAGCGTCGCATAAGGAGTTTTACTTTTTAGTTCTTTCACTTGTTCCAAAAATGACCTACTGGGATCGTAATCCATAGCGTATTCTGTACCATCCCAATCATCTGCCCACCAACAAGGCTGGCAATACACAACCATCTCTTGTTCAGGTCTATACATAGATAGAGTTTTGTTACGGCACTTCTCGCAATTCCTCCAGAACAAGCTCCAGATATTTTTAAAAGACATCCTTCTAGCAAAACGACATTCCGGACACCAAGTAGGCGGAGGCACCTTGAGTTTTTCATAAAAAGCAAAATCCTCCGTCTCAATAACGAAATCTTTTTTACAATTCTGACAGACCGTGAACACTGAACTCGTTGAAGATGTTTTTGTTTTCATAATTCAAGATTTTATAATACATTTGCAAACTCTTTCGGCAGAGGTGATTCTACTTTTATATTTTCACCTTTCAAGTTTTTGAATTCTATGGATTTGGCGTGCAAGGCGAGTCTTTTAAAATCTTTAGGACAAACACCATCTGGGTCATAGAGCGAATCACACACCACTGGATGATTTATATATTTCATATGCACACGAATCTGATGTGTGCGACCGGTCTTGGGATAAACTTCAAGATAGGTGAACTGATTTTTACCTTGGCTGAAAGATTTTATTTTCTTGTACTTCGTCATCGCATCGCGCAACTCCCCTCGCGCTCCTCTACCCGCGAGCCATCGTCTGAAATCCTTTGGACTTCTACCTATTGGTTTATCTATCGTATCAGAATCCTTCTTCACGATACCTAATACAATAGCGTGATAAGTTTTTTTTATTTCTCTGTCTTGAAATTGTTTTTTCAAGAATTCATATGCTTTCTGATTTTTTACCAAAAGTAGTACACCTGAAGTTTCTTTGTCCAGCCGATGCACAATGCCAGACTTTTTTATTTCTTTTTTATTTTCTTCATTATCTCCCACAAATAAAGACTCACCCACGTCTTTTGACTTGGGATAATTCTTTAAAAACCAATCTGAAATTGTCTTTTCCTTTGAACGAAGATCAGGGTGCACAGAAATACCAGAGGGCTTATCTATGACTAAAACATTCTTGTCTTCATATAGAATCTTTATTTTCACAAGATTAGTATAGCTTTTAGATCTAGATAGAACAAGATAATCCTTATCCTCTTTTATTTATAAAATAATCATGTTATAATCCTCATTATGTCAAAGAAAATAATGTTTGTTTTTATTATATTATCATTATTAATTTCTCCCTTAGTTTACGCACAAAACCCTACTCCCGAACCTACCTTTACTGACGCAGAAACAGAAGAATTTCGTATTAATTATGAAAAAACGAACAAGATAAGAACTTACAGAAACTATCTAGATTTTATAAACAGAGATACAAAAGCATTGGCAAAAATAAAATCCCCTTCAGAAACACAAATAAGAAAACTCTCTCTGCTTAAACACATAAAACCTATAGTACAGAACGAATATCAAGCCCTGCAAGACAGAAAAGGCGATATTGCTTTCGGTATGTTTGAGGTTTTAAACAGCGAAGGAAATATGGATAACCCTTATCTTTCTTTCCCTAGGTCACTTTTCAGAAAAGAATATCAGTTTATGCCTCCTAAATATATACGCCGAGCGATACCTTGGGACGCGGTACAAGTGGAGGAAAATGGAAAAATCGTGAACAAACAAAACATCTTCAATGATCTTAAGAAACTCCAAGACAACGGATATATTATCCTGCCAAATATTAGAGCAAACGCGCGATGGGCAATAAAGAATAATAAAACCACTCCTTCCTCAGGTGTTTGTTCCGGTGCGACAAAAGATATGACTGAGGAGTGGAGTAATGCTCATGGTTATTCAAAGACTTATTATGATTTCATTTCAATAATTGCAAAAGAGTTCAAGGGCAAATTTACTGGAGCAGTAACCATTGAGAATGAAATGAATGCGCCCCAACAAACTTGGTGTGCTGGAAGTTCCCCTGAAGAATATGTAAAAATTCTGCTTACAGCACAGAAAGCATTTCGCGATCATGATCCGAAAGTATTAGTATCAGATGGAGGACTCACTGGGAATGCATGGTTTTGGTTGATGCTTGAAGATAAATATCAAAGAGCAACAAGGATTACTGGTACTTCGAAAAGAGAGGCAGAATATAATCTTATAGCAAAGCTTGCTTCTCAACAAATCGGTAAAACAATGACTCTAAAAAATACTGTTAACCATTTCTCCTTCCTAAAAAGAACAAAGACCGTGAATGGCGAAACTGTATACAACGCTCCAGCATACATGCTCGGCCTAAAATACATAGAACTTGCCAAAAAGAGTAACTACTCGCGAGCAGTAAACTTTCACTACTACGGTCACTCTGAAGGATTGGCCTATGTCATACCTTATATGCGCAGAGAATTAGGCAGCAAAGTTTTAGTAAATAACGAAATGGGAACTCAATTCCCGGCCAGCAGCACATTTACCGAAGAAGATTTGGCCGGAGAGATGTTGAAGAAATTTGCAATAATGAGAGGTAACAATGTACTTCACCCAAATTGGTACACTTCCCCTCGATTCACAATAGCAGAAGGAGGAGGTGTTGGAGTTTATCACAATGGAAGTTTCTTGTCTCCTAAAGACTATGTATCACCTCGTCTACAAATAATAAAGGGGGCGAATATTATCCAAAAATATCTGGACAGGCCAACCCTCTCAAGAGACAGAAGTCAAAAAAACAAGCATTTTCGTTATACATTCACAGGTGAAAATGAAATAGTAAATGTGATATGGGGAACAGCGCTTTATCCTTTCTCTGGAAGTTGTTTTGTCTATAGTACTTTGGGCGAGATACTTTACTCCCCTTCAGGAGAAAATGGGGATACTCAGAACCTTCAACTCTCAAGTACTATGCCTTATTACGAAATCTGCGCAAATCAAAGCAGTGCCAGCCCTCTATTTAAGCCATTTTCAAATCTACTCCCCGGTCTAGCATTGCTTGGATTAAAGTAAATATAAATACATTGGTTTTACTTTGTTTTGGTCACACATAAAATTCTGCTGAATTTTTGCGCGACCCCATCTAGGCGCCGTCACGCCTGCGACTCACAAAAAGCAATTACTTTTGCTTTCTGTGTGGTTATACGATTCCGCTAGAACCTATTTTATCAAAAATTCGTGAGAATATCCACAAGCGTTCCCCGCGCGCTGAAGCGCCTCTGTGCGAAGCACAGAGCTTCTGCTGAAGCAGAAGTGTGGGGGAAACGCTCTGCGCACCACACAATCTTTTAAAAAGGATGTTGTGTGCAGAAATGCAAATATGGACTCGGTTTTGCGAAACTATTTTCTGGGAGAAGGGTTCGCAAAACCGAAACTACTATTTTTGAAATTCGGCGGGGATTTCGGATTTCGTCCGCGCGGAGGTAGGGTCTGGGAGGGAATCCGCGCGGGCTCCCTTTTTGGATTTTTGGCGGACATTAAGAA
>CAYIBP010000019.1:0-3648 GCA_964361705.1 uncultured Candidatus Saccharibacteria bacterium
CGAGAAACTTAATTATTATTTATCCACAGTGTCACCCTTGAAGGTTAACTGAACAGTATTCGCTTATGAACAAAGGAAGATTTATGGGAATCGATTTTGGCACAAAAAGGATCGGGGTTGCTGTTTCTGATGAATCTTGCGCGCTGGCTTTTCCAAAAGAAATAATTCTAAACAACACGGATACTTTTGATGTTATAGGAAAGATAATAAAAGAGGCAAATGTAAGCGAGATAGTGGTGGGGGAATCTGTTGATTTTTCTGGTAAACTCAATGCTCTTTCGGCGCGGATAGAAGTTTTTATTTTAGAATTAGAAGAAAAATTTCATTTACCTATACATAAACAAAAAGAATTTTTAACGTCACTCGAAGCCAGAAAGGCAGGACAGAGCAAGAAAAGTTTAAGCCCTTCGCAAGCACATAGTAAAGTAAAACAAATCAAAAGCGGAAGAATAGACGCTTCAGCGGCGGCTTTGATTTTGCAGAGGTATTTGGATAAGATAAACAAATGATCACAATTGAAGATTTTAAAAAAGTAGAAATTGCAGTCGGAGAAATATTGTCAGCAGAGAAAGTGCTTGATACAGATAAATTGCTCAAACTCTCTGTGGACTTGGGTGAAGAGAGTCCCCGACAAATAATATCCGGTATAGCTTTATATTTTCCAGATGAGAGCGTCCTTGTGGGCAAGAAATGCATGTTTGTGACGAATCTTGAACCCAGAGTGATAAAAGGTCTCGAGAGTCAAGGAATGTTGCTGGCTGTATCAACCGAAGACGGTAAGTTTTCTATGCTTTTGCCAGATAAAGATATTCCAACAGGCACAAGAGCTAAATGATTTAGCTTGTTTGCGCTATTATTGATATAATAATTTAAATGTTGAAGGATTTATATAATAGATTTTTCCCAATACCACAATTCCTTGCGATGCCTTCTTTTGGACTTGATATCTCTGATGAATCAATAAAATATATTGAGCTTTTGCGTGTTAAGGACGGAATCAAACTAGGACACTATGGAGAAGTCAGGATTCCTGCTGGTATCATAGAATCTGGAAAGATTAAAGATCAAAGAGGGGTAGAAAGGATATTACTTTCACTCAAAAAAAAAGAAGGCATGAAGTCTGTACGAGTCTCTCTGCCTGAAGAACAAATTTATTTGTTTAACCTAAATTTAAATAAATCTGGATTAGAAAGTATCAGGGAAGGGATAGAGCTCTCTCTGGAAGAATATATACCAATACCAGCGCAGGAAGTTATTTTTGATTATGATATCTTATCTGAAGACAACCAGAATCTAAAGCTCCAAGTAGGCGCAATATCCAAAAATACAATAGAGGAATATCTTTCTGTATTTAAAGATGCTGGGATAGATGCGCTGTCTTTTGAGCTTGAAGCAGATCCTTTAGCAAGATGTGTCATAAAAAAAGAAGATTCAAGTACCTACATGATTGTTGACTATGGGAAAAGACGCACGGGTATTTTTATAGTTTCGAAGGGTGTGGTGCTTTTCACATCCACTCTCGATGTAGGTGGAGCTACGCTGACCGGTTTAATAGAAAAAGATTTAAATATATCAAACAAAGAAGCAGAAAAGAAAAAGTTAGAAAATGGCCTAAGAAACGATGAACCCAATAAAGAGATTTTCCTTGCTCTCTTAAAGGGGGTTTCTTTGCTTGAAGGAGATATTATGAAACATCTGGCGTATTGGAATACTCACAAAAACGAAGAAGGTAAAGATCGGGCCCAAATCGAAAAGATAATACTTTGTGGCGGTAGCGCAAATCTGATAAGTCTTGCGGATTATTTATCTGCTGGTTTGAAGATAAAAGTCGAACTTGCCAATGTATGGTTGAATATTACGGATACAAATAAAAATATACCAGAGCTAAGTCTTGAGGAATCGTTGTCTTTTGCGCCAGCGATTGGACTTGCTCTTGGTAACTTTGAATATGATTAATCTAATACCAAATCAAGAAAAAAAGAGAATGGCAATAGATTTTTATCTCAGGTTTTCCACTGTTTTGTTTGTAATGCTTGGATTGGCTACGATAATGACCTCCATTCTCGTGTTTCCTTCATATTTTATGTCGATAATAAAAAGAAACACCGTAACCATAAAACTTGAGTCCCAAGAAGGCGATACAGCAGTTCTTAATCAGGCGAATTTGATGCCAGCGGTAAAAGAACTTGAAAGAAAGATAACACTCATTGAGAAGTCGGAAGCGTCAAATGACAAATTTTCTACAAAAGTTATAAATGAGATTGTGCTGAAAAAAACTTCTAATATAAAAATTACCAGTATCTCTTATAGAAAAGATATAAAAGGAGCAGGTGTTGTGGATGTGCGAGGTAGGGCCAAAAGCAGGGAAGGGTTGCTAGGATTTCGTCGCGCCTTAGAAGACAATCCTGCATTTTCAAAAGTTGATCTGCCAATTTCGAATTTTGTAAAGGAGTCTGATATAAAATTTTCATTAGTTTTAACTTCTTCATAAAACATTATGCAATCAATACTACAAAAAAAATCTTTTATACTCGCACTACTTTTCTTTCTGGTATCTTTAACGATTCTTTTTGTTCTGTTGAGCGTCATCAAAGGAAGCGAAGTCAAATATAAGCTTGCAGAGGAAAAATGGCAGATAGAAAACGCAAAAAGGGAAGATATGGGGACTTTGAAAAATCTGCTTAAAGAAGTAGATAAGGAGAAAAGTCTTTTAGATTCGCATTTTATACAAAATCCTGATGTTGTACCATTTTTGACTACGGTGGAAAATCTTGCCAAAAAAGTAAATCTACAGATAGAGGTTGCTTCTGTGAATGTGAATGAAAAAGAACCCGCGCTTTTGGTGGGAGTGAAAACTTCAGGGAGTTTTGGAAATATATACAGATTTATAACTTTACTTGAAAATTCAGCTTATGATCTGGTCTTTGTTTCAGCCGACATGAAAACTATTGAAGATGGACTTGTGAACAGGGTCTCGAAATTACCAGAATGGGTCGCGACTTTTGAAATAAAACTTTTAAGTTTTATGAAATAATATAAAAATGGAGATAAAATTTTTTAAAAAAGAAAAAGTATTTAAAAAAGGAGGTATAAAGCTAAAACCAGATATATACTGGGGCATAGCGCTTTTGCTTACTGTTTTAGTTGTACTTTTTTCGCTTGTTTTTGGCCTTTTGCTTTTTTTTCAAGTCAACAAGGAAGTTACCTTGACTGTCGAAGAATCCAATAAGTCGGAAATGGTAAACAAAGAAAGATTAGACAAGGTTCTGAACTACTTTGTGGAAAGAGAGAAAAGATCAACAGAAATTCTAAACTCCACTTCACCTATTGTTGACCCTTCGCTCTAGAAATGCTAATTTAGATATGTATTTATCATGCGCGGTTAGCTCAGTTGGTAGAGCAACCCGTTTACACCGGGAAGGTCGTAGGTTCGAGTCCTACACCGCGCACAGCGTGAAAAGCAAGCAAACTGCTTTGCTTGCGGGCGCTGTGCGAGGCGGAGCTATGTTTTTTCAACAAAAAAAACAAGCGAGCCAGGGTCGTGAAAATTCCGAGCGACGGCGAGGAATTATTCCTGACCACAGAGATTTTGCCCTCGTAGTTCAATGGATAGAACAGAGCTCTTCTAAGGCTTTGATGTAGGTTCGA